>NZ_JARZFX010000032.1:0-6654 GCF_036026595.1 Virgibacillus tibetensis | reverse complement strand
AATAATAATGGCAATACTTAAAAGTGATTATGACAATATGTTATTGTAATTAGCTTTCTTTGTGAATAAATACACTTAAACTCCCTCAGATAGATTCAATTTACTCGTTAATGCTCGCTTATTCGCAGGATTTCAAACCACTTTTCAGTACAAAACGGATAAATGGAATGAGTGTTGATAATAAAGGTCACATGAAGGCATGCGGGAATAAAGGGGTCATAAACTCCAAATATTCTAAAAGATATACTGCACGCATTCTCCACGCCGCCCCTGGAGGCTGTCCCTCCCATGTCTCAACGGGTCTAATGCCCTCTCATTCCTTCGTCATGCCTATCCAAGGGGTGGAGGCCGGTTTTGCTAACGGAATGGGTCAGTGCCCTTTTGTTTAAGTATTCCAGTACTCCGTGCTTTCTTTGAGATCCTACGAATAAGCCAACATTCACTTCACCATAATGCTAAAAGTCTAGTTAATCTCTGTATTATTAAAAGTCATATATTTAAATGGCAGTTATGCTGCTAAGGGTTGTACTTTTTTAGGACAATAAGGCTCATTATTTCGGGCAATTCCTACTAATATTCTTGCAAACTTACCAACCAGTTTCATGATAGATTTCATTTTTTTCATCTTTTTTACTTTAACATTGTGGGCATGAAGTTCTTTAAACTCTGGGTTGTTTGCCACCAGACTCATTGTTGCTAAGTACAAGTAACGCCTTAGGCGAGATCTTCCACGCTTAGAGATGACAATTTGTCCTTTCCATTTACCTGAGCTAGCCTCTGCTAAGTTCAAACCTGCATGTCGTAATAAAGAGTTACCGTGGGCGAATTTACATAAATCACCAGTTTCCCCTAAAATGCCTCCTAGCGTAACTTCAGTAATACCTTTCATGACAAGTATTTTATTAGCGAAAGTAATTTGTTCCAGTGCATTAGCTGCTTCTTTTTCAACCTTTTCAAGTTGGGTTGTAGCGAGATCAAACTCTTCAAGTAATTGTTCTAGATGTAGTTTATATGCATCAAGTGCTTGGGTGGTACCAACAGAACTCTTAGCTAATCGAATTAAAGATTGGGCTTTTTTTAAACCAGGTTGTCGTTTCATTAGCGTTTTCCAGCCTTTAATAATATCTTGGGGTTCCATAAAACGTAATTCGTTTGGTGTAGGAAATAGTCGAAGAGTTGCGATTGCACCTTTCCCTTTTACATCTTTAAACACTTCTCTAAGTTCGGGGAAGACAATATCTACCCAACGATTTATTTGATTGATGGAACTGACGAGTCGTTTTACGATTACATCACGATTGGACATTAGAACTCTAAGTTTTTCGAACGCTTCTGATGTTGGATGTATAAATGAATAGTATCCGTTCTTTATCATATCAGCGATTACGAGTGCGTCTTTTTTATCACTTTTGGATTGCGTATTATCTCGGTTTTCCTTATTCTTTTTAACAAGATGCGGGTTAACCGTTACGACATCAATACTTTGATCATATAGCCATTTGGATAAGTTTAACCAATAATGGCCGGTAGGTTCCATTCCAACAATTTCAGTACTATAACCTTTTGAATCTTTTAATTCGTTCATCCATTCTTGTAATCTAGCAAAGCCAGTCTCATCATTTTTAAAAGTGAGAGGATCACCAATCACAATACCTCTGTAATTTACAGCACGAGCTACATGGAATTGTTGTGCAATATCAACTCCAACTACTAGATGTTGGTCTGATATTCTTTCTATAAGTTGATTTTGTTGGTCCTGCATTTTATACTTCATGTAGAGCTTCCTCCTAAGTTGATTTGTTTGTGTGTAAATTCATCTTATCGAGGGGCTCTATTTTTTTCAAACCTTAAATTTAACGTTCTACAGGAATGCTAACTGGTGCAAGAGTTGAAGAAGGAGTTTGTAGGAAAGCTCCTATTTTTATTGTGCTAACGAGGCAGGATTGTTTAACAAAAAGAACTACTAATAAGCAGGGGGTGAATAATATTTCTCGATTTTTAACAGTAAATAATAATAAGTTAGAGGTACACAAAATAGGTAATAAAGGTAGACCCATAATTATTCTTACAGGAATGGGTTGTTCGTTTTATGAATGGTATGATGTAGCAGAATCATTTGGTAAATCGAATAGAGTTATACTGTTTCATAGACCCGGACTTGGTTTAAGTGAAATTAGTTCAGAGGTGCGTAATACAAAGACTGCCGTTAACGAATTAAATGATATTATACTTCAACTTGAACTAACAGAACCTGTATTTTTAGTTGGTCATTCATATGGTGGATTATGTGTACAGCATTTTGCAAAAGAGCATCCTGAAAAGGTAGCAGGAATCATTTTAGTAGATTCAACTTCTGTCGATTTAAAGGAGTTAGATGATTTAGACTTGCCAATATTAGATGAAGATGAAACTGATGAAATTTGGATGGAAAAATGTCATTCCTATTCTTTAATGGAACAGAAGGAATTAAAAAAAATATTAAACCCTTCTCTTACAGAAAAACAAAAACAACTCCCCCTTAATATTCAACAACGCTTAATAGATTTTCAAGTAAATCCTTTCATGTATAGAGCTATGTATTCTGAAATCAGTAACTGGAAAAAGGATGCTGATAATATCAAGAATTTGGGGAAGTTTCCAGATGTACCCCTAATTGTAATTGGTCGAGATAAAGAGTACAACGTTAGATTGGGAACTATGGATGGTTTACCTGAATGGGAACTAAAGTTACTGGAAGAGAAGTGGCAAGAACTCATTATGAAGCAAGCTAATCTAAGTAAAAACAGTGAATTGATATTCGCAACAGAGTCAAGCCATTCCATTTATACCGATAGACCAGATGTAATAATTGAAGCAATAAATAAGATCTTAAAAATAACATATAAGTAAGCTCAGAATTATGTGAAACAATGTACTTTTTTTGAATATATAAATAATGGGGCAGGCTTGTGGAATAGGATTGTTATTATAGTAGCAATTTTTTAATGAAATCAAAGATAATTATGTTAATATTTAAATAAATGTTGAATGAGGAGGGTGTTTATTGGAACGAAGTACCCAAAAAATTTATACACCGCCAAAACATATTGTTTCAGCAGCAACTATTGTACTTAATGATGAAAAGGAAATTCTACTCATCAAGGGACCTTTAAGAGGTTGGGAGATGCCAGGTGGGCAAGTAGAAGAAGGAGAATCTTTGAAAGATGCTGCTATCAGGGAGACAAAAGAAGAAACAGGAATAGATGTTGAGATAATGAAATTTTGTGGGATATTCCAAAATGTAAGAAAATCAATTTGTAATACGCTTTTCTTAGCGAAGCCTATAGGAGGCAAAATGACCACTTCATCAGAGAGTCTCGAAGTAGGATTCTTTCCAATTGATAAAGCCCTTGAAATGGTAACAGTGGGTAATTTCAGACAAAGAATGGAGTACTGTCTGGATCAAAACACTCACCCATTTTATATAGACTTTTAAATTTTTATTTAAAAATAAGTTAATTTAAAGGTTAAAACTTGTTGTCCTAACTAACGGGGCAGTTTAGCATAACAAGGAAATCGTCAATACGACGGTCTTATTTTACTAATGGAGCAAGGTTAGTACGTAGTGATTGTACAATATTTAAGAATAATAAAAGAAAGCAAACTCTATAAATTAAAGTTTGCCCTTCATCAAATACTGGTTATTTTGTATTCGTAAATCCGCCATCAATACGAATGACTTCGCCATTGATATACTGAGCTGGGCTAGTCAACAAAAATGTTACTAATTCAGCCACTTCTTCTGCGGTACCTAAACGTTTTTGTGGAATGCCACCTACTGCATTTTCCTTCATTGCTGGGTTGTCGTCATAGAATTTTTTAACCATAGGAGTTTCTGTTGGACCTGGAGCAATCGCATTCACACGCAATCCATCTTTTGCATATTCAGCTACCAAACTTTTCGTCATACCAACAATACCGTGTTTGGTTGCAGAGTACGTTACAACGGAATCTTGTCCGATCACACCTGCACTAGATGCAGTGTTTACGATGGATCCCCCGCCATTCTTTAACATCACTTCCGCTACGTAATGAACGCCATAAAGCGCACCCAGGAGGTTGATGCCAACAATCTTTTCGATTTCTTCGATGTTCGTATCTAAATAGAATTTTCCGCTTCCAGAAATTCCAGCATTATTAAAGAAATAATCAATGTGGCCAAATTTATCTACAGCTTGATCAACATAATTTTTTACTTCATCTGGTCTAGAAACATCTGCTTTCACGAAAATGGAATCCACACCTGATTGCTTTGCGAGTTCAACGGTTTCGTTTCCGCCTTTTTCGTTAACGTCAACAACGACAATACTTACTCCTTCTTTTGCTAAACGCACAGCCGTTGCTTGCCCTAAACCGCTACCAGCTCCTGTGATAACTGCTACTTTACTCATTATAACATCCCCTTGGTGTAGTGTTTTTCTTGCACTTTAATTATATGACTTTCGAAACCGAAAAGAAAATAATCGAATCGGGCAATAAGAGAGAGGGGTGACAATGAGTCTGGTGTTGACTTTAGAGTAACACATGCAAAAGATCAAGACGGCGATAAATGGATATTAAAGGTTCCACGTAGACCAGAATCTATGAGACATTTTGCTAATTGTTTAATTTCAAGTATATTCATTTTCATTTCCTCCAAAAAAGAGAATGGAAAGATTATAAGCATTATCTTTGATTTTGGATTAGGTCTAGGGGTTTGAGGAGTAGGTATCGCAACGGTTGTTTCTTAAAGGAATTGTGAGTGCAGATTTTTGTGTTAGGAAATTATCAAGCGTTGGGTATACCAAACCACTGCTTTGATTCTTTGCCTGTCAAGATAAGTAAATGTATATCGTGGTAAAATGTATTTGTAAAATAAATTTTAATCATATATATTATGAGGAGAATTCCAGAAATACACCCACTTACAAAGGTAATTTTCCAGCAACACACAGACCAGCAATATAATAGATATAATGAAACAAAGGAGTATAACTATAGTGACCAAAAAATTATATTATCAGGATCAATATATACGCAATTTTACAGCCAGGCTGCAAAAGTCGGGCAGGGACGAACAAGATCGGTTCTATCTTGTCCTGGATGAAACAGCTTTTTATCCAACCGGCGGTGGCCAGCCTCATGATACTGGAACGCTAAACGGTATGAAGGTGCATGATGTGGAGGAAATTGAAGGGGAAATCCGACATTATATAGACGTCCCTGCTGAGGTACATAAGGAATATACTGGTGAGTTAGACTGGGATCGCCGTTTTGATCATATGCAGCAACATATGGGACAGCATATTTTATCTGCAGCATTTGAAGAGGAATATGGCTATCGAACAGTTAGCTTCCATTTGGGTACGGAAACTTGTTCAATTGACCTTGAAATAGAGTACCTTTCGGATGAGGAAATGTCTCTAGTTGAAAAAACAGCCAATAAAGTTGTCATGGAAAATCGCCCTGTTGAAACCAGATGGGTATCAGAGGAAGAACTTTCAAATTTCCCTCTGCGCAAAGAAGTTTCCGTTTCAACAGATATTCGTCTTGTTAACATTGCAGATTTTGATTATAACGGCTGCGGTGGGACACATCCTGACTCGACTGGCCAGGTAAGTTCCATTAAGATGTTACATTGGGAAAAGCAAAAGAAGAAAAAGATACGCGTATACTTTGTTTGTGGAATCAGGGTACAAAAACAGCTTCAAAAGAAACATAAGGTTATTCAGGATTTAACGGATACGTTAAGTGCCCCGCAAGAGGAGTTGAACGAAACAGCAACTCGGGTTCTGCTTCTTAATAAAGAACTTGAGAAAAAGAACAATGATTTGAAAATGGAGCTAATTGAATACGAAGCAGACTCGTACATTGAAAAGGCAAATGTGCAGGCTGATCGAAAAATAGTGAGAGAAATTTTCACTAACCGGCCAATGCCTGAACTTCAGCAATTGGCTAAGCGAATTACTGCCAAAACAGATCGTATACTGGTATTGCTAATCAACGAAAAAGATGACAAGCTCCAACTCGTCTGTTCCAGAAGTGAAGATGCCGAGATTAATATGAACGATTTAGTAAACCATGTGCTTCCAGTTATAAATGGAAAAGGTGGGGGAAATAATTCAATTGCTCAAGGCGGAGGAGAGAGAACGATTTCAGCAGAGCAATTAATGGACGAATTAGTAGATCATGTGAAAAAAATTTCAGGGACCTGACAAAAATGGAAAAGACAGCGTGCACGTAAGAGGGTTACTGGTCGAGTAATAATGGGGAGTAGCTCGTACCTAAGCATTAACTCAATTAGCTTATGGAGGCGATACTACAACGGGTGATGCTAGTATAATTTTACAAAGGTAAAAAGCAGTTTAATGGGGGGGTGCTATTTTGGGTGTTATGGAAGTTTTAGCTTTTTCATTAGCAGCTGGTGCGTTTTCTTTTGCAATATTTTCAGATGAAAAAGTTAAGAAGTTGGAACAGAGAGTAAAGGAATTAGAGGATAATATAAAAGGGAAATAGGATGTCATTTCTAAATAAACGGAGAGCTTTTATACAGTAAACAGGTTGTCTAAATGGAGTTCTGTCCTCAGTAGGGCAAAATTGATCAAGTAAAAGGAAAAACCTAGAAGATGTTTATTG
>NZ_JARZFX010000031.1:0-8100 GCF_036026595.1 Virgibacillus tibetensis | reverse complement strand
TCAAATCGAACGTCAGTTTGCCTTGATATTGCTTTTTTATTTCAAACAAAAGCGATTCATCCCACATCTGAATAATTGGGCATTCTCGCTTTAAATTCTGTAAAACAGTCAGTCATTGTTTGGTACACGTTTTGTCATTCAGTGGTAATATCTATATCAAAAGTGGTACATTTCGTTGGCTGTAATAAAAAGTATAATGCCACAACTACAACTTAATAAAGCAATTTTCTTCATACAAAATAGGTCAAAACATTAGTAACAATTTCGACATTACATTGTAAAATTCTTTCTTTATTTGAATAAAGTCTTGTTTATCGTATTACAAAATATATAATAAAAATGACTCCAGTTTAAAAACCGAAGTCATTTTTATGCCATAAATTGTAACTATCAGTCAACGTTCTCTCCAAATCATAAATTTCGATAAAATGATTTAGTTTTCTCCGGGTCAGGTACCAGTCCCTTGAATAATTACGCCATTCTTATTTCTCATCCTCTATTACTCAGATGCCTGTTAGAATGGTCCGAACTCAATTGAACTTGCTATGATTAAAAAAACACAAGCAATCGCAATCCAAATAAGAATTAGTGGCCATACCCATTTTGCCCATTTTTCCCAAGGAATACCTGCGAGTGCCAACCCTGCCATGAAGTACGCACTGGTCGGGTTAAAAACGTTTGTTATACCATCACCAAACTGGAAGGCTACAACCGCGGTTTGTCTGGTCATCCCTATTAAATCAGCAACAGGAACCATTAC
This sequence comes from Virgibacillus tibetensis, assembly GCF_036026595.1. Classification (NCBI taxonomy): domain Bacteria; kingdom Bacillati; phylum Bacillota; class Bacilli; order Caryophanales; family Bacillaceae; genus Virgibacillus; species Virgibacillus tibetensis. Next base: position 7,340 of record NZ_JARZFX010000031.1, on the reverse strand, counting down.
TGGCATAGAAGCAGCAGCTTGTCCACTGCCTGATGGTATAAAGAAATTAAGTATCATTTGTACAAAGAACATTCCTATTGCTGACAAGAACGATGGTAATGCAGATACTGATCCCGCCAAATAATAGACGATTGTATCCAACACCCTTCCTTCTTCAAGTACTACAATAATCCCGCTGGCAATCCCGATGACAAGCGCTCCAAATGTAATCCCAGCAGCGCCTTTTATGAATTCTTCTGCCGTTCTATTTATACCAAGTCCTCCAAGAACACCTGCAATTATACCTATAATCAAAAAGGCCGCCGATAATTCGTGAATATACCAGCCAAGCTGTATAACACCAAAAGCTATAAACACGAGACCAATAAGAAAAACAGCTAACACAATCTTATGCCGCACTGAAAATCCTGCGGTCTCATCAACATCTTCAAGAACTAAATCACGTTTTTTGTCTAACTCATACATTGGACTTATTGTTGGATCAGCTTTAACTTTCTTTGCATATATCATAATGTAGATAGCTGTCACCAAAACCATTGTTGAAAACATTATAATCCGAAATCCCATACCTGAAAATAATGGAAGTTCAGCAACTCCTTGTGCAATACCTACTGTAAAGGGATTCAAAAATGCACCAGCAAAACCTGCGCCTGCCCCCAATAATACTAGTGATACTCCTGTAATCGAATCAAAACCCATTCTTATAGCCAGCACGACCATAATTGGATAGAACGGAAGTAATTCTTCTGCTAATCCCATTACAGATCCTGTAAAAGAAAATAATATGATAAATAAAGGTACTGCCCATATTTCTTTTCCATTCATTTTTTCTATTGTATAGTTAATGCCTCTATCTATGACACCAGTTGATTGAATAATTCCAAAAGCCCCACCAACAATAAAAACAAAAAAGATAATATATGCTCCATTTTCCATCCCTTTAGGAATAGCCATCAACATATCAAATAAATTTTGTGGGTCTGCATCCACTGATGCGTATGATTCAGCGTCAACCAATTCCCGTCCTGTTTCCGGATCCTCATACCTGTCAAATTGCCCTGCAGGTAGAACGTACGTCAAAAGCCCAGCGAAGACTATAACACCAAATAACAAAACATACGTATGAGGCATTTTAAATCTGCGCTTCTTTTCATTCCTCATACTTGGTTGGTTCACCTTCTCTTCATTCCTCATACTTGACTGGTTCATCTTCTTTTCCCCCCGTTATATCAAAAGCAAAATATGTGTACAGCCTGACAGCATGGGGTAACTCATCCCTAATTACTTTTTCCTTTCCTTTATGAGCACTTTTCAGTTATTCCATTCCATCCCTTTATGCGCAGGCTTATTTTCAATTCTGTTGATTCATCGACAATTGCAATATCTACCGTCCACTAGCCGGAATTTGTAATACGCCTTGCTCTTGTGGGCCAGCAAAATTAACTTCCCCTGCAAATTCACGATGATATCTATTTAATGTAAACATCACAGCCGCTGCAATAGCCCCTTTTATGTCAACTGCACCCCCGCCATATAAGTTTTCCTTCTTTCTCTCAGGTTGTAGGCCATTTTCCATCGTATAAGCGGGAACAGTATCGATATGACCATTAAACATAATACTTTTGTAAGACTTATTGGATTTACTGATTTTTGCATAGATATGGGTTTGTTTGGATATATTTCCTCTGTCCATGTTTTAAAATCATGGGCTTTTAAAAAATCTCGAGTCCAATAGACAACTGTACTTTTTCTCCATACGGACTCTTTATGAGATTATATTTCTTTTAATTTTTCTGTTACGTCCGCCACCTCTTCTTGATTAATCTTATATCAAGTAAGTACCCATTGAACAAAACCTACTGACTAACAACTAATCAATTTAAATCGAATGATAACGCTATCATTTTGGTGTACCGAGAATTTATGTAAATATAAATTAAACACAAAATATATTGTCGACAATTTAATGGTTTTAATATACAGTAATCGGTGATAATTTGTCAATATTTTTAAAATATAAACACAAATCAATCTTTAAGCAGCTTTAACTGGGGAATTGGTCAAGTTCGATAGCCGTGTTGTACTTAATAGCCATAAAATAAAGTTAAATATTGCATACTTTTTTGTTTCAACACTCTGCATTTTTATTTTGCATTACACATCTCTCCAGCACAAGTCGTCATGATTAAGCCAGTTGATAATTTCATCCGATGTAATTGTGTTTTAAAATAAGCTCTCTTTATACATCGCTATTTCCATAAATTAATTTAAAATAGAAGATGCACAAATTTATGTACATCTTCCAATATTGGTACTTAATAGAGGTAAAGTTTTTTACCGCATAAGTGTGCTGATTACGGCTATAAGAAAGTACTACCTCTGTCATGTTTTTTACCAGCGATTGCCACAAGATTTACCACTTGACGCCTCTGCATTTACCAATGGGGGAACGTCAAGAAATGTTAATTTACAACGTTAAGGATTTTGAAAGATAAAAAAACCTAATTACTCCGTATTTTTAGCGAAAAATTAGGCTTAGGAACTTCCACAAACGCGCCCTTTACTGGAACAAATCACAATTTAAATTAGCAATTTTTCATGATTATATAGGTGTTTTTAAGATTTAGGAAAAAGCTTATGGTTTAGCCCATATCAAATATAAATAACCAGCCAAGTAACGCTCCTCCCTAATGGGCTTTAAATCAGACTCTTTTAAAATTTCAGAAATATCTCTGTTCTGGTGGCACCCTACAACCTTTAGTGCCAAAGGATTCAAAGATTTTTGTAACGATGCCAACGGTTTGTTTGTACTAATGCCATGCTCCATCATCAGTATTTTCCCTTCTGGCTTACACCACTTTTGAAAGCTATTTAGAACACTTACAGGTTCTTGATAGGCACATAAGCTGCCGGAAGATATGATAGTATCAAAGCTGTTTTCGTTAAATTCAACCGTTTCCACATCATCTTGAATAAGTGTTGTTTTAAAAGGATAATCTTTAGCCGCATTCTGTGCTGTTTTCAACATTACATGACTAAAATCCAATCCTGTCAATTCAATATCACTACTATAGAAGGGAAAATTCAGTCCTGAACCAATGGCAACTTCCAAAACCTTTCCTTCGGCTTCTTGAAAAATTCGTTGACGAAACATATAAGCCTGACCGTTTTTTCGTCGTTTATTGTATTTTTTTGCCTGCTTATCAAACTTTTTAATTAATGATTGACGATCCATATCATCCCTCGATCTCCTTGTTCATTCAGACCATTTTTATCTAGCGAAATTAGTCCATTTTAGTTGAGGATTTATATCTCCGTTTTATTCAATTGTAATTTTCTTTATGCGTTTTACTCAAGCCGAGTAAGTTCCAGATTGCTTCGACGACTTCGTATGGACAATCCGTGTGAATCGTGGCATGCCCAGCATTTTTGAGTATACGATGCTCCCCACGCGGAACTGAATTGGCTAATTTTGTATAAATTGTATTTTTTACATTATTGAATGGATCAGTAATCTCGCGCAGGAGTGATTGACTCGTTAACAGAGTCGTAAATGGGTCGATCCCCAACGCTGTAAACACGATCAACGGGATATCTGGTGTGTCTCCTCCTTTACGGACTTCGTTATAGAGTTCGGTGTTCAAGTTTTTCTTTTCCGTAATCGTTTTCGATAATGTCCTGAGATGATAGTCAATCAGCGGTTCACGTATCGAATCCGGCCACTTGGCAAACATCTGATCGAATAATCCACGAAAGGATCGCTTGTAAGTTAGGAGTGTCCGAACGATCGCAAAACTCTGTTGAGGTAGGTAGCGTTTCTTTAACTTTGGTGTATGGGAGAGAAAGTCCTCGTGAGGCGGTTCTAACAGAAGCATTCCGGCTACCTCATCTGGAAACCGTTGAGCGTACCGTTGTGCGTAAATTCCACCCAGCGAGTGGCCGACGAATATATAGGGAGCTGATACACCAGCGGTACGTAAAAGACTCCGCAATTCATCAGTGACCTCGAGGGCACTTCGAGGCAGCTTAACCTGATCGCTCCAGCCCGTTCCCGCTCGATCATAGATCACTGATGTTGTACGCTGACTAATTTGATTGTGAATATTCAGATAATCAAGTCCGACCATGCCGGCTGCTGGTAAAAAGACTACTGCTGGACCTCCGACCCCAACACAGTCGAGTAACAAGTGTCGTCCTTCCACGTTGTAAAAACGTCCAATCGGCGATCCATTGTCTATAGACTTATCACCTTGGTGTTTATTTGTATAATCTTTCATCGCTAATATCAAGACCTCCATTCATTAATTTCTATTTATAAAAGATTTTCTTGAGTTCATTAAGGTAACCATCAAGTTCTGCAAGAATATTGTCATAATCTAATTCAGTGATTTCTGAGTTCCTAATATCCTCCAGTATCTGATTGGTAAAACCAATATTCGACCAAAAAATAAGCTGCTTGCCTCTTTCAACGTCCAGCCCTTCCCTGAATTTAGATTCATCAACCTTATCAAACATAGTCTCGTGGCATAAAAATTGTTTCTCATTTACTCTTCCTTCCAGCTCCTTGTTGATTTCATCAGACTTCGTGGTAGCAGTAATTTTAGTAAATTCGAAAATCCAAGGATGCTTTTGCAGCAACTCAATCTGGAGAAGATATGATTGACGCAATTTTTCAAAAATATCTTGTTCGTTAAAGTTCATTAAATCAAGATATTCTTTATTTATCATGTCAGTGCAATAATCATAAAGGTATAGAAAAAGGTCTTTTTTGCTATTTACATAGTGGAACATTAACCCCTTTGAAATCCCGGACTCTTTAGCAATAACATTTGTCGAGGCATCATCAAATCCCTTTGTGGCAAATTCCTTTAATGCTGCATTTAAAATAACGTCTTTTCTTTTGGATTCCAGATTCGAAATTTTTGTAAGCATGATAACCACCTTTATTTACTTTTTATCTTTAAGGTCAATTTTATTATAATTGTATTTATCTAACAGGTCAATGGGTTTTATTAATCCATTTACCTATAAGGTCAATATAACTCAGCCCATTCAGCATTTTCACACGTTTCTCATTCCGTGTGGAGCATTTCATATCCGAACTGGAATTAGAAGTCAAATTGATATCCAGGATGGTCATCAATACGTGTGAATTTAATAAAACAGTTTAATATTACCAAAGAAAATGTCATCCAGCGTTCTTTTTGTGGGTTCCTATACAAGAATGTAAAAACGCAAATATTTTTAAGCCCTACCAAGTATTATTATTCATTATATTAGTGTATTTTAGCCCAGGTACTTCATTTCTGATTACGACCATTAAAAATTCACCACTTGTTGTCACTACATTTACCAATGGGGTAACGTTTAGGAAGTGCGTATTTACAACGCTAGAACTACGGAATATAAAAAGGGCTAATTTATCAATGTTTTACTGAGAAATTAGCCCTTTTGCTATTCAACAATCGCGCCCGATTGTGGAATATTGAAAACCACGAAACTAACGTTGTGGGTATTATGTTGTATTAATAACGATTAATTTATGAAAAAACGCAAAAAAATATCCAATTGAATAATGCACAATGAAAGATTTTAAGCACTAGATGTTTTGACAAACCTTTCTTGACATAATTACATTCGCCTTCTCTCATAATAAGTACCGAGGAGATGATGACATTGTCAATATTTGATCATAAGAAAAATAAAAAAAGTAGTCAGGAAAATAATGGTCAATCGAAACTAGGTAATACTATATACGGGATCGCGAAAGAATTTTCGCCAATCCTTTCAACCAATGCTAAACCTAAAAGTCAGGAAGAGATTGCAAAAGAGTTCCTTCCTACAAACCGTCAAGCAAGTAGAATGTCAAATGCGTTTGCTTCATTGAAATCACAACCGAAGAGCCAAGAAGAGATTGCGAAAGAGTTTGCCCCTTCTAAAGGCCAAACATTTAAGCATGATAATGGTGCAAATTTGGGTAATCAAAAACCTAAGTACTGATCATTTTATTTTAAAAATATGAAAGCCTGTGAAATTTTACTTATTGTAAATTTCACAGGCTATTTCATTCAGATGAGAGTTTTGTCTTAACCCCTCTACATTTATTACAAATAAAACTTATATTTATTCAAATACAGCCACTAAACGACCTTTTACTTCATGATTTTTAAGTTTTTCAATCCCTTTGTCGACTTCTTCAAATGGGATTGTAATAAGATTTGGACTCATTTTTCCAGTAGCGAAGCAATCATAAACACCTTTTAAGTCTTCTACTGATCCACCATTGCTTCCTAAAAGCTTAATTTCTTTTGTAATCATTAAGTAAGTATTGATATTAGATTCTAATTTACCCATACCAACAATTACAACTGTTCCTTTTGGTCTTACAGCTTCCAGTGCGTCAGAAGTTGTTTGTCCAAAACCAGCAAAGTCAACAATAACGTCACATTCTGCTTCTTTCATATCTAGAACAGTATCGAATACTTTAGCCCCTAGTTCTCCAGCAAGTTTTCGAGCTCCTTCAGAAACATCTGTAGCGTACACTTCGCAACCTTTAATTAGTGCCATTTGTAGAGCAAATTGACCAAGACCACCGACTCCGATGATTCCTAATTTTGTACCTTCTTTAGCTTGTCCAATACTGAAAAGAGCACGATAAGCTGTGATCCCTGCATCTGTTGAAGCTGCTCCTTCAACAAAGGAAACGCCTTCAGGAATGATTACGCATTGATCTGCAGGAACACGCACTTTTTCTGCATACCCGCCGTCATAGTTATACCCAGCAGTTACTTTTGTTTCTCTATTCATTGGGTTAGCCCCAACACGGTCTCCAACTTTAATATTTCCTACACCTTCACCCACTTCAATAACAACCCCAGCAAACTCATGCCCCATAATAACAGGACCATTTGGGAAAAGTGGCATCCAACCTGGATCTTGTAATGCTGCAACGTCCGAATGGCACAGACCAGCAGCTCTCACTTCTATAACAACGTGACCTGGAATTGCTTTTGGATCTTCTTTTTCAATCAATTCTAGTGGTTTGTTTGTACCTGAAAATAGCCAACCTTTCATAACTATCGCCTCCAAATTGTTTTACTTCTTTATTACACAATAGTATCATCTAAGATATCTTCAATTCTAATATTCTTAATTCAAGATATATTATAAATGTACTTTACTCTTCATCTTACTATTTGTCAACAAACTAAACTTTTTGTTGTTTTGTATCTTTGGAATCATCTTCTCGTGAAACAGCGATTTTAACCGATTTCACATACTCGTTCTTGACACTCCCACAGCTGAAGCAATGGGATTCTAAAGTACCAAACCGTTCGCAG
>NZ_JARZFX010000030.1:0-8978 GCF_036026595.1 Virgibacillus tibetensis | reverse complement strand
GGTGGACTCATAAGCAAGGGACCAAAGAGTACACGATCTTCTGTACTCGAAGTGTTCATTGCTTATGACGGGAACCTCTAGGAGCCGGAACTAGACATAGAAAAGTGCAGGGGGGTTGCCAGCGGCGGGCAGCCGTCCCATTCGCTGGCTTATTGGCGTTGCTATGGGATTACTGTGCCTTCTCTCGATATGCCGGAATAGTAGCCCATTTTGGTATATTCTTTGTTACTTTTGCAACTAGTACAGTCATATCGTCTTCAATCTCACCTGACCTTGTACGAACCACTTCTTCCAGTAAGAGATCCGCTACTTCTTGTGGATCTTCTGTTTTCATCTCACGGATTTTCCTTTTCAGCCATATATCTGTATTCTCAACATGTTTAGGTCCGTCAAAAATACCATCACTCATCATAATTAATAAATCATCCGACATTAGCTGTTCACTAACGATATCGACATCGAATTCTTGAATAATACCCATCGGCAGATTACTTGCTTCAATGCGTATCAATTGTTCACCACGTTTTATAAAGCTGGGAGTTGAACCGATTTTTAAAAAACGAACAAATGCATTGTGTAAATCAATCACAGCGAGATCTAAGGTGGCAAACATTTCATCTGTTGTACGTAAGGATAAAATGGAATTGATGGACTTAATTGCTACTTTTTCCGGAATACCCGTCTGCAGGATCTGCTGCAATAACCTTAATGTTTCAACACTCTCTTCCTTTGCGCGTTTGCCATTTCCCATACCATCGCTAATAGCCATCGCAAATTTCCCCGCACCGAGCTCGATGGTCGTATAGCTGTCACCTGAAATTAAGCCCCCACCTTTTGCAGCATTCGAAGCTCCTGTTTCTACAACGAATTCTTTTGCTGAACCAAATGACAAATAACAGTATCCATTAGGGAAAGGCGATATTTCCTCTTCTTTTATAATAATCATTTCTTTAAGAATGTCTGTCAGTACAGGAGCAATCAATTTTGGCCCTTCTCCATGATACTCATAAAAGGAAACGGTCATTTCAATATCAACATTTCCTTTTTCCAAACGATAAATATCTAATTTCTCCAATTCAATCCCCATATGCTTCAATGCATGAATAATTTGCATTTCCTGTTGTTCATGATGCTGCCTTTCTTTCAATATTTCTTTCGCGAAATCATCCATCACTTCCGATACACCTTGCAGCTGGTCCGCAACTAATCTTTTGCTCTCCATTACTTGCTGCTTTAGTTTACGGTTAGCTTCAAAAAAGGACATTTCTTCCTTCATTGCTTCTACTACCTTTTTTGATTTTACACAATAGTTTTCAAATTCACGTGACACTTTCCTGTTTGGCTCACGACCATCACTTATATCATTCTTCATTTCTTCCATTAGTCCATAGGTTGTATCAAATTGTTTCTGCCAACATCGATCCTTCATAAAACAAGTTTGACATGTCTTTTCTGTCACTTGACTCAAAAAGTAATCCGTTTCTCTCTTAGTTTCGTTATCATCCGGGGAATATACTTCAGATATGGCAAAACTTTTGGATAAAGCCTCAAATACATTTGAGAATTGTTCTACTCTTTTGGCGGTTACATTACGTACTTTTTGCAAGTATTGCTCCTGCTCATTCGTGTATTCTTCGGTTCCGGGGATATAACGTGAGAGCTTTTTGAACCAACTCGCCGGTGTGAGAAAAAAGAAAATAATTGCAATAGAAGACTCTAAAATAGAAGGCATTAATGTAGCCGAACTACCGTAAATCCCAATTAAAAAGGTTCCCACAAGCAAACCCACTGCAACCCCTGGTTTTTTACCTTCTTTCAGTAATCCACCCAATAACCCTGAAAATGCAAGCAAACTCATTTGGTAAAGGTTTGCTACATTTGCCAATGACAAAATAAGACCGGCTACTACTCCAACCGTAGACCCAATTGCCGCACCGCCTACAAAAGCAAGTAAAATAACAAAATAACGAGAAAAGATCTGTTCTATAGATGCCCCATAGATTTCCCACCCTATTGTTCCAGTCAATATAGAGGCAATGAGAATAATCATACATACGATCTCCTCATTCTTTAACGAAGGCTTATATCTTTTAGGTGATAATAGTGGGATACTCTGCATAAAGATTAATACGAGGACAGTCCCTAGTACACCTTCAACAACTAAAAGCATCCATTCATAGGAAGACAGCTGATTATTAATGGAATACAGAAACAGACGAGGTGCAACTGTTGATATAAAGACAAATAACGGTATCATAATCTGTTGGTTTTTTGCATTTTTAAAAATTCCAGCTAACAGAATAAATACAAGCATTGCTAAAGCGATAAAAATACTATGTGCCACGGAATAACTAAGCGCGCCAGCAACAACAGCCAGCATTGATTTTGGAGTTTTTTCTCTATGTACAAACCAGATTGTTGCTAAGAACGCTACTGCAAAAGGAGAAACAACAGATAAAATTACAGCCCGTCCTAATAGAAAACCTACTATAAAGAATAACCATCCCCTTTCAAGTAAAATTGATCTGACCTTTTCGTATGCTCCCTTCCGTATCCTATCCATTTGATTGGTACCTTTTGCCCCGAAAGCTTTAGATTCCGCTCTTGGAATTGAACTTAACATACAAAACCACTCCCGTCTTTGTGCATATTAAACCATAATATTCCTTATTTTTTTGTCAAAAAAACAGAGCGTGTCCAATAAATCGTTCGACGGCTTTCTAGATGAATTACACATTTCAACACGAACACGCGTGTTGAACAGACTTCTTTATCCATTGATAACAGGTAAAAAATCAAAGTTATGCTATATTGTCATTTGCCGAAAACGGCGATGTTCTGCCGAAATTACAGTACTTTCTTTTCTGCCATATCAAAAATTCGATATTAACTTCTTGCAAAATGAAATGTAGTTCCTTATAATACTTCTATAAACGAATTGTTCGTACATGAACTATAATTGAGTTAAGGAGATAGAAGTATGAATTCTGATGAAAAGATCAGCAAGACTATTCATTCTTTTCGTGAGGTAAATAAGTTTTTTTATAGGCAAATGTGGCAACATGCCAATGAACTAGGTGTAACAATTGTTCAACTGCATATTCTTAAAATATTGTCCGAGGAGCCCGATTTGAGCTTACAAGAACTTACAAAGAAAATGAATACGAGTAAAAGTACGGTTAGCAGTACAGTAGACCGCTTAGTAAAGGCAAACTATATAGAAAGAGAACGTTCGAAGGAAGACCGAAGAGCTATCGTACTTAATTTAACAAAATTGGGAGAGCACAAGGAAAAGGAAGGACATGCATTGTTCTTTAAGCGCCTATCCAAACTAGGCGATATTTCTGAAGAGGATGTTGAGAACTTACTCTCACTTCACCAATTAATTATAGAAAAGATCAACGTAACTGGAGATGAAAAAAATGATAGATAGAGCAGCTTATGTGGATGCATCGGAAGTAAAGAAATTTCCTGTTATCTTTGTAATGGTGATGGGGGCTTTTGTTGCTATCCTTAACCAAACATTAATGAACGTGGCCCTTCCAGTTATGATGGTTGACTTAGATATGACGGCAAACGCAGCGCAATCGTTAACAACTATATTTATGCTCGTGAATGGGATATTAATTCCTGTTACCGCTTTTTTTATGGAGAAATATTCGACAAGAAAACTCTTTCTTACAGCAATGTCACTGTTTGCTTTAGGAACCCTAATCTGTGGAATATCCTATTCTTTCCCCATGCTTCTGGCAGGTCGTGTGGTCCAGGCATCTGGTGCTGGAATTATGATGCCACTTTTAATGAACGTTATTTTGAGCTTATTCACCATTGAAAAACGTGGAACAGCTATGGGGTATATTGGTTTAGCTATGATGTTTGCTCCGGCAATTGGACCCACACTATCCGGACTTATTGTACAGTCGTATTCATGGCGTGTGTTATTCTTCATCGTACTACCTATAGTTATTATTGATATCATTCTAGCTTATTTCCTCTTAAAGAATGTAACGAAATTATCTAATCCTAAGGTCGATTTCAAGTCAATAATTTTATCGACCTTCGCTTTTGGTGGGTTACTGTATGGGTTTAGTAGTGCAGGTGAGCAGGGATGGGATAGTGCTCAAACATTAATCCCCCTTGGAATAGGTGCTATTGTTATGGTTTTCTTTGTTACCAGACAGCTCCGACTAAAGGTACCTATGCTCGAATTCCGTGTGTTTAAATATAGCATGTTTTCGTTAACTACTATCATTAGTGTTGTTATTACCATGTCTATGTTCGCGGCAATGATCTTAATTCCTATCTACTTACAGAATATCCGCGGATTTTCACCACTGGAATCAGGATTGCTATTATTGCCTGGCGCTCTAATATCAGCATTCATGTCACCATTTACAGGTGCTCTTTTTGATCGCATTGGTGCACGGCCACTAGCACTGGTTGGTCTCGGAATTACTGCAGTTACAACATATTTATTCGCAGGCCTTACCGATGAAACAGGTTATTATTATATGATGTTTGTTTATAGTGCACGGATGGTTGGGATTTCGATGATCATGATGCCTATTATGACTGCAGGATTAAACCAGCTTCCAAGAAGGTTGTACTCCCATGGTACAGCAATGGCAAATACACTACGTCAAATGGCTGGATCTATTGGAACGGCATTTTTAGTAACCGTTATGAGCAGCCAGGCAGCGAAACATGTTTCAGATTTCATGCCTAGTACTGGTACTCCTACACAGGAGCAAATGGCGGTAATCGAAAGGCTGGCGACAATAGAAGGGATTAATGACTCCTTTATGGTTGCAACTGTGTTTGCTGTTATCGGATTTATCCTGTCCTTCTTTATAAAACGAACAAAACCCGTTGAGGAAGATGAGGAATACAATCGCGAGATGTCGAGTAAAAGTAAGTCTAAAATGCATATGAACCAGAAAACAAAAGCGAAAACGCTAGAATAGATAGGCAAAGTGTACGATTCAGGGATTAAGCAGCACTGCTTAATCCCTGAATATCAAGTTATGAAACTTTGAAGGGAGCCCTTTTCACCTAAACTATTTCATCAAAATTTATTGACACAAAAGGTGCCATGATGTATGATATCTCCTGTTGACTTATTTTGGCGGCGTAGCTCAGCTGGCTAGAGCGTACGGTTCATACCCGTGAGGTCGGGGGTTCGATCCCCTCTGCCGCTATATTTAAAAGCGTAGGCGACTGGTTATGAGTTGAAGGCTGGGATCTGAATGGGGTCTGCGAGTGACGAATTACACTTGCAGACCCTTATTAATGGAAAATGTCTACTAATCGAAAGAAAGCAGTTACCACTTATCATAGTAGTAACTGCTTTCTTTTTATCTATTATATTATAGAGCATTGTCCATAGACAGCATCTGCTACCCTCTTTTAGCACCTCGACCCCCACGTTTGGATTCCGTGTGCTTCTTTAAAGAGGCTAAACGGTCCTCTGAATCTTTGAGAAAACGGCTCATTTTTGACTCAAATGTTTCCGTTCTCTCACGAGTGTCCCTTTGTGGGCGTTTTGGTTTATCCTTTGCCTTTTTAATGGACAAACCAATTTTGCCATCCTTTTCGACATTAATAACCTTTACCGTTACTTCGTCACCAACGCTAAAATGCTCATTAATGTCTTTGACATAGTTATCGGCAACCTCACTAATGTGAACAAGGCCTGTTTTTCCTTCTCCAAGCTCAACAAATGCCCCAAAATTAGTAATCCCAGTTACCTTTCCCTGCAGCTTGCTGCCTACTTCGATTGACATAAAAAAAATGCTCCTCCTTAGAATTTTTAGAAAAACATGCTTTTCCACGTAATTGAAAAGCCTTGATTTCCTAATACTTTAAAAATAAAGTATAAATAGCTTTCTACTATATAGTATAGCTAAGCTTATAAAAGTGTGTCAATATGAAGGATCTTCGTCAGAAATTTTGAAGATCATCTCTCCTTTTCTTGAGAAGAAATAATTCGTTCGAGCTATTTCTAAAACATAATCTTCATCATTTAATAATTCAATTTCTTCTCTAAGATTCTCTTCCTCTTTTTCCAGTGAAACCAACTCTTTTTCAAGCTGTTCGTATTGCTCAGCTTTCTCTTTCTGTACCACACGCTGGTTAAAATGGTAGGTTGCCATGCTTCCAATAGCAATCACTACTATTACAGAAAATAACACAAGACGGCGATATAAACGTTGCTTCTTTTTCTTTTGTCTTTCCTGGTGTGCGTCATACTGCTGCATATAACTGGAATCTAATCTTGTTACCGTTTTTTTCTTTGAAGACAAGGCTTCTACCTCCTCTTAAACTTCATATATTTACCGATAAATGTCTTATACCTTATAACTATATTCTTCATTGTACTATAAAATCCTGCTATTTTGTGTAAAAATTGTTGTAACTTTTTTGGCAGGAGACGGTAAGTTAGCCTAAGAAGCCAAATTATTGGGGTAAATAGTATCTTTAATGTAATAAGAAGAACAGACCCTATAAATCTGATAATCCATAAAATAATCATTAATAATAGCATGATTACCCATTTAACTGGGGAAATTATAAGTGCTTGTACCATTCTTTCAAAAAATCGGTAGATCTTAGTAATAATACCTATCGCGAACTCAAGCAACTTTTTATAGACATTGGCTGCAAACACTTGATACATAGCAAAACCCAATAAACAAGCTGCAAATATATATAGCCTTATTTCCCCGCCATTAACACGAAAGAGAACATAGAAGATGATAATTGTTTGAGTCAGCCAAAAACATATTTCCAGCAGATAAGAAAATACTATTTTTGACTCCCAATAAGATGCAAAGCGACGGTAAGTATCATGTATTATACCCAAATAGAAGCCACTTAAAACCATGGTGATCATAGTGAGAAACTGAATACTGAGTGTCATCTAAAAAGCTTGCTAAAGAGTCCTTTAGCTTTCTCCTGCTGCTGTTCATCCACATAGGAAAGCTCGTATATTTTGCCCTTGATTGTAACCAGGCCTTCACCTACATCCAAATTTTTTAACTGTAAATTTTGGCCACGGACAATTAAGTAACCCATTACGGTTTCCAGTAGAAACTCTTCATTATCAAAGCTGTCTACTTCTTTAACACCAGTGATCTCCAGGTTTTTTCGATTATTAATTTTTACGGAATGATCTGTTTGAGTGCGTGTAACCGGTTCTTGTTTTTCATAATAATTCATCGTAAAAGCCCTCCTTATCATTATTACTTTATGAAAGGAGGGACAAGTATAGAACTCTATATTACGTTTTTTATTTAGGCTCTTTTCTAAAAGATTGCTGCTTTTCAAGTAATGAATCTTAACTATGATATGCTGCGACGTAATTCACTTATAACATCGCTTACCGATACGGAAATACACTTCGAGATTTCACTATGTCTTACTTTATGGAAAACTGTAACAAACGATGCGGATAAGAAAGTACGTTTTTCGGCGATATTTGTTTAACTATAATTCTTCTTCTCAAACACCGTAACGTAGAGCATACCAGGAACCAACACAACTGCAACAACCAATAATACAATTGCCATTGTACTCATATTTCCTACGTTCATTCCTGTAGCAAACGCCACACCATAAATACTCGAAGCCAAAATATTCCCTATAAACCTCGATGTCATAAGCAATCCGGACGCAATTCCACTTTCTTTAACACTAATAAAAGTATACAACAAGTTTTGCAATCCAATATTCTGTATTCCATTACTAATCCCCGTAACCGCAAGCACGACACCAATCCACACTAAGGGAGAATTATCCTTAACGGTAAATAACAAGATCACACCCACTAATCCGACTAGAACACTAGTCAATAATGGAATTCGAAATCCAGCGCGCTCCATCCATCTAGTAGCGATAGGTGTCATAATCATTGCAAAAATGGAAAGCTACAGCATTACGATTCCCGCCATCTGAGAGCTTTCACCTAACACAATTTGAATAAACGTTGGGAAGCTTAATAGCACTGCAAAGAATATTAAGGTTGATAAAATGTACTGACCAAAGATAACTGCCACATTTAAGTTTTTCCGAAAGAAATTAACATTGATAAAGGCTTCATCTCTTCTTTTCTCATACATGTAGAAAAGAATCGTTAGTACAATCGCAAGAATCAATGTTCCGATTTGAACACTTTGCTCGAGTCCAAGTAAAAAGATCATCCAACAAGTTATAAATAAACTAAATAACAAAATTCCGATTCCATCCAACTTATATGATCTAGTCGTGTTTTTCTTATCTTTCGGGATAAACATCAACGTTAATCCAATTCCAATTACAAGTATCGGTAAGTTTACATAAAAAATAACAGGCCATCCACCGAACTGAATGAGCATTCCTCCTATAGTGGGTCCGAATGCTGCAGACGTTGTTGCAAAAACAGCTAATGTCCCAATTACGCGGTTTTGATTGTGCTGAATGGTATTACGTATAATCCCAACTCCAGCTGGAAAGAGTGCCGAGGTACCAATTGCTTGAACTCCACGCGTCGCAAGTAACACAGGCAAATTCGGAGATAACGGTGCCAAAATGGATGACACAACCACTAGTCCAAGACCAATTAAAAAGATCAATTTCCTTCCATAAACATCACTCAATTTCCCAATTAACGGTGTAAAGATTGCACTAATAATAAAATAAGAAGCAATTAACCATGAAATATTTGTTGCGCTCAGTTGGAAGTCCTTTTGAATTGCTGGCAATGCTACTGTAATCATCGTCGTATTTAATGGATTAAGGATAACGCCCAATGACACAGCTAGTATGATAAATTTTTCGTTTTTCCCCACAGTCATTTCTATGTCTCCTCTATAAAGGTACTACTCATTAATTTTAGCACAACCAAATTCTAAGCTGTGGAAAATTAAGCCTGTCTTCTTGTCCCATAAAGCAGGATATACGTTTAGTTATTAAATAAATGCTGCCCGTTAGCGACATTTAAA
>NZ_JARZFX010000003.1:0-361381 GCF_036026595.1 Virgibacillus tibetensis | reverse complement strand
TTAATCATAGATGGTTTCCCCTTCACTAAGTTCCGTGTTCTTACTTAGATAGTACTCACGCATCACTAAGTTGGGGGCAACTGCTTATATCATCATTCTACTCTGTCTTAGTAGTACGGAGAGATCATCAAATAGACGATAACTCCTGTTAAACTTACATATAACCAGAGTGGCATTGTCCATCTGGCTATTTTGCGATGTTTATCCACTTTCATTGCTAGTCCGCGGAACAGGGTTAACAGCGCCAATGGCACGATGGCTGCTGCCAGGATAATGTGCGTGATAAGAATGAAATAATAGATAGATTGCAAGATTCCTTCCCCACCGTAGGATGTAGAGGAAGACATAGAATGATAGGTTAAATAAGATAGTAGAAATAATGCTGTCGTTGTGAATGCAGCAAAGATGAAGCGTTTATGCCACGTGACATTTTTTCGTAGAATCATAAATAGTGCTGCGAGTAGAAACACGAAGGTAAAAGAATTTAATATAGCGTTAAGCAAAGGCAAAAGCAGGATGTCAAAGCTTGTACCACCTTCTATTTCTGGTATAAATAATAATATTACTATAATGAGATTGATTGCGATAGATAGCCCAATAACCCAGGGCACATAATTAAAGTTTTTATTGATTTGCAAAATAATTCTCCTTCTCTTCTATAAATGAATCATTACGAGTATATCAAATAGCTGCCATAAATACATAATAGAATCGAACAAATCGGTGAACGAAAGGGTTGTTTCACTGGAATTTCTATGTTTTACACGTGAAACGCAAGGGGATGGGATAAGTATAGCTGATTTTTAAGAAAGGAGAATATGATCCATGACACTTAAAGCGTTATATTTAAACACCTCTTTAAAAAAGGGTGGCGATACCTCAAATACCGAAGCGCTTATAGAAAAGTCCAGAGAGTGGATGATTAAAGAAAAAATTGAAACAGAAATTATCCGAATTGCTGATTATCACATTATAGCTGGTATGAGCCCTGATATGGGAAATGGGGATGAATGGCCCGAAATTATGGAAAAAATCATGCAGGCTGACATTATTATTATGGGTACACCAATTTGGAATGGAGAAAAGAGCAGCCTCGCATCCCTCGTTATGGAACGTTTATATGCACAGAGCGGGGAAACAAACGATCAAGAACAGGCTATTTACTATAATAAAGTCTTTGGGTCACTGGTAACTGGAAACGAAGATGGAGCGAAAGAGGCAGGCAGATCCATTCTCTTTGGCATGTTAAATATCGGTTTTACAATTCCTCCAAATGTTAATGCGTACTGGGTCGGAGAGGCAGGACCGGGTCCATCCTATATTGAGGCTGGACAGGAAAGTGACTTTACAAAAAGGAATACTAAAATGATGACTTATAACTTAATTCACTTTGCCCGTATGCTCAAACAAAGTCCAATTCCAGCAGAGGGGAATTTGATGTAAAAGGTACTTGTTCACTATAGTGGATGTTGCTTCTTATAAAAATGGAATCACCAGTAAATTATACGTTAATTTGCTGGTAATTTTTTTGGCTCACCCTTAATTGTAATTAATCCCGGTACGGAAGTTCATAGCCTGCACAATGACCAGTATTAGCAAAAAAACTACAACTAATTCAGGTCAGCTACCTAGCGAGCTGGCTTTTTGCATAACAATGAAAAAGCTACTTGCTTTATCGTCATAAATTATTTATCTTTTATAATCATAGTATGTTTGATAAAATTTAAAAGTGGAAGCTAAAATGAGATACATCCATTGTTGTCAGATTTGAAATACATAAAATTTCCACATGATTCTTTAAGGAAGCTTTCTTCATCAAATTATACCTCAAATTATTTAGTGCCCACAATTTTATTCGAAGTGAATTTAACTATCTTAATAAAAATGGAGGAATTATCATGGCAGAGCTTAAATATGAAATTGTTGAAACAATTGCAGTGCTATCCGAGTCACCTAAGGGTTGGACGAAAGAGCTTAATCTTATAAGCTGGAACGGTAGAGAAGCTAAATATGATATAAGGGATTGGGCACCAAACAAAGAAAAGATGGGTAAGGGTGTTACGTTAACAGAAGAAGATATAACAAGTTTAAAAGCAGCCTTGGCTGAAAGGAAGTAATATTTTCTGTAACGTTATAAAGCTGTATGATTACAGTTTAGGTAATTTAGATGAGCACGTACAATAGCTGACAACCAGACAACAGGTACTGTCTGGCAGTAGAGCAATTTAGAGAAGGAGGTATGGATTACAATGGATGCTTATAAACCAGCGGGATTTTGGATTCGATTTTTGGCAACAGTTATTGATTCGGTGCTTATTGCTGTTTTGGCAGCTATTATTGCAGTTATCAGTAATGACCCAACTTATTTTAATAACTCCGGTTATGGCGGTGAGAATTCTGTCTCGGAAAACATTTCAGGATTCGTATATTCCGTTGTTTTTATCATTATTTTTACAGCTAGCAGATATATGGGGTCTCCAGGTAAACTGGCATGCAGAATTCAAGTTATGAATACTGACATGACCAAGATCAGCATGCTGAAATCGATTGGTAGATACTTTGCATATATACTATCCGCACTCCCACTACTAATTGGCTTTATGATGGCAGGGTGGAATGAAGAAAAGAAAGCATTGCATGATATAATTTGCAGTACGAGAGTAGTGTACCGGAAGAAGGGGAATTAACGGTATTATTTTTTTCAGAAGAAGTTAAAACTGTTAAAATACTCGTTCCGGATGGGGTGAGTATTTTCTTCTGGTATAAAATGAACACTATGGTAAAATCAGTAGTATGAATTATTAATTTTTTATGTGTAAGGGGGAAATGACCGGTGAATTTAATTGATGAGCTAAAGACTATATTAACTTCTGATCGTGTATCAACAAATGAAAACGTTTTAGCGCAGCATAGCACAGATGAGTCGTATCATACGCCACATCTGCCGGACGTTGTCGTATTTCCGGAAAATACTCAAGAGGTAAGCCAGGTTATGAAGCTGGCGAATGCAAATGGCGTACCTGTCGTTTCTTATGGACTTGGTACAAGTTTGGAAGGAAATGTGATTCCTTACGAAGCGGGTATTATGATAGATTATTCTTTAATGAACAATGTCCTGGAAGTTAGACCGGAGGATTTCCTTGTTAAAGTTCAGCCTGGTGTTACTCGAACACAGCTGGAAAAAGAATTGAAGAAGTATGGATTATTTTTCTCTGTAGACCCTGGAGCTGATGCTACACTTGGTGGTATGACAGCGACGAATGCTAGTGGAACGACATCTGTAAAGTACGGGACGATGCGTGATCAGGTTCGTGATTTAGAGGTAGTTCTTGCAGATGGAACGATTATACATACAGGAAATATGGCAGCCAAATCTTCATCCGGCTACCATTTGAATGGGCTCTTTGTTGGGTCTGAAGGGACACTGGGGAGTTTTACAGAGTTAACCTTCAAAGTGTACGGCATTCCTGAACACACGATGGCTGGGCGCGCTGCATTTGATACTGTAGACGACGCTGTAGATGCGGTGATTAGTATCCTGCAGGCAGGCATCCCAGTAGCGCGGGTTGAACTGGTCGATGAGCATTCGATGAAACAAATAAACATTTTTAGCGACACCGATTATAAGGAAGTGCCGACATTGTTTCTTGAATTTCACGGAAACGAAGCGGGGCTTCAGCAAGATGTCGAGTTTACTAAGGAAATTATAAGTGATAATAACTGTCAGGAACTTGCATTTGAATCCGATACTGCGGGAAGAAACCGTCTTTGGGAAGCCCGGCATAATGCAGCCTATGCATTTCTGCATGGCAATCCGGGGAAGAAACAGATGGTAACTGATGTATGCCTGCCTATTTCTGAACTTGCAGGTGCTATTAAGGATGGACGAGAAGCCGTTGAAGCTTCCGGGCTTGTCGGAGGAATAGTAGGTCATGTTGGCGACGGGAATTATCATATTCTACTAATGATAGATGTCAATGAGCCCGCAGATATAGTAAAAGCAACAGAAGTAAATGAGCGTATTGTTGATTATGCGCTTGCAAGAGGTGGTACGTGCACGGGAGAACATGGTGTTGGTGTTGGCAAGCAAAAGTATCAGGAAAAGGAGCATGGCGAAGCACTAAATGTTATGCGGAAGATTAAAGCAGTATTGGACCCAAAAGGTCTTCTTAATCCAGGTAAGGTTATAGATTGATAATGAACAATCACGCCCCGGCTGGCTTCTGGATTCGGGCTTTGGCAACTCTGATTGACGCAGTATTTTTCTACGCTTTGATTTGGATAATAGCACTATTAATTAAAGATGAGGGTTTTATGCATTCATTCAATGTGGGAACGACTTCTACTTCAGAAGATGTCGCATCACTAATATACAATGCAGTATTTGTGGTGATTTTCACTGCAAGCAGATATAAAGGATCTCCGGGTAAGTTGATTTGCAGAATACAAGTAGTCAATACAGATATGTCAAAGATCAGCCTCCTGAAATCAATAGGTAGATACTTTGCCTATGTTTTATCCTTACTTTCATTATTCATCGGATTTATGATGGCTGGGTGGAATGCAGAAAAGAAAGCTTTGCATGACATGCTATGTAAAACGAGGGTAGTTTATAGGGAAAGGTAGTATTTCAAAGTATTTAGTCGTAAATGAAAGCGAACAGAGTCCAGTTTTATCGGACCTGTTCGTTTTTTCTTTACTACTAAAAAACGAGCAAACAAAATATTACTGCAACTAACTAATCAAAAATACCCTCTAAATCACTGTAATCAGACTGTACATCTAAGCTGCTAATGGCATTATCAAAATGTTTCGCTAAACAGATTTTTACTTCTTTGTGCTTTTTTTGTTTCATTAATTGAATGATTTCAAGATGCTCTTTATGCCCATAAGGCTGGGAAGAAGAATCTTCAAAGAAAACGTCAAAAAGCATCAGATATATAGATGTTTGGCTAATAAGCTTTTCAATAAATTCAATTAAAAACTTATTTTTGCATTGTTTTACGATAGCTAAATGGAACTTTTCGTTAGCATTTAAGTAATTCGCAATATGCTTTTTAAAAAGCGCCTCTTTTTCTTCTTTTACAATCCGCTCTAATTCATCCATATCACTGTCACTCAGGTGGTTAATTGACACGTCAATTGCCATTAATTCTAATTCTTTTCTTAAACTGTATGCCTGAAGAATTTCCTCAAGTGTAGGGTTAATTACAAATGCTCCTTTATTAGGTCTTATTTCTACCAGACCTTCTACAGCGAGCTGGTTAATGGCGTTTCTAACAGGGGTGCGGCTAACTTTTAGTTTGGTGGAAATGGTGTTTTCTACTATTTGTTTCCCAGGCGGTAATTTTCTGGATAAGATTGCTTCCTTTAATGTTTTATAGACATGATTTTTTATAGAATACTTATCTTCCATTTACTATTCTCCTTTTTAATTAAAGCGTACTAGATTGGGCACGCTTATGTAAAATGAAATAAATTTTCCGATTATTATTGACAATTGATAATATTCAAGGTTACACTACGTATAATAATTGTACTACAATGTAGTGCTACAATAAAAGCATAAGTTTTTTTAAAAAATATTTTTACGTTGTAAGCGCTAACAAAACGGGAGGTTGAAAAATGAAACGTATTTATCTGATTGTAGTTAGTTTATTTCTGTTCTTAGTAATTG
Source organism: Virgibacillus tibetensis (assembly GCF_036026595.1). Taxonomy (NCBI): domain Bacteria; kingdom Bacillati; phylum Bacillota; class Bacilli; order Caryophanales; family Bacillaceae; genus Virgibacillus; species Virgibacillus tibetensis. Next base: position 355,704 of record NZ_JARZFX010000003.1, on the reverse strand, counting down.
CGGCATGTGGTGACCAGGCAAGTGGCGAAAATACAAATGAAGAGGAGGGAAAAGGTTCCCTGAATAGAGTGCAGGAATCCGAAGTTTTGCGCGTTGGATTTGAGGGGACATTTCGACCATTTAACTATTTAGGTGATGATAATGAGTACATTGGGTTTGATGTTGACATTGCTAACGAGCTAGCGGATAGGCTGGGTGTAGAAACTGAATTTGTTGCTACAAGCTGGGATAGTCTTATTGGTGGACTTCAATCGGACAAATTTGACGTTATTATTGCACAAATGACCGTAACAGAAGAAAGAAAAGAAAGCGTAGATTTTACGGATCCCTATGTAGTTACAGGCTCTGTATTGATTACTCGTGAAGAAACAGATGATATTTCCGTTCTGGAAGACATTGAAGGTAAGAAAGTCGGTGTTGGAGGAGGTACTACTTTTGAAGAAGTTGCCAATAGTGTTGAAGGTGCAGATGTAACACTGTATAAAACAGTAAATGATTATATTCAGGATTTATTGAATGGAAGACTGGATGTAATAATAAATGATCAACTATTAATGAGTCATAACATTCAAGAAGAGGATCTGGCTATCAAGATAGTTAGTGATATTTTGAATAAAGATGAAATAGGAATGGCAGTTAAAAAGGGTAGTGATGACCTTGTTGCAAAGCTCAATGAAGAGCTAGAAAATATGCATGAAGATGGAACTTATGCTGAAATTTATAAAGCATGGTTTGACTCAGAGCCATTAATTAAATAGACGAATATTAGTAATCACTTAGAGGAGGAGATAGGATGCACGTAGTTGTATTAGGCACAGGAATGATAGGTACAACTGTAGTTAGTGAAATTGTAACTAACCCAAATATAGAAAAAATAACCGCAGTTGATGGGTTGAAGGAAAGCGTTGATCGCTGTATCGATATCTCTGCTGAGCCTAAGGTAATTGGTAGAGTTGCAAGTTTAGAGAATGAATCAGAGATATATGAAGTTATCAAAGATGCTGACGTTGCAATAGCTTGTTTGCCTCATTCCTTAAGCATGCCAGCAGTCAATGCTGCTATTAAAGCTAAATGTAATCTTGTTGATTTAGTTGGATCTAAATTCGAAGAAAAATATAAATTAGACGAAAAGGCTAAAGAGGCGGGGATTATTATAGTTCCTGGTTGTGGCGTAGCCCCAGGAATAACTAACTTTTTAGCGGCTAAGGGAATTGAAATGTTGGATGAGGCCGAGGAGGCTGTCATGATTTGTGGTGGTATTCCCAGAAACCCGGTACCACCTTTATGGTATCAAGTTGTGTTTCGACTGGAAAGTGTAATGGGACTCTACACAAGGCCTGCTCTAGCAGCTGAGAATGGCAAGCTAATTAATCTGCCGCCACTTTCTGGGCTAGAGAAAATGACATTCCCAGAGCCTGTAGGAGAATGTGAAGCAGTTATAACAGACGCACATAGTGCAGCACATACGTTAAAAGGCCGTGTGAATAAACTTTATGAGAAGACGGTGCGCTACGCTGGGCATTGGAATAAAATGTCGGTGCTTTCCGAGTTAGGCTTTTTAGATGAAGAAACAGTAGAGATAGATGGTGTATCACTTAGTCCAAAGAAATTTACAGAAAAGATTCTTGAGCCTAAATTACGTGGAACATCAAATGAAGACATAACTGTAGTACGGGTAGAGGTAAAAGGTAAAAGTAATGGTAAACAAATTGCCCATACGTGGGAAATGGTTGATTGTTATGATCATGATCGAGGGATTACCTCAATGGCTAAGACGACAGCTATTCCTGCGATGCTGATGGCAAGCTGGATTATTAATGGAAGGGTAACTGAAACCGGGGTATTGCCTATTGAGGAAATTATAATTGGAAATCGATTCGATCCCTTTATTCGTGAGTTGGATGACAGGGGTATAACCATTAATTACGTTGAAAGTTTGGAAAAAGATTTGCAGATTCATAACTAGAAAGGTGAGGGGGGAGATACAAAATGAACTACTCGATAATCATTGAAGCATTACCGCCCTTATTAAATGCTACACTAATTACAATTATGCTGGCAGTTATATCAATAGTAATCGCGTTAGCATTGGGATTCTTTACTGCTTTGGCAAGAATATCTAAAATAAAACCCCTTAAAATAATTGGCGGTATCTATGTTTCCATGTTTAGGGGGACGCCATTGCTCGTTCAGATTTTTGTAATCTATTATGGGTTGCCTCAAATTAACATAGAACTGGATCCGATACCCTCTGGTATACTTGCGTTAAGCTTAAATGCAGGAGCTTACTTATCTGAGTCATTCCGGGCATCTATTTTAGCAGTAGATAAAGGTCAAATGGAAGCTGCAGTATCTATGGGCATGACTTATGGGGAGGCTATGAGAAGAATCATATTGCCTCAAAGTATCAGAATAGCGATACCAACTTTATCAAATACTTATATTATTCTAATTAAAGATACTTCATTAGTGTCTGTTATTACGGTTACGGAATTATTGCAAATGTCCACATTAATCATTGCCAGAACGTTTGAGCCGCTTACCATTTATTTGCTGGCTGCCGTTTTATATTGGATTGTAATTACTTTCTTCACCATATTATTAGATCGATTAGAAAAGAGAACATCAAGGCATTTAGTATAGAATTCAGTAACTTTCACTATTTTTTCGCTGAAAGGGGTGAACCTTTTGGAAGTTATTAAACTGAGCAACATTAAGAAGAGTTTTAAGGAAAACGAAGTTCTGAAAGATATTAATTTAACAGTAAATCAAAGTGAGGTTGTCGTTATAATGGGACCGAGTGGTTCAGGTAAATCCACCTTGCTGCGCTGTATTACTTTTTTAGAAGAACCGAACGGAGGAATAGTTAAGCTTGGAAAAATGGAAGTGGAAGCAGGACAGCCTTTAAATAAAAAAAGAAAAGATACAATTAGGGAATTGCGAAAAAATACAGGATTTGTATTTCAGCAATTTAACTTGTTTCCACATAAAACAGCATTGGAAAATGTGCAAGAGGGGCCAATTGTAATTAAGAAATCAGATCCTGAGACAGCGAAAGCACATGCAATTGAATTATTAACAAAAGTAGGGCTGGCTGATAGAATGGATCATTATCCGTCACAATTATCAGGTGGTCAACAACAGCGGGTTGCGATTGCAAGGGCTTTATCCATGGAACCAATGGTAATGCTTTATGATGAACCAACATCTGCCTTGGATCCAGAGCTGATTCGGGAAGTACTACAAGTTATGAAAGAATTAGCACGTGAGGGAATGACGATGATCGTTGTAACCCATGAAATGGCATTTGCAAAGGATGTTGCCGACAGAGTAATATTTATGGATGGAGGATTAATTATAGAAGAAGGAAGTTCTGATGAGATATTTAATCATCCTAAAGAAGAGCGAACGAAGCGGTTCTTGCAGGATGTTACTCAAGAGATTGTGTTGGAATAGTCCATTGACCTGAAGCATAACAATAGTAGTGCAGCTTGCTTCAATGCTGACAAAATGACAGGGGACTGAGGAATTGAATATTGAAATTCTGCTAAGTAAAAGGAACGATTTCTTGTCGTTCCTTTTTTAATATTTGGGTTATGTGTTACTACTTTATAGTGGTAAACATATCTGGTTGGGGGTAGGCAATGAGAGAAATCGTTATTATGCTGGCGGAAATAGTAAACACGATTCATGATATATTAGTAGATATGTTTGGTCTCCATATGACTGATAAAGATCTGCATTTTTGGGTAATAGGCATCATTGGGATTGTTACATTTTTCTTTGTTTATGCTGGATTTAAAATTGTTGAGAAAATGAAATGGAGTATTGCGATACTATCATTCATCTATACATTTACTGTCATGGTTGTGCTGGTTTTTGCGATTGAACTTCAGCAGGCTATAACAAATAGAGGCAATATGGAATTTGCTGATGCAGTAATGGGGCTGTGGGGATTCATTGTTTTCTTTGTGGTCTATGCGATAGTTGCGCTATTCGTTTATTTTATCGTAAGAAAAGTAAAAAAAGAATAATAAAAGCGAAAATGACCCAAAGCCAGTTAAGCTGATTTGGGCCATTTTGTATTACTATTAATCTTGTTTATCTTTCAATCTGAATTCGAAGTGGCACACGCCTTCTTTTAAAACATATTTATCATGGATAACTTCAAAATCAGGATTATAGCCTTTTGCTACTGCCGGATCAATCATCTGACAGTAAAGAATACCATATTCATGCATATCGTCATCCGCCCATTGTTGACCAAAAGGGCACTGTGTAAAGGTTTGTTCAATTACTTCTGAACCAATATCACTTTCAAATTCAAATAAATCACTACGTCCCATATCATAATGAGATAAATAGTTATCAATTGTTGCATCTTTCCCCATATGTGCAGCTCTTTCTGCAATTCCACGACCTCTTTGTTCTCCAAAAGTGCGGACACCTTCACGAATCGCATCTTTTCCTTCTTCACCATAATGGTCAGAAATCATTTTTGAAACCTGAGCAAATAATTTTGCCATTAATGCGTAGATGGTTATCTCACCATACTTGCTGTTCTCATCGTAGTCAGCTGGAATATACTGATCCAGGACATGATTCTCTCCTTCTGCTGTAGCTTGATCAGCTATTCTCTTTGCTTCTTTATAGCCAAATTTCTCTACACCCTGTTGGATCAGATGCTCACTTTCACTGCCGAAAGAATCTTGAATGGATTGTTGAAGATGCGTAAATAAACGTGCTGTAATTGTATACATCGATAAACTTGGTAAGGGTTTATTTTGTTCAGACAAGGGTGTGTTCCTCCTCAAAATCTAGAATAGTAAATAAATTATAACTACTTGTCTATTCATATAAATTTTATAGGAATTAGATAGAGTAGTAAAGAGGGTATTACAAATGAAATGAAAATTCATTTTCTTTCTTTAGTTCTCCTGCTTCATACGTACGCTCCACAAAAGTAACAGTATCATCATGACCCACAATTAAAACAGTAGATGACCTCGTTCCATAATTAGGTGTTTTGATAAATAGAGGTGATAGTTTTCGTTCAAGGTCTAAACTGACACCTGTTTCTGGTAAGTTCCAGTCCTGGGCTTCTTCAGCATCAGAAATAATCTCAAACAGTACATTAGTTTGGATTACTTCCTGATCCGTTATATATTCACTTAACCTTTTCTTTCCTTTGGTTACTTTAGGCCATGGGGTATTAAGAGAATGATTGCTAAGCCCATGTGTACCTGAAGGGATCTCCGTTATTTCGTTTTCGATATTATTATAATGAAAAAGCTGCTCTGTGTTGCCAACAATCACGTTAAATCCAGTATAGTTATCCTTGCTGTTTTTCAGCGATTGAAGGAAATTCAGTGGATCCGTATTCCCTGCTAGATAATTTTTAACAATTTCTCCACGTGAAGCTTTACCGGTCACCATTTGATCTGGATCACGAAAGTTTGTTAAAGCAGCAAAACGGCCTCTTTTCGTTATTCCCAGCCACGTGCCCTTCTGCAATAAATCACGTCCTGCAAGTATTTCTGGTTCATCCTCCCAAAACTGTGCAGGTGCAGTTGGGCGATCGTAAAATTCATCACGATTTGCGGCGACGATTAATTTATAATTTGGATGATTATTTAAATGAAAATTAATTAAACACAATGTCTGCACACCTCTCTTTCGTTAATTATACCTACAGATGCACAGTTTTATCAAAAATGGTGCACTACTGGTAGTCATAAAAATAATGTATAAAATACTTGTAGCACCAACACTGAAAAAGTGATATAATTACCAAGCGATGAGCTGATTTGTGTAAGACGAAGAATGAAGCAATACATGTGATGTGAACCACATGATTTTTCGCCGCAAATATATAACGCATAAAGACGTCTATTTATAGGCGTCTTTTTCTGTTAATAGAAAAAAAGACAATCGCCTAACCTTATGCGACTGCCTTCGTACAATTAATTCTTAATAGCACTTACTTCTTTAACCTTTTCAACCCAATTGAACGGATCTGTTTTTCTTCCGTACTGAATACCAGTCAACGTATCATAGAGAGCTTTTGAAACTTCACCGGTTTTACCGTTATTGATAAAAAGATCTTTATCACCCCAGGATAACTGGCCGATTGGTGATAGAACTGCAGCTGTACCTGAGCCAAAAGCTTCCTCAAGCTTTCCATCCACGTATGCTTCGTACAATTCTTCCATAGATACTTTTCGTTCGGTGACCGGGATATTCCAGTGATTCAGTAACTGGATGACGGAATTACGTGTTATTCCTTCCAGTATACTTCCATTTAAAGCAGGGGTAACAACTTCCCCATTGATTTTAAAGAATACATTCATGCTTCCTACTTCTTCAATATATTTCTTCTCGACACCATCAAGCCATAGAACTTGTGAGAAGCCGTTTTGTGTACATTTTTCCTGTGCTTTAAGACTTGCTGCATAGTTTCCACCTGTTTTCGCTTCTCCTGTTCCGCCTTTTACTGCCCTTACATAATGGTTCTCAACAGCAATTTTAACAGGATTTATACCTTCTTTATAATATGATCCAACAGGGGATAAGATTACGATTAATTTATACTGATGCGATGGTGCAACCCCAATAAATGGTTCAGTCGAAATGATGAACGGTCGAATGTAAAGCGACGTTCCATCGGCTTTCGGAATCCAATCTTTATCCAAATAAACGAGTTGTTTAATTGCATTCAATACAAACTCTTCATCTATTTGTGGAATGCAAAGGCGATCATTTGAATGATTCAATCGCTCCAAGTTCTTTTCTGGTCTGAATAATTGGATTTCTCCTTCATCAGTATGGTAAGCTTTCATACCTTCAAATACAGATTGGCCATAATGGAATGTCATTGCAGAAGGGTCTATCGTTAGCTGTTGATAAGGTACGATGCGTGCATCGTGCCACCCTAAAGGTTCCATGTAATCCATGATAAACATATGGTCAGTAAAAATTCTCCCAAATTCCAACTGCTCTGTATTTGGCTTTTCTTTCTTTGTAATACGACGATCTACTGTTACTGTCCAGCCTTCCATGACACCATCCCCTAGATGTAAAATTTTAATACCTATCATAAGCTATAATCTATAGTTATGCAACCCTAAATTTTCAGTTTTATAAAATAAATTAAAATAGTGTATAATCATAATAGTAAATTAAGCGTGAAAAGGTGATGAATTAATGCTAAAAGCACTATTATTTGATTTAGATGACACGTTACTATGGGACAAAAAAAGTGTACAAGAAGCTTTTAAAGCTACCTGTGAGCTGGCAACTGGAAAGTATAATATAAGTCCAAAGTTGCTGGAAGAGAAGGTTCGGGAAAATGCACGGTCATTATACGCATCTTATGAAACATATTCATTTACACAAATGATTGGAATTAACCCGTTTGAAGGACTCTGGGGTAACTTTTCTGACGCGGGGGAGTCTTTTAGAAAGCTGAGGGAAATTGCTCCTTCCTATAGAAAGGAAGCGTGGACCAGAGGGTTAAAAGAATTAGGTATTGATGATGCTGATTTTGGCTATAAACTAGCTGAAACATTTCCTGTGGAACGTAAGAAAAATGCTTTTGTTTATAATGAAACATTCCGCGTTTTGGAACAGTTGAAGGGAAAGTACCAACTGCTGATGCTGACAAATGGGTCTCCGGATTTGCAGCAAACGAAGCTGGATATAACACCGGAGCTTGTGCCATATTTTGATCACATTGTTATTTCAGGTGCGTTTGGTAGGGGGAAACCTGATCCGGCTATCTTTGAACATGCGTTGGAACTATTAGGTGTGCAAAAGAATGAGGCGTTAATGATAGGTGATAATCTACATACGGATATATTAGGTGCGTCACGAGCTGGAATAACATCTGTATGGATTAATCATCATCAGAAGCAAGCCGTTGACGTGCTACCAGATTATGAAGTAACTGATCTGGAAGAAGTCATGGGGATTATTAATAAAATAAACATATAAGGGGGAGCTGGCCTGCGTCTGAACCAGAAGAGCATCCGCCTGAATCCGCCACAGCCAACTCGACCAAATACAGCCACATTAAGCATGCAGCCAAGCACTACATGCTTAATGTGGCTATAAGTCTATAAGTCTATTGCCGTTACATCATATATCTCTTCTAAAAGAAGCAGCTCTTCCATTGCTTCTTTTTCCATATGTTTATCAATTGTCAGCATCATGATGGCATCCCCACCGATATCTGCTCGATCTACCTGCATGGTTGCTATATTAATGGTGTGCTTTGCTAAGAGGCTTCCCATTCTGCCTATTACGCCGGGCTGGTCTTTGTGATGTATGACTAGAATATGTCCTACAGGCGTGAAATCAACACTATAGTGATCTACTTTTACAATCCTTGCTCCGAGGCCATTTAATAAGGTACCTGATACGCTCCGCTTTTCAGATTTCGTTTTAACTTCTACAGTTAACAGGTTCGTAAACCCTTTCGTTGTGGAAGTCTTATTCTCATGGATGGTAATTCCCCTTCTTTCAGCAAGGTAAAGGGCGTTTACATCATTGACATGGTCACCGAGATGGCGCTTTAAGAGTCCTTTTATGGTGTTCCGGGTTAATGGTGCTACTTCTACTTCTGATAGATCTCCAGAGTAGTAGATGTTTACCTCTTCGATCACTTCTTCCGTTAAATGGATAAGGAATGAACCTAGCTTTTCTGCGAGATTAAAGTATGGTTCAATTTTATTAAGGATATCTCTAGGAACGGACGGAAGATTGACAGGATTGCTAACCACTCCACCAGTTAAGAAGTTGAGAACGTCCTGGCAGACATCAACAGCAACATTTTCTTGTGCTTCAACTGTGCTGGCACCCAGGTGGGGTGTTGCGATTACTTCTGGTAACTGTAATAATTTGTGATCTAGAAATGGTTCCTCTTCAAAAACATCCAAAGCAGCACCGGATACTTTTTTAGAAAGAATGGCATCATACAATGCATCCTCATCAATAATTCCTCCACGGGCACAATTGATAATTTGTACTCCTGGTTTCATTAATTGAAAAGCTTCAGCGTTCAATAAGTGCTTTGTTTCTTTTAAAAGCGGCGTGTGTACGGTAATAAAATCAGCCTTTTTAATAACCTCTTCGACCGTACCGTAATCAACCCCCATTGCAACTGCTTTTTCTTCTGTTAAAAATGGATCATATGCTATTACTTTCATGCGCTGGCCCATAGCTCTATAAGAAACTTCAGCACCAATTCGGCCAAGTCCTATGACACCTAGCGTTTTGTTCTTCAATTCAACCCCAACATATTTTTTTCGATCCCATTGTTGGTTTTTCAAAGAAAGAAATGCCTGTGGGATTTTCCTGGATAATGCCATGATCATTGCCATTGTATGCTCGGCTGCTGAGTTGGTATTTCCGTTTGGTGCATTAACAACGATAATACCATGTTCAGTTGCGGCATCCAGATCGATATTATCTACACCTACACCTGCACGGCCGATAATTTTTAGGTTGGAAGCTTTACTGATGAGTTTAGCGGTCACTTGGGTTTGACTTCTAACCAATAAAGCATTTGCATCTACAATTCGTAATTCTAATTCATCCGGAGTTAAAGCTGTCTCGACTACAATGTTCATCTGGGCATTATCTCGAAGGGTTTGGATACCTTCTTCGCTTAATGGATCTGTGATTAATACAGTAAATGTCATTATCCGTTACCTCCTGTAGAACTTATCTTAAATAGACTTCTTGTGCTGCTTGTGTGCCTTTGCCTAGCTCGGTTGTTTTACCTGCTTTCCTTAAACCAATTTCAATAACACTGATGGTTTGCAAAACATCAGCAGGAGAGCAGTATCCCATATGACCAATTCGGAAAATTCTCCCCTTCAGGTGCTGCTGTCCACCAGCCATTGTCAGGCTGAAATCCTCTTTGAGAATACGACGCAGTTCATCTGCCTGAAAGTCAGCTGGCTTTATTGCTGTGACGGTAGGCGATGCAGCTTTATCAGTTGTTAGTAAAGGTATGTCTAGGGCATTAAATGCTGCTCGTGTCATCTTCATCATCAGTTGATGTCTGGCATAAACCTGTTCCAGTCCTTCTTGCTCAATAAGTCGCAAGACCTGTTCCAATCCAAATAATAAGGATACAGCAGGCGTAAATGGCGTAGAGTCCTTATCTAAGTTGTCCCGGTACTTTTTTAAATCTAAATAAAAACGTGGCTGTGTATTATTCTCAATAACCTTCCACGCACGTTCACTTACAGCAATAAATGCTAGACCTGGTGGGAGCATCATGGCCTTTTGGGAGCCGGTGACTAGAATATCGATATCCCATTCATCCATTTTTGCTTCAACGCCGCCTACGCAGGAAACACCATCAACAATGAACAAGGTATTGGAATGCGTATGTACTGCTTCTGCAATTTCCTGAACAGGATTTAATACGCCTGTAGAAGTTTCGCAAAAAGTTGCAAACACTGCTTTGATTGATGGATATTTCTCAAGGTATTCTTTAATGGCATCAGATGTCACGGCTTCCCCCCAATTGACATCATACCGGTGGGTTTTTATTTGATACGCTGCACATATTTTGGCAAAACGATCACCAAATGCACCTGTAACAATGACTAACACTTCATCACCAGGCTTAACGGTGTTTACAACAGCTGCTTCTAAGCCGGCTGTGCCACTCCCTGTAATAATGTTTACCTCCTGTTCCGTGCCGAATAGGGGTTTAAGATCAGGTTTTATCCTTTGGAGTAACTCCTTTGTTTCTTGATCTCTGTGCCCAATCATTGGTTGACTCATTGCACGCTGCACACTGGGCGGAATTGGGCTTGGTCCGGGAATCCTTAAAATTTGTTGATCTGATAGCATAATTTCTCTCCTTTCTAGCAAGCTAGCGTATATATAAAATATTCTTCATCATAGCAGAATGAGGATTATTGTCAATCAATTTCGGCAATTTTAAATACTTATTTTCTAATGTTCGGAATGTAAGCGGTTGACTATGAATAGTTTAAAAACAATGTCGAAATTTCTTGCCTTTTCTATTTTTTCGAATTAAAATATTCTATAAATTTCTTTTTAAAGGAGGTTCAGCGATGATTACTTTTGTTATATCTATTTTGTTATTAGTAGTGGGTTATTTCGTTTACGGAAAGGTGGTCGAACGAATTTTCGGGATTGACGATAACCAGAAGACCCCTGCATATTCGAAGCAAGACGGCTTTGATTACATGCCCATCAGTTGGTGGAAAGCGAGTTTAATCCAGTTATTAAATATCGCTGGACTCGGTCCGATTTTTGGAGCAATATTGGGTGCGCTATATGGTCCTGTTGCCTTCATTTGGATTGTAGTAGGGTGTATTTTTGCTGGCGCTGTACATGACTATTTCTCTGGTATGTTATCCCTAAGGCACGGTGGTGCACAGTATCCTACACTTGTAGGGAAATACTTAGGGAACTATGCTAAAACAATAATTAATGTTATATCGATCTTTTTAATGATTCTTGTAGCGGCAGCATTTACTGCTGGACCTGCCCAGTTGATGACAGAAATTACACCGTTTAGTTTTACAATGTGTATCTTAATTATTTTTGCATATTTATTACTTGCAGCGGTCTTGCCAATTAATAAGGTGATTGGAAAAATTTATCCGATTCTAGGAGCAATTCTTATTTTTATGGCTGGATCAATTGGGGTTGGGATGTTCTTTTTTGATAATCCAATTCCTAATTTAACTCTTAACAACCTGCATCCGGAAAATTTACCAATATGGCCGTTATTAATGGTGACCATTTCATGTGGTGCGATCTCGGGTTTTCACTCAACTCAGAGCCCAATTTTAGCCCGAACGCTTAAAAAGGAAAGTGAAGGAAGAAAAGTATTTTATGGTGCTATGATTGGCGAAGGTGTCATTACATTAATTTGGGCGGCAGCAGGGATGGCCTTTTACGGAGGGACAGCAGGCTTGCAAGAGAGCCTTGGTGCAGGCGGACCTGCTGGTGTGGTTAATGAGATTAGTATTACAACACTAGGAACGTTAGGAGGTATTCTAGCAATCTTTGGTGTAATCATACTGCCAATAACAACTGGAGATACAGCACTCCGGTCTTCTAGAATGATGTTAGCTGATTTACTGAAACAAATTACGAAGAAGGATATGAGTGGTAAGTGGACACTGGTTTTACTCATGATCCCTGTTGCTTTACCAACTTTCTTTTTGTCTATGATCGACTATACATTTCTTTGGCGTTATGTCGGTTGGACCAATCAAGTAGTAGCCACCGTTATGTTATGGACGGGTGCGATTTATTTGCTGAAAAATTCTAAGTTCCATTGGATTTGCAGTATACCTGCCTTATTCATGACAGCAGTTGTTAGTACGTATATCTTTTATGCACCAGAAGGCTTCAATATGGATTACACATTCTCGATGATTCTTGGTTCAATTCTTTGGCTCATAGTTGCTGGCTGGTTTGTAAGGCAGCTTATTAAACAAAAAGCAGTAAAAAGGAATGAAGTAGTCAATACGTATGCAGGATAATAAACAACATTTAGGCGAACAGTTAAAGATACTGTTCGCCTCGTTTTTTAATTATCATTCCGCTGTATTATTGCTTCCTCTAGGGTTACCGTATCACTGGTTGAATCATGCCCCATTCTCAGTTGGTTATCAGCAATGATTAAAATTTCACCCGATTCAATGGCATCAACATACTTTTTTGCTTGTTTGTCTGATATACTCGAATTTAATAACTTGTCATGAAGATGTGGATGAGAGCCTGAGTCATTCGTAAATATTCTTTTTAATTTGTCGAGGGGTGAGTTTTCTTCCCCATTTTCCGAAATACTACTCTCCACCTTTACGTCCGTGCGCTGTTTTAGCTCCTTTGTATGTCTTTGATTTGTAAAGATGGTGATACTGTCAGCTTTATATCCTTTTAACTCTAATCCGTTTACACTATTAATTGCATCGTCTTTCGACTGATAGGGTCCAAAAATTTCTTTCCCCATCTGTTGCACCTCCTATTCTAAAATGTTTTCTAAACATCCTTTTCCCCCAGATAAATGAAGTTAAACAGGAACGGGAAACTATGACAGTTATGTTAACACGGTTATTATTCATTTACTCACCCAGACTAATTCGGTATACTTAAAGGAAGTGATTGTGAATTAATTCACTTAGTCAATTCCCCAGGAGGCAAAAGCTATGGTTCAACTTAAGGAGTTAGCATACGAACAGAAAAACAAACTTGTTCTTTTGGTTGTCTTTGCTTTGCTGTCGGGTTTGATACTAGTTGGGCAGGCTTACTTCTTTGTTTCTATTGTAGATCGGGTCTTTTTGAAAAAAGATTCCTTTTCAGAAATTATGCCCTTATTAATGGGCCTACTGCTCGTACTTTTTGCACGAGCGGCTGTTCACTATATAAGTGGGAGAACAGGGGTCAAGTTAGCATCCAAAGTTAAAGGGAATCTAAGAAAATCCCTTTTGAATAAATTTTCAAGGAATCCTATGCAGGCATCTATTCAGGGGCAATCGGGTCAAAAGGTCAGTGTAATGATGGATGCTGTTGACGAAATAGATAGTTATTTCAGCAGCTACATTCCACAGATTATACATTCTTCCATTGTGCCAATTATTATTCTTATCGTTATTTTTACACAACATATGTATACCGGTTTTATTATTCTGATTACTGCTCCATTTATTCCTGTCTTTATGATTGTAATAGGAATGAAAACGAAAGATAAATCTGAGGCGCAAATGGATAAAATGGCTGCATTTTCAGGGCAGTTTCTCGATACCTTACAAGGACTCACGACCCTTAAGCTATTTGGTCGTGCAACGATACAAAAGGAAAAAATCCGTAAAAGCAGTCTGGGTTTTCGTGATGCCACAATGGAAGTGCTGAAGATAGCCTTCTCATCTTCCTTTATGCTGGAGCTCGTTTCTATGCTTAGTATGGGATTGATTGCTTTGGAAGTGTCTATTCGATTGATCGTTTTCGATAATATTTCCTTTTTCACTGCTTTTTTAATGCTGGTGCTGGCGCCAGAGTTCTATGTTGCGTTAAAAGACTTAGGTAGTGCTTTTCATACGGGAAGAGGGAGTATGGGAGCGGCAAAGAAAATAGAAGCTGAGTTGACCGAGACAGACCTTCCTGTTTCATGGGGAGACCGTGAAGTGGAAGGGAAACCACCAAGTCTTTTACTGAACGGAGTGACATTCAGATATGGCGAAGACAGCTTTTCACTAAGGAATATTCATGCAGAAGTTGCTGCTTATGAGAAAGTTGCAGTTGTTGGGAAAAGCGGGGCAGGGAAAACCACATTATTACATGTTATCGCTGGCCTTGTTCCCTTGTCGGAGGGAGAATTACTCATTAATAGGGAGTCACGCTCCGACTATAGAGAAAAAAGCTGGTACGATCAGCTTAGCTACATTTCCCAAAACCCATACCTGTTCTCAGGAACCATAGCGGAAAATATTGCGATAGGTGGCAGGGAAAATGCTACAAGAAACGAGATAGAACACGCTGCGGAAAAAGCCGGGATTTCACATCTGGTCGAATCACTTGAAAAGGGCTATGACACACCTGTAGGGGAAGCTGGAAGAGGCCTTTCTGGTGGAGAAAAACAACGAATTGCACTTGCAAGAGCATTTTTGAAAAGTCCATCAATGATTCTGTTTGACGAGCCGACGACTGGCCTTGATCTGCATACAGAGCGGATATTGCAGTCATCAATTAAAGAACTGTCACAATCTGCTACAGTCATTACGGTGGCCCACAGGCTCCATACTATTAAGAACGCAGATAAAATTCTTTTCCTCGAAAATGGTGAATTACTGGCTTCTGGTACACATGAAGAATTGTTGACGACAGTCGAAGCCTACCGTACCATGGTTTCTGTCCAGCAGGGAGGGAATGTCTCATGAAGGATCTAGTAATTATTATCCGGCTGATATTGGTGGAGAAAAAGGATGTCTTTCTATCTGTTCTTTTTGGTTTTATTACAGGAATTGCCGCTGTTGCTCTGTTTGCTTCCAGTGGTTACCTGATCTCGAAGGCTGCGCTGGCACCACCACTTTATACACTGACATTAGTTATTGCTTCTGTGAAACTGTTAGGGATTACGAGAGCAGTTGGCCGGTATGCGGAGCGCTATTTTTCTCACCGTGCAACATTTACGATGTTGAGTAATTTACGGGTTTCTTTCTTTAATAGATTAGAACCATTGGCCCCGGGGATTTTTCAAAAGTACCGAAGCGGAGATCTTCTTTCCCGGATTGTTGGTGATGTAGAAACATTACAGAATTTCTTCCTACGTGTATTTTACCCGCCAATCGTTCTGCTGATTGTTTTTCTTAGTACAATATTTTTTACAACCTTTTATTCCCTTCCAATTGCACTAATACTACTTGCAGGTTTAGTGATGACTTCCTTTGTTGTTCCTGTTTTATTTGCAATTAACCAGCGGAGAATTTATCGGCATGTCCGACAAAGCCGTGGGGAGCTGTCAACGGAAGTAACTGAATTTCTTTATGGCTTCCGTGACCTGAAAATATACCAGCAACTAAACAAGAAGGAAGAGCAGCTTACCCAGTTTTCTAAAGTATATATTGATGAACAGGAACGTGAAGGCGTACATCTCATATTCAGTCAGTCTGTTAACACATTCGTATCGTTTGTTGTATCATGGTCAGTTATTGCATTAGGGGCTTTTTTGGTGACAGAGGGGCAATTGGATGGAGTATTCCTTGCGATGCTTGTAATGATTTCTCTGACTGTTTTTGAAAACGCTGCTCCTATGGCAGCTTTTCCAAGTCATTTAGAGGATAGCAGGTCAGCTGCAAAACGATTGTTTTCTGTTGTTAGTAAGAACGAATCTGAAGAGAATAAACCGCAGAAGAGTATGGATAAACTCTCTCTTCAGCAGGGCCCAAGTATTTCCGTTAAGGATGTTTCATTCACCTTTCCAGGTGAATCCCGCAAAACACTTGAGGATGTGTCGGTTACTATGGCTGCCGGATCGAAAACGGCAATTGTCGGTCCCAGCGGTTCCGGTAAGTCGACATTAATGCAGCTTTTATTAAAGATTTATCCTGCAGATCAAGGGGATATTCAACTGGACAAAATAGGAATTAATCAATTAACGCAGGAAAGCATCTGGGAAAACTCAACAGTAGTTTTACAGGAAAATCATTTTTTCTATGGTACCATTCGAGATAATTTACAGCTTGCAAAAGATGGGTTAAGTGATGAAGAGATGCAGGCTGTGTTAGAAAAGGTTAAGCTAGGTTACTTTTCTGTAGAAAGTGACGTTTTGGAAAAAGGTGGGAATCTATCTGGCGGAGAAAAGCAAAGACTCGCAATTGCGAGGGCAATGCTTAAAGAGGCACCATTATGGTGTCTAGATGAGCCGACTTCATCTATTGACGCACTAACAGAAGCTTATATTTACGACCACCTATTTCAGCAAGCCACAAATGATACGGTCATTTTAATCAGCCATCGACTAACCGGACTGGAGAAGATGGATCAGATTATTGTTATGGAAAAGGGAACAATAGTGGAAACAGGAACCTTTGACGAATTGATGGAGAAAAAAGGATACTTTTACGAAATGAAACAAATTGAAAAAAGTGTGTTTATGTAAAGAGCAACAAGCGAGCAGTGACATCAGGGACTGTTCGCTTTTGTTCTTTAAAATAAATTTATGTAAGGTTATTTATAGCCTGTTTTACAGTGGCATATGATTTTAGTGTTGAAAAATCAATGCCGCTGTTAACAACGGTTGAAACGATTTCAGGACGCAGCCCGGTAATAACTACGTGTATCCCCATCAAGAGAAGTACCTTCCTTATTTGATCAAGAGATTCTGCTATTTCCATATTAATGGTTAATGCGCCGGAAAAATCAGCGATGACATGCTCAACCTCAAGCTCAGCAATTATGGCAACAACATTAGTTATTATATGCTCGATATGACTCGTATCCATGTAGCCGATCAAAGGAACAACCACAATACCATCTTTAATAGGCACAACAGGTGCTGACAATTTCAAGAGTTCCTTTTGTGTGTCTTCTTTGAATTGATCAGAAAGTAGTTTATAGGAATATATTGTTTCAGTTAAGCTGATATCCAACATTTTATTTATTCGTTTTAAAATATACGCATTTTCTTTTACAGATAAGTTAAGGTCAATACTAATCCCCGTTATTAGTTCATTAAAAATCTCCCTGGTAGGTGGGTAACGAACAACAATTTCTAAGATATCCCTTCCAGATGATGCTTGCATTTCTGAATTCTTTTTACTCCAGTCGATTAGCGCACTAGGAATAACATCCTTCGCTTCTTCGGTAAGTGATCCTCCCAAGTATCTTAAAAATTCAACATACATAATGCGTGCTTGTTCTTCCTCCTGGGCTGGGATATCTAATTTCATTCGATGGAGAACAGCTTCAACCACTTCAGTAGCTAGATGCTCTGCATTATCATCAATATATCTGGAAAATGTTGAGAAAGTAGTCATCTATAATTCCACCTTTGTACTTTTCATCCTTTGAAAAGTTTTAATGATATGTATAATTAGTTTGGAAAAACTATATCATTTCTGTTATTATCCCTAACATAATCTATTCAGTATATCTTGTAAACTAACCAATGGCCTATTTATACATAGAAATACAAAAGGGTGGTATCTTCGATGGACGAATACTCCAAATGGGGTCATCATCTCCCTCGATTTTCTCAATATAATAGGCTTTTATCAGACTTGGTTAAGATTCTTTCGGATGACTACCATAAACACGTACACGTTAGTTTACTTCAGGCCATTAAATAAGTTAGACTTATCAGCTTTAAGTTTAAAGCTAGATTCAACGTTAATCTCTCCCATATACTTACTGGTTCTTTCGCCAACTATATCGAACCAACTTTCTTGGATGCTACCAAATTCTCACGGTCAATTGATAAAATTTCCAGATAAAAACAGGCTGTCGAGGGTTTCTCGACAGCCTGTGACCATCACTATGATAGCCATTTAAAAATGCATGCAGTGTATTCCATTCAATAAAAAACAGAAAGGGCACTAATCTCTCAGTGCGGCCCAGAATCCTACTACTATGGCTGCAATGAGTACGAGGAAGGGAGCGACAAAGATCATAAATTCGTTCATGTGGTTATCTACTCCTTTAATAAGAATCTTTTTTGTTTCCCTTTACATAGTCTTTATCAAAGAGAAATAGTTTGAGTAACAGGTATAAGGAAGGTATGAGCAATGCAAATCCTGCGATAAATGCCACAATCAGTGAAATTGCCATAGCTTCATTAGTAAAGCTGTCATAGATTGTTAAGTGTGGGTACAGCAGATAAGGGTAATGTGATACGCCGTACCCATAAAATGCAAATGCAAATTGGCCAACCAGCAGGCCAAACGCCAAGCCATAATTCTTCCGTTTCCAGAACAGCCATACCGTACCAATAAATAATAAGAACGATAAACCGAACATCCACCATAGATCCATAATTCGGTTAAAGTGTTCTGTATTATGGAAGCTTAATTCATAAATGATACCTCCAGCGGTAATGATTGTTGGAAAAGCCCAGATCAGGGCATATTTTCTTAATAAATTCGTTGCTTCCACATCACCGGCTTTATTCGCATACCAGGTGAGAAAGACTGCTGAAATGTAGAGTACAGCAGCAATACTTAATACCACGATACTCCAGGTAAGAGGGCTGGTGAATAATGCCGCATAGTCCAGTACAGGATTACCATCTGCCATGAAGACAAATCCACCTTCCGAAATCGTCAGAACAATAGATAAGGAAGCAGGAAGAAGTAATCCTGAAAGACCATACATAAAGGCATATCCTTTATGTCCTCTTGTTCCGTAAGTTTCAAAGGCGTAATAGGACCCCCGAATCGCCAGTAATAGAATAGCTATACTGACCGGAACCAGAAGCGTTGTTCCATAATAAAATGCTGTTTTTGGAAAGAAGCCAACAATCCCGACAAAAAAGAATACAAGGAATACATTGGTAACCTCCCAGACTGGTGAAAGATAGCGTTGAATGATTGTTGTTAATATATGCTTTTTTCCAGTAAAAGAACTATAAGCATTAAAAAAACCAGCTCCGAAGTCAATGGATGCGACAATAACATAGCCAAAAAGAAATGTCCAAAGTACTGTAAGTCCCACTATTTCTAGCGTCATGTCTGGTCACCGCCTTCTTCGGAATTTTGCTCATCCAATTCTTTTTCGACCGGATTGTCCTTAAAAATTCGTCTGAGAATAACAACTGTTCCAATTCCTAGGACTAAATACAATCCAGCAAACAGAATAATCATCAAATCTACATGATTACTAGTTGTAGCACCCTCAGCGGTTGTCATCAGTCCACGTAATATCCATGGCTGACGCCCGATTTCGGTCATCCACCAGCCTGCTTCAATAGCCAGGATGGAAAGTGGACCACCCAATACGATAAGCCAGCGGAACCCTTTGGAATTCACAATAGACCATTTTCGTTTTATACCTACCCAGAACACGAATGATAATAGAATCATCCATACACCTATTGTCACCATCAGATCAAATAAATAGTGAATAAAAAGTGGTGGAATTTCTTCTTCAGGGTATTGATCAAGACCTATTACTTCTGCGGTTGGATCACCATGAGCCAATATACTGAGCGCAAATGGAATCTTAATCGCATATTTTGTTTCTTCTCCATCCAATATCCCATAAAGAACAAGGGGAGCTTTCTCTTCTGTTTCAAAGTGCCATTCAACTGCAGCTAGTTTTTCTGGTTGATACTCAGCTAGATATTTACCAGAGAAATCACCAATTACAGCTGATGCAATAGAAAATATAAGACCTATCTTCATTGTTAAAAAGAGGGCTTTCTTATGATACTCATGATTTGATCCTCTTAATAATTTGAAAGCTGCAATTGATGCAAGAACAAATGCAGAAGTCATAAATGCTGTTGCAACCACATGCGCAACTTTCGTGGGTGTAGCAGGGTTAAACATAGCTAATAAAGGATTAACGTTGACCAATTCACCGCCGATGACTTCAAATCCCTGTGGAGAATTCATAAATGCGTTAACAGTTGTTATAAATAGTGCTGATAATGCTGCACCAATGGCAACGGGGATCAGAAGCATTAAATGTTTCCGCTGATCTTCAAATCGATCCCATGTATATAAATATATTCCTAAAAATATGGCTTCAAAGAAAAAAGCAAAAACTTCCAAAAATAGAGGTAACGCAATTACATTTCCGGCAACCTCCATAAAGTTAGGCCATAATAAAGAAAGTTGAAGTCCAATCGCGGTCCCTGTTACTACTCCGACAGCTACCGTTATGACAAAACCACGTGCCCAACGTCTGGCGAGTAAGATATAGTGTTCATCATTCTTTTTGATTCCCACCCATTGAGCAATCATAATCATAAGTGGAACACCTACCCCAATGGTAGCGTATATAATATGAAAGGATAGGGTAAGCAGTGTGAGTATTCTACTACTGAACACCGGATCATCAAATAGCAAGTTGGATTCTCCTCCTTTAGCTCTCTAATTTAATAAGTTGTGTATTAATGAGCATGTATAGATGTAAATAAAAAAGAGCAAAAATGTGATTACAGCACATGTACGCTCTAATACATTATACCCTTATAAATAATTTTTGAACGTCAATTTTATGAGAGTTTAATGACTTTGACGTGAAGAAATAGTGAACGAAGTTAGAATATTACCAAACATGAGCATCATCTCTTCCTGCTAAAGCTACTTGCACGTAAGAAGTACAAAGTAAAGCAGGAATAATTGTCCATATTTCGCAATAAGATGCAGTATCAAGTAAAACTTGGAGGGGTCGTATGGGAAATTATGAATCTACGATAACAAAGGAAATGCTGACATCTTATTACAAGCTTACTAAGAGAAAGAAGGAAATTGATCAGGAGTTAAATCAATTAAAGAAAAAATTAAACAACTACTTTGATGACCAGGTGGGAGTTAACAACAAAGGTGAATTCGAAAAAGCCGGATATAAGCTGCAAAGACAAATTCGAAAAACAGAAAAATTTAATGATGATATTGCAGTTCCCAGGCTGGAAGAGATGAACATGACGGAGCTTATTAAAGTGATAAAAAGGACGGATGATTCAAAGATTAAGTCGGCAATTAATTTAGGATTATTAGCAGAGGATGACTTGGATGATTGCAAAGTTATAAGTTATACTGCAGCAATCACGGTTAAGTCTGTTACCTGAAAACGGATTATAATAAAATCAGGAACTTAGCCCAACTAAGTTCCTGATTTTTAATTGGAACTTCTTGTAATTCTGTTCTGAGCAGGAGTTGACTGTTTTGTCATGATCGCTGCACCTGCCTTCATTCAGCGATCGCTCCGCTTTATCCCGCGTTTGGCTTGGTTCATTCAGCGTTCGGACCAATTTATTCAGCGCTTGTTTAGCATAATCCCGCGTTTAACCCGGTTTATTCAGCGATCAAGCTTTTTGACGAAGTGTATTTTCGTAGCGGAGTTACGTGAATAACAAATTACGTCGCACTTTTATAGATTTTATGTCAAAACAAAGATATTTTAGAAGTCAGTCTCTTTATTTGATATTATCTATATAAATTATCCCCAAATTTCTCTTGCTATATCAACGACAAACTTAAGTTTGTCCCATTGCTGCTGCTCTGTTAATTTATTTCCATGATGAGTTGATGCAAATCCACATTGCGGACTTATACACAATTGGTCGAGTGGAACGTATTGCGTCGCATCCTTAATGCGGGCCTTGATAGCGTCCTTGTCCTCCAATTCACCATATTTAGAAGTTATGACACCTAATACTACCTGTGCTCCGCCATTGGGGATATGCTCCAGTGGTTTGAAATCACCAGATCGTTCATCATCATATTCCAAGAAGAAGCCATCCACTTTTTCTTTTGCTAATAGAGTTGGCGCAATCTGTGCATAGCTTCCTTTAAATGCCCAGGTAGATTTGTAGTTTCCGCGACATAAGTGTGTCGTCACGGCTAAATCCACGGGTTTTTCTTCAAGAACACCGTTGATAACGCGGAGTGCTAAGTCTATTAATTGTTCTCTTGAATATTCCGCCTCATAAAGGGAAATATCCTCCGCGTTAAGCCCGGCAATATAGACATCATCAAATTGTAAATAACGTACACCTGCTTTATAAAATGCTTTTAATGCATCCTGGTAGGCCTTAATAATATCCTTTGCGTATTCTTCTAAGTCGGGATAGACATCTGGATTCCGTGTGCCTAGATGGAATAGTTGGTTGGGACTTGGAATCGTTTGTTTTGCGACAGCACGGTCATCAACGATTTCATTAAATTCAATGAAATCTCTAATGAATGGATGATCAGGATTAAAAGAAATCTTTCCTGTATTTCTGATATTATATCTTTCTGTTTCTTCTCCTTTAAAACTGTATCCTTGTTCTGGTACGTATCCTTCAAAGCCATTTAAATGCTCTAAAAAGTCCAGGTGCCACCATGAGCGTCTGAATTCACCATCGGTTACTAATTCCAAACCTACTTCAATTTGCTTGTCTACAATTCGTTTTATCTCTTCAGTTTCAACTGAACGTAACTGTTCTGGAGTAATTTCGCCATTTTTAAATTCTTTTCTCGCTGCGTGCAAATTATCCGGTCGTAGTAAACTCCCCACGTGGTCTGCTCTAAATGGTGCTTTTTCTAATGTTTTTGTCATTTTAAATCCTTCTTTCTCTTTTTTTTATGATAGCTTTGCGAATGATCTTAGTGGAAATCCAGGTGCTTTGTCGGCCCTTGGTGCAATTAATGTCAATATCTTATTTTTCTTTTGCTCATGACGCCAGTTCATACCGATTATGGTAAAGTGGATCCAGCGCAGACTTCCGGGTTATCCGGTGCTACCTCAGGAACAAAGGAATCAGCCTGCAAATAACCCTTTCGTTCTAAATTCAAATAAGTACCATTCACCTGCAATGACTGTTTCCTTTTAGAAGAACTTGACTTATCGCCAGAAATGGCGAAAGTCTAAGTGAATCTTATACTCTGGAGTGAATCTCCTGCGGACAAAGGAAGATCGACTAAGTACGCCGCTCCTGAGCGACTACGTCGACCCACCCTCGGATGCGCGGGCACAGTTCCGTACGTCCCTAACCAGGCGTAAGCGCCTTTGTTCATACCAATACAAAAAAACCTCTTCTTTAAATAAGAAGAGGTTTAGACCCATGGCTAATTTCTCTTCTTATCTTCAAGCATTACGCTTCTGGAATTGGCACAGTACTTAGATAAGTCTGTTGCCGAGGTATCGTAGGGCCAGTCCCTCCACCTCTCTGGATAAGAAAAATTTAACTATTTAATTAATGTTAAGTAACACCATACATCTCATTATTATAAATGTCAAGAATAATTTCAATATAAAAAAATGGTACTTTTTTGGAGGCAGACAAGTGACTGTCCTATAAAAATAGAATAGATAGTGCTAAAATAAATGTAATAGTAGAAAAGGATAATTTACAAAAAAAAACTGTGGCAAAGCGACCTCTTACATAAAAACGAATTATCCATTAATCAATTCGGTATAATATATAGAAAGACTATCAGCCATGGGAGCGTTCATTATGTACACTAACTCTGAGAAATTTCTTACTGCCTTTAACCGAATTGAAAAGATACTAAAAACATCGATGTATCAGGGGCCGGATATTGGATTTTCAAAAACAGTCAGGGCATTACGCGATTCTAATGCACTGATTAAACGCTACAGTGATGATTTATTGGAGTTTGCAGAACTTCGAAATGCTATTGTTCATAATAAAATAGATGTGACACATGCAATCGCAGAACCCCATAATTCCATTGTGGCCAGAATTGAAGAAATAGAAAGTGAGCTAACATTGCCAAAGAAAGTAACGCCTTTATTTTCCCGGAGTGTTTATGCTTTTCAGGAGTCAACCCTATTAGAAGATTTATTAGTTATTATAAATGAAAAAGGGCTTTCAAAGTTTCCAATTTACAATGATACAGAATTTTTGGGTTTACTGACGCAAAAGGGTATTGCGAATTGGCTTGCGGTAGCTGATGAACCAACTGCTCCTTCAGTAAAGACGACCCTTGTTAAAGAAGTGCTGCGATATGAGGATAGTGACAATGCTCAATTTATCAGCAGTGACACGCTTGTTTATGAAGCGGTGGGATTTTTCAAAGAACAAATAAGCCAGGGAAGACGTCTAGAGGCAATGCTAATCACGAAGAATGGTAAGTCATCAGAAAAGTTATTTGGTATAATAACCGCTTGGGATATTTTAGAAATTCCCTGACTAACCAAATTTTAAAAAAGGGGACACAATGAATGAATTTTGTATCCATAGATTTTGAAACTGCTAACGAAAAACGTTTTAGTCCATGTGCTATAGGTATTGTAGTAGCTGATGAACATAAAATTATTGATGAATATTACAGCTTAATTAACCCGATGATGGACTTCAGTTCCTTTAATACTCAAATTCACGGGATAACTGAGCGAGATATTATTGATGCACCGACATTTGCCGAGCTTTGGCCAACTCTTAATAACTATCTGTATAAAAATCTGGTCATTGCACATAATGCCAGTTTTGATATGAGTGTAATCAGACACACCCTTGATCATTTTAATCTGCCTTATCCAGATATGGATTATCTCTGCACAGCAAACATATCTAAGAGGGTGTGGCCCGAACTGCATAATCATAAGCTCAACACGCTGGCGGCCCACCATGGTATCACTTTTGAGCATCATCATGCTTTGGAAGATGCACGGGTTGCGGCCAAGGTCCTTTTGCAGGCCATTACAGAATACAAAGTGGACTCGATGGATATGTTTTTGGAAAAATGCAGTATGGTTAAAGGAAGAATTTATGAACGAGGCTACTATCCACCAAAAGCGAAACGCAGTAAAAAAAGTCGCAGGTTGCTTCTTTAGAATAAGAGGAGAATTATTTTGAAGAAAATGGCAATACTTGGCGGCGTGCTGGGAGTAGTACTATCTTTACTTGCCCAACTGTTCGCTTTAATAGATGATTCGTATACATTTGGTAATATAGGATTTCTTGGAATATTCAGTGGTGTTCTTGGAATAATTGCTGGATTTCAAATTAATAAGAATACAAGTTTTGCTTTGATTGGATTAGGGATAGCTATCCTTTTAGGAACCATAGCACTGTCCTTTTTATATTTTATTCCTACAGTCCTTATGGCAATCCCTTTTGTTTACACCTTTAACAATGAAAAGTAATTTCAATTTTAAAGAATGGAGGAAACATATACATGAATAGTAAACGTTGGTTCGCGCTTATCGCGGCAATTGTCCTGGTGGTTGTGTCCTTAGGTTTTCGAATGGTAACAAGTGTAGCTACTGCTGATTTTGAGAATATCTTTAACCTTCAAGGAGAAAAAGAGTTTGAAGAAAAGGTCATTGAAGATGGAACAGGAAATAATAAAATAGCTGTTGTTCATCTTGATGGTATTATTCAGGATGCCGCAGTGAATCCGTTGGTAAATGCAAATACCTATAATCATAAGCGATTTTTGGAAGTCCTTGACGAAGCCGGGAAGGATAAGCATGTAGATGGCATCGTTGTACGTGTAAACACCCCAGGCGGTGGAGTCGTTGAGAGTGCCGAAATCCACGATAAAATTGTGACGATTCAGGAAGAATACGAAAAACCTGTATATGTTTCCATGGGTAACACCGCAGCATCTGGAGGCTATTACATTGCAGCACCTGCAGAAAAAATTGTAGCGCATTCCGCTACATTAACTGGGTCAATTGGTGTTATTATGGAGAGTTTTAATTTTGCTGAGTTTGCAGATGAGCATGGGATTGCTTTTAATACGATTAAAAGTGGCGAATATAAAGATATCATGTCTTCTTCCAGACAGATGACAGATGAGGAAAGAGAAATCCTGCAAACGATGATAGACGATTTATATGGAGATTTCGTTGATGTGATTGTTGATGGTCGTGGGATGTCTGAAGCGACTGTTAGGGAGCTTGGAGATGGCCGGGTCTATACAGGTGCCCAAGCATATGAGAACGAATTAATCGATGAGTTAGGCTCGATGGACGATACAATTGCACTGATGAAAGCAGATTATGGATTGGAAAACGCTCAAGTTATAGAGTACGAAAAGAGCTTTGGTTTTAGTCAATTCTTAGGAGGATCACTTCAAGGGTTGTTCAACACTGAATCTGATTTAGTCGGGATAAAGGATTTATTACGGGAAAACAACGCACCACGAGCAATGTATTTATATTCCAGATAAGGGGGTGCCGTCATGAATGAAGAACAAGAGGACCATATACTATCTACTGAGAGAACAATCATACCAAGAAGATATGCTGGATTCTGGATGCGCTTTTGGGCTTATTCAGCTGATTTACTGATCATTTACAGCATTAACGGCATCCTGCTTAGTCCGTTAAAGTTTATAAATAATGCAGAAATTGGCTTTTGGACAGTAACAGGAATAGTTAGTGTGCTGACCTTCTATGTATACTTCCTGCTGATGACGAAATTCTTTGGTCAGACCGTGGGTAAGATGATTTTCGGCTTGAGAGTTATTCGGGAAGATGCAGCTGCTTTAAAATGGAGCGATTTATTCTTTCGCGAGGTGATAGGAAGAATATTGCATCGTGTATTCTTTTTTGCTTTTCTTCTTTATGTGGTTGTGGCTTTTAGTCCAGAGAAAAAGGGTGTACATGACCGGATTGGAAATACAAGAGTTGTATATGACGAGTAAGAAAATAACAATTAAGGCGCTCACTCCGGTGAGCGCCTTTCTAACCAGAAAAGAGTACAAGGAAAGCTACATCAGCGTTACATCGCACGACGGATGTGTTTTCGAGAAGGCTTGGCGCGAGCCCAGCGGCAAAAAGGACACTGTGAAAGCTAGATGTTGCAGTATATACACTATGTGAAAATGGCGTTTCTAATTTAATTGTCTATCAAGGATGAAGAAATGTTATATTTATACTATATGGAATAAATATGTTGGACAATATAACACTAAAGGATGAGAGAAGAATCGCTAATCATGAATTAATATCAGAATATATATATACGTACAGATATCCTGAGGAGGAGCATTCCTTATGTCAATTGGAAATGCGCGCTTTCTTTAACACTGATACGGATTCGAATTTTATTAAAAGTAAAGTTAAAGTAGATCCCAGCAGAAGCCCCTTTATGAAAGATAGAATTGAAGTGATGTATGAAGGGAATAGTTTATCTGAAATAATGGAACAAGTAACCAAGTTACGGTTAGGTGAATCTACCTTCAGCGTGTCCTTTATTAACTTTAAAGAAATGGGTAACTCAAAAAAGATAAGCTATAAAGAACGAAATCAAATTGAACGGGATCTTGGTTGGAAAATAGATGCTGATTTCGATTTACACCATCCGGATTATGCATTTGGATTGATTAGGCTAAATGATTACTGGTATTTTGGGGAGCATGTAGAAAGCGAGCCTGTTTGGCTCCATCACGTGAAAAAGCCGCATAGCTATTCCACAGCTTTAGGTACGCGATTGGCCAGATCATTATGTAATATAGCTGTTCCTGATCCTGAAGGAATTTCAGTGATAGATCCATGCTGTGGAATTGGAAATGTACTCGTTGAAGCATTATCGATGCAAATTAATATCAGTGGTCGTGACATTAATCCATTAGTAACAAAAGGATCCAGGAAGAATATTGCACACTTTGGCTATGAATGTGATGTAACTACCGGTCCGATAGAAACTTCTCCAGAGGGCTATGATGTTGCGATTATCGATTTACCTTATAACCTATATACACACATTACGCAAGAAGAACAGTTATCCATTCTAAAACATGCCAATCGTATAGCAGATAAAGTGGTTGTTGTAACGGTTGACACGATAGATCACATGGTGGAAGAGGCCGGTTTTCAAGTTAAAGACCGCTGTATAGCAAGAAAAGCGAGATTTTCTCGGCAGGTACTCGTTTGTGAGTAAGTAAAACTGATACTAAAGAAGGAGCGCCTAAATTGAGTGAAGTAAATTTTAAAGACTATAACTTAAGTGAAGAGATTGTAAGGGCATTGGATAACCTTGGTTATAAACAGCCTACAGAGGTTCAAAGGGAAGTTATACCACACGCGCTGAAAGGGATGGATCTAACAGTTAAATCTCGAACAGGAAGCGGGAAAACGGTGGCATTTGGTCTGCCAATTTGTGAGAAAATTGATTGGGAAGAAAACAAACCTCAAGCACTGGTTCTCACACCGACTCGTGAGTTAGCTGACCAAGTAAAAGATGACATTATGAACATCGGCCGTTTTAAGCGGATTAAAGCCACAGCTGTATATGGTAAGCACCCTTTTGCTAAGCAAAAAGCTGAATTAAAACAAAAGAGTCATGTTGTAGTAGGTACACCTGGCCGTGTTCTGGATCATCTGGAAAGTGAAACGTTAGATCTGGGAGAGCTTCGTTACCTCGTAATTGACGAAGCGGATGAAATGCTTAATATGGGATTTATAAAACAAGTAGAAGCAATTATAAATAAACTGCCTAAAGATAGAATAACCATGCTCTTTTCTGCTACGTTACCAGAAGACGTAGAAAAGTTAAGTCATCGCTACATGAAGGCACCGAGGAAAATTGAAATAAAATCATTAGAGGATGCTGATGTCCAAATAAATCATTCTCTATTTACGGTTAAAGAGGATCGGAAATTTAATTTGCTTAGAGATGTGACAATTCTAGAGAATCCCGATAGCTGTATCATTTTCTGCCGTACGAAAGATCGCGTCGATAATCTTATTGAACAATTAAATCGTTTTGACTATACATGTGATAAGATTCATGGTGGCATGATGCAGGAAGACCGTTTTGGGGTAATGAATGACTTTAAGAAGGGTGAATTTCGTTATTTAGTCGCTACAGATGTTGCTGCAAGAGGAATTGATATAGAAAATATTACGCTTGTAATTAACTATGATATTCCTTTAGAGAAGGAGGCGTATGTTCACCGCACAGGAAGAACAGGACGTGCAGGAAAGAAAGGAAAGGCCATTTCCTTTGTTACGCAATATGAAGAAAAATTCTTAACAGCAATTGAAGAATTTATTGGATTTAAAATTACTGAAAAAAGCGCTCCCTCAAAAACAGCAGTAAAAAAAGCGGAACCGGCTTTTGAACAGAAACTTCATTCCAAACCGGTAATTAAGAAAGATAAAAGTGAGCAGCTGAATAAAGAAATTATGAAGCTCTATTTTAACGGTGGAAAGAAAAAGAAGATCAGAGCAGTGGATTTTGTTGGGACTATTGCTAAGTTAAAAGGAGTTACAGCAGATGACATCGGTATAATTACGATAAAGGACAATGTTTCTTATGTTGATATTTTAAATGGGAAAGGACCGATAGTGATCGAAGCCATGAAGAATACGACGATTAAAGGGAAATTATTAAAGGTTGCACAAGCGAAAGAATAATGGTTAGAAGAATGAGTCAGAGTTGGATCTCTGACTCATTCTTTATATTAATAACGCATTTCCAAGGCTTTACGCGCATTTTCCATATCACCTTTTAATAACTTATCTAAGTTATATGCTGGGTAAAGTCCTTTTTCATACATGTAATAAAAAACCTTTCCATGAGTTCGAACAGCTTTTTGTAAATGGTTATTCAATGTTTCTCTTACAGCAGGTGTAGCAGATTCTGTAATTGCAATTGCGTAATTCCGAACAGAAGTTTTAGACAAAGCCAATAAATCACCTGCATAAAAAGCTGTATCTAAATTTCTTGTTTCATATTCGCTGTCTTCACGAGGCGCCATTGGATAAAATTTCAGCAGCTCTCGAATATTTTGTTCCAAGCCTTTAATTGTTTCTTCGTAAATACCTCGCAGTT
Organism: Virgibacillus tibetensis; assembly: GCF_036026595.1. Lineage (NCBI taxonomy): Bacteria > Bacillati > Bacillota > Bacilli > Caryophanales > Bacillaceae > Virgibacillus > Virgibacillus tibetensis. The sequence goes on along the minus strand of NZ_JARZFX010000003.1, from coordinate 325,745 downwards.
TCGAGTCCTTTATTTCTCCGATTGCTTTCTTTAATTTCATTAAACCTACTGATTGAAAAGCTACTAGCTCGTGTATTTCCAATGTCTCATGCCATGCAAGATGTTTTTGTTGATTGGGTTCCATTGTATTCCTCCTAGGTAGTAGTCATTTTCACTATATTCATGGAATGCGAAATAGCTACTATTTAAATTCAATTTGGGCAGCGGTAAATCAATCTCACACTCTTTTGTTTAGAAACTCTATTATTGAAGGGAAAGTCTCAACACTTGAGAACAACATAAACACTGAAAACAGGCAATATAGTCTTGCTTAAATCAATTATCTGAATTAAACTAAAACAAAGAAATTTCAACAAGTGGCTCATCGTAAAAATCATTTGAGGAGTGTGGTGTTATGAACACAGAAACAAATGTACAGGGTGATCTTAATAAAATGTTGGAACGTGCGCGTCGTAATACACTTGGTGATCTATTGGCACGGACACGTGATCGAATGCCTGAGAAATTTGCATTCGCTTTTGAGGAACAGCGTCTTAATTATGCAGAGCTTGATGATCTGGTTAATCAGACAGCACGTGCCTTCTTGCAAAATGGAATGAAAAAAGGCGATATGATTACAGTTATGTCCAAAAACAGTCTGGATTTTGTAGTGGTTAATTTTGCCTTGGCGCGTATTGGTGCAGTAATGATACCAATCAACTATATGCTGTCAGAAGAAGATGTCAACTATATTTTGGAACATGCTGAGGTCAATGGATTTATTGCTTCCGAAGAGTATGCACCTGTTTTGGATAAATCAGCAGGCAGAATGGAAATAAAACACCGCTATCTAATGGATGTTCTAGGGACATTCGAGGGGAGTCTGGCAGCCTGGACAACACTGTCAAATGCCAGGGAAGGACAGTCCACGGATTTCGTTGATGCCCAAATTATGGATGATGATCTTGCGCATGTACTGTATACAAGTGGCACAGAATCAAGACCAAAGGGAGTTATGCTTTCACACAAAAGTATTATTAGCGAGTATGTAAGTTGTATTGTTGATGGGAAAATGGCTGACAATGATGTAGCGATTCATGCTTTACCGCTTTATCACAGCGCGCAGCTGCATGTGTTTCTCGGGCCAAGTGTGTATATTGGATCGAGTGGAATAATTCTGGGTGCTGCCAGTCCGGAGATTATTTTAAAAACCATAGAAGAAGAGGGGGCAACACAACTATTCTGTCCTCCAACTGTCTGGATCGCTTTATTAAGGCATCCTGATTTTGATAAGCGTAATTTATCGACATTGGAAAAGTGCTATTATGGTGCAGCAATTATGCCTAGGGAGATTTTAAAAGAACTAGCTGAACGTTTACCGAATGCTAAGTTCTGGAATTTTTATGGGCAAACTGAAGTTGCGCCGCTTGCAACGGCACTTCAGCCGGAAGACCAATTACGAAAACTTGGGTCTGCAGGTGTTGCAACATTACATGTTCAAACGAAAGTTGTTGATGAGGAAGATAATGAATTACCGCGTGGGGAGACTGGTGAAATTGTGCACCGAACTCCACATGCAATGAAGGGATATCTGCATGATCCGGAGAAAACTGCGGAAGCGTTTCGTGGGGGATGGTTTCATAGTGGGGATCTCGGTGTGATGGATGAGGAAGGTTATATTACGATTGTGGACCGGAAGAAGGATATGATCAACACTGGCGGTGTAAACGTATCAAGCAGGGAAGTCGAGGAAACGATCTATCAGTTGGAGGGTGTCTCGGAAGTTGCCGTTATCAGTATCCCTGACCCGTATTGGATTGAAGCAGTTACTGCTATTATTGTTCCAAAAGAGGAAGCAACATTGACCAAAAAGGATGTCGAAGAATTCTGTAAGGTCCGTTTATCAAAGTTCAAGGTTCCAAAGTATGTAGAATTTACCGACGTTCTGCCAAAGAATCCGAGTGGAAAAGTCCTGAAGCGTTCCTTGCGTGATCAGTATGAAGAACTCAAAGATATTCAGTAGGAAAAATAGAGGATAGTAAGAGACCCCAGTGATAATTTACTGGGGTCTCTTACTGTTTGCAGGGACAAGGGAATTTATTTTTACAGAAATGAATCGCAGTTATACTCCCATACATAGGATTACTAATTTGACTCATCCTAATAGTAATTCAATCAGGACAAGGAGGAATTCCTTATGGAAATAGTTAAAGAATTTTTGATCTTATTTGGAAGAGTAATTACAATTCTACCATTACTTCTATTAGTTACTTTATTCATGGGAAAACGCTCTGTAGGAGAGCTTCCCATCTTTGACTTTATCATCTTTCTTGCACTTGGATCAGTAGTGGGGGCTGACCTCGCTGACCCGGATATAAGCCATATCCATACAGCTGTGGCTATTGTATTAATAGGCGCCTTGCAGAAGGTAGTAGCAATATGGAAGGTGAAAAACCGGAAGCTGGGTAAGGCGCTTACTTTTGAACCTACTGTAGTAATAAATGAGGGGAAGATTGTTGTTAAAAATTTGGAAAGAATAAATTATACAATTGATAATGTCTTGATGATGTTAAGGGAAAAAGAGGTTTTTGATACAAGTATTGTTAAGATGGCAATTATAGAAGCCAATGGAAATTTGTCCGTATTAAAAAAGCCATCTAAATCAACTGTCACAATGGAAGATATAAATATTGCTAATAAACAAGCTGATTTCGCCTATCCAGTTATTGTTGAAGGAGAAATCTATACCGATGTCCTGAAGGATCTGAAATTAGATAAAACGTGGTTAATTGGAGAACTAAAGAAGTTAAGTATTATAGATGCTGAGAAAGTATTCTTTGCAGCAGTAGATCTTAGTAACAAATTGCATGTTTCTTTAAAATCAGAAGATCTTAAAGGGCACCCGAGATTATACCATTAAGGTAACAGTAACGCTGGGAGTTGATGGAAATGCCTATGTTGGATGTAGGTGACAGCAGCCTATTTTACACAATTAAAGGAAAAGGGACCCCTATTATCTTTATTCATCCCCCTGTACTAACATCACTTAATTTTAAGTACCAAATAGAAGAATTATCACCATTCTTTAAAGTAGTTACTTTTGATATCAGAGGACATGGAAAAAGCCACCATTCTAAAGCGGTCGTAACCTATCCGCTGATTGCCAACGATATTATACAACTGATGGATCACCTGGAAATTAGTAAGGTGTACATATGTGGGTACTCATCAGGTGGTTCTATTGTGCTTGAATTTTTACAATCACATGCTGATCGGGCTCTGGGGGGTATTGTGATTGGTGGGATGTCTGAGTTAAGACAATGGTATTTAAGAGGACTGATTAAAATGGCAGCATCACTTGCAAGTATGGGAGCTGTTCCACTTCTGGCCTGGGCTGGTGCATTAAGTAATGCACCGACACGGGAGTTATTCAGAGATTTATTTAATGCATCAAAGAGAGGGCATAGTGATAATATAGAGCAATATTATCGTTATATCCTGGAGTATAATTGCACAGACCAATTGGGATCAATTAGTCATCCTATTTTGTTGATCTACGGTAAGAGGGATAAAGCATTTCATTATTATGCAAAACTAATGCACACTAAACTACCAAACAACGAGCTGGTTTTAATTCATGAGGTAATGCACCAGATACCTACAAAGGCTGCTGTTGCTGTGAATTTTCTAATAAAGGATTTTACTTTGATGGTTGATCAGTACCTTGAATAATACACTGATTAATAGATAGACTATCTAGTGGAGGTGCTTCCAGTGAGTAAAAAGAATAATAATTACAGCAAACGAAATGTCCATTCAAGCGTAAATCCTCAAGGGTTATCTGAGGACTCAGCAGACCAGCGACCAAAGTCACAACTGGAACAGCGGGCTAAGAAAAAGAATACGAAGATTTAAGAGGTGAGTGTCGTCGATCATACATTAGATTATTTACGTGAATCACTATCAAATTATATGGAAAATGAAATGTGCCAGGAGATTGTTAATAAAATGGAAGCTAAGAGATATGCGAATGAAGATCAATTTGTAAAAGATCTGGATGAGGAAGAAATGACTTATTTAAATGATGTACTGGAAAATGAATTGAATTATGCTAAAGGTGTGCAGCACGATAGCAGGGTAAAAGAACTAACCGAAGTGTATGAGTTATTATTTTAAGCTATAGGATAAATTTCCCATTGAAATTATTCTTTAGAAAGTATATTATATAACTACAAGCTGCAATGTACGTATTCAAACTAGTTTTAACCTCTAACAAATGACTAGGGAGTTTTACATCGAAACAATAATGTCGTGCCGCCAAAGCGTAGCGGAAGACAGGACGGTTTCTGCAAACACCCACTTGGAGAAGTGGTGGTTTAAAACTTTTTATATCAAATACGGCAATTGTGGCCTGTAACCTATACAAATAACCGAGACCAATTTCTTAAATGAAATTGGTCTTTTTTCATGATATTAGAAATTATACTAATATTAAATTCGGCTTAATAAAATTCTCCGTCAGCAAGAGCCACCCCCTGCCTCGACGGAAGGGATAGGGAAAACTACGTCAACAAAACATAGCATTAAGAAAATATGATCTTCTTTTTCAAGGATGTTGGTCAGTTCAGTGTTGATGGGAGAAGTAATTGCAGTCCCATGAAGTTGCAACCCACCTAGTCTTTTTCATTAACTAGTTAATGCCTTTGTACTATTCAAATACCCCTTTTAGAGAATAGTAAAATAAAGAGATCTTTGCGAAAATAATACTACAAACAATTTTTGTTTGGGTTCGGACTGGTTAGTGATTTACTCATTTGACTAGTCCGGGCTTTTTGAATTATCTTATTATTTTGCATATTACTCCGAAATTGTTTAAAATAAAGGAATGAATAAAGGGTAGGTGAGAAGCATGACCAAAAAACAACTTGCTCAAAAGAGAGAAACATATGCACGTGTTTATATGACTTTAGTTTCAGTTGTAGGCAGCATACTTGTGTTATATCATTTATTCCAATTACAGCTGCCTAAGGAACCAGTTATTTTACTTTTGTTTGTAACGTTTATTGCCATTACTGAATATTTCCCCATACCCGTCTGGAAAGGAAATACTACGCTAAATTTCCCCATCGTTTTCACATTATATTTATTGTATGGATTAAGCTATACCATCCTTGTTTACGCAGTTGTTGTTCTTGCCATTAATATAATTAGACGCCGCCCTTTACGTATTATTTTCTTTAATCCAGCAGCGTTAATTATAAGTTTTTTTAGTGCCGTCTTATTTACAGAATTGCTCACACCTGTAAGCTTTTTTAATTCTGAGATACTCAATAGTTTTTTGATATACGGGGGATTACTCATATCATTTCATGTAATTAATAATGCGATTATTGATGCTGTTCTTTGGTTACGCCCACAAGTATATTCCTTTCATGCATGGAAGCAGAAGACTTTTTCAGAAGGTAATAGTGCTTTTATTTCGTTACTATATGGATATATGCTGTATATACTTGGAAGTCAAAACCGTGGGGAAATTGACTTTTTCTCTTTTTTCTTTTTCTTCTCACCACTGGTAGGATTATCGCTACTTAGTGCTGTAATATCAAGGTTACGCAGAGAAAAAGCTAGGTTAAAGGCTTTATTTTCTATAACATCTGAATTAAACACAATGGTACCTGCAGAAGAATTCCTGGCCGATTTACAAACAAGTTTTCAAGATATTGTAGAAGTCGATGCAGAAGTATTATGGATCAAGGAGGGAAACGAGTGGACTATTCGTTATGCCGAAGGGAATGTAGATACGGAAAGAGGTTTATCTGATGAGGATCATTCAATTATAGAAACCATACTAAAACCAACTAAGTGTAATGATCGCAAAAGCGATATTGGAATAGCAAGGAATTGTTTTGATGCAGAGCTTAATTCTTTCGTTTATGCACCACTCAGCGTAGAAAGAGAGATTGTTGGCATGTTTATAGTAGCTAAAAGTAGAACTAAAAGCTTTGGGGAAGAAGATGTAAGCTCTATTGCCACCTTTGCTAACCAATTATCGATCGTATTAAAAACAAGAGCACTCATTCAGGAAAAGGAAAAAAGATTAATTTTGGAGGAAAGAAATCGAATAGCCAGAGATATTCATGATGGGATTGCGCAATCAATGGCTGGAGCTATTATGAGCTTGGAGACTGCAGAGAGAAAATATAGAAATAAACCGGAAGAAACTTTAGAAATTCTATCAACCAGTATTAAAAAATTACGAACAAGCTTAATAGAAGTTCGTGAATCGATCTACGCATTAAGACCCTACCCAACGGAGCGAATTGGTCTTGTCCCAGCAATGAAAAAGAAAATCAATAGCATAATTAATGAACTTTCAATAGATATTCGCTTGAAAATACGTGGTCAAGAAGAGACTTTGAGTTCCATGACAGAAAAGGTACTATTCGATGTTTTTCAAGAAAGTATTGCAAATAGTATTAAACATAGCAAATCTAATGAAATTGATGTGTTATTAAGTTATCAATCTGAACATATTCTGTTACGAACTAAGGATTACGGAATCGGATTCTCACTGTTTCAAGAAATGATCAAAGCAAAGGATACTTCACATTTTGGTATCTTGAACATGAATGAGTCTGTTGAAAAGATAAATGGATCACTGCAAATTGACAGTAAAGAAGGGAAAGGAACTGAAGTATCTATTATTATCCCCAAGATGGGGTTAGAAGGGGGAGAAACCTATGATAAGCGTTATGTTAGTCGATGACCATGCCGTATTGCGCGATGGACTGAAAAACATTTTAGAGCTTGAAGATGACATCAATGTAGTGGGTGAAGCTATTTCTGGTAAAGAGGCTCTTACCAAAGTAGAAGTGCTTTCACCAGATATCGTTCTAATGGATATTAATATGCCACACGGCAATGGAATAGAAGTTACGAAATTGTTAAAGCAAAAGCACCCAAGTATAAAGGTATGTATTTTAACGATGCATAGTCATGATGAATATTTAATGTCAGCTATAAGGGAAGGGGCAGAAGGATATTTATTAAAAGATGCACCTTCAGAGCAAGTTGTTGAAGCAATTCGAAATATAGCAAAAGGAGAATCGGTAATCCATCCTTCCATGACTAAAAAATTACTTTCCTATCATCAGCAAAAGCGTGGAGATACAACAGAAAATAAGAAGGAATTAAGTGAGCGGGAAAAAGAAGTTTTAATGTGCTTGCTAGAAGGATTAAGCAATAAAGAAATTGCTGAAAAGCTCTTTATAAGTGATAAAACGGTAAAAATACATGTAAGTAAAATATTTAAAAAATTTAATGTCAAGAGCAGGTCACAAGTTATTATTCATGCTGTACAAAATCATCTAATTCCACTGCCAAACATTCAACAGAATAATGAATAGATAGACGCAGGCCCAATTACTTACTACCTTTGTATGATATGTAAATAGTTCTTTTACATTCTTTTTTATATCCTTTGCTCGATAGGAAAAATAGCCTCTCTACTCCATAATAGAAATTGAAAGAAAATTCTATTAAAAAGTTAGGAGGAAATATTAGTGAAGAGAATGATTCAATATACCGCCATGTTTGGTGTGCTTGCTTTGATTTTATCTTTTGGTCTTACGAATGTTAATGCCACTTCTCAAGCGGCGACAATTGACCCACTATTAGAAGAAGCTATTGCAGAAGGAGAAAGTGAATTTCAGGTAATTATCTCCTTTCATGGAGAGGAAGAAGCTACAGCTACAAACTTAGATCTCCTAGAGCAACTGGGAATTACAAAAGGAATTACACTTGCCTCATTACCTATGGTTGCTACGTTAGTAACGGAAGACCAAATTGAAGCATTACAATCAGATGAATCTGTTCGTTCGGTGTATCTAAACAGTAAACTAGAGTATTTTAACGAAGATTCAACTGACATAACTGGTGTAAATGAAGTTCGAACAGATAATGACATGCGCGTACAAAATGGGGGCATGCCAGTTACTGGTGATGGAGTTGGTGTTGTTGTCAATGATAGTGGGGTTGATGGTTTACATCAGGATCATGCTTTTGGTGATCATCTTGTACAAAATGTAATGGCTAACGTTAATTTAAACAGCTTATCACCTGAATTATTGCCTATTACGTATGTAGAGGGTGTGCCAAACACAGACACAAATTCTGGGCACGGAACGCATGTAGCAGGTACAGTCGGAGGAACGGGCCAAATGTCAGGTGGCAAGTATGAAGGTGGCGCACCAGGTGCTGATTTAATCGGTTACGGTTCGGGAGCTGCACTGTTCATTTTAGATGCGATTGGTGGATTTGATTATGCCATTACACATCAATCTGAATATGGCATTCGTGTTATTACAAACTCATGGGGATCTTCTGGAGATTTTGATCCAGATAATCCAGTAAATATTGCAAGTAAAAGGGCATTTGATCGAGGTATAACCGTCGTATTCGCAGCCGGTAATTCTGGTCCAGGAGAAGATTCACATAATCCATATGCAAAAGCACCTTGGGTCATCTCTGTTGCTGCTGGTGAAAAAGATGGTACACTAGCAGATTTTTCATCACGTGGTACGGCTGGGGTTGGTGGCACGTTTGAAATAGATGGTGAATCATGGACCTGGAAAGATGAACCAGCGATTACAGCACCAGGAGTTGATATTATTTCAACGAAGACAGTTTCACCTTTAACAGCACTAGCTGCTGACAAGGATTTGGAGTTAATCGACATTGGACATTTGCCTTATTATACAACGATGAGTGGTACTTCCATGGCAACACCACATGTTGCAGGAATTATTGCTTTAATGCTTGAGGCAAATCCATTATTATCTCCATCCGAAGTAAAAGAATTATTACAGCAATCAGCAACAAACATGCCTGGCTATGAAACATGGGAAGTAGGGGCTGGATATGTTAATGCATACGCTGCAGTAGATGCAGCATTTGATGTAACGCAAGAGTATGGCAGCACGGTTAATATGTTCCAAACATTTAATAGTGAAGTGGAATCGAGTACAACAAGAGAAGAATTTGAAGTAGATTATAATCCACTAACTTTGGTTTCAATGAATCAATATTCCTTTGAGATTGAAGAAGGAATCGGAAGTGTTGTAGCAAAGGTGGATGGAAAGGGATTACTTGGTGAAACTGGTAACCCGATTAATTTGGTTTTAATTGCACCAGATGGCACGGAATATAGTTCAGGAATTAGTTTGTTATTCACCTTATATTGGGACCGGACTGTATCCGTAAATGCACCGATGGCAGGAACATGGACTGCTGAAATACGGGGGTTAAGAGGAGCTGAAGAAAATCCAATAGGAATTGGATTGCCTGAAACAATAGAGGGAACTTTAGCCTTCACCGAAGTAAGTGGTTTTACTGGATTGGATGATATTGATGGCCACCCAGCAGCAAGTGCTATTCAAATGGGGGTAAAAGAACGTTTATTTGATGGATTTAATAATAACAAATTTAAGCCGGACTCTGCTTTGAAACAAGGTGAACTGGCACAATACCTAGTAATGGGCGCAGGTATTCGTCAAACGCTGTCTACAGAAGAGAATGGATCACCTTTTGTAGCATCTGTTCTTCAACAAGGTGCAGCATTAAAAGATAAACAACATGTACAAAATGGCGTGATGCTGGCTGAGTCAGAAGCAACATTTAACCCACGAGACAATGTAACAAGAGCTGAACTAGCATATTCGCTCGTTCAAAGTCTTGGGTTACAAGATATGGCTCAGGAAGTTGAAGGAGATGTTACCGTACAATATGAAAATGAACGTGTTGCTATAGGTGATGCAGAAGAAATCCCAACAGAACTAAAAGGTTATGTACAATTAGCACTTGATCTTAATATCATTAATGCAAATTTTGATATAGAACAAGGCCGCTTTGATCTTAGACCAACCGTGACAGCTACATTTTCACCCAACCAAGAAGTGACACGTGGTGATTTTGCAGTTGCAATGACACGTTATTTCAATGCATTTTTTAACTAAAATAATATGTTTGAAAGACCAGCTGCTTAGGAATGATTGCTGGTCTTCTTGCTTTTCATCGGTATAACTAAAACTTAACCATTTTGATTTGAATAATGTATTTTACTTATCTTGTTTTGGCAGTTATCCTGAAATTAAGGAGGGATAAGTTATGACTTTTACATATGAAGTAATTGACCATGTGCAAATAGCAGCACCAGTAGGTGGAGAAGATAAGGCTCGTGAATACTATCATGAGAAGCTGGGATTTGAGGAAGTAGAAAAACCTGATTTATTGAAGAAAAATGGTGGCGTTTGGTTTCAAGCGGGTTCCGTCCATATACATATAGGTTTAGAAGATCCATTTACACCAGCTGAGAAAGCCCATCCAGCAATTCGTGTTAAAGATATTGGTGCTTTGAAAAGGCATCTAGACGAAGTTGGCGTTGAATATCTCGCTGACGATCGCTTACCGGGAGCAGATCGATTTTATGCAGCAGATCCATTTGGGAACCGAATAGAGTTTTTGGAGTGGATCAATGAATAATACTTGCAACTTCTACTTAAGTATCGCCGACTAACTATGTAGGAGGTGTAATAATGAAATTACTACCCTTATTTTTAAGTATATTTATTGCCCAACCGAGTATTAGCGGATTTTTAGCAACAGAATTCAGCAAAGAAAAGAATACAACAAGTGGACCAACAGTTGGAGAAGTTCTTATATCGTACAATGAGCCTGACATAATTCAGTTTAACGATCTAATTTACTACAACGTTTCAAACATTAAACACGTGAATGAGAGAGGCTATGAAAAGGGAAAGTTGGTTGGAGAGGTAATTAAGCAATCAGCGGTAAGTTCTGAATTCACAAATGGTGTTGCTGTTAAATTGCCTGTGGGTGCTAAGGTCTTCCAAACACAGGACAATGCGTATGGAATACTTATTGTGGAATCAGGTGGAAAAGATCTTATTTATAGAGCAGAGATAGAGGGATAGGAATACAACCTATCATTCGTTTGATTGACGCACCATACTCCATCTGAATTCCCACTTCTTTTTATTAACACGGTCCATAAAGATTTCCATAAGCAAATCGGATTCCTTGAACAATGGCGTTGGACGGACAATCATTTGCAATAGATCATCTACTCCATGTGGAGCAGTCAGGACAACATTATCATTATCGTCCAACCGAACTCCAAATGCCGTTGCTGTCTCAGGAAATTTTGAAATTGCATCTCTTGTGCTTGTATAGGGTTCCAACCCGTTTCGCATATGCATACGCGCTTCGTTTTTTACAGACCAAGGTATATGAGGCATCAAATTATATAGCCTTTCCTCCAGCTTTTTTTCAATGGATTCATCCATATTTTCAGCATCAAAATAAACTACATCAATATCCGCCATTTCAGTTCGTTCATCAAAGCCATGTAAAACATCCCATATTTTAGAACGGACAAACCCTGCACAGATCCACCAATCAGGTAAATCGAGTGTACTGGCAGCCTGTAATATATCTACCATCCATTGGTCCTTTTGGATTATTCTAATGATGTCTTTTTCACTTTTTACTTCCATTTGCTATCACCTTTTCAAACTATTCTTCTACCCATTATATCAGAATTCTCCAAGTATAATAAATCTAACAATTAAACATTGATTTCAAGCTCATTCATTGACTGAGACCGGCATCTTGCCTATAATTCTTCTAGTACAACATTAATTGGTTACAGCATACGAGCAGGAGATGAAGGCGTTTGAGAAGTGAAGAAGTAGTAGACCATACACAAATAAATAAATTTCCAATCGTTGCTGTACTTATTGCCGGTGCATTCTTGGCTATATTAAATCAAACGTTACTTGCGACTGCTATTCCGAGTATAATGGTTGATTTAAATCTAACAGAAAATACAGCTCAATGGTTAACGACTATTTTTATGCTAGTGAATGGGATTATGATTCCAATCACTGCTTTTTTAATTGAAACATTTACAACTCGAAAGCTTTTTTTAACAGCTATGTCCCTGTTTTCATTTGGAACATTATTCTGTGCTGTGGCTCCGAACTTTCCATTTTTAATGGTTGGACGAATTATTCAGGCTGCAGGTGCAGGGATTATGCTTCCATTAATGATGACTATATTTTTATTGATTTTTCCGATTGAAAGAAGAGGGGCAGCCATGGGGATGGTAGGTCTTGTTATTTCATTTGCACCCGCAATCGGTCCGACGCTCTCGGGTTGGCTTGTGGAATATTATCCTTGGCGATCCCTGTTTTATGTTATTTTTCCATTTGCAATTATTGATATTATCTTCGCCTATTTTGTGTTGAAAAATGTAACAAAAAGGACCTTTCCGAAAGTAGACTACTTTTCAATTGCACTATCTACCTTAGGCTTTGGAGGTTTATTGTATGGTTTTAGTAGTGCAGGGAATTATGGGTGGTCAAGTATAGTAGTTATTGCTTCGCTCTTAATTGGAACGATCACTTTGACAGCATTTATTCTTAGGCAATTTAAGCTTGCCCAACCGATATTAGAGTTTCGTGTCTTTAAGAATAAAATATTTACGATTACTACGATCGTAGGGATGATTGCATTTATTGGATTAATTGGTGCTGAAACAATCCTTCCCATATATATGCAAAACATGGCTGGATTTACTGCTCTAGAGTCCGGATTAATGATCTTACCTGGTGCGTTAATAATGGGCTTCATGTCTCCGATTACTGGAAGGATATTTGACAGAATTGGAGCGCGCTGGCTTGTTATTACAGGCCTATCAATATTAACTGTTACCTCGTTCTTATATACAAATTTGAGTGCAGAAACATCACTAACTTATTTAACAGTTGTTTTTGCAATACGAATGTTTGGAATCTCGATGGTCATGATGCCTGCGACAACTGCTGGGCTTAATCAGTTGCCAGTTAGACTGATCCCTCACGGGGCGGCTATGAACAATACGATGCGTCAAGTAGCAGCATCAATAGGAACAGCCCTATTAATAACAATAATGACTGCTTTTTCATTGAAGTCTGGTGAAAATGCTGTCCCAGAAGATCTTATTCATGGTGTTAACGTATCTTTCTATGTGACCACAGGTTTATCTTTAGTGGCTCTCATCTTAGCTTTCTTTATCAAGAGAAGCACCCCGGCAGAAGACCGTGCCAAATTGGAAGCAGAAGAAAATATCTAATAGAACTAAAGGTGCTCCAGGAATTGAGCACCTTTTACTGTTTTAATCACCGTTAACATTCCCTTTCTTCACTCCAGACACTTTTTCGTGTAGTAATCGTTTTTTTCGATTTCCTAACGAGGAGACGATACTGTGGAGAACCATCCCAGTAATAACGAGTCCCATTCCAATAAAGGATAGCCCACTCGGCAATGGTGCACTTAAGATTATAAGTTCCCCAAATAAGGCAAATACCACTTCACCTGATTGTGTGGCTTCAACTCCTGCCAGTTTTTTATTATCGTTTTGAACCATTTCCGTAGCATAGAAAAATAATGCGGTTGCAATGACCCCTGACGACACAGCTACAATAAATGTCTGCATTATCTGGCTAGAACTCGGCAGATCATGGGTGGTTATACCATAAAGCGAAAGGATAATCCAGAAAGGCATTGATGCAATGGTCATACCGAGTAAGCGCTGAAATGTATTTAATTGCCCATTTAACAAGATCATCATCTTTCGATTACCTAGCGGGAAGGCAAAGGCAGAGATGATTAAAGGTAGAACACTTAACAGGACATTTTTAGCTGGGACGGACGCTGCATGTTGAAGCTGCATAATAAAAACACCGGCAATAATAATAAGCGAAATAAAAATACTTTGTACCGGGATACGTTGTTTTAAGCTTTTATTTAAAAATGGAACGAGTAAAGACCCAGCTATAATTGTTAACTGGAAAGTTCCAGCTACAAGCCAGCCGGGACCATAGATGGTTGCAAAGGTCAGCGGAGCATAAAAAAATCCGAAGCCTATTGTACTCCAGACCAGCCAAGGGATTGGATTTTTTTTCATATGTAAAATAACCGGCTTTACATTTTTCTTAAAGCCAACGATTATAAATAGAATGGGAAGCATAAACATAAAACGCAGGGAGGCACTCCAAATCCAACTTCCGCCCTCCAGCTCCATGGATCTGTTTAATATAAAAGTTACGGAAAAAAATACTGCTGCTATTAGACCGATAAGAATTGCTTTCATGCTGCACCTCGGTTTACTAAATAATTTTTTGGATAATAATAAAATAAAAACTTTAATCAGCGGGAATTCCCGCATGAATCTGACCCCAAAGAGCTGGCAGTTCGCGTGTTTATAAAGCGTTGCTGGATAAAAAACGAACAGGAGGGGGAAATTCTCCGCTCCTGCTCGAATAAATTAGCCGTTTCAACTAATGAACTATTCTATTCCTGAAAACAATAGTGCAGCTTATCGAAGCTGGAACGAAGAGTTCGTATCTTTGATTTTATATCACCAGATGTTTTATTGCCTTTTAGAACTTCGCCAATAAGCAAAGCAATAACTTCCATCTCATGTTCTTTCATTCTAAGCCGCGTTATCTCCATAGTCCAATACGTAACCCGCTGGGCTCATCCAGTTATGATATTTGCTTTAGCCAAGCAATTCGCCACAGTAGCCACAGCCGAAAGCTTTAACATCTAATATAAACTTATGTATTTCTGTAAAATCTAGTGGATGTATGTGTTTTCATAAATTCAATATATTGGATTTATGATTTTAAGTCAATGGTGAAATCTAAATTTTATGTTTATTCACTCAAATAACGCACCAGTAAAATAAGAATATTCCGCAGGACAATGAAAGCTTCGACAGTATTACATCACACAAAGAAAAAGCGGATGTATTTTTCGAGGAGTTTCGCATTTTGTATTTTCATCAAAAAGTGTGTGTGTCAAACAGGAGTAAGAAACAAAAGAAACTATTCTTAGTACATATAATTACTATCGATATCTTATACGAACAGAGTTATAATTATGGAAGGTTCATCCATTTTATCTGCATTTTTTACGAAAAATAACAAGCCATCAAGCAGGATGAATAGAGGGTAATGACGAATAAGTATATTAGAGACCTTTATGAGATTATTTAGGAGGACACAATGACTGCAAACATAGAAGTAAAGCATACATTAATAGATGAATCATCAATAAGAAATCTCTTAGTACAATACAACTTAGAAAACGTAATTCATTGTTCTTTTCTGAGTAGAGGTTTAAATGATACGTATCTAGTTACAACCAAAAAGGAATCTTACATATTTAGGATATATCGTTATGGATGGAGAGACAGGACGTCTGTCCATTTCGAGATCGATGCAATAAACCATTTACGCGATAATAATTTTAACGTATCGTTTCCCATCTTAAATAGGAATAACTCGTATTTATGTGAAATTGCTGCACCTGAAGGATTACGCTATGGCGTGCTTTTTTCTTATACAAAAGGGGAAAGACCTTTAATTAATGAAGAGAGCTCCCAATTAATAGGTGGGACGCTAGGGAAAATGCATGAGCTGTCAGATGGTTTTCAATCTAACCACAATAGAGGCTTTAAGTTGGATTTAAATCATTTATTGGATGAACCAGTTGAGGTAATCGCTCCCGTATTAAAAAGGTATCTTGGTAAAGAAGCAGATGAGGCCTTGAAAGAAGTTGTAAAAGATATTAAAACGGAATTGGCTGCGAAGGAATTGGAAGTTGGTTTCTGTCATGGTGATTTTCACAATCATAATATGCATATAAATAATCGAGAGATAGAAGTGTTTGATTTCGATTGCAGTGCCATCGGGTATCGAGCCTATGATGTTGCTGTATCATGGTGGAACTTGATAAATAATTATAAGAGTCAGGAGCAAGACTGCTGGGGCGACTTCCTGACTGGCTATTTGAATCATAGGAATTTGAGTAAAGATGACAGAGAAAGTCTGCCATTATTCATTACGGCAAGGAGAATCTGGCTGCTAGGGACCATGCTTAGAAATGATGATGTATGGGGAACAAATTGGATTAATAAAGCTTCAATGGAACTATTTATACTACAGGTTAGAACAGATATGATAAGAGACAAGGGGTGATTACGGATTAGGAGCACTATTATGGAAAACCATTCTAACAGATTCACTTTAGAAGAACCCAAATTTATACTAAATAAGAAGTTGTTTTGCATTTCGTTATTATTGTTTAGTTTGTCCATGGTGATATCTGTCAATTTCCCGCATAATGAACAGCTTGGAGATACCATCCTTGCCTGGATGAATATCCCTACCCGTTTTTCTAATGGAATTCAATTGGTTGGTATGGCAGGGCTTTTTTTATTTCTGGTCAGTTTCTACTTACTTTATAATTCGTTAGGCAAATACCGTGGACGCATGCTTATATTGACATTCATCCTAGCAGGTTCTATACCACCATTTTTGATTGAGACCTATCAAAAAACAGCGGCAACGGGAATTTATGCGGTGTCTTATGAAAAGGAATCCAGCAGCTGTGACTTTGAATTGGCTGATAAGACAACTTTACATGGTAATTGTGACCTTTCATTTGAAAATCTGAGCAATAAGGACGTTACCTTCTTAATAGAATTTAAGGAACACTTTTCCTTTGATGGTTATGCTTCAGTAACCCTTATGAACAAGCAAGGTCCATACAGTGTTAAATTAAAAGCCAAAGAACATAGAAACATGAAGATCAAGGGATATATAGATGTTTCCGATGAAGAAAAACATATTAATAATGGAACTACTCATAACCCCGATATAAAAATTATCGCTGGAGATAAGTTCAGGAATTTATGAGAAATTAACTAATGAATAGAAGGAAGAGGATATCCGAAATATGATCGTATTATGCTTTTTGTTCAGTATGTAGTAACCATTATTAAGGAGAGTGGTGTAGAATGGAAACGTTATCGACCTCGTTTTGGATATTCTATTATATTTTTTTATTTTTAACATTGGCAATCAGTACATTTTGTTATATCCGTCAGCTGCTGTCAACTATATCCGTCATTGCACTAATACTATCTCTTGCCACACCGCTTATCAGCTTCGTTTTCAGTGTACAGAGAACTGAGGGGGTGAATGAATATCATTATTTAGTCTCTCAAATACAGGAAAAAGACGCTTGGGCTATATTTATCTCTCTTGGATATACTTATTTAATTGTTTGGTGGATTGTCCTTTTAACAAAGCTATTTATCCACTTTGAAATTGGCAAACACTGTAAGAATCTCTATATAAAATTAAGTGATCAGACAAAAAAAATTTTAAAGAAAAGCTCATCTTAGAAAGGTTCTGATGGTTTTATAAAGGCGGTGGAATAATGGGTATAAACATGAGTCCTAAATTACCTCTCACACAGAAAGAGAGACTGAGTCTTATAAAATTTTAAGTGAAAATAAGTGAACTGCATGAAATAAGTGAAGATCGTCTTACTGCTATTTTACATATATCTGATGAACGTTCCAGATTTATAAAAGGATTGGCTGAATTTCAACAGATCCCATCAATTGGTCAGAAATTGGCAGAGAAAATAGTGTATCACCTTGGTATTTATACGCTCCATGAAATAAAAGACAATAATGCTGCTGAGTTATTCGATAAGCTGGAAGAGCAAATGGGTGTCTGGACGGATCCATGTGTCGAAGACCAGTTGCGCTGTGTTATCTATCATGCAAATCATCCTGACAGCAATAAAGAAAAAGATATAGAGAAAGAAAGATACGGTTACCGAGGCACAAGGCCAACAAAGGCTTGGTATAAGTAAAAAGAATGTGAGATAGAAAGGATGATAAAACATCAGGACATTCATTGAAAACGTATTTTCCTTCCTTATCGCACTGATTGTTTTTCATATCATTTATACTCAATCACATATTCTTGAATGGGTTATAACATCACCAGTTACTTTTTTACTGGGGTTGTTCAATTTAGATTTAAATGGCTTTGGAACCGGGATAAAATATGTACTTCAGTTTGCATTATTTATTGTGATTTTTTTACTATGTTATCTGATTATGTTAAAAGTGAGTGAATTTCTTAATAAAAAAAAGTTTAATATTTATGTGCTGTACCTGATTACAATAGCTTTATTCGTGAGTATTCTCCATTCAATTATTACACCATATTTTTATACGGAGGCTTATTTAAAGGGGAAAGGCAGAGATTTGATTGAACTTCAGTATGATTTATATCAGGATAATCTTACTGATGACGAATTAGTTGATATTGCAAAAAAAACGCTTGTTATGGGAGATACCAGGGCATCAGTCTACAAAGGTAATGTACCTAAATCATTATTATCTATTGAAAAAGAATCTGTAACCCGGAATTTTCACCAATATCATTATCAAGTGACCTTAACAGAAATTATACATACAGAAAATGGACCTGATGAAAGAGTGGAGGACTATGAATTCTCGATCGAATGGGATAAGTGGCGCTTTTTAATTAATGAAATCAGGCCAGTGAAATAGGTGTTCGCAGTACTTTTGGGGAGATAATATCTTCAATGATTGATGTTTCAATTTAGTGCGATTATGCAAGGAAGGGAGTGATTCTATGAGAATAGTACCCGTGTTATTATTCATCTTTCTCTTATTTTTGTCAGGGTGTGTCGAGACAAGGGAAGCAGAATTAAAAGAATATTATTTATCATTAATGGGAGAAAGCGAGAATTGGAAATTGGAGGGTTACGAAATAGAAATTACAAAAGAGACATTCATGGCAGGGAATGGATTTTTAAATATGAAGAATAGGGAGAAATATATAACTGATTCTTTTTCAGTAGAAGTACATGCGGTTATAGATAATGTGGATACGGTGATCCAAAAGAATGGTGTGTCTGGAGCAGGAGTAAATATTGCATTTGAAAATACTGGAGAAATTGTAGAGGATACTTATTTGGATGCAAAAGGGAATCCGATAACCCTTGAAGATATCAGCAATGTATATGTTGTTTTAGAATGGTGGGACCTTGACCAAAAGAAAAAAATGAAAGAAATAATAGATTTGTATAAGCCAACCGGGGATATTACTTAATAGTTTGGAGGGGTTCCTGATGGAAACGTGTATCTTCTGCCAAATAATTTCAAAGAAATCGGAGGCATACATAATATATGAAGATGATTTGATGTGCTGCTTTTTGGATAAGTTCCCAATTAACACGGGACATGTTCTTGTGGTGCCGAAGAAACATTATCCAGAATTCAGGGATGTGGATACACTGAGCCTACATGCCATAATGGAAATAGCACAAAAAGTTACAATTGCGCTTGAAGATATTCTTGACACAGATGGCATTACAGTCATGCAAAATAACGGGATGTTTAAGGACGTGGAACATTACCATATGCATATTATTCCTAGATTTCAGAATGATGGTTTTTCTTGGAATGAACCGAATGTCATGGTTGCTAGTAATACTTTCTCCAGTCTTAAAGACGTATTGCAGGGTTATTTACTAAAAAGTTCAGCGGAAAAGGGGCCAAGCTAGCGTGTACCGGGCTGGAGATATCATCATAGTAGAGGTGAATGTTATGGGCAAAAAAATAATGTCATTAGCTCCAGTTTTACCAAATGCTCCAAGAGTTCTTATTCTCGGGTCGATACCCGGAGCTCTTTCATTAGAAAAACAGGAATACTACGGAAACCCCAGAAATCATTTTTGGGGAATCCTATTTGCTCTTTTTAATCAGGAGTCATTAGCATCATATCAGGATAAAATTGCTTTTGTAAAAGACCGTAGGATTGCATTATGGGATTCAATAGGTACTTGCTATCGTGAAGGTAGTCTGGATGCGAATATTACAGAGGAAGTGCCGAATGATATTGTCCGTTTAGTGCATGACTATCCAACTATTAAACTGATTGCATGTAACGGTGGGAAATCCTACCAGACATTTAATAAGAATTTTGCCTTGGGCGACTTAGGTGATGTAAAAGTATTAAAGCTTCCATCTACTAGTCCGATCCCAGGAAGGTATACAAAAACTTTCGACGGTAAGGTTGAGGAGTGGAAACAGTTATTAAAATATTTGTAATCTAGAAATAAAGTGATCTGAAATGTTTACAGGAGTTTTAAAAGGAATTTATTGTAAAATATACGTGGTAAAAAGAATACTGCAGGCGTCATCAAGCCTAAAAAATCTTGGGAGGAGATAGTTAGAGATGGCTAATAACAACAATAAGTTTACCCAAGAAGAAGCAGGTCGCAATGGTGGAAAAACAACTGCACAGAATCTTCGTAATGAAGGATATTACCTTGCCAAAAAAAGATGAGAAGAGCTAATTCCTTCTCCTTTTTTAATAGATAAGAAATTTGGCTCTATAAAACTCTCTGACAGTAAGAGACATGTCCAGCGCAAGTGTCCATCATATAGTGTCCTTCCGGCCTCTTCTTAATATAAGTCAACATCAATTCGAGAAATAAAAATGAAGGCTGACTAAAACCGAGCTTGTGCTCAGGCGCCGGCATACCCGCAGAAGTGAGCATGTTTCCTTATCTCATACGACAGTAGAAGTCCGATTAACTACGCAACTTTGCGCCGCAACCTACCCGCGGGTGCACTTTGTTGATTTTTGATTAAATAATGAAAATGAAGGGTATAGGATAGTAGTAACCAAGATGAAGTAGCAAGAAACTAATTCATATGGTACTATATAATCAAGACAATGGTCTATATATTAGTGTAAGTAAAGAGGGGTTAAGTACCTTAGAACTAGTTTGTACAGTAAATTAATTTATTTATAATTAAATGAATATCGACAAGCAGTATCTAATAGTATTAAACTGGTTGTTTTTTTAGGAGGAACCAAAAGCGAGCCGCAAGCGGCGACTTGCGACTCAGACAGCTACCCGTAAGGCGCGGCGACTTGGTTTCAGGCATCGAAAAAAGTAATTATCCTGTTAACTTCATCGGCAGGGTGGTTACTTTTTTTCTCGGCTGTTTACAATTAACAACACTAGTGTGGCAAACAAAAACATCAACTCAAGGGTTGTGTCAATTGATATCACACATTTCAGCCCCTTTCATTAGGGGATTTTAGCCGCCAAGTAAAAGAAGTTTTCTTTTACAACTTTAACCGAAGTTCACCCTGCGTACCTGTCCCCTATAGTATACTACGATTGTAAAAAATAGGAAATGGTACAAAATTCATAGATTTCAGTATGTTTAGTTAATTTGTAATGTAAAATAAGTGAAAACTTCATCTAATTGTAATATGTCTACTTCTGTCATGTTTATATTTTCGATAAAAGTTAATCATTGGTACAATTGTTTCTTTAAAATCAGGACATCTGATTTCAGAACTCTCCAGATCAGTAATAGCCTGTGTAGAGTCATAGTAGGAATGAATCGTAAAGTAATCCATCGCTTCCTTTTCCAGCCGAAGCCATTTACGGAGGGATACAATAGACAAGGATGATTTAGCTAAAGGCAACGGGATAGTTCCTCTTGGAATTATTCCTAAATAGGCTTGAGCTAACATTTTATGTAACTCTCTCATCGTATATGGGTTAGGGTCTGTTAAGTGATATGTTTTACCTTGACCAACTGGATGAATGGATAGATAACTGGTTGCTTGAAGTATATAATCAACTGGAACAAAGTTACCCTCTGCTGTTCCTTCACTGAAATAAGGAACAACTGGAAGGTAGTTGAGTTGGTCCAGTAAATTCAGCATAAAATAAATGCCGTCAAACTTGGTAGTTTCCCCGGTTTTGGAATGCCCCTTAACTATTCCAGGACGAATGATAGTTTTTGGAATAGTATCATCCAATTCATTTACACTTACTTCCGCTTGGTACTTCGTTTCTTCGTAATGGTTTTTAAATGTTTGACCCTTAGAAAGTTCATTCTCAAAGATTTGTCCTTCACGAGTACCTGAAACATAAGCAGTACTAAAATAGATATAGCGCTCCAGACTCCCTAGTGTTTTAACCCAATTGTTTACATTTTCTGTTCCATTTACATTGACTTGATAAGCAAGGTTCCGTGGTACGGCGAGGTCATAAATTGCTGCCAAATGAAAGACATGCGTTACGGACTCCTGTAATAAGCGATTCATATCAGCATCAATAGCTAATATAGGCTTCGTAATATCTCCTGTCACGACAGTAAAGAAATCAGTATTTAAGTTCTGTTGTTTGGCCAAGTTGGTAATTTCTTCTGATGCTTGAATCTTAAGTTCTGGTTAAACTAACACATAGATTTGTTGAATATCTTGGCGATGATCCTGGATGAGTTGCTTTATGAGATTGCTTGCAAGAAAACCAGGATAACCTGTTAGAAAAAAGGTATATTTCATTTTGTATACTTTCACTCCATTCAATATTCAGTTATGCTTATTATAGCACTCTTAAAAATTTTTAAATTATTACTCAACTTTGGCAGAGTGAAATGGTAAGGTTGGAGATATATTCCTCAAGTTGGCTTTGGATTAATTGTTTTATGCTCTAAGCAGTCTGTATACATCTCGTTTTGACATGATCGCTGGATCTGCCTTCATTCAACGATCGCTCCACTTATTCCAGCGATCTGCTTGCTTAATCCCACGGTCGGACCAATTTATCCAGCGCTTTTTTAGCTTTATCCCGCGTTCAACCCTTTGGGCGTAGTGTATTCTCCGTAGTGGCAGCTTACGGTCTATTCCAGAGTTACGTCGCACTTTATAGATTTTGTGTCAAAAACAAAACTATTTTCGATGGGACGTGTAACCGACGTCCTAACCTTTTAGAAAACAGACTTATTTACACCAAGGTTGTAAAAAAAATATTAGAGACATTCAAAGTTTAGCCAAGCTAACTGTTTACACTTTATTAGTGTTGTGAGAGTTAAATTATTGGGTATTGCTTTAGCGGCATATAGCAAGCAAAATAAACCATTAAATAAAGTTATTTTATAAAAAAGAAAAAGGAGAATAAATATGAATGAATTAATGTTGAAAGAAAAACTAATGGCAGACTATGATAAGAAATATGATTACGATGGTATTTCTGGAGAACGGCTGGCACACCGCTTGGGTGAACTTGCAAAAATAGGAATTACGGAAGAGAATGGGTCAAATCGTCCTGGCTATTCGATGGAAGAAAAACAGGCCAAGGAGCTTGTTGCGGGATGGATGAGGCAGGCTGGTTTAAGGGTTAATGAAGACGGAGCAGGTAATATTATTGGCAGGCTATCTGGAAAGAGTGATCACTTACCTGCTATCATGAGTGGTTCACATGTTGATAGTGTGCCTAATGGCGGCCATTTCGATGGACCACTCGGGGTACTCGCTGCCCTGGAGGTTATTGAAGCATGGAGGGAAGCTGGCTACCAGCCGGTCAAACCATATGAAGTAGTTATATTCAGTGATGAAGAGGGAGCACGCTTTAACGGAGGCTTTAACGGTAGCGAGGGAATGATTGGTAAAGGGAATATGGAAGAAAGGTTAAAACTGCATGATGCAGCAGGTTTAAGTTTCGAGGAGGTTTTGAGTACAGTGGGGTTGAATGCTGAATCTTATTCCACAGCGGCCCGTAACTTGGATGAGCTGGAAATTTTCGTTGAAGTGCATATTGAACAGGGGAAACGGCTTGAAAAGGAGAACCTCCCTTGTGGAATAGTCACAGGTATAGCAGGCCCATGCTGGTTGGAATTCACCATTGAAGGGGATGCAGGCCATGCTGGTAACACGCCAATGAATGATCGGAAGGATGCTATGGTGGCAGCTGGGGAATTCGTCCTTGAAGTTAACAAGTTACCAGGGCAAGTAAGTAATTCTGCGGTTGCTACAATTGGTAAATTAAATGTAGAACCAAATGGGGTAAACGTAATACCGGGTAAAGTGACGCTTTATGTTGATATACGTGATATTTATCAGGATAGTCGGGATAAGTTAGTTGATCTAGTGCTGGCTGTTGGTCAAAATGTAGCTGATAAATATGCTGTTAAAGTAAGTCATGAAGAGAAGATGCGTATTTCCCCTGTACCCATAAAAGAGGACAAACAGAACTTGCTTGAACAGTCTTTTCACACAAAAGGGATAAGACCTTATAAACTGCCTAGTGGTGCAGGGCATGATGCAATGGTCATTGGTGGAAAACTTCCTGTAGCCATGCTGTTTACAAAAAGCAGGGATGGAATAAGCCACAATCCTGCAGAGTGGTCTGATTTAAGTGATTGTGTGCAAACGGTACATGTACTTAAAGCTTTTATAGAAGAGATGCAAGAAGAGTAGAAGGTAGGAAAGTAGCGTGAAAATATTTTTAATCCGTCTTAGTTTTTTTAGTGTTTTATGGGTGCTTATGATTGTTCTACAAAGTAAAAATATACCGATAAGTATTATGATGTTTACTTTAGCATTAGTGTTTTATTTTTTCCTGACGATTCAAAAAGCACCTTTTATCCTATATATTCTTTTAACAGTAACAATATTTAGCCATGGCTATTTATTTTCGACGGAAGCTACACTAACAATTTATTTACTGTTCTTCATTACAATTGATGCTGCATCTTGGTTGGAAGAGAAGCTTTTGCTTGCATATTTGATTTCTAATCTTGTACTTTCTTTAACTACAGCGTACATACACGACGATCGTATAGTAGAAATTACAATTATCAGTGTTTTATTTTACTTTTTAGTTATTGCGCTAAATCGGATGGCTACTGAACGAATGGAGCAAAAGGATATTTACGATAAACTGCTAGGTGAGTATCGAATTTTAAAGCGAATGAATATAGCATCAGAACAGGATGCAAGAATTGAAGAGCGGACGAAAATTGCAAGAGACATTCACGATTCAGTGGGCCATCGTTTGACTGCATTAATAATGAAACTCGAAACACTTGCCATTCAACATGCACATAATGATTTTAATGAATTAAAACAAATGGCTCAAGAAAGCCTGGAAGAAACCAGGCAAGCAGTAAAAGCACTTCAAACAGAAGAAAACGAGGGAATTGCAACTGTCGTACATTT
This sequence comes from Virgibacillus tibetensis, assembly GCF_036026595.1. Lineage (NCBI taxonomy): Bacteria > Bacillati > Bacillota > Bacilli > Caryophanales > Bacillaceae > Virgibacillus > Virgibacillus tibetensis. The sequence continues at coordinate 300,777 of NZ_JARZFX010000003.1, read as the reverse complement.
AATCCGTAAACTGGAAGCAGAGAGTCATATTCTTGTTAAATTTACCATGAAGCAAGGGATATTGTCTGTACCACTTTCCAATGAAAAAAGTGTTGTATTGTATCGTGTGATTCAAGAGGCATTAACAAATGCGATGCGCCATGCTCAATCACGAGAAGTACATGTGATTTTAGGGAAATCTGCAACAGGGGCTATTTCATTTGAAATTATGAATGCGGTTTTTACAAGAAAAACAATTACGTACGGTTTTGGGCTGACTAGTATGAATAATCGAGTGGAAGAATTAAATGGTAGTTTGGAAGTATACCAAACAGAGAGTCAATTTGTTGTATCTGGATTAATTCCAAGTGATTAGAGGGGGGAAGGTATGTGGCGTGTGTTGTTAGTTGAGGATCAGGCTATTGTTAGGAAAGGGCTCAAAGTCATTTTAGAGCAGGATGAGAATATTCAAGTTAGCCATGAAGCTGGAAATGGGCGAGAGGCTTTGGATATCCTAGAAAAACATTGCGTGGATTTCGTGATAATGGATGTGCGGATGCCAGTAATGAATGGGATTGAAACAACGAGAAAGATCAAACAGCGATGGCCGGGAATTAAAATTTTGATATTAACAACATTTAATGATGATGAATATGCTTTGCAGACATTGAAAGACGGGGCAAATGGTTTTTTATTGAAAACAGCTGAGTCTGAAAGGTTAATTGAGGCAGTTTATAGTTGTATGAAAGGCGGATTAACGATTCATGATGAAGTAGCAGCGAAGGTAATGCCGCGCTTATTACAACGGTCAAACAGTGAGTTTTCCATTGATGTCTCTCTTTCTCCACGCGAATTAGCCATCACCAAATTGATTGGGGAGGGGCAAACGAATAAAGAAATAGCGACACAACTCTTTCTATCTATTGGAACTGTAAAAAATCACCTTACGCATATCCTGCAGAAAACCGGGCTGCGTGATCGTACACATTTAGCGATTTATGCTGTAAAACCTGATATAGCTGATTTTCTAAATGTCATGATATTGTGACATCTGTCTTTTCATAACAACCATCGATTCACTTATACTTTTAATAGAAGGTTACGATGAGAAGGTGATAGATTGATTGATATTATTTTAGATGAATTCCATTTTTCTACCCTATGGAATGGTGGAATTTTATTGTTTCTTTTATTTGGAGCCATAATTTATTTATTTCTATTACCTGATGACAGAAATCATTCATCACGTAAAACGATTCTTTTTTTTGCAGGTCTTATTATTTTATTTCTTGCCATCGGAAGTCCTTTAAATATTATAGGAAGAATTACGTTTAGTACGCATATCATACAAATAGTATTACTTTTATTTGTTGTACCACCACTTTTTATAATCGGATTTAAAATGAAGATCATCGGGCAGTTAATGGCTATAACTACAGTGGGGAAAGCAATGCAAAAAATCACGCATCCACTTTCGGCAATTGTAGTTTTTCATCTATTATTTTATGGGTACCATATTCCTGCCCTTTTTAATTACGTAAGAATTGATATTTTTTTAAACTACTTATATTTACTTGCCCTGTTTATAGGTGCATTACTATTGTGGATACCGATTCTTTCACCAAATCAGCTATCTTTTAGTCAAAAACTGAAATATTGTGTGGTTAACAGTATTTTAATGATTCCATTTAACCTGATACTACTATTTTCTAAGGATGGTCTGTTTTCCATTTATACGGATATTAATCTATTTGTTACTGCGCTTGAATTTTGTTTGCCAGATTGGGAGACAATTCCAGATGATGTTTTCGAGTTACTCCTTCCTTTTAACCCAGTTAAGGAGCAGCAAAATGGTGGTATTATCTTAATGGTAAGTCAACTGATAATGTTTAGTGTCATGTTACTTTTAACGAAAAGGATAAATGATTAAAAATTCTTCACTTGATGGAGAGTTTTTTTGTTTTACACATGAAAAATGACATAAGTCACATCCTCTTTTGCTGTTGGGATGGCGTTAATGACTGTTCTTTTCATAGCCTCAAACTCATAGGTTCAATTGCTTTTCTTGGGAAAAAATTCATGTGTTTAATCGTGTGTTCTTAACAAATCCCGTTGGGCTCTTTTTGTAATTAAATACCAACTTATTAAGGTTTAACTAACACTGTTTTCTAGTATAATAGAATCAGAGAGTTACAGAGGGGGGAACTGCGTGAAAAAGAAAAAGTGGTGGCTGAGATTCGGACTAGGGCTTCTTAGTGCTCTATTAATTATAGATATAATTGCTAGTTTTTATTTTTATAATTTAGCAATTGAACGTAATGTAAAGGATTTTTTGATAGGAAACTCCGACTTGGAAGTTTCTGCAGAAGCAATGGACGTATTCCTTGCCGGTGATTGGCGGGAGTGGGTTGATAATGAGGATTTCGAACATTGGGAAATGGAGTCTTATGACGGATTAAAGTTGCAGGGATATTTTTTGGAAGCAGAAGAACCAACCAACAAGACAGTTGTCTTTGCACATGGCTACCTTGGCAGAGCTAGGGATATGGGATTGTATGGGCAATATTACTATGAAGAACTAGGGTACAACATATTTACTGCAGACATGCGGGGACATGGCCAAAGTGAAGGCGACTATATTGGTTTCGGATGGCATGATCGATTGGATTATGTTGATTGGATTGATGAAGTATTGGAAATTCAAGGTCTGGAATCTGAAATAGTGTTGCATGGTGTTTCTATGGGGGCTGCAACGATGCTAATGGTAAGCGGAGAAGAACTTCCTGATAATGTGAAAGCAGTTGTCGCTGACAGTCCGTATACTAGCGTATATGATATGTTCGAATATCAAATGAATCGAATGTTTCATTTACCAGCTTTTCCCTTATTGCCAAGTACAAGTTTGGTAACGAACATAAAGGCTGGATATTCATTAACGGAGGCATCGGCCTTGGATCAGGTTGAGAAATCACAAATACCAATCTTGTATATTCACGGAGACAATGATACATTTGTTCCAACATCAATGACTAAAGAATTACTGGAACATACAAATAGCAAAGCAGAAATGTTCACCTTTGAAAATGCAGGTCATGGCGAAGCTTTTGTAACTCACGAAGATAGATATCTGGAAATAATGAACGGATTTCTTAATAAATATATGAAGTAGAATCTCCGGCCTTCCATCAAGATGGGGGGCCTTTATTATACAAAAAATATTCAACTATAAGAGAACCTTTTACTTTTACATAACATAAAATGAATAAAAATTAATAAAAATGTATAAATATACTTGATTAATTCATGTTATATAACTATAATAATGAATAATCCGAAAACAAGAAGGAAGGAAGATGTTATTGAAAAACGCAGCGATCATAGGTGGTACTGGTTATGGGGCGATTGAGCTTATCCGACTTCTGCATTCACATAAACATATACAACTCAAGAAAATCATTTCAAACTCTCAGCATGGTGAACAAATTTCATCTATCTATCCGCATTTAACAAGTTTTATTGAAGAACCGATGGAAAAATTAGAGATTAAGAGTCTGGAAAAAGAAGTGGATATTGTATTTTTTGCTACTCCTGCTGGTATCTCAAAAAAACTGATTCCTCAACTAGAACAATCATCCTTACAATGCATTGACCTATCTGGTGATTTACGAATCACTTCTCAAGATCAATATTTAGAATGGTACGGTGCTGAAGCAGCGCCCCAGGAAACAATAGATAATGCAGTCTATGGATTACCGGAAATTTATAAAGAAGAAATTAAAAATGCAAAAATTATTTCCAACCCGGGTTGCTTTCCAACGTCCAGCTTACTTGGACTGATTCCCGCTATCCAACATAAAGTAATTGAGAACAGTCCCATTATTATTGATGGAAAAACAGGCATTTCAGGTGCAGGAAGGACACCTTCGGCCATGACTCACTTTTCCGAGGTAAATGATAATGTAAAAGCCTATAAAGTAGGGAAACATCAGCATATCCCAGAAATAGACCAATACTTATCAGGAATTGCAAATGAATCTGTTACATCCACTTTCACGCCACATCTTATACCAATGACACGTGGATTAATTTGTACGATGTATGGTCAATTAAAAATGACTATTTCTACCGAAGAAATTATTGATTTATATAAATCATTTTATCAATCAGAACCCTTTGTTCGAATTCGTAATAAAGGTGAATTTCCAGCAACGAAGGATATGAATGGAAGCAATTATTGTGATATAGGTTTGCATGTTGATGAAAGAACAAACCAGCTTATTATTATTTCTGCTATTGATAATTTAGTAAAAGGCGCAGCAGGGCAAGCAATCCAAAACGTAAATTTAATGAATGGCTGGGATGAAGAACATGGTTTAAACAATGTTCCGGTATATCCATAAGGAAGGGTGAAAATAAATGGTCGCTACGAAAGAGGAAAATATTCAGATTATAAAAAACGGACATGTTACAAGTCCACAAGGTTTTTCAGCAGGGGGCTTACATTGCGCTATTCGAAAAACAAGGCTCGACTTTGGATGGATTCATTCAGATAATCCTGCCACTGCAGCAGCAGTTTATACGTTAAATGCCTTTCAAGCGGCCCCATTAAAAATCACTAAAGACAGTATTGAAAAAGAGAAGTTAATTCAAACAGTTGTTGTTAATTCGGGTGTAGCCAACTCATGTACCGGAGAACAAGGGAATCTTGATGCTTTAGAAATGCAGAAATTAACTGCTGAAAAGATGGGGGTTGACACTAACCACGTCGCAGTATCATCTACCGGTGTAATTGGTGTTCCGCTTCCGATGGAAAAAATACGTACAGCAATACATTCAATGAATGACAAAGATAATGTTTCCGCCGAAAATTTTGAAGAAGCTATACTAACGACTGACACGATGACAAAGCATATTGCAGTGCAAATTGAAATTGATGGTAAAACCATAACGATAGGTGGAGCGGCAAAAGGTTCTGGAATGATTCATCCGAATATGGCGACCATGCTTTCTTTCATTACAACAGATGCTGCTGTTGAACAGAAAAGTTTACAGCAGGCTTTAGGAGATATAACTAATAAGTCATTCAATATGATTACTGTAGATGGTGATTGTAGTACGAACGACATGGTGCTGGTTATGGCCAATGGTAAACAAAATAATACCCAATTAAGTGAGACGCATCCACAGTGGCCACTGTTTTTGCAGGCCTTTCAGTTGGTTAGTGAAGAGTTAGCAAAGCAGATTGCGAAAGATGGGGAGGGGGCTACTAAACTGATCGAAGTAAATGTAAAAGGTGCTCCCTCTGACGAAGCAGCCAGACAAGTAGCAAAAGCGGTCATTTCCTCCAATCTCGTGAAGACTGCAGTTTACGGGGCAGATCCTAATTGGGGAAGAATTGTATGTGCTGTCGGGTATAGTGAACAACCAATAGATCCGGATAAAGTATGTGTTGCTATTGGTGACATCCACGTTGTTAAGGATGGGCTACCATTAGAATTTGTTGAAGCAGAGGCAAAGCAACACTTAGAGAATGAAACGGTAGTACTAAATGTTGACTTACAAAATGGCCTACATGAAGCAACTGCTTGGGGATGCGATTTAACCTATGATTACATCAAAATAAATGCTTCTTATCGAACGTGAGGTGAAGAAAATGAATGTGTTGGTATTAAAAATAGGTGGCAGTGTTTTAGCAAAGCTTCCTGACTCTTTTTATAAAATGGTTGTTGAACTAAAGCATTCCCGTATTTGCGAACCTGTTATTGTTCACGGTGGAGGACCAGATATTAATCGTATTTTACGAGAGTTAGAGGCAGAAAGTACATTTGTTGACGGACTTCGCGTAACGACAAATGAGGTATTAGATGTGGCTGAGATGGTTATGAGCGGCTCCGTGAATAAGAAAATTGTTACTAACTTACAGAAAGCTGAGGGTTCAGCTATTGGATTAAGTGGGGTCGATGGTTCACTTCTTCAAGTAGCTCCTCTTGATCCAACAGGAGCCCTGGGCTTTGTAGGTGAGGTAATACATGTTAATGAGAAATGGCTGGATCTTATCATTCAAAACGCGGGTATTCCGGTGATTTCACCAATCGGTATAGATGCTTCAGGACAGCGATATAACATTAATGGCGATATGGCAGCAGCTGCTGTAGCTCAGTCATTGAAAGGGAAACTGGCTCTGATCAGTGATATTCCTGGTGTAATGGAGACGATTGAAGGCAAACAAGTAGTCCACAAGGAACTTACCGAAAAACAAGTGAAAGAAAAAATCGCCTCAGGGGTTATTCATGGTGGAATGATACCGAAAGTCAACTCCGCCCTAAAAGGTTTATCGAAAGGCGTTAAAGAATCTGTTATTTTAAATGGATTAACTCCAAATGACGTGAAAGATTATCTGGAAGGTAAGGAAGCGGGCACAAAAGTCATACAAGAAAAGGAAGCATATCATGTCTAATACAGTAACAAATCATACGACATCATCGTCTGTAATGAACATATACCAACGATTTCCTCTGACACTTGTAAAAGGAAAAGGAAGCTTTGTTTGGGATGAACAAGGCGAAAAGTATTTAGATTATACAGCTGGAATTGCAACATGTAATCTTGGCCATGTTCCAAAACAAGTGCAAGAAAAAATCACAGAACAACTTGATACACTTTGGCATTGTTCAAACCTGTACACGATTCCAATGCAGGAAGCTTTGGCAACCGAGCTGACAAAGAACAGCTGCCTAGATAAAGTGTTTTTTTGTAATAGCGGCGCAGAAGCTAATGAATCTGCGATAAAATTAGCAAAAAAATATGCGAAAGATAAAGGAAATCCGGAGAAAACGGAAATCCTTACATTTACGAATTCATTTCATGGGCGAACTGGTACAACAATGGCTGCAACAGCACAGGAGAAAATTCATCAAGGCTTTTTCCCGTTAACGCCAGGATTCCACTATTTACCATTTGACGATAGAGAATCTCTTGCTCAAATTGATGTTAATCGGACAACAGCAGTTCTCTTGGAACTTGTGCAAGGTGAGGGTGGCGTAAATCCTGCCAGCCTAGAGTGGGTAAAACAGCTTGAAGTTTTATGTAATAAAAATGATATCTTACTCATGGTAGATGAAATTCAAACGGGTATCGGCCGAACAGGAACATTGTTTGCCTATGAGCAATTTGGTATTAAACCTGATGTTATTACATTGGCAAAAGGACTTGGGTCTGGCTTTCCAGTTGGAGCGATGCTGGCAAATGAAGCAGCAGCAAAATCCTTTCACCCAGGAACTCATGGTAGTACTTTCGGTGGGAACCCATTAGCAATGAGCGCTGGTCTGGCTACAGTAGAAACAATAATGAATGAAGATATTCTATCTGAAGTAAAAACAAAAAGTGAATGGCTGAAAGCAGAACTGGATGACTTGAAATCAACCTTTTCCAGTATTGAAGAAGTAAGGGGACTTGGCCTTTTACTAGGTGTTCAATTGGCATTTGAAGCAGGGCCTTTCGTGCAAAAGTTTAGAGAGAAAGGAATCCTTGTCCTGATGGCCGGGCCTAATGTGCTGCGCATTTTACCTCCTTTAACAACTACAACAGACGAACTGAAGCATTTTATTCTAGTATTTAGGCAACTACTGACAGAATCAAGGGAGTTTTCACTATGACAAAAGGATACCTCGTTTTAGAAACCGGAGAGAAGTTTGCAGGGGACTGGATTGGTCCAGTTGATGAAGCAAGAGGGGAAGTTGTTTTTAATACGAGTATGACAGGATACCAGGAAACGATAACAGATCCGTCCTATGCTGGGCAGATCTTAACACTTTGTTACCCGATAATTGGAAGTTGTGGTATGAATAAGACAAATAATGAAAGCAATAAGCCTTCCGTTTCTGCAGTCATTATAAGTGACCTCTGTGATGAACCAAGCCATTATGAGTCCTCTTCAACTTTTTCAGAGGAACTCAACATGATAAATATCCCCGGTTTAAAAAATGTGGATACACGTGCGCTTGTTGCTGCTATTCGGAAGCATCAAACTGTTCGAGGAAAGATAGTTTCAGAAGAGAAGAAGGGAACGTCAAACGAATGGTCGGATAAGAACAGTATAGATTTAGTAAGTCATGTTTCGGTAAAAGAAATAGAAACCTACGGAGATGGTGCGATTCACATTGTACTTCTTGACTTTGGCTATAAAAAATCGCTATTGCAGGCTTTATTGAATAAGGGCTGCAAAGTGACAATCGTACCGTTCTATACGTCATTAGAGACGGTGAATTCTTTAAATCCGGACGGGATTCTAATAAGTAATGGACCAGGAGATCCAATGGATCTGGCATCCTATTTGCCGAAAATCAAAGTTCTAACGGAAACATATCCCACACTTGGTATTGCTATGGGACATCAGCTGATTGCTTTAGCCTATGGGGCTAAAACGAAAAAAATGTCCATTGGCCACCGTGGTAGCAATTATCCTGTGAAGGAATTATTAACAGGTAAAGTGAGAATGACTTCTCAGAACCATGGGTATGTAGTAGTTGATGAAAGTATTGATCAAAAAGAATTCCAATTATTATTCCGAAATGTAAATGACCGATCCTTAGAAGGTATGAAGCATATTGACCTTCCAGTTTTTTCCGTCCAGTTTCACCCAGAAGCAAACCCAGGACCTAATGACACGGAATATATTTTCGGCGAGTTTATACAACAAGTTATTACAGCAGGAGGGAGCAAGTATGTGGAAGCATAAATCGTTAAATAAAGTGCTGGTTATTGGATCCGGTCCAATTGTCATCGGGCAGGCTGCTGAATTTGACTATGCCGGTACCCAAGCCTGCCTGGCACTTAAAGAAGAAGGCATTGAAGTTGTATTAGTAAATAATAATCCGGCAACAATTATGACAGATAACAGGATTGCAGATCATATCTATATGGAGCCGCTTGAAGTAAGCATGCTGGAAAAAATCATTGCAAAGGAAAAACCGGATGGCATGATCGGATCCATAGGGGGACAAACGGGATTAAATCTAACAGTGGAACTATACGAAAAAGGGATTCTTGATAAATACAATGTAGAACTATTAGGTACATCAGTTCCTTCCATTCAAAAGGGAGAAGATCGGGAAAAGTTTCGCAGCTTAATGCTCGAGATCGAAGAGCCAATCCCTGAGTCGGCAATTATTGAATCAATGGAAGAGGGTTTGAATTTTATTAACGAAATAGGTTATCCGGTAATATTGCGTCCTGCCTATACCCTCGGTGGTGAGGGTGGTGGATTCGCTTACAATGAAGCGGAGTTTACAGACCTTTTAAGCAAAGGCTTTATGTTAAGTCCGATTAAACAGGTGCTTGTTGAAAAAAGTATCAAAGGATGGAAAGAAATAGAATATGAAGTAATGCGTGATAGCAATGACACATGTGTCATTGTGTGTAATATGGAAAACATGGATCCTGTCGGTGTGCATACGGGAGACTCTATCGTAGTGGCACCATCTCAGACGCTTTCTGATGAACAATACCAAATTTTACGTACATCATCCCTTAAAGTAATTCGAGCATTAGATGTAGTTGGTGGTTGTAATATTCAATTTGCATTAAACCCAGCATCTAATGAGTATTGTATTATTGAAGTGAACCCAAGAGTTAGCCGTTCCTCGGCCTTGGCCTCTAAAGCAACTGGTTATCCGATAGCCCGTATCGCAACAAAATGTGCAATTGGCTACCCGCTCGATGAAATTCTCAATCCGATTACGGGCAATACATTTGCCTCTTTTGAACCAGCGTTGGATTATGTAGTGGTAAAGCTACCTCGCTTTCCTTTTGATAAATTTACTGAGGCGGATCGATCATTGGGCACACAGATGAAAGCAACGGGAGAAGTAATGGGGATTGATAGAACGTTCGAAGGTGCACTAAATAAGGCAATACGTTCACTGGAATTAAATGTTACCAGTCTTCATTGGCCTGGAATGGAAGGTAAATCCTCTGATGAACTAATGGAACTTCTTTCAATACCTAATGATTTACGGCTATTTGCGATAGCTGAAGCATTTGTAAGGAACCTGTCTATGGACAAAGTACTGGACTTAACCGAGATTGATTACTGGTTCCTACGGAAGGTAGAAAGAATTATCCAGTGTGAGCAATCGTTGAAATTGGTTCAATGGTCAACTATTTCTGCGGAAAAGCTGCTGGAAATAAAGCGTCTTAATATAAGTGATGAACGAATTGCAGAGTTAACAGGTGTAACATCAAGAGAAGTAAGAAAAGCGTACAAAGAACAGTCGATAAGGCCAGCTTATAAGTTAGTGGATACCTGCGCGGGAGAATTTGATGCGATCACACCGTATTATTATTCCACCTGGCATGGGAGTGACGAGGTCATTACGAACAATGACCGGAAGAAAATTCTTGTTTTGGGATCTGGACCGATCCGGATTGGTCAAGGGGTGGAATTTGATTACTGTTCGGTTCATGCGGCTCAAGCAGTGAAAAAAATGGGTTATGAGTCTGTTGTTATTAATAACAATCCAGAAACTGTAAGTACGGATTACTCTATTGCTGATCGCCTGTATTTTGAACCATTGGCACTGGAGGATGTTTTGGCAGTAATTGAAAAAGAAAATATAGCTGGTGTAATTGTTCAATTCGGTGGTCAGACAGCAATTAACTTAGCAAATGATTTAGAGGCTGAAGGAATTCCTGTCCTTGGAACTTCGCCAAAGCAGATCGATCAAATGGAAGACCGGGAACAATTTTATAATGTTTTAAATGAATTAAGTATTCCTCATATCACTGGCCATATTGTTACTAAACAGGAGCAATTGTCCGCTTCGGCTGACGAGTTAGGGTTTCCCGTACTTATTCGCCCTTCCTATGTTATAGGCGGACAGTCCATGTTCATTTGTTATGACGAAAAAGAATTGCTGAAGTATGTAACACGTATCCAAAAAGATACGAATGATCGTTGCTGGCCATTATTAATTGACCAGTATATACCAGGTCTGGAGTGTGAAGTGGATGTCATCAGTGATGGAAAAGATATAATTATCCCAGGTATCTTTGAACATATAGAAAAGGCCGGGGTCCATTCAGGAGACAGTATGACCATCTTCCCACCCGTTTCCTTAACGGAGCACATGAAAGAAACAATCGTCGAAACTGTACGTCAAATCAGTCAAGCGGTACCTATAATAGGAATGATGAATATCCAATTTGTTATCTTTGAAGATATAATTTATGTATTGGAAGTAAATCCCCGTTCGTCAAGAACCGTACCTATTATAAGTAAAGTAACCGACATACCGATGGTTGAATGGGCAGTTAAAGTACAGATGGGTATCCCTTTGAATGAAATTTCCAATGAGGTAAATTTACTAAAAGAACCAGACTATTACACGGTGAAAGCACCTGTGTTTTCTGCTAGTAAACTAAAGGGTGTTGATCATGTTTTAGGACCGGAAATGAAATCTACTGGAGAGATAATAGGCTTAGGCTTATCAAAAAATGAAGCATTGGCTAAAGTGTTAGCATCTATTGAAGGTAAAGGAACAATTAACCAGAAACCGTTCCATTTATTTGTTTCTATTTCAGACCGTTTAAAAGCAGAGAGTGTGGATATAATTCGTAAGTTTGCAGAATTAGGTGCCACGATAACTTCTACGGAAGGAACAGCAAACTATTTGAAAATGAAAGGGATCCAATCAACAATAATAAAGAATAATAAGGAAGTTTTGCTCGATCATTGGAAAAATCAGTGTCCAGACCTTGTTCTTAATGTTCCTAGTCAAGGTAGAGAAAAAGAAAAAATAGGTTTCTACATTCGCGAGCTATCTGTCAGGTACCAAGTTCCGTATTTCACTAGTTTAGAAACTTTAGGAGCAATGGCAGATTCCCTGGAAGAAGCCAAATTGGAAGAAGTACCAAGATCACTGCAAGTTTATATTAAGAAGCTGGCAATACTAAAAGAAAAAGCAGGAGCAGTGATGGTAGATAAACCAGTAGTGTAGTATATATAAATAGCTCATAAAAACGCATGGATAAATATCCATGCGTTTTGGGCTGCTGAATGATATGTTATTTAATTTGGGGTCTCCACGGATATGGAAACTATTTACGTAATTACACCAGCTATCAAATTCTCTATATATAAAAATTGTATGGTTTGTAAAACCTTTTATTTATTTTATCTTACTCTTAACTGCAAAGCGACAAGTGCCAGACACTTGTCGCTTTGCAATTGAATTTATTTATTCATAAAGGCTTTGATTTCTTTTTCTGGCATGGATGAATCGCATTTCACGTTTACTGTGTCACCATCAGTAAAGATGAAACCAGGAACCGTTGGAATGTCGTATTCATTACGAAAGGCCGTAATACCTTCCATATCAGCTTTTTCCACACTATTAACATAATAGATATGAGTACCAGTTTCTTCAGCAACTTTTTTTAGTTTTTTAATGAATTTTTGACAATAAGGACATACAGCTTTGCCAATATAGATAACGGCTTCGCCTTTCCCTTTTACCAATTTCTGTGCTTTTGCGGAATCAATTTTATCAAAACTAGCTACATTTTCTTCATAGGTAGCAATCATCGCTCAATCTCCTTTCTCTAATGTCATTATTATACAACAATGTGTAAATACTCAAATAATTTATGCTTACATGTTTGAGTGTCGAACCTTATCAAAAATTGATGTAAAACACAAAAATTAATTTCAATTAAGATAATAAGAGACTGAAAGGTAAAAATATAAATTCTTTCTAAAAGAATCGCTATGTGGAGTAATATACATTTAAACAATTTTATTTTAACCCCGTCCTTACTCAGAACGGGGTTATGCATATTTGATATTTGAACATTAAAATAACTTTATTGTCACTCAACAGCGTAACATTGTAAATCCGTATTTTTATAGTGGTACCCATAATTTGACTGACTTTGCAATAGTTCAGGGAATAAATAATGTATGATATGCATAGTTAAACGTCGAGACTCTCCTTTATACGGATAGATATGCATATACATGGATGGATTAAAGTTGGCTTCAATAATTCCGTAGGTATTTTTATTAGCAGCAGGAACTTCTGTATTTTCAATAATCAAATCAATACCACAAATTTTAGCTCCAAGTTCAGATACCGCATCCACTGCTATTTTTTTATAATCATCAGGAATTTGATCTGTCACATCAATCGAGTCCCCACCTGTACTAATATTAGAGTTTTCACGCAAATAGACGATTTCATCATTTTTTGGAATCGAATCCATTCGATATCCTTGACCTTTAAGCATAAGGTTCTCCAATTCACCTAATTGTATACTTTCTAAAGGTGTCCTATGGTCTCTTCCTCTTAACGGGTCGCGATTCTTTTGCATGACTAACTCTTCGATTGTATGTTTACCATCACCTTTAATATTGGCAGGAACTCGTGATAAAACAGCACACACTTTATCATTTAACACAAAAAATCTATATTCTGTTCCATTAAGAAACTCTTCGACTAATATAGAAGAATCTTCTTTAAAAGCGAGTGTGATTGCTTTTAGATAATCTTCGTAATTTGCCCCTTCTTTAAAAATTGATATTCCCAATCCGTAGTTAGTTGTTTTCGGCTTCACAACAAAAGGTTTGGAAGAAAACAAATCGTAAGAACGTAAAGCATAATCTATGTCATTATATTCTTCACCATTCGGCACTCGGAATCCGTGTTGATGAAGAATCTTCTTTGTTACTGTTTTATTTTCCATAATTAAAGTAGATACATAGCTATCTTTACTTGTCATATTCCCGTTTTTCACAAATTCAACATGATCTTTTAATTGAAGCTTCAAAAACTGATCTTGCCGATCCAAGATTTCTACCTGTATACCTTGCTGAATAGCATCAAACATTAAATTTTGAGTGGACAATTCCATGTCAGTAAAACCTGTTAATTGATATGGTTTATCCCATGACTTTTCATAATTTTCTTTAGCAATACTCGTAGCCACTTGACCTTGACTATCCTTTTCACTATCTTTATAAAGTCTTCCAGCTAAAGTCTTACTTGGGTCCATTAACATTTGCCTTAGGTTAATAAATAATGTATCTGAAACAGTCAAATCTAAGAATTCTGCTAAATGTTCCATCTCATCAATAATGTTTTTAGCATCTCCTTCAAATTGTGTATGTTCTAATGGATGTTCAAGCGCCACTAAATCATTGTAAAAGTTACCGGCTTTTACCCACTCGTCTCTATGATTACCTTCATCTTTCCAAAGTAAATAAATTAAAAAAAGATGTAGAAATTCTGCTTGTTCATAGCTAATTCCATTCTTTTCAAAAGGATTAATATCTATATTTCTTAATTCAATGTATCTAACACCGTGGCATTTTAAATCAGAAACATGTTGCCCACCTCTTAAACGGACAGCTGAATAAAATTCTTTTTCTTCTACTAGGAGTCCTCTTTTAACCATCAAAGAGATATCTGATACATATTTTTCTAGACTACTATGTAAAACTTGAACATCACTGTGATTGGTATAACCATATTTACTGTTTCTAATACTTCTTACCGGTTCATTCAAAGAATCTTCTTCGAAAAAGTTCTTTTCACTACTAGGAGAAGCGCCATATAAATAAGTTATTAACCATTGATAGTGTAAATAATTTCTTGTGGTTTTAAGATAAATCTCGGTTTTAAATTGTTGATAATCTTTTATCTCCGATTGTAAGTTAAATAACGCTTGAATTAACTCGTCTCCGAATTCAAAGTTGAAATGAATACCACTTATCATTTGTTTACGACGGCCATAAGAATTGGATAACGATTGACGATATTGAACATTTTCGGGATTGTTCAGTTTTGCAATAACAATATCTTCTTCTTTTTCTGGTAACTCAGGCGGCATGCTTAAAGGCCAAAGCATTTCATTATCACCCATAGAACGATAAGCAACATCATGGATAGCTGCTAAGTAATTAAACAGTTCATCTAGCGTCTCAGTAACAGGTGTGATTAATTCCATCTGTGTTTCGGAAAAGTCACGCTTGATAAAGGGGTGTTCATCTCGTGTAGAAATAGATTTAGGATGATCTGTTTTAGTTAATTTTCCTGATAAGTCAACTCGTTGACCTTCTTTTTCAATCCCATAACGGGCTTTTAATAAGTATGGTTTAACACGGTCATTCTCTAACATTTTTTTAATATCCATATTAACGATACCTCCTAATTCACTTACTTTTTTAAATTATTACTTGTTTTTCAAATCGTAAACTGTAAAATATGACGAAATACAGTAATGGAAAATCCCCACATTTAGTTGAATGGGGATATTTTTTATTCCATATTTTATTTTAAAAAGGGAATTAGCTTAAGTGCTTCATATGAAAAGCGAAATGATCATCTAGGAAAGTAGCAATAAAGAAATAGCTATGATCATAACCTTCGATTTTCTTGTAATTTACTTCTTGGTTACTTTCTCGGGCATTTTCTAAGAAAGTGGTTTCTACCAATTGTTCTGGATAAAACGTATCTGCAGTTCCTTGTGAAATGAGAATGGGTGGCATGCCAGTTTCTTTGATGAGTTCTGAAGCATCCCATTCTTTCCAAGCTGTTTTATCTTCACCTAAATAAGAGGAGAATGCTTTTATTCCCCATGGAACTTGACTAGGACTTAAAATAGGAGAAAAAGCAGAAATCGCTTTGAATCTCGAAGCATTTTTCATCCCAATTACGAAAGCACCATGGCCTCCCATTGAGTGGCCCATTATACTTTCTTTTCCTGAAAAGTTAGGAACTAAAGTGGACGCAATACCTGATAATTCATCTGTAATATACGTATACATTTTATAATTCTTTGCCCATGGATCTTGTGTAGCATTTAAATAAAAACCTGCACCTTGTCCAAGGTCCCAAGCTTCATCATTAGCAACATTTTCTCCACGTGGTGAAGTGTCTGGAATAATGACAGCTACTTGATATTTTTCAGCTAATCTTTGAAAGCCACTTTTTTGGCTAAAATTATCATCTGTACAAGTTAAACCGGATAGCCACCAAATTAGAGGGATTTTTTTCCTTTCTTTATTTGATGGTAAGTAGATACTAAATGTCATATCACATTGTAAGACTTCTGAATAATGACGGTACTTATATTGTTCTCCATCGAAAATACAGTGTTGTTCAATTAGTTTAAGACTCATTATTTCACTCTCCATATGTTAATATTGTGCGAATTGACTCGCCTTTACTAAGTAAATTAAATGCCTCATTGATATCTTTAGAGTCTAATTGATGTGTAATAAACGAATCTAAGTCGATTTTACCATTCATAAAGTCTTCAACCATTCCTGGTAGTTCGGTTCTTCCTTTAACTCCACCAAAGGCTGATCCTTTCCATACTCGACCCGTAACTAATTGGAATGGGCGAGTCTGAATCTCTTTCCCTCCAGCTGCTACACCGATAATAATGCTTTCTCCCCAACCTTTATGACAAGATTCAAGAGCAGACCTCATTACTTCTACATTCCCAATACACTCGAAGCTATAATCTACTCCTCCATCCGTCATTTCAACTATGACTTCTTGGATTGGTTTATCAAATTTAGAGGGATTAATAAAATCAGTCGCACCCATTTTTTTTGCTAATTCAAACTTATCTTCATTTAAGTCTACGACAATAATTCGACTTGCTTTTGCTTGAACCAATCCTTGAACAACAGCTAAACCAATAGCTCCTAAACCAAATACGGCTGCCACAGCTCCTGCTTCAACTTTTGCTGTGTTATGTACAGCGCCAATACCTGTGGTAACACCGCATCCAAATAGACAAACTTTATCAAGAGGTACGTCTTGCTCAACTTTTACTAATGAGATTTCAGAAACCACTGTGTATTCGCTAAATGTACTTGTTCCCATGTAATGGTGAATGGGCTCTCCGTTATAAGAGAAACGAGTCGTTCCGTCAGGCATTAAACCTTTACCTTGAGTTTCTCGTATGGCGCTACATAAGTTTGTCTTACCAGAAAGGCAGAATTTACATTCTCCACACTCAGGTGTGTATAGTGGTATAACATGGTCTCCTGGTTTTACTGAAGTAACTCCATCACCCACAGATATAACAACACCCCCACCTTCGTGACCTAGTACGGCTGGAAATACGCCTTCTGGGTCATCACCTGATAATGTGTAAGCATCTGTATGACAGACTGAAGTGTACAACATCTTTACTAATACCTCTTTTGCTTTTGGTTCTTCTACATCGATTTCTACAATTGAAAGTGGTTCTCCTGGTTTAAATGCAACAGCTGCTCTACTCTTCATATGAATTCCTTCTTTCTTTTTATATTCTTTTCAATGATCATGATTACATATTGTTAAGATTCATACAATACTGACATATTTGTCACTATATGGTATGATTAACATAAGGAGTGAAAATATATGACAATTCATTATAAAGAAAAAACTTTTTTCACTGGAAAAGACTTGGCATTATCAGTTATAGGCGGACGCTGGAAAATAGCGATTATATGGTGTTTACTTCAGCAGTCTCCATTAAGGTTAAGCGAAATACAAAGGAAACTCCCCGAAGTTAATCAACGCATGTTGATTAGGCAATTAAGGGAATTGGAAGAGGATAAAATAATTACTAGATCTGTATACCCTGTTGTACCTCCTAAAGTTGAGTATCAACTAAGCGAAATTGGTCTTCTCCTAGAACCTGTTGTAACGTCCATCTGTGATTGGGGAGATAATTTCGCAGAATTTTTGGAAGAAGATGCTGATAAAATAGCAGTTAACTAACAAACTGCACAAACAGTTCTGAAAATGAAATCCATGAAATGCTGGTACGAAGGCGTTTCGTGGATTTTTGAATGTTCCAAACTGATCATTTTGTGTGAATATACAGGTAGTTATCAAATTTTTAGTGTAAGTTAAGTTTGTCATCGTACTGGGGAGACGGGACAACTTCTTCTTCAGATGGTATGCGTGTTCAAGTAGTAGTTTCATCCTTGCACGCTGAAGCAAACCCACATTATGGTATGGTGAAAGGTGCAACCATTTATCACTTTGTCAGTGACCAATTTATACGGATCAAGTATGGGTTGACCAATTTGTTAGGATATCGCTTTGCTCCAAGACTACGAGACCTTGCGGATTCTAAACTTATCATTTGAAAGGCCAGACAACATCGAGAAATGGGGAAGTTGCTGCGTGGAAGGGAGAAGGGAAGTATGGATAAAATCTTGTTTATCTTAGAATATATTTTTAGCGAAACATTACGTCGGGCGAATCCAACGTGGATTAAATAAGGTTGAAGCAAAGAAAGCCTTTGAACGAGCTATTTCCTTTGGGAAACATGGGGAACTTAGAGGAAGAGCATTACAAGATCAATTAACAACGTGCCAGCGCATTAAACCTCATTATTAATGCTATTAGTATTTGGAATACCCTGTATTTAACATTAGCAATTGAACATTTGAAAAAACAGGAAAATATAAAGTGGAATTACTTCCTCATATATCTCCTTTGGGATGGGAACACATTAACTTATTAGGTGAATATTCATTTAAACCTGAGATTCCAAACTCTATCAATTCCCTGCGCCCACTTAGAATATAAAAAAAACCTTGATTTTTCTTCTTAGCGTAGAAAAACCAAGGTTTTACCTCCCAGAAAATATCTTACGTATAATATCCGCGTTTTATCGGTAGGACCTCTGTAGATACATATGCGCTTTCATCCAGAGTTAATTGTGGATCACTATATACTTCTATTCTAGTGAGATCTTCTGCTTTTACCGCACGCTTTGTCTTGCTTATTTACATTTACTTCTATGGTATATGGAGTTTTTTAAAAAATTTCGGATTATGAATCAACTTAGTTGCTGAACTTTTTCTTCTAATTGATTCAAAAAAAGATTCAATTTTTTTCGACTTTTAAAAATGTGGATTGTTGTATCATCGAGGTTGGAGAGTCTGTCATAAATGGCAGGAACTTTCGTTTTGTTGAATTGCCTGACCCAGTTGATAAATTCCCAGTCAAGCTTTTCCGGGCATCCTTCACCCATATCTGGTCTTGTTTGATTACGGTATTGTATCCGTCGTTTCGTAATTCCGTAGAGGCAATATATGGTAGGATAGTGTAGAAATAATACTGTATCTGCTTGCTGTAAACGTATGTCCATTGTTCCGCCATAGTTCCCATCGATGATCCAAGCGTCATGTTGGAGGATTTTTTCTGTTTCTTCGATAAGTTCTGCGCGGCTTATTGCCTTCCAACCAGGTTTCCAGTGGATAGCATCCAAGTGATAAACCGGAATATCGAGAATGGAGCCCAGTCTTTGTGCAAGGGTAGACTTCCCAGCACCTCCACTTCCAATAATAGCAATTTTTTTCATAAAAGAACCTCCTCGTATATAGTAAAACCATAAGAAAAACATTATAACATAATATTCAGATACTATACTGAATTTATTGTATTGTATTAGGGATATGGAGGGTGAATAAAGACATTTAGTTGCCTGTTCTTCCTTTAGTCACAGCAAAAGTTATAGAAAAAAAGAAGCATAAAATTTTGGGAGAAGTAAACATTACAAGGCTGTTTGTTTTTGACACAAATCTATAAAAGACGAAGTAACTCAGGAATAGACCGTTAGCTACCGCACGGAAAATACACTTCGCTTTCACCGCTCCGGGTACAAGTGCAACATCTACTCAGACTCACTTCATTTGCTTTGCAGTGTTTTCTTTGCCGCTGGGCTCGCGCTGAGCCTCCTCGCAAAGAGCGCTGCGGGGTCTCACCGTCTTCGCTGTTCCCGCAGGAGTCTACGTGTTTTTCCTCCGCTGATGTGACGTCCAATAATGGAGCGATAGTAATCACTTTATTGATCAAGACACAAATTTTCACTATTATGGCAGTTGATTGAAGCGGAGGACCGTTGACTCCTGCGGGAATAGCACGTGTCTGAAGACCCCGCAGAGTGGGTTTCTCGAGGAGGCTGAAGCCGTGCCCGCGGAAAGCAACAGTCCACAGCGGAAAGCAACTGAGCGGTTACGTTGTCTTTTATATCAACTGTAAGAATCAACAGCAACAAAACTTGCTACAAGAACTTAAATAAAAAAGTCGGCCACTTTTCAATACAGCCGACTTTTTATTCTCTCAAAACTAGGTTCCTATTTGGTGAGAATTTTATTATAATTTTTTATATCTTTCTCATATGTTTCCTGCAACAGTCTCGTGATTTTACCCGGTTTCCCATCACCTATCTGGATATTATCAACCTTGATTATTGGCATAATCTCTGAGGTGCTGCTGGATAAAAATAGTTCATCGGCCATCGAGATGTCTTCTACAAAGAATCCTTCTTCGATAAAGGGAAGGTTTAAGTCATGGGAAAATTTCTCCACACGCATTCGAACACAGCCGTGCAGGATATTGTTGGTAGCAGGATGCGTATAAATTTTACCTTCCCGTACCATATATACATTTGAAGAACTGCATTCTGTGACAAGCCCATCCTTATGCAAGATTGCCTCGTAACAGCCGTTTTCTTTTGCTTCCTGTTTTGCCAGAACATTTGGTAAAAGGTTTAAACTCTTAATATAGCAATTTTCCCAGCGGATATCGCGTTGTGTTATCGTTCCTACACCGTTCTCCAGATTTACCAGATTACGAGGTAAGTCCTGAACATATGCATATATGTTTGCAGGTACGTCGATTGGAAAAACATGATCACGGGGTGCTGACCCACGGGATATTTGTAAATAAACCTTACCATCGGTTTCCATGTTGTTTCTTTCTAGTAATTCCAGTAATAAATTTTTCATCTCTCCTTTAGTTAATGAAAGATTAATTTTTATTGCTTCTGTAGAGCGGAATAAGCGGTCTACGTGTTCATCGAGTAAATAATATGTTCCATTATAAATTCGAATAACCTCATAAACCCCGTCTCCAAACTGCAAGGCCCGCTCTTCATAGGGGTATTTCAAGTCATCTTGATGAGTGAATTTTGTTTGTGTCATAATGATTGGATAAACTGTCAATCTATCTCGCCTCCCTAAACTTAAGCCTATTCTATAACTTCTTTAACATATTGTAAACAACCTAAGACGACTAACAAATTTGAAATTTTGTCGACAAAACCAGATTTTCCTGTTGATTTTTCTAACGTCACTTGTTATACTTAGTCTTGCATTTAAAAAACGGTACCGATGAACGATCCTTCTACCGATTATCTGCGAGTTGCCTTAAGTTACCTATCAAATGCGGGTGTAGTTTAGTGGTAAAACCTCAGCCTTCCAAGCTGATGATGAGGGTTCGATTCCCTTCACCCGCTCCATACATATGTCATAACGCAGTGTTTCGTAATATTTGCTTACGAAGCATTGCGTTTTTATTTCCCCAAATGAATTATCTACCCACTTTACTTGAACTTCATGATTCCTACATAGTATTCTTAAACAAACTTTATATGTGAGGGATTTTCATGAAAAAGCTGATACAACAATTAAAACAATTGGATAATAAAGGATATAAATCATATAAAAGTGTGCAAGGTCACTACGATTATGATGATTTTGGGTTATATATAGATTACGTACAGGGGGACCCGTTTGCCACGCCGTCAAAAATACGAGTAGTCATTCCACAACGCAGCCGACCGATAAATAGAGCCTGGATTGAAACATTCTCGCGAAAAATTGCTGTAGAGGATGCGTTAGCCCGAACAGTAGGGGGGGCTGTAGCCAGTCAGCAATTTTCAATAAAAGGATCTGGTAAAAGTGGCATGATTTATTTTGATAAACCTGGACAGGAAATGCTGGAACGAAGTGCTGTTCAAGTTAGTCCTTCTTTCATAACGGTATGTTTGTCAGTCGGACTGCCAGCTAATGGGCGCCGGATTAATGGAGGAGAAGCTGAAAAATTATTTGCTCAGGTTATTCCAACTATTATTAAGAAGTCTATTTTTACCATTAAGGATGAAGAAATAGTTAAAGCGACTGAACTGGCGGATCAGCAAGAAACCATTCGTGAGCAGATGCGTAAGCATAACTGGATTTCTTTTATAGCAAATGGATCACTTTTGCCGAGGGAAAGTGGTGTCAGCAACCTGCCAATGCAACGAGCGGTTCCTTTCCAAAGTCCCAAGGAGAACCAAGTGGAAATTACCATACCACATCAATCAGAGCCCATTAAGGGAATGGCAATTAAAAAGGGCATTACGCTGATTGTTGGTGGTGGTTATCATGGGAAAAGCACGGTGCTTCAAGCAATTGAACGTGGTGTGTATTCTCATATAAAAGGGGATGGCCGGGAATTTGTTTTAACAGATTTGGATGCTGTTAAAATTAGAGCGGAAGACGGTAGGAAAATTACAGGTGTTAACATTGCACCATTTATTAATAACCTGCCACATGAGCAGGATACAAGCTTTTTTACAACGGAAAATGCAAGTGGAAGTACGTCTCAGGCTGCCAATGTAATGGAAGCTCTGGAAATTGGTGCTAAGACAATGCTGATTGATGAAGATACGAGTGCAACCAACTTTATGATTCGGGATCACCGGATGCAGCAGCTTGTTAAAAAAAGTAAGGAGCCAATCACGCCATTTATTGATAAAATAAAGCAAATGCGTGATCAGCTGGATGTTTCGACAATACTTGTTATGGGGGGATCGGGTGATTACTTTGCAGTAGCTGATACAGTGATCATGCTGGAAGCATACACGCCCCATAATGTAACAGAGCAAGCGGCTGAAATAATGGAGAGGTATCCATTAGAGCGGGATGCATCAACAGATGGACCATTTGGTGACATAACGTCCCGCTACTTTCAACAGCATGGCCTGCAAACATCAAAAGGAAACCGTTCCAAAACACAAGCAAAGGGCTTATTTAAGATTATTATGGGAAAAACAGATATTACCTTTGAAGATACAGAGCAACTAGTTGATCCATCTCAAACGCGAATGATTGCTGAGATAATTCAGTATTTAGATCGCACGAAAGGAATGGATGGTAAATCATTGTATGAACTGCTTGATGGTATCGATCAGCAAATGGATAGTAAGGGTCTTGCATCATTTACTATTTTTAAAGATCAGCATCCTGGTGACTTAGCACGTCCCCGCAGGTATGAAATTGCTGCGGTGTTAAACCGGATGCGCACGGCAAAGGTAAAAAAGTAATAGAAAGGAGGGTGGGCCAATGAATACTGACCAACTAAAACAGGAGATTATCGCATACAGCAAGGAGATTGGTATTGATAAAATTGGCTTCGCCTCTGCTGATGTATTCGGTGAGTTGAAAGAACGCCTTAAACGTCAACAGGATTTAAGCTATCAATCAGGGTTTGAAAAAGGCTCGATAGAGGAACGGACCGAGCCGGAAAGGTTGCTGCCAGAAGCGCAGTCTATTCTTTCAATTGCAATTGCCTATCCATCCAAAATGAAGGATGCCCCGAAAGGCACGAAAGAAGAGCGCCGTGGGATTTTTGCGCGAGCTTCATGGGGGTTAGACTATCATGTAGTCTTACGTGACCGACTGGAGAAACTCGCAGCCTTTATTAAAGAAAAAGTACCTGAAGTACAAAACAAACTCATGGTGGACACAGGCGAACTTTCTGACCGTGCAGTGGCTGAGCGGGCTGGAATAGGATTCAGTGGAAAGAACACGTCAATTATTACCCCGGAATTTGGTTCTTATGTTTATCTGGGTGAGTTGATCACAAATATACCTTTCGTTCCGGATGAGCCTGTTAATGATAGCTGCGGGGAATGCGCAAAATGTATAGATGCATGCCCAACAGGAGCCATTGTTCAAGGTGGACAATTGAATGCCCAGCGCTGCATCGCATTCTTAACGCAAACAAAAGATTTCTTACCAGATGAGTTTCGAACTAAAATTGGGAATCGGGTATATGGTTGTGATACATGTCAGGTCGTCTGTCCCAAAAATAAGCAGGTCGATTTCCACATTCATCCTGAGTTTGAACCAGACAATGAAGTTGCCAAACCTAAGCTGAAGCCAATGCTGCGAATTTCCAATCGGGAGTTCAAAGAAACATATGGCCATACGTCTGGTTCTTGGCGAGGGAAGAAACCACTCCAACGCAATGCGCTGATTGCCCTTGGCCATTTCAAGGACAAGACAGCAGTTGAAGAAATGATTGCAGTTATGAACAATGATCCACGCCCGGTAATTCGTGGAACAGCTGCATGGGCACTCGGTAAAGTTGGAACGGAAGAAGCATATAAAGCTATTGAAACAGCGATGATAAAAGAACAGGATGATCAGGTGATTTTTGAGATGCAAAAGGGTATGAATTTCAAGGAAGAGCTTACTGCAAAATAGTTGATCACGAAAAGAGGAATTGATTATGGATAAAGTAAAGCTTTATTATGATGAAATGGAATCCCCGGTCGGCCCGCTATTAATCGTCAGCAATGGTGAGAAGGTAGTTCGGATAGAATTTGGAACGCTAACAGATTTAAATAAGAAAATAGAGAAGTGGGCACATCGCTACTTTGAAAATCCAATTTTTGTCCATCAAGCTGATCAGGTACAACAGGCCAAAGAGGAGCTCCATGATTACTTTCATGCAAAGCGTAGACATTTTACGATTGATTTTGAGTTTTACGGGACAGATTTTCAAAAAAATGTCTGGCAAGCTTTGTGGAATACAATTGCATATGGGGAAACGAAAACATATAAGGACATTGCTGAAGCAGTAGGGAATCCGAAATCTGTCCGCGCAGTTGGTGGTGCGGTTAATAAAAACCCTTTTTCCATTGTTGTTCCCTGTCATCGTGTCATTGGTTCAAACGGGAAAATGGTCGGTTATAACGGTGGATTGGATAAAAAGGAATACTTGCTTGCCCATGAGGCCAATTAAGTGAAACGAAAATAGGTGGTACTTCGTATAGAGAACTAACAGAAACAACTCTAATGCGAAGGAGCAAGTCATGAAGAAAACTTTTCTAATCGCTTTTATAGTTTCACTGGTTCTTTTCTTATTGGGAATAGTGACAGGTAACATAGAGTTTTATGGGTCTATCACCCTTGGAATAGGAGTTGTTTTCCTCTTAATAGGTGCTCTTTTCAGCGGTGCTTTTATCTCAGGGGAACAGCTAAGGGCAAATTATCATACAGAAACAAAAGAGGACCGCAGCAGAAAGAATAAAACGATGTCAATCTCAATTATAATAGCCCTTCCGCACTTGGTTGCTGGTGGATTGCTTTTCACTTATTTTAATTAGACTTTTGACAGGCTTCTCCTCCATATACTTTCATTGGAGGGGATTTTTTATGGAAAAATTAAAGGATATTTGGTTGGAATTTTATCAGTCGGAACGTGAAACTGCTGACTGGTGGGAGAGGAAAAAGGTATTATGTGAAGAACGGGATGCAAAAATAGTGAGAATTAAAGGAGACGGGCATATATTTCAAAAAATTAGGTTTGCCAATGATGTGTCGTACCGATATTTACTTCATGTCTCATTTTTTATAAAACAAATGGATCGTTTTTATATAGAAGAAGATGTTACTCCGTATACATTTCGTCTAGTAGATGGTGAAATTAGAGATCATAAGCGATTAGTTGCTAAATCCGAAAGCAGTAACAACCAGTCTCTTGTCATGGATGAACTGCAAAGTGATAGTGTTGCGAATGATCGATTTACGTATAATCGGCATGACGCAGTTCAATACGCAGAGCGGTGGTGGAACAGCTATAATCCTGCATACAGAAAATTCGATGTGGATTGTACGAATTATGTTTCCCAGTGCTTACATGCGGGGGGAGCACCTATGCGTGGCGCTCCCGTTAGAGAGAAGGGCTGGTGGTATCAGGGAGATAATTGGAGTTTCAGCTGGGCGGTTGCTCACTCATTAAGGTGGTATTTAAGTGGATCAACACAAGGTCTGAAAGGAAAAGAGGTAGAAAGTGCCTCCGAATTAATACCAGGGGATGTTATCTGTTATGATTTCCAGGGAGACGGTAGATGGGATCATAATACCATCGTAGTAACAAAAGATGAACTAGGAATGCCATTGGTGAACGCACATACAGATAACAGCAGAAATCGCTATTGGTCCTATGAAGATTCAACTGCTTATACAACGGATATAAAGTATAAGTTCTTCAGAATAGGTGAGTAGTAGTGGTATAATAAGAAGGTTATTTAGTATAGTAAGGAGAATGAAAAGTGAGTTTACACGTTGTATTATTTCAACCAGAGATACCAGCAAATACAGGGAATATAGCTAGAACATGCCTGGCAACAGGTGCAACCCTTCATTTAATTCACCCGTTGGGGTTTTCTACAGATGATAAAATGCTTCGCCGGGCAGGTTTGGATTACTGGAAAAATGTAGATGTACGTGAGTATAATTCCATAAAAGATTTATATACTGCTTATTCGGAAGGTAATTTTTATTATATAGAGAACTTTGGTACAAAGCATTATACAGATTACGACTTCAGTAATATAAAAGAAGATTTGTTTTTTGTTTTTGGTAGGGAAACAGATGGCATTCCACCAGATCTGCTCTTAGGAAAAGAGGATAAGTGTCTTCGAATTCATATGAATGGTAAGGTCCGTTCTTTGAACCTGTCAAACACAGCGGCGATCATTGTATACGAAGCATTAAGGCAGCAGGGATTCCCAAATCTTATTTAGATTCACAACAAAGCCGTCATGTAACTGTAGGTTACTTGACGGCTTTGTATTTTACTGATTTCTTTTTGGAATCCCTGGTTTTGCTTCATATCCTGATGTGAAGCAAGAAGTTAGAAAGACAATAATTACACCTATTAGTAATGCTAAATTCATAGTCATACGTACATCCTCCTTTTGTATCTATGTAAAAAGAGTACATTTTATATTATGTCCCTATTATACCTAATAATGTTCTTATTGTGAACCATAGACATTATATTTAGCAAAAAATTCACAAAGGGTTTATTAACTTAATCATTAGAAAATTTGATATATAATAAACCTTGACATATATCATTGTTTCAGTCTCCAAAATAGGGTATATTAGTTGATGAAGTCATTCGTCAGTTCTATAATAAAGAGTGAGTGTAAAAGACCGTTGCATAACGGATAAAGTTAACTTCTAATGGGGGTATAAAACGTGGCACAGAATGAAGAATCTAATCAAGGATTCTGGGCAGAATTTCATGGTCCAAATATGGGGTATGTGGAAGAGCAATACGATTTATACAAAGAGGATCCAGAAGCGGTAGATCCATCTATAAAGGAAATGTTCGATCAGCAAGGAGCCCCTGATTGGTTGTCCCAAACAGACAAGACATTTCAGTCGACACCTCAAAATACTTCAATAAATGATGTGAAAAAGCTTACCTCGGCAATGAAACTTGTGGAGGCTATTCGTCGTTTTGGGCATTTGGAGGCAGATATCTATCCAGTTGGACTGGAAAAAGAACGTAAATCAGAATTAGTTGATCCGCAAGCATATGGTTTAACTGAGGAAGATTTAAAGAATATGCCAGCATCCTGGTTGTGGGAGAACTCACCAGGCAATGTTGAAAATGGTTTAGATGTAATTAAAGAATTGAAAAAGTATTATTCAGGCACAATTACATTTGAATATGATCATGTCAACAACGATGACGAGCGAAAATGGTTGTTGGATTTAATTGAAGCTGGAGAAGCCCGATTAGATTTATCGGATGAAGAGAAACAGCAGTTGTTAGAGCGACTTGCGCATGTTGAAGGTTTCGAGGGGTTCCTGCAAAAAACATTTGTTGGACAAAAGAGATTTTCAATTGAAGGCTTAGAAGCAATGGTACCAATGCTGGATCAAATTGTAAAATACGCAACAACTGACAAAATTAATAATATTATGATGGGTATGGCTCACCGTGGCCGTTTATCGGTGTTGGCACATGTCCTGGGAAAACCATACGATAAAATCTTTTCTGAATTCCATCACTCCCCTGATAAGGAATTAATTCCTTCCGAAGGGTCTATGGGCATAAACTATGGTTGGACAGGTGATGTGAAATATCACTTTGGAGCAACGAAGGAAGTTAAAGAAGGTGACGAAACGACAACACGTATTAGGTTGGCGCATAACCCGTCACATCTGGAATTTGTGAATCCTGTCGTTGAAGGGTTTGCTCGTGCAGCACAGGACGAACGTTCTGAACGTGGATACCCGAAACAAGATATGAACAAAGCTATTCCTGTCTTGATTCATGGAGATGCAGCTTTCATCGGTGAAGGAGTAGTAGCGGAAACATTAAACCTAGGTAATTTACCAGGCTTTAATACAGGTGGTACACTTCATATTATTGCAAATAACCTGGTGGGTTATACAACGAATCAGGAAGATGGACGTTCAACACGTTATGCAAGTGATTTGGCAAAAGGGTTTGAAATTCCAATTATTCATGTAAATGCCGATGATCCAATTGCATGTGTTTCTGCAATTAAAATTGCTTACGAATACCGTCAAAAGTTCCATAAAGACTTTCTTATTGATCTAGTAGGTTATCGCCGTTATGGACACAATGAGATGGATGAGCCTCGATCAACACAGCCAAGGCTCTATAAAGATATTGATCAACATCCATCAGCTGCAAATGTTTTTGCTAAAGTGCTGGAAGAAAAAGGTGTTCTGAATGCTGATGGGTTTAAGAAAGTAACAGATAAAGTGGAGCGTCACTTACGCGATATTTATGATAGTATGAAAGAAAATGAAACAGGTAAAAAACAGCCTAAAAATATGCCAGAAGCATTAACAAATGGGCTTAATCAATTTGAGACGGCTGTTGAACTGGATGCATTAAAGGCACTAAACCAAGGTTTACTAAAGCGCCCTGATGGATTTAATGGCTACAAAAAATTAGAAAAAATCCTTAAGCGCCGTGAAAAAGTTCTGGAAGAAGGCAACAAAGCAGATTGGGGCGCTGGTGAAGCTTTAGCATATGCCTCTATTTTGCGGGACGGAATTCCAATTCGTTTAACTGGTCAGGATACTGAAAGAGGTACATTCGCTCACCGTCACATTGTTCTGTATGACACAGAAACGAGTGAGAAATACAGCCCAATGCACGGATTAGATGAAGCAAAGGCTTCGTTTGATGTGCGAAACAGTCCGTTGTCTGAAACAGGTGTGCTTGGATTTGAATATGGGTATAGCGTTCAATCCCCAAATACATTGGTGATATGGGAAGCACAATTTGGTGATTTTGCCAATGCTGCTCAAGTAATATTTGACCAGTTTATCTCTGCAGCTCGTGCGAAATGGGGCGAAAAGTCTAATATGGTAATGCTGTTACCACATGGTTATGAAGGTCAGGGACCAGAGCACTCAAGTGCACGTCTGGAGCGGTTCTTGCAAATGGCTGCAGAAAATAATTGGATTGTTGCTTATCCAACATCGTCTGCACAATTCTTCCATTTGATTCGTAGGCAGGCTGCAATGCGTGGTCGGGAAGAGGCTAGACCATTAATACTAATGACACCTAAAAGTAGTTTGATTCGTAACCAGCGTATAGCTTCATCTGCTGAAGAATTTACAGAGGGGAAATTTCAGTCACTACGCGAACAACCCAACCTGAAAGTTAGTAAGAAAAAGGCAAAACGCTTACTAATCGGCAGTGGTAAGGTTATGGTGGATATAGAAGAAGCAATTGAAAACTCGGAGGAATCATTTGATTGGTTACGTGTATTACGCCTTGAGCAGATTTATCCTTTCCCTAAAAAGGAACTTGCAAAAGAACTTAAAGCACTGCCGAACCTCGAAGAAATAGTATGGGTGCAAGAAGAGCCGATGAATATGGGCAGTTGGGATTTTGTAGATGATTATCTAAGAGATCTCTTACAAGAAGGTCAGCAGTTGCGTTATATTGGAAGGCCAAAACGGTCTGCACCAGCTGTGGGTGTACCAAATGTCCATAAGACAGAACAAAACCAGATTGTACAAAAAGCAATAAACCCGGAAATAGGAGGAGATTCCAGTGAACGAAATTAAAATACCAGAACTTGCCGAATCTATTACAGAAGGAACTATTGCCGAATGGTTAGTAAAAAAAGGCGATAAAATAGAAAAAGGTGATCCAGTAGTAGAATTGGAAACTGATAAAGTAAATGTTGAAGTTAACGCTGAGATTTCTGGTGTAATAACAGAAATTGTACGGGAAGAGGGCGACGACGTTGAAGTTGGTGATGTCATCGCAAAAATTAATGAAAATGGGGAAGCTGGTGGAACTTCTTCTGAGGAGGAAGAAGCTACTAAAGAAGAACCAAAAGAAAAGAAAGCTGAAGCTGCAGAAAAAGTTGAATCTCCTGAAAAAGAAGAAGTGAAAAGTGATAATAAAAGTGATGTTATTGCATCACCTGCAGCAAGAAAGCGTGCTCGCGAGTTAAATATTGACTTAAGCTCTATTCGTACACAGGATCCTTTAGGCAGAGTCCGTCCGGAAGATGTAGATGCAGCGGCAAAAGGAGCTAATGAAAAGAAAGAATCCAAGCCTGCTAAAAAAGAAGAAGCGAAGAAATCCGAGAAAAAAGAATTTGATAAGCCGGTTGAACGTGTGAAGATGTCCCGTCGTCGTCAAACAATTGCTAAGCGTCTAGTTGAAGTCCAACAGGAAGCAGCAATGTTAACCACTTTTAACGAAGTAGACATGACATCAGTTATGAATCTTCGTAAAGAACGTAAAGATAAATTCGTAGATAAGCATGGTGTTAAACTTGGGTTTATGTCATTCTTTACAAAAGCAGTAGTAGGAGCTTTAAAAGAATTCCCATTGTTGAATGCAGAAATTCAAGGCAACGAACTTGTGCTAAAGAAATTCTATGACATTGGTATAGCAGTATCTACTGAAGAAGGATTAGTAGTGCCAGTTGTCCGTGATGCAGACCGCTTGGACTTTGCAGGGGTTGAACGTGAAATTGGCAATCTAGGTAATAAAGCAAAAAACAAAGAGCTGCAAATGAACGATCTGCAAGGTGGTACATTTACGATAACAAATGGTGGTACATTTGGATCTATGCTTTCTACACCAATTCTAAACGCACCACAGGTTGGAATTCTTGGAATGCATAACATTCAAAAACGTGCCATGGTAATGCCGGATGACACAATTGAAGTCCGTCCGATGATGTACCTTGCACTTTCTTATGACCATCGTATTGTAGATGGTAAAGAAGCAGTACAATTCCTGGTACGTATTAAGCAGTTGCTTGAAGACCCATATGATTTATTATTAGAAGGATAAGTTTAAAATAGATAGACCTCGCTTTGAAGAAATTCGAAGCGGGGTCCTTTTTTTGACTAAATGAGATAGCTGGCCTCCTCTGCTCGATTGATAGGATTGCGAAGTCTTTTGTCCGATACTAAGACTTTTAGGCTCGCTTCTATCCTAAGTTTTGTTACTTTTACGGTCACAGTTGATAAAAAAAGACGTCGTAACTGTTATGTTGATTTCCACTCCGGGTACAAGTGCAACATCTGCTCAGCTTCATTTCATTCGCTTTGCAGTGTTTTCTTTGCCGCGGCACGGCTTCAGCCTCGGGCTAACAGGATGTTAGCCTTCCATCCCCACAAATCACCGCTGCGGTCGTGCTGTTCTGAGCAGGAGTCGACTGTCCTCCGTTCCAACCAACAATCATAAATAGCGAGTATTTATTCACTATAGCAATAGATAATGTTATAACAAAGCACAACACCAGCGCAGGAAATACACGGAGACTCCAGCAGGCATGAAAACCGTCAATCTGGTCTGAAAGTAATTCAACCGTTTTGGCATGACCGCTGCCCCTGCCTTCATTCAGCGATTGCTTCACTTTTTCCAGCGGTCGGCTTGCATAATCCCGCGTTCAGACCAATTAATTCAGCGCTTTTTCAGCGTAATCCCGCGTTCAGCCCGTTTCATTCAGCGATCAACCCTTTAGGCGTGTATTTTCGGTGGGGCGAGTAATCGCAGGTACAGGCTCAATCTATTAGAGTACAGCTAATTTTTATATGCAAATTTCTGTTTTATATTGCAAAAGCATCAAAAAACGAATAATATTAGAAATGTTGATTAAATCATACGGAAAGAATGGTGTTTTAATGGATAACTTCTTTAAGTTAAAGCAAAATAATACAACTATCCGAACCGAGTTAATAGCGGGCATGACTACTTTTCTTACAATGGTCTATATTGTTGTCGTTAACCCGGCTATATTATCCGCTGCAGGTGTACCTTTTGAGCAAGTATTTATGGCGACAGTTATTGCTGCAGTAGTGGGCACACTGTATATGGGGATTTTTGCAAATTACCCTATTGCAATAGCTCCGGGAATGGGGCTGAATGCATACTTTGCTAGTGTAGTGGCAACACAGGGCCTGTCTTATCAAGTAGTTTTTGGTGCCGTATTTTTAGCAGGTATTCTATTTATTCTACTAAGCCTTACTAAGTTAAGAGAAACATTAATCGGTGCAATTCCGCCATCCTTAAAATTTGGAATTACATCTGGCATAGGTCTATTTATAGCATTTATTGGTCTTAAGATGTCAGGTATCGTAGTTTCCAATGAAGCAAATCTAGTTGGATTTGGCGATCTTCACCAACCGATGACGCTCTTGGCATTGGCAGGATTATTTATCACGCTGATATTATTTGTCAGGAGAATTAAGGGAGCGCTATTTCTGGGGATGATAGCTACTGGATTAATTGCCTTTTTTACTGGTCAGTTAGAGTTTACACAGGCTCCATTATCTATGCCACCAATGCCTGTTTTTTTTGATATGGATATTGCTGGAGTTTTTACAAATGGGCTTTATACCGTAGTCTTTGCCTTTTTATTAGTTACAATATTTGATACAACAGGCACAATGATCGGAGTGGCAGAACAGGCAGGATTTATGAAAAATGGTAACCTGCCTCGTGCAAAGTCAGCTTTGTTAGCTGATGCAACTGCAACAACTGTTGGGTCCATGTTTGGAACCAGCCCCTCAACAGCATACATTGAATCGACATCAGGGGTTGCTGCAGGTGGGAGAACAGGATTAACGTCTATTGTTGTAGCGGTCCTTTTTGCTTTATCTATTTTCTTCACTCCAATTATCGGTGCTATTGCAAATTTACCCGCGATCACAGCACCAATATTAATCATTGTTGGGTGCTTTATGATGGAAGGTCTAGCCCGCATTGACTGGAAAACATTTGATGAGGCATTTCCAGCATTTGCAATTATTCTAACCATGCCGTTAACATCCAGTATTGCTACAGGAATATCCATCGGATTTATTACCTATCCTTTACTGAAGTTTGTTAGTGGAAAAGGTAGGGAAGTACATTGGATACTCTATATGTTTGGTGTTATCTTCTTATTGCAGATGATTTTCTTTCCAGCACACTAAATAATAACTTATGAACCTCAGTGGATAATTACTGAGGTTTTTTTGTACGAAAAAATACAATGTTAAAAGAATTGATATTAGGGAACAAATAAGGTAGGAATTAAAAATATACAGAAAAGACAATCACTTGCATGACGTCTGACGACTTGGTACACTATCCTTTGCAACAAACAATATGAAAACAGTTACAAAATATAGGGAGGCTACATCCGTGGATATTCTTCTAGGTGTTTTAGCAATTGTTGTCGTCCTCGGACTAGCATTTTTGATGTCTAATGATAAAAGGAATATTAATTATAAAGGCATTGGAATTATGTTGGTTTTGCAAGTATTGACAACTTGGTTTATGTTCACCACACAAATTGGCCAAGCAATTATAAATGGAATTGCGGCTGGTTTTAATAAATTAATTGAATTTGGATTGGAGGGTATAAATTTTGTCTTAGGTGGGGTGGAGGTTGGAGAAGGTGGCGTATTCTTCTTTGATGTACTACTACTTATTATATTTTTCGCTACCATCCTTTCCGTTCTTACGTACCTGAAAATACTTCCTTCGATTATTAAATACATTGGTACAGCTATTTCAAAAGTTACCGGGTTACCAAAAGTGGAATCATTTAATGCAGTTAACAGTATATTTTTCGGTCAGTCTGAAGCGCTAATTGCAATTCGATCGCAGTTTCATCATTTAGATAAAAACCGGTTGTATATTGTAAGTGCTTCAGCAATGGGCTCGGTATCTGCCTCAATTGTAGGAGCCTACTTGCAAATGCTGCCACCACAGTATGTACTAGTAGCATTGCCACTGAATATGTTCAGTGCTCTAATGATTGCATCTGTTATTGCGCCAGTTAGAGTACCTAAAGAAGATCATGTTGATGTAAAAAATGTTACGAATGACAGAAGTATATTTGAAGCAATGGGTAATGGTGCACTTGAGGGTGGTAAGATTGCATTAATTGTTGCTGCTATGCTGATTGCGTTCATTGCATCATTGGAATTGGTTAATTGGCTTATTCAATTAGCGTTTGCCGGCGTTACATTACAGCAGATTTTAGGGTATGCGCTTGCGCCGATTGGAGTACTAATGGGTATATCCCCGAGTGAAGTAATTCAGGCAGGATCCGTAATGGGTACGAAAATTGTTACGAACGAATTTGTGGCTATGCTTCAATTCCAAACCATGCTGAATGACATGTCTGTTAAAACAGTGGGTATCGTATCCGTATTCTTAACAAGCTTTGCAAACTTCTCTTCCATTGGTATCATTGCAGGTACTGTAAAAGGAATTGACAGTGAAAAAGCAGTTAGTGTATCCGGATTTGGTATGAAATTACTAGTCGGAGCAACATTAGCATCGATTCTATCTGCTACAGTTGTAGGTCTATTCTTATAACCGGTAAAGAAGCCGTCCTTTAGAGTGGCTTCTTTCATATTCTCAAAAAAAAATTTAACTTTTATGACAGCTTGACGCTCTGGGCTGGTCTATGCTTTTGGACAATCCTTCCCCTCAAGTGCATACTTCTTTTGGATATACAGTAGACGCCACAGTAATGCAATTGCGCCGAAGCTTAAGCCTATAATGATACCGACCCAATAACCAAAGGGTTCGAGTGCTGTGTAATTTGCTAATATCCACCCGACAGGCAATCCGATGATCCAATAGGAAATAAACGCTATGAGGAAAGTCATATTAACGTCTTTATATCCACGGAGTGCCCCTTGAATCGGTGCTCCAAATGCGTCAGCCAGCTGGAAAAATATTGCGTAATAGATAAACTGCTTGGTCAATTCAATAACCTGTGGGTTAGCACTGTATAAGGAAGCAACCAAGTCATTGGATACATACAGTACAACGCCAGCGAAAACTGCTATGAATATACCACTGCTGATTCCAATATAACCATAGGTGCGTGCATCAGCGAAGCGTTTTCCCCCGAGTTCAAAGCCAATAGCAATAGTTAAGGCCATTCCAACGCTTAGTGGAATCATATATAATAATGATGCGAAATTTATTGCAGCCTGGTGTGCGGCAATGGTATATGTGCTATATACACTCATTAGTAATGTTACCGCAGAAAATATGCTTGTTTCAAAAAACATAGCAGCACCAATCGGTACACCAATTTTTAACTGCTCCATCCATGTCTTCACTGATGGTCTTACCCAATTGGAAAAAATGCGAAACGTACGGAATGGGCGCACTTTGTAAACGATCCCTAGTGCTATGAAACAAACTAACCAATACGTAATGGCTGTTGCTATACCAGATCCAATCCCGCCATATGCTGGAACGCCAAACTTACCAAAGATAAAGATATAGTTAAACAGAATATTTAATGGTAATGATATTAAAATAATAATCATAGAAATCCGTGTCTGGCCAAGAGCATCAATAAAACAACGTAATGTGTTAAAAATAAACAATGGAATTATTCCGGTGCTTAAGGCTATAAGGTAATATTTGGCCGTATGGCGAACTTGAGCCTCCAAGTCCATTGTATTCAAAATAGGATTAATTAAAAATGCGCCAGCGATAAATACTACCATTGCCAATGCAGCTGACAAATAGATTCCTTGTTGAACTTTATTGGATACTTCATGGTTCTCTTTTGCTCCTGTTAAGTGGGCAATAATAGGAGTAATTGCTAATAAAATTCCATTTACACCCGTAAATATTGGAACCCAAAGGCTGGAGCCAATTGCTACACCTGCTAAATCCTGAGCACCTGCTCGACCGGACATAATGGTGTCAAATATATTCATTAGATACATGCTGACCTGGGTAATTAGAATTGGGATTAATATATAACTGAATAACTTTAATTTTTCTTTTAAAGTTGCTGTTTGATACATAATACGCTTCCTTTTTCTGTAGTTTTCTAATAGGATAGAGAAAGGTTCTCAAAAGCTAAAAATAAAAGCAATTATATCGTTTTACTTCGAATTACGAAAGAAAGGGAGTACATTATATGAAAGATAAACGAATACTCTTTACCGGAGGAGGAACTGCCGGACATGTCATAGTAAATCTTGCGTTGATTCCATACTATCAGCGCGAAGGTTGGGAAATTGATTATATAGGGTCTAAAGATGGCATTGAAAAAAAACTCATCGGGCAATTAGAGGGAGTAACATACCATCCAGTTTCAACCGGTAAATTACGCCGGTATCTATCCAAAGAAAATTTGAAGGATCCGTTTAAAGTTCTAAAGGGTACCTTCCAGGCATATCGCATTATAGGTAAACGTAAGCCTGGCGTTGTATTTTCTAAGGGTGGATTTGTATCCGTTCCTGTTGTGCTGGCTGCCAAAATGCGCCGAGTTCCTGCAGTTATTCATGAATCTGATTATACGCCAGGACTTGCGAATAAGATAGCTATTCCTTTTACAAAAAAGGTGTTGGCAACATTTCCTGAAACAATGAACTTTCTTCCGGAAAAAAAAGCTGAATATGTTGGGGCTGTAATTAGAGATGAACTGTTTATGGGCAGTAAGGAAAAAGGTTTGTCTTATGCCGGCCTCACAAATGAAAAGCCGGTTCTACTTATTATGGGTGGAAGTGGTGGCTCTGAAAAGATTAATCGTACTGTTAGAAACAGTTTATCCAAGTTATTGAATAACTTCCAGATTATTCATATATGTGGTCATGATAAAGTTGATTACTCTATTAATGAAAAGGGTTATAAGCAATTTGAATATGTTAATGAAGAGTTAAAAGATATCTTTGCTGCAACTGATTATGTATTATCCCGTGCTGGTTCCAATGCAATATTTGAATTTTTGGCATTGCGAATTCCAATGCTGCTCATCCCCTTATCTAAAGAGGCGAGCAGAGGCGATCAAATAATAAATGCCAAATCCTTTGCTGAAAAAAGGTATGCACGGGTCATGGAGGAAGAAATTTTAACAGAAGATAAGTTAGTGGAAGAGTTAACTCAATTACAGGATTTTGCGCCATTGATGATAGAAACAATGAAAGAATACAAAAGTGAAAAAGCACGTGATCGTGTCGTAGAAATTATTAATGAAGTTCAAAAATAAGATAAACAAAGAACTCCCCTTAGCTAGTATATTACCAGCAGGGGGAGTTTTTTGATTGGCTGTTTTCTTAAAGATTGGGACTGTACCTGTACCTGTACCTGCGATTACTCGGTACAAAAGCATAGAAGTATTTCAGTGAGGCATTTTGCGATTACTCGGTACAAAAGCATAGAAGTATTTCAGTGAGGCATTTGCGTTACTCGCCCCACCGAAAACAAATGTTGTTTTTGACATGAAATATATAAAGTACGACGTGACTGCATTGTTGATTTCCGCTCCGGTCAGTCGCTTTCACCACTCCGGGTACAAGTGCAACATCTGCTCAGCTTCATTTCATTCGCTTTGCAGTGTTTTCTTTGCCGCAGCACGGCTTCAGCCTCGAGCTAACAGGATGTTAGCCTTCCATCCCCACAAACCACCGCTGCGGGGTCTTCAAACACGTGCTATTCCCGCAGGAGTCGACTGCCCGCAGCGAAGATCAACAGTTGCGAAAAAGAGTTATTGCGAGTATTCATGATGATAAAGCTGAAATGTGTTGGAAAATAGAGTTATTATAACATATTCATGAATTATCCTGGATTACAGCTCCTTGGTATGGTTGTATAAGTTCGGATGATTCTATAGTATTAATATTGTTATAGATAAAAAAAACATAATGAATTTCATTTTCATAATCCTCCGTAAATGAAATTCTATTCCTCATTTACAGATTTTATGAGCTTGCTTTCCTGCTTACTTACCGTATTTTACTAAAAAGGTATACTGTAAAAAAACAGCTAATTGTTTTCCATGTTTTGATTTTAATCTATTAAAAAATCCATTTTTTTGGATTAAATATATAGAAAAAGAGGGTAAAAAATTATGAAGAAATTATTATTTTTATTTTCCGCTGCTATTTTAGTAGTTCTTTCGGCCTGCGGTGATTCGGGTGCTGAAAAAGAAATTGATACAATTGTTCTGGCCGACGCTGGATGGGATAGTATCCGAGTACATAACAGTATTGCACAGAAAATTATTGAAGAAGGATATGGGTATGACACAGATGTAATAGCTGGTTCTACTGCCGCTACATTCCAAGGGTTTATTGATGGTGATATTAATGTGTATATGGAAGTTTGGACTGATAATATAAAAGAAGTTTATGAAGAAGCGATTGAAGCTGGGGACGTTGAAAGAGTCGCTACTAACTTTGATGATAATATTCAAGGTTTATATGTTCCTACATACGTGATTGAGGGCGATGAAGAACGTGGAATTGAGCCTATGGCACCAGAATTGAGAACAGTAGAAGATTTAAAGAAATATCCGGAGATTTTTGAAGATCCGGAAGATCCAGGCAGAGGCCGAGTAATAAATGCACCTAGCGGCTGGGCTGTTGCTGATGCAATTAATGATAAATTCGATGCTTATGGATTAGAAGAAACGATGAATAACTTCATGCCAGGTTCGGATTCAGCAATCGTGGCAGACTTAACAAGTGCATATAATTCTGGGGACGCTTGGGTTGGCTATTATTGGTCACCTACTGCAGTAACCGCGCAATATGATCTGACATTATTGGAAGAGCCTGCTTTTGACGAGGAAATATGGAAAGATACAAAAGCTACAGAGTTCCCGCCTAATGATGTAGTTGTTGCTGTTCATAAAGACTTACCAGAACAAGCACCAGAGCTCGTTGAATTCTTACGTAATTATGAAACAAGCAGTGCACTGACAGAAGAAGCATTGAGTTACATGGATGATAATGATGCATCTGCGGAAGAAGCAGCAGTCTGGTGGATGAACGAACATGAAGATATCTGGACTGGCTGGGTATCTGATGAAGTGGCTGAAAAAATAAAAGGTACTTTGCAATAACATAGAAGAAGCAGCCGGCCGCATGGCTGGCTGTTTTTCTCTAAACTATAATTCATGAAAAAGAGAGGTGAGAGGACTGCATCAAATGCAGTCTGCCTATGGGGGATTTTCCGGATATACGCACACAAATAGGTGATTATGTAGATTTGTTTGTTAGCTTTTTAGATTCATCACTGGAAGGATTTTTTGATTTAATTTTCTTTGTAGCATCAAGAACTATTAATGGTATAGATGATTTTTTAATGTTTATGCCTTGGTGGTTATTTATTTTAATAATAGTATTATTAGGCTGGTATTTCAGATCTGTATTTTCAGGGATTCTATATGGATTTTTTATTTTCTTAATTGGCACTTTCGGTTTATGGGAAGATATGATGACAACTATTGCTATCATAGTAACAGCTGTACTTATATGTTTAATAATTGGTATTCCGGTAGGAGTCTGGATGGCATTTAGTAAAGGTTCTTCAACGATCCTGCGACCATTGCTTGATGCAATGCAGACAATGCCGAGTTTTGTTTACTTGATACCTGCGATCTTCTTCTTTGGATTAGGTAATGTATCAGCTATATTTGCAACGTTGATCTATGCTCTACCACCGGTTATCCGTTTGACTGAACTTGCTATACGCGGGGTAGACAAAGAAGTAATAGAATCAGCGCAATCATTCGGTTCTTCTAAATGGCAAATGCTTAGAAAGGTTCAACTGCCCCAAGCGTTACCAACCATTATGGCAGGTGTCAATCAGACAACGATGATGGCATTGGCGATGGTCGTTATCGCATCGATGGTAGGTGCTTCCGGTTTAGGTGAGCAAGTATTAATTTCAATTAACCGTATCGACATTGCGTTAGGCTTTGAGGCTGGGATCAGCATTGTATTCTTAGCTATTATTATTGATCGGATCACAAACGGTGTAGCAGATAAACTTCAGAGACACAGGGGGACAAACTAATGACAACAAAGATTAAATTGGTAAATGTCTCAAAGATTTTTGGACCAAAACCGAAGTCTGTTATACCTATGATTAAGGAAGGTATGGCAAAAGATGAGATATTGGCGAAAACCAATCATACGGTTGGTGTCTATGATGCCTCGATGGATATAAAGAAAGGCGAAGTATTTGTCATTATGGGCCTCTCAGGCAGTGGAAAGTCTACACTCATTCGTTGTTTTAATTTATTAAATAAACCTACAACCGGGTCCATTTATATAGATGATGAAGATATCGTTGCCTATTCGGGTTCACAGCTTAAAAAAGTGAGACAGGAAAAGATTGCAATGGTATTCCAGCATTTCGGTTTATTTAGTCATAGAACGATTATGGCTAACGTAGAATATGGCTTGGAAATTCGTAATGTAACAAAAGAGGAACGTCGCAAGATTGCACAAAAAAATATCGAGATTGTTGGTTTAAAGGGCTATGAAGATAAATACCCTGATGAGCTGTCAGGTGGAATGCAACAACGTGTAGGGTTAGCGCGTGCATTGGCTAATGACCCTGATATCTTACTGATGGATGAGCCGTTCAGTGCACTGGATCCACTTATTCGCCGTGAGATGCAATTAGAACTTTTGGACATTCAGGAGCGGCTGCAAAAAACAATTATATTTATTACACATGATGTGAATGAAGCCTTTAAGATTGGTGATCGTGTAGCAGTAATGAAGGACGGCCGAGTGGTTCAAATTGGCACACCTGAAGAAATCATTGAAGCACCAGAAAATGACTATATATCTGATTTCATAAAGGATATTGACCGGTCTAAAGTATTTCAGGCAGAACATGTTATGATTAAGCCAAATGCTTTAGTATCCATGAAAGATGGGCTGAATGTAGCTGTCAAGGAAATGAAGGAAAACGGTATATCCAGTGTGTTTGTTGTTGATAGGGCACGCCATATAAAAGGGATAGTTACAATTGATGACGCCATAAAAGGGATTAAAGAGAAGCAGACGTTGGAAGATGTACTGCGAAGTGATATTACCATCGTAAAACAGGATGAATATGTTAATGATTTGATCCCGAAAGCATTGGAATCTATGTTCCCATTGGCAGTGGTCAATAAGGATGGTAAGCTTATTGGATTTATCCTGCGTGTCCATGTACTAGCTGGTTTAGTATCCGATGATGTTACGGAAAGTGAAGAATATCACGGTTAACCTAATTGGGAAAGCAGCTGAGCCAAAGACTTACAGCTGCTTTCTTTTATTTTACTGTTCCATAATTTTTTAATTTTACATTTACATTAAATTCTACAGATATATCAGGAAATTTCTCACGCCATTTATCTTGCGTTAATGGACTATTTCTATTTTTAGCTCTATAAATCTGACCAAAACCGAATGGGTCTGAATTTATTTCCTGCAGCTTTTCCAACAGTGTTTCGTAATTAGCTTTAATTGCTCTTTCTACTTCTTTTTCCAATACGTCTGCAACTTGCTCATCCTCTATCATTAATTCTTCAGAGAACTCCCTCAAATCAATTTCTAAGTTTATATCTGTTTTATAACGCAGCTCATCTGTATGTGTTATTTTCGTATGGCTGCTTCCACTAATATCTATTACTATATGAATGTCTTCTTTATCCGATTGGGGCCCATTTTGAGATTGAATGTATTCCTTAAATGGCTCTCTAGTAAGTCTGAGCTCAAGAGGTGCTGACTGAACTCTTTTGTGAAACAGATTGAGCCATAAAGCATCCGGTATAGAAATTTCTTCTACATACTTATCATCCTTAAAAATCCCAATCGATGTTAATTGTGGTATATCTTCTACTAAATTAATTACAGGTAAGATTGGATCTTCGCCAACGGCGGCCAGTTTATGGGTAAAGTCATGTAGTGTAACTCTTGGTATAAGGTCTTCACTGTACTCTTGTTCAATTAAATCATGCAGGTATTGCCCTACGTTAATCGATGTATTCTCCTGTCCTAATGTTAGAACCTCTTTAGCAGTAGTGTTAGTGACGGCCAATAGCATGGTGGCGGGAACGCGGGCATCTCGTACCAGTGGGGAAACATAATTAAATATACCCTCCTCTGCTGCTTCTTTTCCGTATAACATCAGACGAACTTGCCCTGGACTTAATATATAGCTGGATTTTGTGTTCGCATTTTCACGGGCTCCTTTGACAGTATACCCTAATCCTGAAAGTGTTTTGGTAACATTTTCTGCCTGGGCATCAAATTGAAAAACAATGAGTGTAGACTCAATTTGGCCATCCTGAGAATTCGAAATATCTATCCCATATGTATTTATAATTCCCAATCTTTCCAATTCTCTTGTTGGTACACATGCTGTCAGTAGTACTAACAAGATAATTAAAATATAAATAAACCTGCTATTTAGCATGAATTCCTTCTCCTTTCTTTTTTCGCCTTTTATTTTTAATTAATACGAGTGGCAAAAGTAAGAATGGATACACATAGACAAGCCATAATCCAAATTGATCTACTGCATTAATTACGCGTTGTATTTGAAAGTGCTGATCAATGAAAGTACAACCAATTAAAAGCATTAATGCAACCAAATATAAGGAAGTCTTTTGAGGGACCTTATATAGCCGTTTCATCCCGTAGGTCACGCCCCACATTAACAGAACCATATTTGGTAATATTATCATCATCCATTCGGCTACAACGACATAATCAAGACGTTCAATAAAAGAGAAGGTCTGAATTTTAAATAAGGTTAATACTGGCCATTCTCTTCGTTCCAGCTGTTCAGGGGCAAAAAATCCCATTGAAATAACTGTAGTGAGAGTAACAATTAACATTGTCCAAAAGGCTGCCAATAAAACAGGAATTTTTACTTTTTCTTTATTTTGTATGAAGGGATAAACGAGAAAAAGTATTTCTATTCCTGTAAAAGTATAGGACGTAGATTTAGCGCCCTCCATTAATTCGGTAAATGAAGCTTGAAATAAGGGCTGAAAGTGAGTTAGTTCCATCTTGAGTGCTGGTTCAATTAATAAGAATAATATCCAATGGGTCAGCATGAAAAAAATGAAACAAATACCGACAATCACACGAAATCCACCTAAAACAGTGTATACAACTAAACTCAGTAATAGCAAACCCATTATAAAATTATTTAATTCCGGGAAAATAAAAACTTTAATGACTTCTATATAGGTTATAAGGATGGACAGTAAGGCAATTGCAAAGTAGATAATATAAACGGTTCCTAGCATTTTCCCCAGCCAATTACCAAAAATATCAACCTGGATTCCGAATATATCTGCATTTTCATATTGATTAAGAATTAGAAACATAACCAATAAGACCACAACGATATAAATGAAGGCGATAATAATCGATATCCATGCATCTTGCCTTGCATTCATAAAAAGAATACTAGGAACCCCTATTACCCCTACGCCCAGTTGGATAGAGGATATAATGAAAAACAAATAAAATGCTCGAACATGCATAATCGACTTCATTTTAACGTTAATTTCCATCTGGGCACCTCACCTACTCATCAATATCGTTTTTTTCTTTAGCAGTCTTATTATTAAAACGCATCAAATCTTTTGGGCGATAAGAGACAAAGCGCTTTCCCTGAAATGTACTAGGAAATCGGAAAAATGTTTTATTAAAATCTTCCGATTGGAATGGATAGACGGGTGAAAGATATGGACGTCCCAAGGAAGTTAATTTCAGTAAATGAATGAATAAAA
The DNA here is from genome assembly GCF_036026595.1 of Virgibacillus tibetensis. Classification (NCBI taxonomy): domain Bacteria; kingdom Bacillati; phylum Bacillota; class Bacilli; order Caryophanales; family Bacillaceae; genus Virgibacillus; species Virgibacillus tibetensis. The sequence continues at coordinate 256,848 of NZ_JARZFX010000003.1, read as the reverse complement.
AACAAATCCCAAACATAATTCCAATGATCCCCAGGGTACCTGCTAATATAATCATGGGAAAACGCAGGACGCGTATCGTTGTTCCCATCAAATAGCTGGGTACAGTAAACGATGCTAATGCACTTATCGTAACAAAGATAATTAGAATATCGCTTGTAATCCCAGCCTGTACAGCTGCTGTTCCAACAACTACTCCTCCAACAATACCGATTGTTTGCCCTACCTTAGTCGGTAATCGCGCCCCAGCTTCTCGTAAAAGCTCAATCAGTAATTCGAGAAGTAACGCTTCAAATATCGGAGGAAAAGGTACCTTCGCTCTGGATTCACCGATGGATGTAAGTAACTCTAATGGGATGATCTCATAATGAAAAGTAACGGCTGCAACGTACATAGGTGTTAACAGCACAGAGATAAAAATGGAAAAAAACCGTAATATCCTTAAAAAGGAACCTGCATTCCAGCGCATATATAAGTCCTCAGTAGATTCAAAGAAACTAATAAAAGTAGTTGGGGCTATAATTGCAGTGGGACTGTTTTCTACCAATACACTAAGCCGTCCCTTCGTTATTGCGTATGAGGCACGGTCAGGAAGCTCTGTTGCATAATATTGCGGAAAAATAGTAGAAGAAGAGTCCTCGATGTATTGCATAAGTACATTGCCATCTTCTATTTCATCAACTACTAAATCCTGTAAACGCTGCCGCATCGTACTAACGTCTGTTTCATTTGCTAGAGACTTTAAGTAAAGCAGCCGTACCTCCCGAGGTGTTCTTTCACCAATTAAGAACTTTTCCAGGACTAAATCGGTTGAACGGATACGCCAGCGTATTATATTTAGGTTAGTTTCTAATGATTCGGTGAAAGCTACTTGAGGTCCGATAACTACAGATTCGGTTTCTGCCTTCTCTAATCCGCGCTTTTCTACATTTAGCATGACGTAGGATACAGCTGCATTTTCATTCTCTACGTAGACGATGACACTTCCGTTTATAAGATTCTTAAGTATATTTTCTTTCTTATCTACAGTTTCACCAGCGCTTAAAGGTATTTCGTTTAAAATAGAAGAAGTATCCCACTCCTTTTTACTTTCCAACAAAGGTTTTAATAATACGTTTTCCACTTTTTCCTTTGCAACTTGATAGGATATATAAAATACGATTAAATTTTTGTTTTGATGCTCGTAAATGGTTATGTTTAGGTCGGTGTTGTTTTCGAATTTTTCCTCGATTTGTTTCTTTAGTTCTTCAACTTTTAATGGAAAGAGGCTAGTAGTAGATTGTTTTTTTCTGCTTTTTCTCATAAGTACCCCCAACTAAACTATCGCTAGTAAGTTAGTATGTGAAAATAAGCAGGAAATATGTCTAAAACAAAAAAACTACCACATGTACGCATGTAGTAGTTCTCTGTTATTCTTAGTTATCCTTTGTTACCACATCGACTTTACCAGTACCAGGATCAATAACTAAACCATGTACTTTAACTTCAGGGGGGAGAAGGGGGTGATTGCGGATAATAGCAACACTTTGCTCTACAGATTCTTCTACGGTATCGAAACCGTGAAATTCATCCTGAAAATCAATACCTGCATGGGTAAGTGCATGTAATGTTTCTTGTGATATTCCCCGATTTGCCATCTTCTCAACTAATGCACTTGGGTCAACATGAGACATGCCACAGTCATGGTGCCCGATAACTGTAACTTCTTTGGCTTCCAGCTCGTATACAGCTACGAGGATACTTTTCATTATACTATCGAAAGGTTTGCGAATGATCGCCCCAGCATTTTTAACCATCTTAACATCCCCATTTTGGATATTTAAAGACTTGGGAAGTAACTCTACTAAGCGTGATTCCATACAAGTAAAAATAACCATTCGTTTGTTTGGTATACTTCCGGTTTTATATGTTTCGTACGCTTTACCTTCAACAAATTGTTTGTTATAATTCAGCATTTCATCTATATACACATCTTTCAACTCCTCTAATTCTAAATAAAATTCTTTATCTAAAAATATAACGTTTTTGGACCTTAATGTACATTATTATCTAAAAAAAGTTGAGTAATTGGATTCACTACGGTAGCATACTTCGCTTTCCGTGGGGTACGGCTTCAGCCTCTCCAGCAGCAAAGAATGTTTCTTTCGGGGGCTTCGGACATGTGCAGTTTCGTCAAACACGACGTTTTGGTTCAGCGAAAATTCCTCACACAACTAAAACAGTTCATATTTTCTAAGAGTATCATTTATTTTCACTTTCGAAAGGCCTTCATCTCCCTCTTAATAAAAAATTTACTTAAAATAATAAATTACAATTGTAATTGAACCCCCAAAAAACAGGCTGCGTGACTATCGACTCATTTTTCAAAAAATCAGAAAATTAGATTGTCTGGTCATGTGGAATGGTGTATTATGAAGGAAATAACATTATAAAGGGTGAGATTAATGGGAGAATTTGTTCGAAATTGTCGACTGTGTAAAGAGCCGATGGAAACAAGTCCATTTATGATGTGCTCAACGTGTCTTGTGGAAAGTGACAGAGTTAGAAGTCTTATTAGAAAAAATCCGCATGTATCTGTTGAAGAAATTTCCCTCTCTACCAATGTTTCTTGTGAAAAAGTTGAAAACATGGTTAATCTAGGTCTCAGCCTTAAGAATAATGCAGGTGTTTAACTAAAAGAGAAACTCTGAATGTAAATGAGTTTTTCTCTTTTTTTTGTATTAATAATTATAAATTGATAATAGGGCACACAATGACTTGGAGGCAGAGTTATACGTGCCCTGTTAACTTTCCCTTATATTAATAGTAATAACTATGATAAATAAAATAACTTATATATGGCTTATTTGTGACTTTGGTCACTGGCTGCACTCATGATTTTACGTATGCTTTCTTTAACTAATACCGTACTGGATATTAGAATAAAGGGGGTATTTTTATGGTTCAAACAGCAGCGTGGGTTACAAGTTTGTTCTTTATGTTAATTGTGACTGCTGTATTTGCATTTGTCGCAATGAATTCAACAGAGAAAAAAGATTATGAGCCGATTAAGAAGAAATGGTACAAGGCCCGTACATTTTATGGATCTGCACTTATCATTTTCTTTTTAATAATTACCATTTACACACTTAGAGACCTGCCATATAATCAACCAGCATATGGGGAGGGCCGTGAACCGGAGATTGTTGATGTAGAGGCATTGCAGTTTGGCTGGAATATAAGTGAAACTCAATTTAAAACAGGGGAGCCAATTGAGTTCCATGTAACGAGTGCTGATGTTACTCATGGATTTGGAATTTATGATAAGAATTTAAATTTAATAGCACAAACACAGGCTATGCCTGAGTATACGAATAAAGTATATATAACATTTGAACAGCCTGGGACATATAAAATTCTATGTATGGAGTATTGTGGGTTAGCACATCATTTAATGGTTATGGAAATAGAGGTAACGGATTAACTTAGGGGGGGGAACTATATGGATACCATGAAACAAAAGATTTCAAGATCAAGTAATAATCTCATCGTTACATATTTATCTTTTGGAGGAATTGTAATTTTAGTAATGATGATTTTTGGGATATTAATGCTGTTGGCCCAAGGGGGCGTTTTGAATTTACCGCCTGCATCTTTCTATCAATTTTTGACGATTCATGGCACAGGAATGATTGGAGCTTCAGCATTAGCAGCGTCTTCTGTAATGTGGTATTTCTTACGGAAATATGTAGAGTTATCAACGAAAGTTTTCTTATGGAATTTAGTTTTATTTACGATTGGAGTTCTTATGGTAATCATTGGCGTTTTCTCTTTTGAATATGCTAGTGCCTGGACCTTCCTTTATCCCTTGCCGGCACTTTCAGGTAATGCCTGGGGTACAACGGGAGCATTGTTATATTTATTCGGAATGTTAATCCTTGGTATTGGTTTTCTACTTTTATTTTTAGATACGGGTAGAGCAATTATTAGAAAGTATGGAAGCCTTTCTAAAGGATTGGGATGGGATGTAATTTCTGGGAAAAAAGCAGAGAAGGATTCCCCACCGAGTACTGTTGTCGCAAGTACAATGGTTACGATTGTAAACGTAAGCGCTTTAACTGCAGGAGCTATAGTATTGATTATGAATGTTATCAATGTAATAAATCCGGCATTTACTTTTGACCCACTTTTAGCAAAAAATCTGACCTTTGCATTTGGGCATATTTTTGCTAATTCTATAATTTATATGGGTGTAATAGCTGTTTATGAAATATTGTCAAAGTATACAAATCGTCCATGGAAGGTAAATAAGCCATTTTTAATTGCCTGGACAATGTCAACAGTATTTACACTTGTTATATATACGCATCATATGTTAATGGATACTGCTATGCCGAAATGGATGCTAATTATGGGTCAGGTTCTCTCCTATGCAAACGGTCTGCCTGTACTCGTAATTACAGCCTATGGGGCATTGATGATTGTTTATAAATCAGGAATCAAATGGGATATGGGTTCAGGGTTAATTTTTCTGTCGATGTTCGGTTGGGTAGTTGGAGTTGTGCCGGCAATAGTTGATGCGACTATTGTCGTAAATCATGTGATGCACAATACAAAGTGGGTACCAGGGCATTTCCATATGTATATGGGCCTTGGAGCTTGTGCAATGATATTCGGCTTTATGTATTACATCGCAAAGGAGGATAGTAATATAACAACAACACTTATTGATAAACTAGCATTCATCGGTTATACAGCAGCTATTATTGGTGTTAGTGGGTCCTTCCTTGTTTCAGGCGCGCTGAGCACACCAAGAAGATGGGCAACTCATTTTCCAGAGTGGATGGCACCTGCAAATTTTGGTGCTGCAGCAGGGGCACTGGCTGTATTTTCGTTAGCTGTTTTTATTCTTCATTTCATTCGCTATATTGGAAAGAGGAATAAAACTGATAATGTATATAAAGGTAAGAAGCTTGCCTAGATAAAACAGATATTTAATAGAAAAATGGGGGGAGCAATTTGAAGCAGACGTCGATTGGTATATTCTTGTATATTATATTACTTATCCCCTCTGTATCGGTTTATATGGAATCAATTATGGTACTGCATATGCTAGTTCAATTACCAATGTTAATACTGGTTGGATGGTTGATTGGAAAGAAAGTAATCATAAAGTATAAAGGTTTTTTTGATAAATGGAATGCTAACGGCATTCCAGGCATTGTACTTGTTGTTTTTATATCAATGTACTGGATGCTTCCACGTGCACTGGATGAGTCACTTACTGTATTGTATATTCAGTTATTTAAATTTGCCGGTCTACCTCTGCTAGTAGGTATCCCACTACGTGATAGCTGGCATAAACTCCATTCATTAGCTAAAAGTTTCGTTTATTTGAACTACTTACCTATGTTCGGATTAATGGCATGGTTGTATATCGATACCCCAATCCAGATTTGTAATAATTATCTGTTAGTGCAGCAGCGGGCGCTGGGATGGGCCCTGCTAATACTGACAGCCGCAATGATCATCTATTTGGTGCAGGTAGTGTTTACCGATCAATCAGAGGTGAAATCATAGATTTATTCTTTTAAATACAGGCTGTATTTATAAGATCTTGCACTGTACCTGTACCTGAGAAAACTCGGTACTAATATCAGTGATGCACTTTGAAGTTACTCGCCCCACCGAAAAGAAATGTTGTTTTTGACACAAGCTCTATATAAGACGAAGTAACTGCAATGTTGATTTCCGCTCCGGGCAGTCGCTTTCACCACTCCGGGTACAAGTGCAACATCTGCTCAGCTTCATTTCATTCGCTTTGCAGTGTTTTCTTTGCCGCAGGGCACGGCTTCAGCCTCGGGCTAACAGGATGTTAGTCATGAAGGCGTTGCGACAGGACGTCGCGTTTTTAGCCTTCCATCCCCACAAACCACCGCTGTGGGGTCTTCAGACACGTGCTGTTCCTGCAGGAGTCGACTGCCCTCCGCTCCAGTCAACAATCACAAAAAGCGAAAATTTATGAATTTAAGTTAGAGATAAATATATAACAGAGCACAACACTAGCGAAGTGTATTTCCGCAGTGAAATGAGAAAGCCACACTCAATAACAGCAGAATTTAAACTTTCATTACTTCGCCTTTTATATCAAGTATGAGAATTAAAAAAATAATACGTATGAAAAGAGCCTAAATACGAGAGAGGTATTACTAATTTCTCTTGTAACTAACTATAAACCTTTAGTTTCATTAAATAACATAATATGGATATTTAACATGTGAAAAAATCACATACATTTTTATAATTAATACTCTGTATTAACACTGTTGCAATAGTTTTTACTATATTTACATCAGACAAATATTGTTCACAAATGAGCATGTTAGATGTGATTTATATCACGTGTAGGCTAGTGCTTACAGACTATACTTAAGTCAAGAGATAAGATAACCATTCAGTCAAGCAGATGACAAAGACTTAACCGCAGACCAGTTCACTGATTGGGTGGAGGACTTTTGAACTTATCTACTATTAAATAATAATAAGAGGTGAGCAGAATGTTTAAAAAGTTAAGTTATGGTCTAGTTGTAGGTATGAGTATAAGTGTTCTATTGTTATCTGCATGCGGAGATGTTACAAAGGACGCTCAATCTGAGGAATCTCTTGATATGGAAAACACGGTTGAAACAGTAAATGCAGAGAAGAAAGAGTCTGAAGTGATTGCACCACATAAAGATTTGAATCAAGAGCCTGTACCAGTAGAAATGGAACGTGACGGCACAGATGTCTATGTTAAAATGACATCTCAAATTACAGATATTGAAATCGAAGAAGGATATGTGTATAAAGCATGGACGTTTAATGGAGAAGCTCCTGGTCCACTAGTTGTAGTAAATGAAGGGGACACCATACATTTCACAATGGATAATATGGATCCTGCAATTCCACACAGTATGGACTTTCACGCAGTACACACTGCTCCGGATAAAGGCTTTGCTGACGTAGGACCGAACGAAGAAGGAACGTTTTCTTATCAAGCTACAAAACCAGGTGTATTCATGTACCACTGTGGAACTGATCCTATATTATCTCACATTGCTAACGGTATGCACGGGGTAATTATTGTTCAGCCAGATGAAGGTTACCCAACGGATAATGAAGTGGATAAAGAATATGTTGTTATTCAAAATGAATGGTACAGATACAATGATTTAGACGATATGACCAACAATGTACCTTCACAAGTAGTGTTCTCAACAAAGGCATTACATGAAGGTCAGCCGAACACAAATGGTACTGTAACTGCTGTTAAGGATGAACCTTTACTTGCTAAGGTGGGCGATAAAGTTCGTATCTATATAAACAATGTAGGACCAAATGAAGTAAGCAGCTTCCACGTTGTTGGAACCATCTTTGATGATGTATATATCGATGGAAACCCTGCTAATCATTTTGAAGGAATGCAAACAGTGATGCTGCCAGCTAGTGGCGGAGCAGTAGTAGAGTTTACAGTTAAAGAAGAAGGGCTTTACCCATTTGTAACACATCAATTCAACCATGCAACAAAAGGAGCAGTAGGTTTTATTAAAGTAACTGCTGATGGGTTGGATGATGGTTCAGAAGTTAGTGGTCACTAAAAAGTAAGATCGAGCCTGACAGCTATTAAAACTGTCAGGCTTTTACTTTAAAAGAAGTGAGCGAAGGAAAAAAATTAAATAGTTAAAAAATGGTTGACTTATAATTATCTAAACACTATAATAATTGAGAATCTAAATCGAGAGGAGGTCACTACTATGCAAATCATTAATTGTGTGCGAAATAATAATTTAATAGTTACTGTGGCCTTTACCGTAAATAGCAGGATTATATTCATGTAACATTTATAATCACTCGTTTTATACATTTCAAGGCCACATCTGTCTGTGGCCTTTTTGTTATTTACAGGGCAGGTTTATGTGTAAAATGAAACCTGTTATTTAAATGCATGCGTCGGCGTAGACGTATGCATTTTTTTGTGTTTAGAGAAATTTACAGAGAAAAAAGGTGATTAAATGTTTGAGGTGTTCAAGAAATTAAATTGGTTTTTCAAACATTACTGGAAAAGGTATTTATTCGCTATTATTGCGTTGATTATAGCAAGTGCGATCGGCTTGGTCCCACCAAAGCTAATTGGGTACTCTATTGACCACATCCAATTTGAAACGTTTACGATGCAACTGTTAGTATCCCTGATTTTAGGTTATCTCGTATTACTGGTTGTACACTATGCAATTTCATTTTTATGGGATTATACACTTTTCGGAGGAGCAGTACTGCTGGAGAAATGGATTCGAAGCCGTTTGATGGATCATTTCCTTAAAATGACACCAATGTTTTTTGGAAAATATCGTACTGGTGACCTGATGGCGAGAGCTACTAATGACCTGAAAGCGATTAGTCTTACCGCTGGCTTTGGCGTTTTGACCCTGGTTGACTCCAGTATCTTCATGCTTATGATAGTAGCAGTTATGGGATTTACCATCAGCTGGCAATTAACACTTGCTGCGTTAATACCATTACCAGTCATGGCAGTGGTAATGAATAAATATGGTGCTGCTATTCATGCCCGTTTTACGAAGGCACAAGCAGCTTTTGGAGAAATGAATAACGAGGTTCTGGAATCCATTCGGGGTGTAAGAGTAATTCGTGCGTTTGTTCAGGAGAAACAGGATGCAATCCGATTCGAAAAAATGACCGATGATGTTTATCAAAAGAATATCGAGGTTGCCAAAATTGATGCGTTGTTTGAACCAACCATGAAAATTCTTGTCGGTCTTTCTTACACGATAGGACTGGGGTATGGAGCTTTACTCGTATTCGAAAATAAATTGACCCTTGGAGATTTGGTTACATTTAATGTCTATCTGGGTATGTTAATCTGGCCAATGTTTGCTGTTGGAGAGCTGATCAACATTCTGCAGCGGGGTAATGCCTCTTTAGACAGAGTGAATCAGACTCTGGATTATGAGGCTGATGTTAAAAATGCAGAAAAGATAATAGAAGTACAACATGTGGATTCGCTCCAACTTGAAAATGTCTCTTTTACATATCCTTCAACGAAAAACAATCAATTGGAGAATATTTATTTAAATGTAAAACGCGGGCAGACAATTGGAGTTGTCGGTAAAACAGGAGCGGGTAAAACGACTTTATTTAAACTGATGCTCAGACAATACGCAGGAATGAAGGGTAAGTTTAAAATATCCGGGGTAAATTTAGAAGAAATTAGATTAGAACAAATAAGGTCCTGGATTGGTTATGTACCACAAGATCAAATGATGTTTTCCAAATCAATACGTGAGAATATCCAATTTGGAAAATCGGATGCAACAGATAAGGAAATCTTCCGTGTAATGGAGTTGGCACATTTCTTAGATGACATGAAGCAGTTGCCAAACGGACTGGATACAGAAGTAGGTGAAAGTGGTGTTACGTTATCCGGCGGACAAAAGCAGCGAGTAGCATTGGCCAGAGCGTTTATTAAGGATCCGGAAATTCTTATATTAGATGATTCTATGTCAGCTGTTGACGGAAAGACGGAAGCAAGAATTATTGAACATTTAAGAAAGGAACGTAAAAATAAAACGACGTTTATTGCCGCACATCGTCTTTCAGCAGTTACCCATGCGGATCACATTATCGTATTAGAAGATGGAAGGATTTTAGAAGAGGGTACACATGAAGGACTGATTAAGCTGAATGGTTGGTACAGCGAACAATATAGTCAGCAACAGCTCGAAGAAGGGGAGGTGACCAACTAATGAAACTATCTACAGAAAAAAGACTTTTCCACTATGCCCTACATTTTAAAAAAGGGATTCTTATAGGGCTTGCATGCTTAGTTATTGCTGTGACTCTGGAACTGGCTGGGCCGTTAATTGCAAAGACAGTTATTGATGAGCATATTCTAGGTATTGAAGGTAATTGGCAGGAAGTTATGGATGAACAGGATAAATATACAGTACCCTACCAGGAAGCGTTTTATAAAAGATCTGATCGGATAACTGGAGAAGATGAGATAATGGGTGACGAGGTTACTATTTTTCAAATAGGTACAGCTTATTATTTTATTAATGAAAATGTTCCCTTACAAGGTAAACGGAGTGTGGAAAATGGCATTATTACAATACAAACTGCCGATAAAACTGTAACAGTTGAAGGTGAACAACTTGTCCTGAATGAAGTTTACCCATTTTTCAAACCAGAACAGAGGCCTATTTTAATGCTATTAAGTTTATACATGATTTTGCTGATTATTGCTGGCTTTTTTCAATTTTATCAAACATTTTTATTACAGAAATCATCCAATCAAATTGTTAAGAAAATGCGGAACGATTTATTTGCCCATACACAGCGGATCCCTATAAACTACTATGTTGATCAGCCGGCTGGGAAAATCGTAGCCCGCATTACCAATGATACAGAAGCGATTCGCGACCTGTATGAAAGAGTGCTTTCCATCGTATTCACTAGCATTATCTATATGGGTGGAATATTTATTGCGCTTTTTATACTGGACGCTAAGCTTGGGCTGATGTGTTTGTTAATCATTCCATTAATTATTGGTTGGATGAAGGCATATAAGTACTTTGGAACAAAATATAATACAGTCATTCGTTCTACTATTAGTGAAATTAATGGAAATATTAATGAAGCGGTACAGGGTATGCCAATAATTCAGGCATTCCATAGAGAAAAGAAAACCAAAGAAGAATTCGAACTGTTAAATGAGCGCCATTTCACATATCAGCGCAAGCTGGTAAAGCTAAGTGCATTAACCTTGTATAACTTGGTTACTGTATTCCGGAATTTAGCGTTTGTAGGATTTATCTGGTACTTTGGCTCCTTCTCATTGGAGCCGGGCAGTATTATTTCCATTGGGATGCTTTATGCTATTGTTGATTATCTTACACGACTGTTCGAACCTGTAACGGACATTGTTAATCAACTGCCATTAATTGAGCAGGCCAGAGTTGCGGGAAACCGTGTATTTGAATTAATGGATCACGATGGCGAAGATGTGGTCAATGACAAAGTGAGTAAGTACCGGGGAAATATTGTATTTGACCATGTTACATTTGCCTACAATGATAAGGACATTGTATTAAATGATATGTCGTTTACTGTTGGGGCTGGTCAGACAGCTGCCTTCGTAGGTCATACCGGATCAGGAAAAAGCTCGATCATGAATCTTTTATTCCGTTTTTACGATCCGCAGAAAGGAGAAATTACGATTGATGGGTATCATACAAAGGAATGGTCAAGGCAACAAGTAAGAAGTCATATGGGGATTGTTTTACAGGATCCATTCCTCTTTTCAGGGACTATTATTTCAAATGTTACTATGAATGATCCTACTATTAGCCGTGAACATGCAATCCACGCATTAAAAGCGGTAGGCGCTGATCGTTTTATTGAAAAACTTCCAAATAAATATGATGAAAAGGTGACAGAAGGTGGAAGTACATTCTCATTAGGCGAAAGACAATTATTATCCTTTGCACGCGCCCTTGCCTTTGATCCGGCAATTCTTATACTGGATGAAGCAACAGCAAATATTGATACAGAGACAGAAAGTATTATTCAGAGGGCATTGGAAGTATTGAAGGAAGGGAGAACAACCCTGGTAATCGCTCATCGATTATCAACGATTCAGCAAGCTGATATTATTTTCGTACTTGATCATGGTACTATAAAAGAACAGGGTAATCATACTGAACTAATTGATGAGAAAGGTTTGTATTACCAGATGTATCAAATGCAGCAGGGTAAATTAAAAAGTAAAGCTGTTTAAAAGCGGACCATGATTTTAGTGCGGGGTGGTGACTTATGGACAATAAGGAACGAAACGGACATGATATAATAGACGAAGATTTATATGAAGAATTTGATGATGAAGAGCTGTATGAGCTTGTTGAAGAGGAACGAAAGAAAGCGTTAGCCAGAGCTCGGCTTGAGGAGAATCCCAAACCAAAGCGCCCATTCCCTAAATGGGCTTTCTGGCTCATCGCCTTTGCTATGTTTTTTAATGTTTTTGCATTAATTCCCCAAACATTTTCTATTCCTGCCATTGATTTTTTAATAACATCAGCAAAGCTATCAACACAGGATGACATAAAGGAATTCAAAAAAGCAGTGGTTGTCGTTGAGACAGAAGATGGAAGAGGAACTGGGTTTGCTATTAATGAAAACGGAACTATTCTAACGAATCATCATGTCATAGAAGGTGAAGAAACAGTTACAGTAGCATTCCCTGATCATGGATTATTTTCTGCAGATGTAGTTGAAGTATATCCTTCGATCGATTTAGCTGTACTAAAGTCAGATGCTGAAGACTTGCCGTATTTACCGTTAGCGGAAGAAACAACTTTTGAGCCGAATGAAGCCATTAATTTTATTGGTAATCCTTTGCAGTTTAGCGGCATAGCTAATGAAGGGTCTATTATTGGTTATACCGGACTTTCCAGCTGGGAAGAGGAAGTATTAATGATAAAAGCACCTGTTTATCGTGGCAACAGTGGCAGCCCGATTATAAATAATAATGGCGAAGTAATAGGTGTTATATTTGCAACATTAAATCATAATGAATATGGAAAAGTAGGGTTATTTGTACCAATTGATTATTATTATAAGTACCAATAAACACCTGTGTTTAATTAGAACCTCCTATTGTTTCAGAAAGCGGCGAATGGGGTATTTATAGAGTAAAACGTCATGAGGAGGCGAGTTACTTGTTATACCTTACATCTAAATTAAAAACGTACAATATCAATGCAATTGACGGTGAAATGGGAAAGATAAAAGATTTATACTTTGATGATAAAAAATGGGCTATACGCTATGCGATAGTTGATACAAGAAAGTGGCTGCCAGGCAGACGAGTATTACTGTCCCCCACCTCATTCGTCACTCTGAATGAAAATGATGAAAACCTGGAAGTGAAATTTACCAAAGAAGCGATACGTAATAGTCCTTCCATACCGGAAGAGAAAGCTATCTCAAAAGATATTGAAAATTCGCTGGTAGGCTATTACGGCTGGAGCAGATATTGGATGGGTAATATGCTCTGGGGACCAGAAGATCGCCCCTTAACCCATTTTGGAAGTGATACGGGAGGGGAAGATCCGCTCCTGTACGATCAGCAATTGGAAACACAGCAAGAATATGACTTGCGAAGTGAAGAAGAAACAATTGACTTCAAAGTACATGCTGATGACGGGAAAATCGGCAAAGTAGCTGATATGATTTATGATTCAGAATACTGGAAGATACGCTATATAATTGTGCAATATAGTGAAAGTATAGTTGAAGAAGAATATATTATATACACCCCAGATGATATTGAATCAGTTGATTGGTATGAAAAAGATATTTATGTGACTGACTTAATGGAAGCAGTTAAGCACAGGAAATTATACAAAACAAAAGAAGAAGTTATTGCTAGTCTATGACGGGTTTCGGGCTAAATGCAGGGACCTCTAGTATCTTTATGCTAGAGGACTTTCGTGTTAGTAAAAAGTGTAAACCTGGTAATATTACACAATGGAGAAAGGGAGTAACTATTACTTAAACAAATTGTAACTGATTTGAGATAGAAACGATTACCGCGGTGCGTTAAGATTAAGCAGACTAAGAAAATAAATGATTTATAATATAACTTATAAAGATGGTGAATGCATCGTGATATATATAAAAAATCTTAAATGTGATAATAAAGAAACTAAATACTTACTAACTACACCCAAAAATGATAAAAATAAATCGTATTCTATAATGGCTGGGGGTGCTTCAGGTTGCTGATGATTAAGCCGTTAAAAGACACCCCTCTTGAAGAGATGGTAACCGCGGCGCAGCAGGGTGACCATCATACTCAAAATTATCTACTAAAAACATATCAGCCCTTTATTGCAAAGTGTGTTTCTGAGGTATGCAAACGCTATATTGATCCTAAAAGGGACGATGAATTCAGTATTGGCTTATTTGCATTTAATGAAGCAATTCTTGCTTATTCTGCCGAAAGAGGAAGCTCTTTCTTATCGTTCGCTAAACTTGTCATAAAAAGAAAAGTAATCGATTATATCCGTTATACCCAAAAAAGGCCCACGCCTGTATCCCTGGATGAAAGTTATAATGCAGAACAAATGGAGAATCCGCTGGAAATTGCTGCTGTAAAGGAAAAGTACCAGCAGGAACAGGACGCCTGGAATCGTAAAGAAGAAATTATGGATTTCAAAGAGAAACTTAAAGAATATAAGTTGACCTTAGTAGAGCTGACTGAAGCCTCACCAAAACACAAGGATGCCCGTGATTCTGCTGTACGTACTGCAAGGATCTTGTTTGAGGATCCGAAATTAAAGGAATTTGTTCAACAAAAGAAAAAACTTCCAATTCGTGATTTATTGAAGCTTGTGGATGTCAGCAAGAAAACGCTGGAACGCAATCGAAAGTTTATTTTAGCACTATTTATCGTATTCAGTGAGGAATATATTTACCTTAACGATTACCTTAAGGAGGTGGGTCAGTGAAAAAAGGAATAATCATGGAGCAGGGTCGTCAATATAGTATTATTCTGACGCCAGACGGTGCGTTTAAAAAAGTCAAACCTATCAGGAACGCTTCCGTGGGTGCAGAGGTCTCTTATGTACCACTAGAAACAAATAAAGGCGCATTATTTTATTATCCCTGGAAGAAGATGAATGTACCTGTTCGAGTGATCTCTATGGCATGTATTTTGTTCATCCTATTTCTACCTTTTTATTTAACATGGGGGAACAGTAGCACATATGCCTATGTGAATATTGATATTAACCCGAGTGTTGAACTGGAAATTGATGATAAATTAATCGTCCAGTCTATTCGTTCATTAAATGAGGATGCGACCCTCATCATCAGTCAATTAAAAAATATAAAACAAGAAAAACTAGAAGTGGTTATTGAAATGATTATGAATAAAAGCGAAGAAACTGGGTTAATAAATTATGATAAAAATATGTTGATTGGAGTCAGCTATGTTACAGATAAAAGAGAAAAAGACTCTATAATTGAAAACCTCGAGGATTATTTTCTCATGAAAGAATCGGATTGGGGAATTGCAACATTTACTGTGCCACTAAACGTTAGAAAGACAGCAGAAGAAAGTAATAAATCAATGAATGAAGTTATGGCCGAGGCAATTAACGGGAACAACAACTCTGTGCATGAAGTTGAGGAAAACAATTCAGTGAATGATGATGAGAAAGCAATTATTAATTCTTTTTATAATACTGAAAATAAAAATCATCCTGAAAATGAATTGCAACTGGAAGAAAAGCCACAGAATGAGGTTAATTATGACACAGAAACTGCTCCGGTTAAAAATAAGGGTTCTTTGCCAAAAAGTGATAAAAAAAATAGTGAGATACAAGATGATTATAAGAAACATCCGAGCGAATTGAAGGGTGAAAATGGAAAAGTAAACTCCAATCCCAAAAGTACCCAGAAATCCAACAACAATAAACATAATCAAAAAAAAACCCCCACCGACAGTAAAGTGGATCAGAAATCAAAAGGTAATTACAAAGGAAAAGACGTTAAAAATAATAAAGATAATAAGAACAACAAGAATAATGGAAAAGGAAAAGATTCCCGAAACAATAATAATGGAAACAAAGGCCAAAACTAAAACTGCAGTAATATACAAGAGGCTGTCCCGACCGTAAAGGTTTAGGGACAGCCTCTTTTTATATTTCCATTGCAAGTGATGGTTGGTATTTCATTGCGTGATCCAAATAGTAAAGAAGGTTGTCGTGGGAAGTCATTATTTTTGTTTGATCTAATGAATAGTTGTAAGCGTGTAAAAAAAGCTGGATTTTTTTTGATAACATATCATCGTTTGTTCTTACCATTAAAACGAGCAAATCATCCCATTGTCCCCAAAGTGTAAAATACAATGCTTTATCATAATCCGGAATATCCATGTCTCCCCTCCTTAGATGTAAAGGGTTGTTTATAGCATTCCCGTTATTTATATATATTGTCTGAGACAAAAATGGTGCAATTACCATAAAAAGGTTTAACTTACTAAAGCATAATAAAATTAATCTGATACATACTAAAATCAAAATAATAAAGGAGGAATCACTCAATGAAAATAATGAAATTAAAATTAATAAGTGTACTATTGTTACTGGTTACAGCGCTGGGAGCATGTGCAAATGTAGATGACAATAACCAAGAAGGAGCAACTGGCAGGAACAATGTTGAACCGACACGGTTTAATAATACTGGAGAAGGTATGAATAATAATCGGGATTACAACATGAGAAGAACTTCAGAAAGAGAGCAAGAGCGTGGTCAGAACATGAATCAGAGAAATGATCAGTATCATGTTGCAGAAGAGGCTGCAGACAGAATTACGGATGAAGTAGATGAAGTTGAACGTGCATATGTACTTACAACAAATAATAATGCTTATGTTGCCGCTGGATTAGACATTGACCGTAATGCTCGAAACGACCGTAGCGATACTGACAACAATGCAGGCAGAAATACTCAGAATAACACTGGAAACATGGGCAATATTAACAACCAGAATAATAATGAAAGATTTGACGATGAGCTTAGTGATGAAGTAAAGGACGAGATAGCAGATATCGTAAAATCTGTCGATGAAGATATTGATAATGTATTTGTATCAACAAACCCGGATTTTTTCGATTTAACAAATAACTATGCAGATGATGTAAACAGAGGACAACCAGTGGAAGGCTTCTTTGATCAAATCGGTAATATGATCGAACGTATTTTTCCTCAAAACAGATAATATAAATATATGATGTAACGCCGAGTGACTCAGTTAGCCTGAGCACTCTTTTTTTGTAAAAAATAAGTAACAAATAAGTTCTACTTACATATAATTCACATTAAACATAGTGTTATACTATGAATAAATCAAATAAATGGAGTGATCATATGGGACGAGAATTTATTGATATATTTGAAGACTGGGCAAAAACCTATGATGAGAGCGTGGGAGGTAATAACCTAGAATATCGAGAGGTTTTTGAAAATTATGAGAGTATATTAAATGCTGTTGCAGAAAATTCCAATGGTGTCGTACTGGAGTTTGGAGTAGGAACTGGTAATTTGTCAACGAAACTGCTACAAGCTGGTCATCAAGTGGTCGGCATCGAACCATCTAAATCCATGCGGGATGTTGCTTCAAAAAAACTTCCAAATTTAAAGTTACTGGAAGGTGATTTTCTTTCTTTTCCTGAATTGCCACACCAAGTCGATACCATAACAAGTACCTATGCTTTTCATCATTTAACTGATGTTGAAAAAGAAACCGCTATCCAGCGTTATTTTGATATACTTCCAATAGGTGGGAAAATTGTCTTTGGTGATACCATGTTTAAGTCGGAGGAGGTAAAGGAAGCATTTATTCAGAATGCTAAAGATAAGGGGTATAATAATTTAGCTGAAGACTTGGCAAGAGAATATTATCCAACGATTGAATTTTTGCGAAATATTTTCATAAAATTCAATTTTGATGTAAGATTTAAACAAATGAATGATTTTGTTTGGCTTGTTACAGCAATCAAAAGTGTAAGTGCCAAAACTAACTAATAGTATAAAAAGGGAGTGGTCAGTAATGACAAAAAAAATGAACGTTGAAAGTTTTAATCTGGATCATACGAAGGTAAAAGCTCCATATGTTCGCTTGGTTGGGGTAACTGAAGGCATAAATGGAGATAAAGTTTATAAGTATGATGTAAGATTTAAACAACCAAACAAAGAGCATATGGAAATGGCAGGACTTCATTCTATAGAACATTTAATGGCTGAGAATATACGTAATCATATGGATAACGTACTGGATATTGGACCAATGGGCTGCCAGACCGGTTTTTACTTGGCAATCTTAAATAATGATAATTTTGAAGAGATTCTGGATACTTTGGAAAAAACATTGCATGACGTTCTAAAGGCTGAGGAGGTTCCGGCATGCAATGAAGTCCAATGTGGCTGGGCAGCAAACCATAGCCTAGAGGGTGCCAAAGTTATCGCCCGTGACATGCTAGACAAAAAAGATGGCTGGCGTGAAGTTTTTTAAAAACAGTATTCGAAAATGTATTCATCATAGAATACAGATGACTTTAGTGAATTTTTCATCAGCAGTATAATATATGGGGATATGCTACATAGGCTGTCCCTTTTTCATGTTCTAAGAAACTATAAATTTTTTGCCTGTGGATAGCAAACTAAGCTATCTAGCCAAGTCCAGCTACAACGGACAAATGTTTTCGGTAGGACGAGCAGTGGCAGTCCCAGGACGACCTAGTGCCGATGAAGCCACAGGACAACGAAAGCATCTGTGAGATACATCTTACCATTCAAAGTGCTTTTCTTTTTCAAGGACTTGGGCGTTTTCATCGGCCAGTTCCCATCACATAGTGCCCATTTCGGCCTCTTCTTAATCTAACTTAACATAAACCAATTCGAAATGGCGAAAGTCTAAGTGAATCTTATACTCTGGAGTGAATCTCCAGTGGGCATTGGAAGATCGACTAACTACGCCGCTTCTGAGCGGCAACGTCGACCCACCCGCGATGAGCGGGCGCAGTCCGTACGTCCCTACCGGTCGCCCCACGCTTTTGTTTTTGAAATGGAATATGCTTGAACTTTTAACATCTTTGGTTTTTGATCGAATTTGACCCACCTCATATCCTGAGTGCTTTACAGCCTGTCCAAAAATGTTCTCAGTACTGCTGGAGGGTGACTGCACAGATCCCCATACTGTCCCATCTCAATTGGAGTATGCTAAAATAAATAGTAAATCAAACTATTGGAGGAATTGGCCATGAGTGAAAAAGCCTTAGCTTACTTAAAAGAAAATCGTGAAGCTTTACTGAAAAGATTAAACAGCTTCTTGTCTATTCCAAGTGTAAGTACAGACAGTGCACACAAAAATGATGTGCAGGAGGCTGCTGATTTTATAGTTACATATTTAAATGATATTGGGTTCGAGAAAGTAGAGAAACAAGAAACGGGTGGCCATCCACTTGTATATGCAGAATATAATGGGGCAGGATCAGAGGCGCAAACAGTACTATTATATGGTCATTATGATGTGCAGCCTGTGGACCCTATTGAATTATGGGATAGTAACCCATTTGAACCGGAATTAAGAGACGGACGCATTTACGCCCGTGGCTCCAGTGATGATAAAGGGCAGGTGTTCATGCATCTGGCTGTATTTGAAGCATATATGAAGACGGAAGGTAAACTTCCCCTAAATGTAAAGATATGTATTGAAGGAGAAGAGGAAATTGGCAGTGAAAATCTTTATACTATCCTTCGTGATAAAAAGGAATTATTTGCTGCTGATTTTGCTGTGATTTCTGATTCAGGAATGGTTGCTAAAAATCAACCGACTATTCTTTATGGTTTAAAAGGGTTTACGGGTATAGAAATCACGGTTCAGGGCCCGGATCATGATTTGCATTCTGGTATGTATGGAGGTGCAATTAGAAACCCTATCATGGCTTTAAACCATATATTGTCGTCCATGAAAAACGAAGAGGAAGTCATTACTGTCGACGGCTTCTATGATGATGTAGAACCCTTAACAGACGGAGAGAGAAAGTTAATTGCGGAAGTTCAAGGAGAAGATTATTCGCAAGCAACCGGCGTAACAGATACGGCCTCTGAAAAAGGATATACACCAAAAGAGCATACGATGGCTCGTCCTACATTTGAAATTAATGGGATATATGGTGGCTATCAAGGGGAAGGAACGAAGACGATTATTCCATCTTCTGCTACCGCTAAGATTACATGCAGATTGGTTCCGGGGCAGGATCCTGATCAGATCCAGCAATTATTGAAGCAGCATGTAATAAAAGCAGCTCCATCTGGTGTGACGGTCGAAGTAAAGAAAGAAAAACTATCAGCTAAAGCTTATAAAGTAGAGCCAAATCATCCGTTAATACAAAAAGCAGCAAGCAGCTATACAAAGGCATTTGGTAAGGAAACGGTTTATGTAAGAATGGGTGGTTCTATTCCAGTTGTTGAATGGATTGAAGCTATTTATAACATGCCAATTGTGCTCCTTGGCTTCGGTACACCAGATGACCGCTTACATTCTCCTAATGAGAGCTTTCCATTAGATAGCTTTGATAAGGGGATGGAAACATTGGTTTATTATTGGAATAAAGTGAACGAGAGATAAATACCATTATGAATTAGCAGGAGTAAGGATTAGTAAATGTACATTCATTTAAGGGAGGGTTACTATGAAATATGCAGTTGTAACGGGTGTTTCACGAGGATTGGGAGAATCGGTCGCTAAAATACTACTGGATCAGGGTACACATGTCATTGGTGTTTCGAGAAGTAGTTCTGAAACACTAATTAAGTCTGCCGAGAAAAATAATGTTACGTTTCAGCAGTACAGTTGCGATTTAGGTGACCTAAAGGCAATCGAGGATACATTCACTAACATAATTAATGACTTATCTTCTCAAGATCTTTCTACCTTGTTTTTAGTGAATAACGCCGCGGTAATAGATCCAGTTGACCAGGCAATGAATATTAAGAGTGAAGATTTAGCCTATCATATACAAGTAAATACAATTGCTCCGATCGTCTTAATGAATATGTTCTTAAAGAAATCAACGGAAAAGCAAGTTCCGTTTATTGGTGTAACCATTACTTCAGGTGCCGCCGAGAGACCTGTGTACGGTTGGAGTGCATATTGTAGTTCAAAAGCCAGTATTAACATGTACACGAAAACGGTTGCGCTGGAACAGGCAGAATTAAACACAGGAAATAAAGTGATTGCTTTTAGCCCAGGTATTATGGATACGGATATGCAGAACAAAATTCGATCCAGCTCACCAAAAGAGTTTGCAGATGTAGATACATTTAGAAAATATAAGAAAAACAACTTGTTAAAAGGTACGGATGACGTGGGTGGAATTCTTGTAGACATTCTAACTGATGAGACAAGTCTTGAAAGCGGAAAAATTTATAACGTAAAAGATTATTATTAATTTGTACACAGAGAGAATTTTAAAACGCCCTTCCCGATTAAAGTTATCTGCATAAAGTATAGTATTCTGCTTGATGGGGAGGGAATTTGATGAGTAAAGGTGCGGTGGCAGGAGTTGGACACGGTTCCGGGTTTGCGCTCCTGGTCGTGTTATTTATTTTGCTAATCATTATCGGTACTGCATATACAGGTGCTGGATATTATTAAAATAAGCATGGAAAATGCAGAGGGTTTATCCTCTGCATTTTACTATTTTAAGAAATGAAAGTATAAAATTTTGGCAGCAATTAATTCTTACACTTAAACAGCCACGTCCGGCTTCGACGGACAAGACGTCCTAGTGCCGATGAAGCCACAGGACGTGGCGTTTTTATCGGCCAGCGCCCAGGGACTAGCGAGACTTCCGTTACCTCCGTAATCTAACTCAACATCGATTCGCTACGGATAAGGAAGGCCGACTAAAAGCGGGCTTTGCCCCAACGTCGGCATACCCCTATGAAGGGGCATGTTTCCTTTTAGATGAACTCGACTTATCGCCAGGAATGGCGAAAGTCTAAGTGAATCTTATACTTTGGAGTGAATCTCCTGCGGCAATGGAAGATCGACTAACTACGCCGCTTTGCGCGGCAACGTCGACCCACCCGCGATGCGCGGACGCAGTCCGTACGTCCCTACGGACGCTTGCGCCTTTGTTCAATAGCTATATACGCTGATGATCATTTTTATTAATTTTATTTTTCAAAAGCTTGTTCAAGATGAGAATGAAAATTATAAGACAAACAAGAAGCAGGCTGGAACTGCTGTATAAACCTTCAATAAAATAAGCTTGCCATAGAAATAATACAATAACGCCAAAGATCCCAACCTGTACTAAAAAGCCGATCAAACTAATCATTCTGGCTTTAAAAACTTCTTGTTCATCCGTCCAATTTAATTTAGGGTTTAAGAAATCCAAGTAAGTTCCCAGACTACTTGTAAACCAGCTTGCTATCAGGACAAGTACAAGCCATATCAGTATCGTACTAAATGAAATCTTCAACAGAAAACCAAAAATAGCAATAAACAGTACAATTGTGAATAAATTGATTGTCCATGCAGCAGCAATTTTACTGAAAAAGACTTGCTTTGGATCTAAAGGGAGAAATAAATTAGTATGCCAGCTTTTACCTTCACGGGAAATGGAAGTAATGGCAGTTGCATTTGATCCTAAAATAATAATTGCTGCCAAAAAAAGAATAAGAAAACTTTCTTTCTCAGAAAACATATCCATCAATCCTGTTAGAGAATTTGAATCCATCATAAGGATAATTAAAATAAAAACTGGTCCAAATAAACTCTGAATGACGCACTGCATTAAAAAGGTTGGTGTACGAAAAATGAATCGTAACTCTTTTAACATGTAAGAGAACCAGACAGGACGGTTGGTAATGTGTTTATTTACTTTTTTTCCAGTAACCTTTCTCTTACTGCCAGCGTTTATACCCAATACACCTTTCAAATAAACCAATTGTCCTAACCAGATAAATAGGAAAAATACTCCTGCGCTGATACCAATGAGAGCAAGGAAGAAAAGGAAGCCTCCAATTCCAGCTGTCTCAGTTAGCGCTTTTGTGCTGAAATATGCTGGCGGATATATAGATGTAGCCATCTGGAGCAAACCATCTTTTTCCTGTATCAGTCTTGCAATATTGCTCATTATGGCGTCTGAGTCCATGTTCATGCGAACAAAAACATTTATCAGGATAATAAACACCAATGTAGATATTCCTGCGATAACTTTAGAACGTTCCTTGTTTTTAGCGATGTTTACAAACCGCATTCCAAACATCAACAAGATTGCAGCAAGACTGAAAGGTATGATTGGCAGTAAGATGAACACAATTAATCCGAAAAGGTAATATAGCAGAGAAGCTTCACTTACACTTCCGTAATAATAAAAGATTGGCAGAAAAATGGCGCTGGTCATAAGATATAAGTATAAAAAAGGACTAGCGGATTTACCTAGTAAAACCTGATATGGCTGAAAAGGGAATGGAATAAATGATTCAATATCCTCTGCAAAATAAAATGCGCTTAGTACAGTAAAGAAACTGATAAAAAATAAGAATACATGAATACACAAAAACAATAAGCCTAATATTAACGACTCCTGTCCCATAGGTTGAAGTGCATCGTAAAGAGTTCCAATAACATTCTTTATAAAGCCGATGTATAAAGCAAGGATAGGTATTAAAAATAGGAAAAGAATGACAAACAACCACAGCTGAGAACTGGTCTTACCTGCTTTTGAATACTGCATTTTCAACATTGTTTTAATGAGGGTAAGTGTTTTATTCATCGTTCGTCAACTCCAGGAATACTTGCTCCAATGATTTATCAGAATGGTAGTACTCCCGCATTTCCTGCAATGTTCCATAAAAGAGAAGTTTTCCTTTATTAATGATAGCCACTTCGTCACATAATTGTTCCACTACTTCCAGGCCATGACTGGAGAAAAATACAGTATTGCCTTTATTTGCGTGTTCCCGCATCATTTCCTTCAACATATATGCTGATTTGGGATCAAGTCCTGTTAATGGTTCATCCAGTATCCATATATCCGGATCATGAATCAAGACACCAGTAACAATAACTTTTTGACGCATACCATGAGAGTAGGTCTGAATATAATCTTCCAATGCATTATAAATATCAAATTGTTTGGTTAAAATCTCAATTCTTTCTTGCCGAACTTCTTTCGAAACATCGAATATATCGGCTATAAAGTTTAAATATTCGATTCCTTTTAAACGCAGAAACATGTCAGGCTGGTCAGGTACATATCCAAAGATCTTTTTAGCTTTGAGTGGATTCTTTTCTATATCAAATCCATTAAGTACAATGCTTCCACCATCAAGGGGTAAGATACCTGTCATCATTTTGATAGTGGTGGATTTACCTGCACCGTTCGGTCCGAGAAATCCAACTATTTTTCCATCCGGAATTGTCAGGTTTAGTGCGTCAATTGCTTTGTTATTTCCTGGAAAGTTTTTACTGACATTATTAATTTCAATCATGAATTTCCCTCATCTCTATTTGCTTTTATGAATATTATAGTTTGTGGTACACTTTATATTGGGATTTATTTATGTTTTTTTATTACTGTAAGTTTAACATACAAGAAATGTACTGAATGGAAGAAAGGAAGAAAATAGATGATTACCAGAAAAAGTAAGCGTGAAGTAGAACAAATGCAAGCAGCTGGAGATTTGCTGGTCAAATGTCATAAAGAGATAGCTAAGATGATTAAACCAGGTATTACGACAATGGAAATCGATACATTTGTTGAAGCGTTTTTAGAAAAGCATGGTGCAACTCCAGAACAAAAGGGATACAGTGGTTATCCTTACGCTATCTGTGCATCAATAAATGATGAAATCTGTCACGGTTTTCCACGAGAAGAAAAATTGAAAGATGGAGATATGGTAACCATTGATATGGTCGTTAATTTAAATGGTGGTCTGGCTGATTCAGCATGGACGTATGCCGTAGGAACGATGGATGAAAAAGGAAAACGTCTCATGGAAGTAACGAAATCTTCTCTTTATAAAGGGATTGAGCAAGCGCAGGTTGGAAACCGAATCGGTGATATTGGTCATGCGATTCAACAGTACGCAGAAGGAGAAGGTTTCTCTGTCGTACGTGATTTTACTGGCCATGGCATCGGACCGACTATTCATGAAGAACCACATATTCCGCATTTCGGCTTGCCTAATAAGGGGCTGCGCTTAAAAGAGGGTATGGTTGTTACCATTGAACCTATGATTAATGAAGGCAGCTGGAAAAGCAAGATGGACGATAATAATTGGACAGCGCGAACGATTGATAAAGGTCGCTCTGCCCAATATGAACATACGATTGTTATTACTAGAGATGGCCCGTTACTGATTACCGATCAGGATAGAGATTAAAATCCTTAGCGAAGAGGAGTTGCTGTAATGCGTGTCGTATCGATTTGTCCCAGTAATACGGAAGTCATGGAATATTTAGGAAAGATCGATCTGCTAGTTGGCATTGATGATTTCTCTGACTGGCCTGAGTCTGTATTGCAATTACCTAAGATGGGGCCAGATCTATCTATTGATATGGAAAAAGTTGCGGCATTACAACCGGATCTTGTGCTTGCTTCATTAAGTGTTCCAGGAATGGAAAAGAATATAGACGCTTTGGATGAGAAGAAGCTCCCATACATCATACTAGACCCGAATTCACTAGAAGAGATTGCCGGGGATATAAAAAAGGTAGCAGTTGCTTTAGGAGATGAAGCTCTAGGAGAGAAGAGAGCTAATGATTTTTTAACCGAAGTTGAAAGCTATCGTAAAAAGGCTTCTAATCTGCAAGATAAACCTACATTGTACTGGGAATGGTGGCCAAAACCTGTTTTTACTCCTGGTTCCGTTAATTGGTTGACGGAAATTAGCACACTTGCAGGTGCAGAGAATATCTTCGCAACAGAAGAAACAGCAAGTGTACAAACAGACTGGGAAGATGTTAAACAACGCGATCCAGATCATATATGTATGGTATGGGTTGGTATAAAAGAAGAGAAAATGAATCCGAAACTAGTAATAAAAAGGCCTGGCTGGGATCAGATGAAGGCCATTCAAAGTGGAAACATACATGTGTTAGAAGAATCCCTCTTTTGCAGACCATCACCAAGGTTGCTAGAGGGTTTGCGTAAATTGGTTGAGACGATTCGGTGACACCTTGTTTATCGGCTGCTTAACGAACAATATCGAGCTATTCTGCATGCAAAAGGGGCTGTCCACAAATCTTTTTCAAGACTTATGGGACAGCCTCTTCATCTTATCTCCTTAATGATCTTCCACCAAATACCATTGTTATCATGGGGCTTAATAAACAGAAGAAGGCGAATGGTAAATAGGTGAGTACTGGAACACCTAGTACGTCAGCGATAAACACACCACACACACCCCAAGGGACAAGTGGATTGATCACAGTACCTGCGTCCTCTAATGTCCGGGAAAGCGCTTTGTTTGATAATCCAGCTTTCTTGTAAACTCCTTTGAATGTTTCCCCAGTCAGCATGATCGAGAGATACTGCTCCCCGATTAACACGTTAACTCCAATAGCCGTAGCAGCAGTTGAAATAATAATGGAGCGTATTCTTTTGAGTTTTTCCTGGAAAGCGAGCAATATACTTGGGATAATACCAGTCACAAACAACAGACCGCCAAATCCTAATGCCAGAATAACAAGGGAGACGGTGAATAACATACTATTGATGCCCCCTTTAGTAAGCAATTCATTTACTGGCTGGAAGTCTGTTGTAGCTGTGTATCCATTAAACCAGATAGACCATATCTCAGACCAGGCAATACCACTCGTAAAGCTAGCTAGCACGGTGGCAGCCAAACTGCTTATTCCGAGTGCAATAAAAGCTGGTATTTTAAATATTGTACAAATAATTAACAAGATCAAGGGCAGCCAGGAGGTCCAATGAATTAAATTAGTAGCATCGAGAGCTGCCTGATACTCATTTCCACTCTGAAGTGAAACAGATTGATCCGGGGATAAAACAGCAAATAAAATAAAAGAAATAATGAACGCTGGAATCGTCGTCAGACTAATATGTTTAATATGTTCAAATAAATCAACCCCAACAATTGTTGATGCGAGGTTTGTGGTGTCCGACAGGGGGGACATCTTATCCCCGAAGAACGCTCCTGATACGATAGCACCAGCAGCTATCGCCATGGAAGCATCCATTGCACTGGCCATTCCGATAAACGCTACACCAATCGTTGCTGTAGTGGTTAGTGAGCTCCCAAGAGACACTCCAATAATGGCAGTGATTGCGAAAACAACTGCATAGAACCACGTACCACCAATCGTTGAGAAGCCTGTATTAATTAATGCTGGAATTGTACCACTTATCATCCAGCTACTTAGTAAAATACCAATCAGGAAAAAAAGAAACACAGCACCCATTCCTGTTCGGGCACCTTCAATCATGCCATTCTGTAAATTTGCGAAGGTTATTTTTTTAGATAATCCAAACGCAAGCAAAAGAAATATCCCAAGCAGGATAGGAATATGGGGCACAGTTTCTAATTCAATAATAAAATAGCTGACCATGCCTACTATGATCATAAATAAAATAATGGATTCTATTAGTGATGGTTTATGCTTCGGACTAATTGGAAACATGTGTATCCTCCTTTGTTGTAAGTATTGTAACATCGCCCAATGCCAGTGAACTGTATTTTTCGTAGCGGTATGTTGTATCAGTAATGAACTATGTCGCAGTTTATATCAACTATGACAATTAAAAGTACCAACCATTACGAAAAGAAAGTAAAAAAAGCCTCATCCCTGTATAGGGACGAAGCTTGCTCCGCGTTACCACCCTGATTGTTGAACTCAAATAAAGTACAACCTCTCTAAGTAAAACCCTCTCAAATGAAATGTGTAATTCAACTATCTCCTGCCAGAACTCTCACCTGCCGTTCCGTCTCTTCAAACTGCTCAGAAATAATCTATTCTCATTTCCAGATTCAATAGTGTTCAATTGTAAAATAGTACTTTCGAATATACACTGATGAGAATACAACTGTCAACATTAAGCTAACATTCGATTTAAAATTTTTGTTAATGAAGAGAAATCGGGTATAATAGTCTGAATTATTACTTGGGGAGGAGACATAAGATGGTTACAAAGGCAGCAGAAGATCGTAATACATCACAATCTATCTATATGATTCGAAGAGGTATTGCTGCTGGGTTTCCTATCATGCTTGGCTACTTACCAGTTGCAATTACCTATGGGGTTTTAGCAAAGCAATCTGGCATGACGTTAACAGAATTAACGTTGATGAGTGTACTGGTTTTTGCGGGAGCCAGCCAATTTATGGGAGCTAATATGATAGCAGTAGGTGCCGGTGCATTAGAAATCATAATTGCTACATTTGTACTTAATTTTCGCCATTTTGTCATGAGTTTGTCGTTTATGAATCGTTTACGTAGTATTGGATTAAAGTGGAAAGCTCCATTATCATTAGGCTTAACTGATGAGACATTTGCAGTATCTTCCTTACATACGAAAGAAGCTGAAATGGGAAAAGGTGCGCTTTTTTATCTGGCATTGTTTTTAACGGCTTATTTTTCGTGGATATTCGGTTCATTTCTCGGTGGTGTGCTAGGGGAAGTAATCCCGGAGAAATTAAGTCAGAGCATGGGGATAGCGTTATATGCTATGTTTATCGGACTATTGGTTCCTTCTGTGAAAAAAGAAATGAAGGTAGGCTTAATAGCTGTTGCAGCTATGCTTATAAATGCATTATGTATTCAGCTTGGCATGAGCACCGGATGGGCAATTGTACTTGGAACTATCTTAGGTGGTTTAAGTGGAATTTATTTGTTTAAGGAGGGTCAGTCATGATTTTACTTATTATTATTGGCATGTCATTGGCAACGATGATCCCGAGAATAATTCCTGCATTTATTGTAGACAAATTGCAATTTCGGGATTGGGTAAATCGCTGGTTGAATGCGGTTCCTTTTGCAGCACTGGGTGCCTTAATTTTTCCGGGTATCATGGCTGTCAAGCCCGATGAGCCGCACATTGGCTTGCTGGGTGGAATTGTTGCTGTCGGGTTAGCGTATTTGGGATTAAATATTATCTTAGTAGTAATTGGTGCCATCGCTACCGTCTTTTTATTATCCACTTAGTTTAAAAAGAAATAAGAAAATTAAAGGGGGGAGCTTCATGTATACAATTCGCAGGGCTGTGTTTGCTGATGCCGAAGCTATTGCTACGGTCCATGTAAGCAGCTGGAAAAGTACGTATAAAGAGTTGCTGAATGAAAAAGATATTTCCAACATTACATATGAAAATCGTAAAACGTTATGGGAAGCAGTGTTACGTATGCAAACGAAAGAAACCTGTGCATTTGTTATTCTGGCTGACGAGAAAATCATTGGCTTTGTTTCTGGTGGTCCAGAGAGAACAAAACGTTTCGATTATGATAGTGAGATATATACAATATATCTTCTTGATGAATATCAGAAAAAAGGGTTAGGTGCAAAGCTTCTGAAAGTGTTTGCTGAGGAGGTGAAAGCTTTAGGAAAGACATCTATTTTAGTTTGGGTGTTAAAACAGAACCCTTCCAGCCGATTTTATGAAAGATACGATGCAAGGCCTGTCGGGGAAGAAATAATTACAATAGGTGAAGGCAGTTATCAAGAGACTGCATACGGATGGAGAAATTTAGCTGAACTTGTGGAAATGTTAAATCAGGTGAAGTTATAAAGGCTGTCCGGTTGCTGACAGCCTTCTAACCCTTAGGATATGGCTCAATATGAATATGTGCATATGTAATATTGTGTCTATAAGCCAGGTGTTTTTCAATTCGTACGGTTATATCATGACTATCTTTTACGTTTAACGTCGGATCTACAAGAATCGTTATATCAATAAACGCCTGATTTCCATGAACTCGACCTTTGACATCATACACTTCTTTCACGTCAGGATCCTTTTCTATACTTGTTCTTATTTTCTTGATCTGTTTTTCATCAAATCCATCAGTCAGCATATGGGTGGAGTCTTTAAAGATATCCCAGGCAGTTTTACAGATGATAATACCAACAATCAACCCCGCCACAGGATCCAGCCAGAATAAACCTAATTGCGCCCCAATAATTCCAATGAACGCCCCAATACTAACCAAAGCATCAGAACGATTGTCCTGGGCAGCGGCATATAACGCACCGCTCTGTATTTTTCTTGCAAGTTTCACATTATACAGATATACCAAAAACATTATGAGTGCTGCACCCAATGCAGTCCAGGCAGTTATCATGTCAGGTTGGGAAGCTTGCTGTGCAATTACTTTACGTAATGTGTCAAAGATAACTTGGATTCCAATAAACATCATAATAAAAGCTGCGAACAGGGATGCAATCGTCTCCGCCCGATAATGGCCATAATGATGATCCTCATCGGGAGGCTTCCTTGATATTTTTAATCCGACTAATAGAGCGACAGCAGCGATTACATCAGTAGCATTATTCAATCCATCTGCACGTAAGGCATCAGAATTACCCTGATGTGCTACAATCAGCTTTGTAACAGCTAAAATGATATAGGCAATAATGCTGAGCCATGCACCTTTTTCACCTTTTTTAATGTTATCCGAGTGATTCATTTAAACTGCCTCCGTTATCCTAACTCTAAGTTCTTAAGTAGTCTACCAAAGTTTTGTATGGTGGGTCTAGAGAAACAATAAAGCGTAAGGTTATATGTATTGGAAAAAGCAAAGTAAGTTTAGTATGGTAAAAAAGCAGACATGCATTCATCCTATCCCCATATAGTTAACAATTTAAAGGTAAATGGGAAATGAATTTTTATAAATTAATCATAAACTGTTGCAATTATTCCAAAGATTTAGGATAATATAAAAAAGGAACAAGGGGGCGTGTTCCATGAAAAAGGAAAAATCAGTTTATCGATATTGCCGTTTTAACGGTAGTGTATTACATGCAAAACGAGAAATACCATATGAAATAAAATTATATTCAAAATTAGTGCTGGATGAGTTATGTTTTAATTGGAATAAAGAGAAGTTAGAAGTTGCAATTAATTCCGCCATAGATAGTGGTAACAGAGAAGCCTTTTATGAATTGAGTAAAGTATACAGTCACTTTATTTGGGAATAAGAACAAGTTTTACTTCAATAGCCTTGCCTCTGTCAGGTGAGGCTATTTTAATTCATTGCTTCTAGGACTAATTTCTTACTTATTATTTTTTTTGGGGGAGTAGTAGTTGGAAAACAATCAATCGGTTATCCATAGACAGAATCGAATAATATTTTATATTCTGCTGTTTTCGTTATTTTTAGGTCTGGGAACACAAATAACTCTAGGGGCGCCAAAGGAAAACCTGATGGCACTTGGTATAGGCGGTGCTCTGTGTGTAAGTTTAATCGGTATCTTTCACTATAAACAACTATATGCAAAAGTAATTCCGTACATTGCAATTATCTCCTTATCCAGCATTGCGTTTTTAATTATCCTAAGCTCAGACTACGTAACCAGTATGCTTTTTGCGTTTTATGTGTTAGCTGTAGCTGCTATATCATTGTCTCTGGCAGTACTAATTACAGGCGGTGTTTTGGGTCTGTCATTGTTAACCTTCTTTGTTATTGCAAAAGGAGAAATCATTGGATTTGATCTCAGAGCAACTGGTATTACCATTGTATTCTTTATCTTAATTTTTGCAGTCCTAGTCATACAAGTCAGGGTGGCGCGTATGCTGCTGACAAACGCCCACAGTGCATTGGTTGAAAGTAAAACATATTCTTTAGAACTAAAGGAACATAGTGAAATAGTCAGGCACAGTGCCCGGAATGTTCGTTCACAAATGACTATTATCGAAAAGGATAGTAATTTGAACTCACAATCGATGGAGGAAATGAGACAAGCATATCATG
The DNA here is from genome assembly GCF_036026595.1 of Virgibacillus tibetensis. Taxonomy (NCBI): domain Bacteria; kingdom Bacillati; phylum Bacillota; class Bacilli; order Caryophanales; family Bacillaceae; genus Virgibacillus; species Virgibacillus tibetensis. The sequence continues at coordinate 225,306 of NZ_JARZFX010000003.1, read as the reverse complement.
ATATTGCCAAAGCCAGTCAGTCGCAGGCGGAAACAGCTTCCACCATATCTGCCAGTACGGAGAGCACAAATCTGCTGTTGGAAAAGATGATTACTTCATTCACACAAAGTACCGCTGATGGAGAGGATCTAAAAACATTATCTATTGAAGGCCAACAATCTATTGAAGGTTTAGCAGGAACAATGGATGAATTCCAGGATTCATTCGAGCACTTGATTGTTAATATGAAAAACCTGGTACATAAAATGCATGAAAATAATAATTTTACAACTAAAATACAGGATATTGCCGAACAGACAAACTTATTGGCTTTAAATGCGAGTATTGAGGCCGCAAGAGCTGGAGATTCTGGAAAGGGCTTTGCCGTGGTTGCCGGCGAAGTAAGAAAGTTAGCAGAAGTATCTCAAAATACAGCACAGGAAATCAGAAACAACCTGGAAGCTATTGAGTTGGATGCACTGGAAGCACAAAAGGAAGTAAATGAAAATAAAATCCGACTTCAGCAAAGTGCTGCTAGTGCACAAGAAGCAAAAACAAGCTTTGGAAAAATTACAGATCAATTGGCAAGCTTTATTACATACCTGAGATACTTATCAAAGCAGGCGAATGAGATTCAGAATTCATCTGCGACGATTGATCAATCTGTGGATCATCTAGCCTCCATTATTGAAGAAACGACCGCCACCATAGAGGAGTTGGAAGCAATGGTTGATGAACAGGTTAATCGGATGTCCAATTTAGTAACAGCAATCGAAGAAACAAATCAGACTGCCGCAGCACTAGAGCAGTCAAAAGTAGTCTGAAAAACAGCAAGGAAGCATGATGCTTTCTTGCTGTTTTTAAAAAGAAATATTTATCTAAGACATTGATTAAATTAGTATATTGTGTCTAATTCACTGAACTCAATTCCGCTATTTAAGAATATCAAAGAAGACAAAATAGCAGTTTCTAAACGGGATAATACGTAGGTGGCTAGTGCCTTTTCCACAGTTTAACAAAACGTTTGTTATTTCGCTGATTATATTCTTCAATGGCGGGATTATTCTACTCAAATTTGTTAATATAGACAGTGGGATTGAGGAAGCTAAAAACAAACAACAGCAATAAATGAAAGTTATACCTAAATAATAAATGGAGGAATGATAAAAAGTGAATAACTTCAGAAGATCATTATATAAGCTTGCTCGAATATTAGGAGATGTTAATGCAGTAAAGAAGGGTAAAGTTGGTAAACGGGTGGGAAGGAGAATAGCTGGCAGAAGCACTGGAAAGATGCTGAGGAAGCTTTTCAAATAACAGAGGTCAGATACACATGCGTATATCTGACCTTCTAGGTTAAATAATGGAATCACTGTATTTGTTATTTAAATTTAAGCTCAAGGGTTTTCCAGTATCATAGGAAATATTACCGACAAGCTTACTGATTCTTTGTTCAGCATCTTGATTTCCATCCTGCCAGTAGCGTTGAACTTCACTCAGGATTTCTATTCCTTCAGCCCTGCCCTTTTTATAAAGGTCTACAAAGCTTTCGTTTCTCGGCTCATTTGTAGCCGGGTGGTGCCAGGTCGTTTGCTTTAAATTCAGATAATCTGTCTCATCCTTAACTGGCTGATGTGAGTAAGAAGAGATAAGAGACTTAAGCAATACATTTTTCCAGCCATATGGGTCTGCCAGTATTCTTAAAGCCAGCTTCATGTCCCGGTAAGCTTTTTGAATATATTCAGGTGTTTTCCTGTTTAATTCCGGGTAATGCTTCTGAATCTTTTCGTGTAAGAGCAGGTTAATTTCGTTGTTTAATGACATACCTACATCAATCTCTTTATAAACGGGTGCTTTCCATGTTTTAAGGTTATGGTATTTTTCCATCATAAGCGTATCAATTACTACTTCAAGCTTCTGATGATTACTTCCTTCATATCCTGCACGGTAATGGATGTAAGGGTGTGTATTCCGATCCAAGACATGATGTGTGATAAAGCCAAAGACGTATGCTTGCACTTGGCCACTCATCCCCCTGGCAGATAGGATAAGATCCATCAGGAAGTCACCACAATGCTTTGTGTGCAATGCAGCACCGACATCATTTACAGGTTCTTTCTTTATCCATGGCCAAAAGTTATAATAGAAAAAGGGATCTGGCCCCTGAGCTCCTAATTTCATAAATGTTTCATATTGTGAAAAGGGATATGGCTTTTTTACAGCGTCCACGACATCCTCACAAAAAAGTATATGTGTCCAAATATTCGGCAAAACGAAACCCTCCTTGGTTTGCTTTATAGTTATTTCAGAAGACTTCCGTTTGACAAGTGTGTTTTTTGTATTTATGATTCTGTCTTCCCAAGTAAACTGATTTAATTGGATAACCTATTTGTATTATATAAGAAAAAGAAATTTAAATGGTGATATAAAGAGGTACAATTTTGTGTCATTAAATTATTTGACTATTCTTAACTGAAAATAAATTAAAATTTTCGCTTTTGTTCCAAGGTTTGTTTATATATTAAATTCCGCTAAATTTGTTACAATAGAGAAAGATATACAATAAGTACATAATTATAGGGAGGAACTACAGATGGATTATCGCGTAGAAAGAGACACTATAGGGGAAATTAATGTACCAGCTGCTAAATATTGGGGAGCACAGACACAAAGGAGTAAACAGAACTTCCCAATAGGGGACGAAAAAATGCCTAACGAAATTATTAAAGCTTTTGCAATTTTAAAAAAGAGTGCAGCTAAAGCAAACAGTGAATTAGGTTTACTGGATAGTAAAAAAGCCGAAGCTATTGAATTTGCAGCAGATCAAGTGCTGGAAGATAAACTCAATGAGCATTTTCCGTTAGTAGTCTGGCAAACAGGCAGTGGTACACAATCAAATATGAATGTAAATGAAGTATTGGCTTATGTTGGTAACATGTGGCTTCAAGAAGAGGGAAGTGAAGTGAAGCTTCATCCAAATGATGATGTTAATAAATCACAAAGCTCTAATGACACATACCCAACTGCTATGCATATTGCATCTGTTTTAAAAATGGAGGATGTTGTGCTTCCAGCAGTACGCGCATTAAAAGAAACGCTGAATGAAAAAATGAATGCATTTAAAGATATTGTTAAAATCGGCCGCACACACTTACAAGATGCGACACCACTAACTCTTGGGCAAGAAATTAGTGGGTGGCACCGCATGTTGGAGAAGTCAGAAATGATGATAGGTGAAAGCTTAAATTACTTAAAAGAACTGGCTATTGGCGGCACGGCTGTTGGGACTGGGTTAAATGCACATCCTGAGTTTTCCGAGCGCGTTTGCAATGCAGTAAATGAGTTTACCGGGAAGGAATTTATTTCTGCTCCTAATAAATTCCATGCTTTAACAAGTCATGATGAAACCGTTTATGCTCACGGCGCTCTGAAAGCCCTGGCAGCCGATATGATGAAAATAGCGAATGATGTTCGCTGGTTAGCAAGTGGGCCACGTTGTGGAATAGGTGAAATCACTATTCCGGCAAATGAGCCAGGAAGCTCTATTATGCCTGGTAAAGTTAATCCGACACAAAGTGAAGCAGTTACTATGGTAGTAGCACAAGTGATGGGAAATGATGCAACAATTGGTTTTGCAGCTAGTCAGGGGAACTTTGAATTAAATGTATTCAAGCCTGTTATTGCGTACAACTTCCTGCAATCCTGTCAGATACTTTCAGATAGTATTCTTTCTTTTGATGAACGTTGTGCTAAAGGTATGGAACCAAATCTCGAACAAATCGAAAAATATTTAAATGATTCCTTAATGCTAGTAACGGCATTAAACCCGCATATTGGGTATGAAAATGCTGCTAAAATAGCGAAAAAAGCTTTTAATGATAACGCGACATTAAAAGAAACAGCAGTAGATTTGGGGTTACTAAGTGAGGAAGATTTCGATAAATATGTCAACCCGAAAGAAATGACATATCCAAAATAAAAAATTAGTAAAATACATTTAAGAGGTCATTACTAACGTAGTGGCCTTTTTTGTCGTATTTTTATTTATCCAGACTTTTTGGAAGTGCATCAACAATTTACCAATGTTTATTTGTTATAAGTTTTTAGGTAATGCGGACAATAGGTATAGAGGAGGTGATAAACATGGCTAATAACAATAACTCAAACCAATTGGTTGTACCAGGAGTACAACAAGCTCTTGACCAAATGAAATATGAAATCGCTCAAGAATTTGGAGTTAACCTAGGTGCTGATACTACCTCACGTTCTAATGGATCTGTTGGTGGAGAGATCACTAAAAGACTAGTTCAAACTGCACAACAACAAATGAGTGGACAATAATTTTAATAAAGCTGGCTTATAGGGATGATACCCTATCCAATGAAAGGGGAGGTCTATCTGGACTTCCCCTTTATCTGCAAGAATAGATAAAAGAGAAAGACACACCAAAACGTGTCTTTCTCTTCTTGTTTCTTTCTCTAACTGCGTATGCGCAGTTCGGAATCTTTATCAAAGAAATGGGAATTATTCATATCAAAAGCTAAAACAATCTTGTCTCCCCCGACTATATCAGAACGGGAATCTACGCGTGCAACAAAATCTTGATCATTAACTTTAGAATAAAGGAATGACTCTGCTCCCATTAACTCCGCCACCTCAATCAAAGCAGTGATTTTCGTCTCCGGAGTTGAATCAATAAACACTGGCTCATCATGAATATCTTCAGGGCGGATACCTAATATAATATCTTTGCCGATATAATCTTGTTCACGGAGCATTTTCATTTTTCCTTCTGGAACCTTAACTTTGATATCATTATCCATTTCAAAATAACTTTCCGTTAATTTACCAGAAAAGAAGTTCATGGAAGGTGAACCAATAAATCCACCGACGAACACATTTTCAGGGTTGTCATATACGTCTTTTGGAGCACCGACCTGCTGGATAATACCATCTTTCATAACAACAAGGCGGGTTGCCATTGTCATTGCCTCTGTTTGGTCGTGTGTTACATAGATGGTAGTTGTCTGCAGCCGTCTGTGAAGCTTTTGTATTTCTGCACGCATTTGTACACGTAATTTAGCATCAAGGTTGGATAATGGTTCATCCATTAAAAAAACCTTAGCGTCACGGACAATTGCACGGCCCAATGCTACCCGCTGGCGTTGACCACCAGAAAGTGCTTTTGGCTTACGGTCGAGGTACGCTTCAAGTCCCAATATTTTAGCAGCGTTATTAACGCGTTTTTCAATTTCATCTTTTTTAAATTTACGAAGCTTTAAACCGAATGCCATATTATCGTACACGTTCATATGTGGGTAAAGCGCATAATTTTGGAAGACCATTGCAATATCACGATCTTTAGGAGCAACATCATTCATTTTCTTATCATTAATATATAATTCGCCGTCTGAAATTTCTTCCAGTCCGGCAATCATTCTCAGCGTAGTAGATTTACCACAGCCTGAAGGGCCAACAAAAACAATAAACTCTTTGTCCTCTATGTTTAAATTAAAGTCATCCACTGCAATTACTTTCTTATCATAAGTCTTCTGAATATGTTCCAACCGTAGTTCAGCCATTTAATTCCCTCCATGTATGTAAGTGCTTTCTTATCTCTAGTATATGAAATGTTCGTCCAAATCGTAATGGGAATGATGCACAAAGAACGCTTCAATCTTTGTGCATGTTTGCCAAGAGAGCTAAATAGACAGTTAATGCTTGGTGAAATTGCCGAATATCTATGTTTGTTCTTTCATTGAATTTATCCAACCGGTACTGCAGGCTATTCCGATGCATATATAATTCTTTTGCAGTAACGGAAACATTTAAATTACATTGGAGAAACGTTTTAATGGTATGAAGCATGTCTTCATCTGAAGCGAATTCTTTTAAGGCGATGGAGGTAATTTCATTTTTGAATTCGTTATCTGCTTGTTCTACCAACTTAAATGGGATGGTATCAATGTATGTGACAACAGCTTTGTCAGAATAAGTAAATGCTAGTTCAGCGCTTCTCGCTAAAGATAAGTAATGCTTCTTTATGTTATTCAGATTTTCAAAGTAAGGCCCTACTAAGAAGTTTATTTTTACATATAAGTCACTCATCAGTACATCAATAATTTGTTCATACGATAAGTCTTCCCCAGCATGAGCGTTCTTTTCCTCAATGATCATTCCTTCGTGTTCATTTTCCCATATAATCGGAACTGCTTTTGTGAAAAACGCATAAATAGCTTCCTTAAACAGCTTCGGTTCGATTTGATTTTTCTGTATAGAGAAATAAACAAATCGATACACTGTAGTACCCAGTTCATGATGAGATATTGTTTTAGTCGACTCTATACGTTTTCTCCACAGCTGCTCCTCTGCAGTCGGTAGTGGTATGTTGATGTTATATGGCGAGAGGAAGGTGGTGAGTATTGATGTATCTTTCTGCGTTAATTCGCTATTATCAATGCCAATTATCTGATTATCTGCTGTAATAAACCATTGATATTCTGTAGCTGTAACCTGCTTATAATCCTGGAAAAAAATAAAAGATGGAAATATTTTTTTGAGTTGTTTCACCATTGTTAAAACCTCATTTCTGTGCGGTCTTATTTTAATTATAGCAATGATTCACATATAGAAAAACCTTTTTCAGGGTTTAAAGCCGTACCCCGAATTGGTATACATGAACCTTTACGTTTGTTATAGTAACAGAGAACTTACTTAGTAAGAAAAATAAAGGAGGATATATCATGCCTAATATTTATGACAGTGCGTATGATTTAGAAAAAGCAATCCGCGAGAGTGAGGAATTTAATAATTTAAAAGTAGCTTACGAAGCAGTTATGAATGATGCTTCTGCTAAACAAATGTTTGAAAACTTCCGCGACACTCAAATGGCATTACAGGAAAAACAAATGCAAGGACAAGAAATTACGGAAGAAGAAGTTGAAAAGGCTCGTCAGGTGGTAGAACTTGTTCAACAACATCAAGATATATCTAAATTGATGGAAGAAGAACAACGCCTAAACCAAGTAATCAATGATGTTAGTCGAATTATTACAAAACCATTGGAAGAACTGTACGGTGGTCAAGAAGAAGTAGCTGAATAACAAAATATTGAAATTATTAAACTCGCAGGATTAAAGTCTGTGGGTTTTTTGTTTTCTTGCAGGATTTTAAATACGTACAGCGAATTTAACTAAGAATAGTACATATTATTTTTAAAGGAGACTAGCTTGTATGGCAACTGTGTTACATGAGAGTAAGGATCAGATTTCTTATATTTATTTAAATCGTCCAGACCGTTATAATGCGTTAAACAAAGAAATGCTAGAAGAACTGCTGAAAGTAATTGAACAAGTTGAGAAAAACACGGATGAACTTGTTATCCTGGCAGGCAAAGGAAAAGCTTTCTGTGCTGGTGGAGACATGCAGATGTTAAAAGATTTTGCAGACAGAGAGATCTATGATGAAGTAATGCAGACGATTGGAAAGATTGTAATGAAATTGTATACTATGCCGAAAATCATTATTTCAGCTATTCATGGATCAGCGGCAGGTCTGGGGCTAAGCTTGGCCTTGACAGCAGATTACGTAGTTGCCCAAAATGATTCCAAGTTGGGAATGTTATTTATAGGTGTAGGGCTGGCACCAGATGGTGGCGGACATTTCTGGCTGGAGCAGCGGTTGGGTGCTCAGAAAGCAAAACAGTTCACATGGGGTCTGGAGCAGGTAAAAGGACCAAAAGCTGAAGCGATGGGGTTAGTAGATATCACAACAGATGATCCAGTACTAGAACATGCTAGTCAGCTGGCAGGCAGACTTTTAACGTCCCCGATGGTTGCTATGCTTAAAACAAAAATGATTTACCATTCAAAACAAAAAGCGGAACTACAGTATTATTTAAACGAAGAGCAAAAGGCGCAATGGGAACTGAGAAACACGGAAGACCACAAGGAAGGTGTACAAGCCTTTCTGGATAAAAGAAAACCACTATTTAAGGGGAAGTAGACTATATAATTTACAAGACGACCTCAGAAATATGAAGTCGTCTTTTGTTTATCGGTGAAATAGTATTAATTTTGCTTCGGGTGTAACACACCGGTGTGTATGGTCACCGTACCCTTCATCCGTTAATCGCTTCTGGCCGATCTCTTTTGCTTCATCATCACTTGCAGCAGTAAATGTCTCGTCAAGTAGTTTTTCGCCGGTTTGTTCAAATACTGTTAATACATAAGATCGCATGCTTTTTCCTCCCTGATTTCAATAGGTGTATATACTACATATTCTTGGTCATTCAATAGTTTCCTGCTTTTATTATACAGGAATTTTTATCCTGTAGGTATCTTCAGTAAACACAAAATTTTAACGAGGGGGATATAAATGAAACGGTTTTGGATTTCGTACGTACTACAACTTGGAAAGGGGAATAAAAATGACATTAGTACTGAAAAATGTAACAAAGCGTTTTGGTAGGGATATAGCTGTGGACAGGCTATCACTAGAAATTCCAGAGAATGAAATGTTTGGGTTTCTAGGTGGAAATGGAGCTGGAAAAACTACTACATTCCGTATGATTCTTGGATTACTAGATAGTTCAGAAGGAGAAATTTCCTGGAATGGCGAGTCTATAGGCTATGATAAAAGTCATTTAATTGGTTATCTTCCAGAAGAAAGGGGATTATATCCTAAGTTGACCGTTAAAGATCAGTTAATCTATTTGGGGAAATTAAGGGGAATGAATAAAGGTACTATCCTGTCAGAGACAGAGAAATGGCTGGCACGATTTAAGGTACCTGAATATATGAACAAAAAAGTAGAGGAACTATCAAAAGGGAACCAGCAAAAAATTCAATTTATCTCTGCAATTATACACAAACCTGAATTATTAATTTTGGATGAACCGTTTTCCGGGCTGGACCCAATAAATGTGGAAATGCTCAAAGAAGCAGTTTTGGACTTGAAGGAGCAAGGTACTTCCATCGTATTTTCATCCCACCAAATGGATCATGTGGAAGAACTGTGTAAGCATTTGTGTATACTCCATAAAGGGAAGCCGGTTGTACAGGGAACGCTGCGGGATATTAAACGTTCCTATGGCAAGAAAAATTTAGTGATTCATTCAGAAACACCCCTGGATTTCCTGAAAGAATACCCGGGTGTCGTTCATTATAAACAGATTACAGAGGGCTGTGAGCTGCAGATCAAAAATGAAGCTGTTTCACAGACTATATTTTCTGCACTGCAAGGAAAAGGATTTATCCGTAAATTTGATCTGGAAGAGCCATCACTGAATGATATTTTTATCGAGAAAGTAGGTGCTTCCTATGAATAAGTTTTGGATTATTATGTCTCATACTTATATGACACGTGTAAAAGCGAAAACCTTCCTTATTAGTACCCTGATCACATTATTATTTATTTTTGGGATAGCAAATTTCCAAACGATAATGGAAACACTTTCTGGTGACGCGGAGGAGAGAATTGCTGTGCTCGATGAATCTAATACACTTTTTGAGCCATTGAAACAGAATGTAGAAGGTACTAATGATGAAATGGAATTAGTTGCATTTGAAGGTTCGGAGGAAGAAGCGAAAGCGGCTGTTAAAGAGGGTGAATTCAAAGCATTTATGATATTATCACTGAATGGTAATCAATTACCAGAGGCCAAATACTTTGTTAATAGTATATCTGACATTGGTAATCAACTGTTTTTGGAACAGCATCTGCAGCAAGTGAAAATAACAATTGCGACGGAGCAGTCTGGAATTGATGAAGCAGCGCTGGCTGAAATTAACGCACCTGTAATGTTTCAGACGATTGCGTTGGATGAAGAAGCTAAGACACAAGAAGAGCTTAATCAGGCAAGAGGTGTTGTCTATGTTATGTTATTTTTGTTATATATGGCTGTCATGCTATACGGACAAATGATTGCAACCGATGTAGCTACTGAAAAATCTTCGCGCGTGATGGAGATTCTAGTATCCAGTGCCTCACCAGTTACCCATATGTTTGCAAAAATAATCGGCATTGCATTACTTGGTCTAACACAAGTAGTCCTTTTTGTTGCAGCAGGGTACTTTTTAATTACTTCTAAGCAGGATGAACTTTCAGGTGGCTTCTTTGAGGAATTCGGTATTCAGGACACTTCACCCACTATTTATGTCTATGCTATTGTATTCTTCCTGTTAGGCTATTTACTCTATGCTACACTAGCAGCGATGCTCGGATCATTGGTAAGCAGAGTGGAAGATGTTCAACAGTTACTATTACCGATGATATTCTTAATTATTATTGCCTTCTTTATTGCCATGTTCGGGATTGGGATGCCGGAATCAACGTTTGTAACAATTAGTTCCTTCATTCCCTTTTTTACACCTATGGTTATGTTCCTGCGTATTGGAATGCTGGATATACCATTGTGGGAAGTTGCGTTAGCAATGAGTATTTTAATTGGAACTATTGTACTTCTCGGGTTAATTGGAGCCAGAGTATACAGAGGCGGCGTATTGATGTATGGTCGCTCCAGTTCATTAAAGGACTTCAAAAAGGCGATAGCTTTATCGAAAAAAGAGTAGAAGTGTTAAAAAAGAGGTCACAGTTTGTGGCCTTTTTCTTTCAAACGAATAGAACGTGCATTCTATCAGTGTATTTGCTAAACTAGGGATGAGAGTGGCTGAATGGAGGTAAGGCAAATGTCAGAACAAATATCCTTTATACATGCAGCAGATCTGCATTTGGACAGTCCGTTCAAAGGATTGGCTGATGTCCCAGACGTAATTTTACAGGAAATACGTGAAAGTACGTTTGTTGCGCTTGATCGGTTGGTAAATACAGCAATAGAGAAAAAAGTTGACTTTATTCTTCTCGTTGGGGATTTATTTGACAATGAAAAGCAGAGTTTAAAGGCTCAGGTGCGGTTAAAAAGAGCATTTGAAGAATTAAAGCGCAATCATATATCGGTTTATCTGTCCTATGGCAACCATGATTACATACAGGGAAATAGTTATCCTGTTACTTACCCTGATAATGTATTTATTTTCCCGAAAGAAAAGGTAGGTCAGTTTACATATAAGAAAAACGAAAAAGCAACAGCGACTATTTATGGGTTTAGTTATGAAAACCGGTCGGTAACTGAAAAGAAGATAATGGAATATGTGATTACAGATGATACTGTTCCTTTTCATATTGGAATGCTCCACGGCAGTGTTCACACGAATACAGAGCATGATGTTTATGCGCCATTTCAGCTTAGTGATTTTATGGAGCAGGATTTTAACTACTGGGCGTTAGGACATATTCATCAGCGGGAGGTATTAAAAGACAATCCATTGGTTGTCTATCCTGGGAATACGCAGGGAAGGCATCGCAAGGAAACAGGTGAAAAAGGATGCTATCATGTTGTCCTGACCGAAGGTAGATCAGAACTAGACTTTATTCCCTTACAGGCAGTGCAATTCCAGCGAGTAGAATTGGACATTTCGGAATGCCAAGAAATTCATCAGGTGGAAACAAAAATACAAGCTGCCTTACAGACAAGTGTAAACAAGCTGTACGACTTGATATTAGTTAGTACTAATACAAGATTAAAAAAGTGGAAAAGTGAGAAGCTTTTTGAGGACATTATTGACTTGGTTAACGAAACGATAGTTTATCAGCAAGCCTGGGGCTATGTATTCCGTTATTCCTTCCAGTACCCCTGCAGCAGTCCCAACAGAAATTTATATGGAGAGGAACACTTTATTGGAGAGCTGTCCCGTCACATTAAAGAGGACTCGATACAGCCGCTTCTAAAAGAGCTGTATCAGCAAAGGCAAGCAAGAAAATATATTACCAGATTATCTGAAGAAGAGGAACAGTCCATTAAGGCTGAGGCAGAAGAACTGTTACTTCATGAACTTTTAAAGGAATAAGGTGAATGGAATGAAGATACAAAAGGCTACTATATTTGGTTTTGGCAAATGGGTGGATTTCACCATAGATTTTACAAGTGACTCAGTTAATGTGATCTATGGTGAAAACGAATCCGGGAAATCAACATTACAGAAATTCATTCTCTTTATGCTGTTTGGTTTACCACCGAAGCAACGCGCATTCTATCGGCCGAAAACAAGTGGGAAAATGGGAGGAAGGATTACTATTTATGATCCGGCTTTCGGAAACTTTACGGTAGAACGGATTGATGAGGTCAAAAATGGGTCAGCAGTCTGTTACACAGACAGTGGGCAGGAATATGACGACGAGTGGTTGCGAGAACGTTTAAAGGGGATGACCTATCAGACCTATCAGTCCATTTTTTCTTTTTCAGCACTGGATTTAACTGGTTTGAAAGATATGAAAGAGGAGGATTTGGGTGAAGTCCTCCTTGGCATAGGCCTAACAGGTTCAACGACAATCTACTCTGTTGAAAAGCGATTGGATAACAGGATTGGGGAACTGTTTAAGCCTTTTGGAAAAAAACCAGCGATTAATCAGCAACTGGATTCATTGGATGAGCTGTTTCATATGGTAAACAGCTATAAGTCTGCTGAGGCATCTTACCGCGAAAAAAGCGCCCAAAAAGCTAGTTTGTCAGAGGATATCGACCAATTACAGATTAAATTAAAAGACGGTAACAAAAATCTGCTTCTGATAGAAAAAAAGCAACATGCGTTACCAATTTTACAGGATTACTTAAACCTGTCACAGAAATTATCAAGTTATCCTGCCGAGATTCCTTTCCCCGAAGATGGTATAGATCGTCTTGAAAGAGTAAAAGAAAATCTTCTGCCTTTAAAAAGCGAGCATGCAGTTTTACAGCATAATAAACAGAAATACAAAGAAAAGATGGCTGAATTACAAGCGGGTTTTGAAAAGGAAACAAGCTATGAAGAAGCTGAGAAATTAATTGAATACAAACCAGTTTATAATGCAGCTTTGTCAGAACTGGATAGAAATACCGCTAGCATAAATAAATTGACTATCCAGCTAAAAAACGAAATAAGTGATTTGAATATTGGAATTAGAGAAGAAGATTTAACTGAATTATCCTTCCCTTTTTACTTGGAAAATACATGGAAACAAATAAAAGATAGCTCCGATAAGTTAGCTTTTGAAAAAGAACAGCTAAAAAAGGAGCATAATGAACTGAAAAATGAACGGAATTATTTAATAAACCAACTACAAGGAATAGAAGATGTCCTTTTAACAGATAAACAGGTAGCGGACCTTAATCAAAAAATCAATATATATAAAGAAACAAGCTTATTGCAAAGGCTACAGCGGGAGTCTGTAGAACGATCTGGAAACTGGGCGAAAAACAAAGCCGGAAAAATTAAAAACAGCAGGACAATCGTGACAGGATTCATCGTCGCCAGTCTTTTACTCGGTATAGTAGGATTTATTACAGATTTGGCCTTTTTGTTTGGATTAATGGGATTTATGTTAGTAGTCGGTCTTGGGCAATGGGTATGGACTAAAAAGTCGATATCCGAGATGGAAAAAATAATGTATCAGGAAGACCTCCATTTACCATCTGTTCAGCTGACGAAGGAAGAAATAGACGAGGCTGAATATTTACTGTCGGTCCATCACAAACATGAAGCAGAAATAGCAACTGTAGAAGAACAGATTAAAAATACAGATATTAAACTTATAAAATGGAATGAAAAAAGAAAATTAGTTGAAGGTAAAGAAGCCAGTATGCAGCTACAAATAGAAGAACAATTAGAGATATACCCATTTTTACTGAATATAGAAGTAGTATACTGGCCGGACTTTTTCCACAGTTTGAAGAATCTCCTGCGGTTAACCCATGAGCGGGAGGAACTTCGTCAGAGTGTGGAAGTACTCGAAGCACAAACTGGCAACTTTGCTTGTAAACTAACTATGTTTCTTCAAGCATATCAGGGGGAATTGAAAGATAGCCCAGTTAACAGACAGCTTGAATATCTGGAAGAAATCATGCAAAGAAAAAAGAGTATACAAAAACAGCTGGAACAATACGAAAACTTAATAGAAGATAATAGAGGTTCACAGGATGAAGTGATACAAAAACTCGAAACATATGAAAAAGAGGTTAATGTACTTTATCGGAGTGCACTAGTAGAAACAGAAGACGAATTCTACCAAAAAGGGAACCAATTATCTGAAAGAACTGCTATAAAAAAAGCAATGGAAAGAAGCATTGAACAACTCACTGCTGCTCTTCCTGAGGATACCTGGAAGCAATTAGCAAAAGAGAGGCCGGATGAGGGTACACTTCTAGTTAACTACCAGCAAACCCAGACCTTAATCAGTAATTTGGAAGAAACCCTGGACACAAAACGTCAGCAACTGGCAGATATAAAAGCAGACCTTGCCTATATGGAGTCTTCGGAATCCTATTCTAAGACACTTCACCAATATGAGTTGGAAAAGGAACAATTGACGAAGCTTGCAAAGGAATGGGCAGTTTTGAAAACAGCCAAAGAAATGCTTTTGGAAACGAAGCGAACTTATCGTGAAAAGTATTTAATGAAGGTGATCAGCCGTACTTCTCATTACTTTACTATACTTACCGGAAATGCTTATCAAGCCGTTTATGCACCTTCCACTACTAAACTTTTTCAAGTGGCAGCAGCTGATGGGATGCGGTATACAGTTACGGAGCTTTCCCAGGGAACGCTGGATCAGCTGTATATTTCGCTGCGTTTAGCAATTAGTGAGATAATGACCGAGAAGAACCGTATGCCTTTCATCATTGATGATGCATTTGTACATTTTGATACAGTTCGAACGAGCAGAATAATGGATATTGTACATGAGGTAGCCAAAAAGCAGCAGGTGATCCTTTTTACATGTAAAAAGGAAGTGGTAGAATCATCTAAAGATTCGGAAATCATGCATCTGTAAGATTCTGTTCGCATTAAATGACAAATAGTGATAAACTATTTTCAGATTATATATGCAGATGGAGGGACATCCATTGCCAGAGAAAAATGAACTAGACTGGGAAAAGTATGATGAAACAATTGAGAAGTTCATACAAGTGATTGCAAAGAATATGAATCTTTACGGTCTTACATCATCTGTGGGACGTTTGTATGGTGTTCTGTATTTTGCAGATAAACCGATGACACTGGACGATATGCGTGATGCACTGGAGATGAGTAAAACAAGTATGTCGACAGGAGTCCGCACATTGTCTGATATGCGAATGGTAGAATCGACGTTCAAGAAGGGTATACGTAAGGATCTGTACCAGTCCGAAGAAGATTGGTATAAATCGTTTACTTCGTTGTTTGGGAACAGGTGGAGACAGCATACAGAGACAAATATTGAAGAAGCAGATGAGACGATTGCTGAACTGGAGGATATCCTGCGGGACACGATGGATGAGTCTTTAAAGCGGAAAATTGAAAACGATATAGAGAGACTCAGTTACGCCCGAAATTACTATGAATGGCTAATGAAGTTTATCCATGTAATTGAATCAGGCAAGATATTTGATTACATTCCAAAAAATAAATAACAACAGAGATTGACATTAAAATATGGCTAGTTGTACTTGCCTGTTTTTTAGGTCAATCTCTTTATCGTTAAGGGGGAGAAAGGTATGAAAAATGGGATAGGATTTGCCGGTGTGGGAGATGCAATTGATGACTTTATGCTGATTAAAGAGGCGACTAAGGGAGTTGCGAGTAATGGAAAGCCATTTCTTACATTGATTCTGCGGGATGCAACTGGAGAAATTGAAGCAAAGCTGTGGGATGCTAAAAAGGAAGACGAAGCTCTATTTGTACCAGAGCAAATAGTAAAAATATCAGGTGAAGTTAACCAGTTTCGTGGAAGATCCCAGCTTAAGATAATGGCCGTCCGTCCTGCTCAGCCCACTGATGACGTTTATATATCTGATTTCGTTGAAAAGGCCCCAGTTGAAAAATCTGTTTTGGCAGACAAGCTTACAGAAGCAATTTTTGAAATGAAAAATCCTGCCTTACAGCGGATGGTAAGGGCATTTATAAAAAAATACCAGGAAGACCTATTAACTTATCCTGCAGCAACGAAAAATCATCATGAATATGTTTCCGGGCTGGCACATCACATTGTCAGTATGCTTGCTATAGCGAAGGAACTGCATATACTTTACCCGGAGCTTAATAAGGATCTGTTGTATTCTGGTATTATTTTACATGACCTGGGCAAACTCAAAGAGTTGTCAGGGGTAGTAACTACAACTTATACCACAGAAGGAAAGCTGTTAGGTCATATTCCGATGATGGTCGAAGAAATTGGGTTGATGGCGAAAGAACTCCAAATTGAAGGTGAAGAGGTAGTAATATTACAGCATCTCGTATTAAGCCATCATGGCAAGGCAGAGTGGGGCAGTCCAAAGCCACCAATGGTGAGGGAAGCGGAAATCTTACACTTAATTGATTTAATGGACGCCAAGATGAATATGTTAAATCGTGCCTTGGATAAAGTGAAGCCTGGTGAATTTACAGAGCGAATGTTTGCAATGGATAACCGGGCATTTTATAAGCCGTTATTTGAAGAAAATTAAGCAGGGGTTATTTTTCTGAAACGTTGCTCATATATATGTGGTAGAGATATGGACAAGGGAGGCTGAAACATGATAGTTGGGGTACCTTGGTGGGTTTTGATGATGATTATTTTTATTTTCTTAAGTGGATATATGGCATTACGAGCAATGCGGGCTGAGAGACTGCTGGAACAACAGTTTATTGAACGTGAGGGAAGAGTATACATGGACAGACTTGAAGCCGAGAGAGAGCTTAAGCAAGGCAGAAAACAACAGATATCAGAATGATCGACCGCACACCAAAGGAAGGGAATCCTTATTTAGGGTTTATTGAGATGAGAAAAGGCTAATACATAGTTGATGTATTAGCCTTCGTAATAGAGTGACCTTATTAACCCTGTGCTTCTTCCTGTTCAAAAATATTTTCGAATTCATCTATTTTTACATTGATATCAGCATCCTGCATCAAGTTGTTAATCTTTTCCTGAGCTGCAGTTACGTCCAGCTTTTGATTTAAAAGTTCACGACGGATATCTTCTTTTACATCCTCAAATTCGCCTATACTTTCTTCTCTTTCACGTTTATCATTTACTTTAATGATATGGAAGCCATATTGTGAAGCAACTGGTTCGCTGATATCGCCTTCATCCATACCGAATGCAACTTCTTCGAATTCAGGTACCATTTGGCCTATAGAGAAGTAACCAAGGTTGCCACCATCTTCTGCTGAGCCATCTGTAGAATACTCACCTGCCAGCTCTGCAAAATCTTCGCCCTTATCAAGCTTTTCCTTTACTTCATTCGCAGTTTCTTCATCTTCTACCAATATATGCTGTGCATCAATTTCTGTATTTTGTCTTTGATATTCCTCTTGCATTTCTTCTTCTGTAATTTCAACATCTTCCGAAATGGCCGCCTCTTGTAATAGACTAATACGTATTATTTTACGAAATTCTTCTTCAGAACCAATTCCTTGTTGTTGGAGTGCCATCTCAAATTGTTCGCCTAATTGATCCTTCATCTTCTCAACTTCACTTTCTACTTCTTCATCACTAACGTCATAGTTATTTTCCAGAACTTGTAAAGTTACTAACTCCTGAAGTACTGCTTCTCCGTGTCGCGCTTTAAGTTCCTCATAAAAATCTTCTTTTGTTATATTACCTGCATTGGTCTCAACAACTACTTCCTGATCATCTTCATTCGCATTACACGCTGCTAATGTCAGAACGCCTGCTGTTAATGCTACAGCGATCGTCAATTTCTTCATCTATGAACACTCCTAATCTTAATGTGCTTTTTCACTACTGATAAATATACCATATTTTAATATAGAAAAAATAGTCCTTTGTAAAAAAACCAATCAGCAGCACAGTATATGAAACTAAACCATCACATTTAGTATTTTTACATAAGCATTTATAAGTAATATTACAATCATAATATTAGTCACTCGAAAAATTTTATTCTGCTTAGCTAAATCCATTTCTGTCTTCGTGCAGAATTTATGTGTCAGAGAGTTAAAAATAAATAATACTAAAAAAGCATACAACACAAACATAATACTCAAGGGGAAACCTCCTTACTAAGGATCATACAGTCGAATTAAACATCATATTTATAACTCTACCAAAAGATTCAGCATATGAACAGTAAAGTTTATGATTAATTTTTATCAAAAATTAGAGATTTCGGCTTTATATTTACATATTTTCCGAACGAGAAAGGAATTATAGGTTGTAGCACCCTTTCAGGTACAGGTGAGAAAGAGGTTTAAAACGAGGAATCCCCACCCGTGTCACCGTAAGGCGCAGGGGTGGGATTCTCAAAAATAACACATTATGAATGGGATTTTATAAGAATATCAAATCCATCATTACCATTTTCAATAAATGCCTTTTTAGGTGCTTTTACAATATAAAGAACATATAAAAAGTCAATAAAGGTTATACCAATATGAACACAAGTAAATAAGAGTATATATACGGAATAATCAATGAACAAGTAACTTGCTGCGATGCCTGGAATTGTAATTAACAAAGTCGGAGCAAGGGCTACAATTAAAGATGCTTTTTTTGTTAAGTGAAATTTCGTATAATAATTTAAAATGGGAAGTATTTTGTTTTTTCCTTTATATATTATTTTAAGACGTTTTTTCATTAAGATTAGTGGTAAAATATGCATAAGTGAATGCAATGTAGGCAACAGGATTAAAGATATTATGAATGGCAGGAACCCTGCTTCATTTGTGTGATTCGTACCCTGTGCTATAGAAATTGGGACATAAAGAAAAATAAAGGATAGTAAACCGATCAAAAATGATACAATGTACAACCTGCTATGCCCAAATTCTTTTGTCAGATTTATTGATTTCCAGCAGTTCATTTTTGATCCCTCCAATACATACTGTAATTCTTATGAACGCTTTATGAATCATAGTATGTTTAGAGGGAAAAAGCAAGACTTTTTCAGCCATTCTTTTTATAAATTTTTAAATAGAATTTTTACTGTATTTTCATTGTATATAAGGGGGGTTTTTGGGTTGAAAGGAATAACTGATCATGCAACGTCATTTCACTTGAAATTACTTTCCGGAATTATGGATATGAACGAGTATCCAGTTATAAAATTAATGATAGAAAAAAATATTACAAACGAAGAATATGATGAACTATTTAATATGCTCCATGTGTTAAATTCGGACTATGAAGAACAAAAAGAAGAGGGCTTTCTTGATTTCACTTCCTTGCTCCTTCACTTTGCGGGAATGCTCAATGAGAGGTTAGAGCCGAATGAAACAATTTATGCATTGAAAAAGGAAGGGTATTTCCCAGCCATGTTAACGGAATTTATTCATATAATTGATACCGGAATACATGAACATAAAAGGTAATCTGTTGTGGAGATAGCTATTGACCCGCATTTTAAAATTTTTACTGATTTAGTTAAATAAATTAGATGGCCAAGCTGTTTATACTATATAAACAGCTGTTATAATGTTTAAAAACATCGTAACTATACGATGCAGTGAACTGGATTAAAAGTATTTCTGTCAGCCCGACCCACAGCTCACCTAGTCTTGTTTCATTTCCCTAAATAATGCTTCTACTTGTGTATGGAAGTCTATAATATCATTCAATCGATTATCTACAGATGCAAGGTCGTCGGTAAAGTCACTTCTCTTTTGTTCGACAAGGAGCTTATTAATCTCTACGAGAGAGTGATTTTGATGTTTTGTGGCATCTATCCATTTATTAATATACGTATTCATAAAGGTTTTAAACAGCTGTGTATTAGCCTGGAATAAATCTTTTCTTTCTCCTTTCTTCCACACTCGCGTGACAAGGTTTAACTCCAAGAGACTTCTTACACCAGTACTCATTGATGTTTTACTCTTTCCCATTGCATCACTCATATCATCTAAAGTCAAAGGTTTCTCTGACAAATATAAAAAAGCAAATAAACGTGCTTCTAAAGGTGTCAAATCGAACATTTCAATTGTTTTTGAGAATTCAACCATTATTTTATTTGTTACTTCTTCTTTTTTATTAACCTGCATAAAATCCTCCTAAACACTGATACATAAAGGTTACACTAAAATGATTTTTAATGAAAACAGGTGATTGGACAGTAATTGAGAGTAATTGCGAGGTATTCAAAGTAATCCCAATGTATTTTTCGTACAGTATAAACTGTACGAAAAATATAAACAAAATAAGCCAGATTTAAAGTTTGTATTGTATAGTTATTAGGTTTATAGTATTAAAGTAGCTCAATACGGATCGGATCCAATGAAATCTTAACGGGATTAACAAACTAACTTTGGATTTCATTCTTTTGCATGTATGTTATCTAATCTGAAAGTTGCGGGTCTATTATCATGGTTCGCAGATAATACGAAGCTAGAAATAAAAAAAGAGGTGAAAGATATGCCGGTAATTGAGGCTAAAAATTTATCAAAGATATTTGGTAAAAATCCGAAACAGGCTTTAAAGCTTCTGGATAAGGGATCTAGTAAAGAAACTATACTTAGTGAAACAGGGCATACAGTTGGGGTTAATAGAACTTCATTCTCTGTAGAAGCTGGGGAAATATTTGTAATTATGGGATTGTCTGGTAGTGGTAAATCAACGCTGGTACGATTGGTCAATCGTTTAATTGAACCTTCGGAAGGAAGTATCTTCGTTGATGGAGAAGATCTGGCAACGATGGATAAAAAATCATTACGAAGGGTTCGCAGAGAAAAAATGAGTATGGTGTTTCAGAAGTTTGCACTTTTCCCGCATCGTACTATTTTAGAAAATGCTGAATTTGGCTTGGAAATTCAAGACATGCCGAAAGAAGAGCGAAAGAAGAAAGCACTCGAAGCATTGGAGTTAGTTGGTCTAACAGACTATGCTTATCAAAAACCAAATCAACTATCAGGTGGTATGCAACAGAGGGTTGGTTTAGCCCGCGCTCTGGCTAATGATCCAGAAGTGCTGTTAATGGATGAGGCATTCTCTGCGTTAGATCCATTAATCCGCAAAGAAATGCAAGACGAACTAATTGATTTGCAGTCAACAATGAAGAAAACAATTTTATTTATTACACATGATTTGGATGAGGCCTTACGTATAGGTGATCGAATCGCTCTAATGAAGGATGGGTCAATTGTACAAATTGGCACACCAGAGGAAATTTTAGTAAACCCTGCGAATGACTATGTCGAGAAATTCGTAGAAGATGTAGATCGGTCTAAGGTTTTAACAGCTCAACATATCATGAAGCGCCCAGAAACAGTTAATGTAGATAAACATGGACCGCGTGTAGCATTAGAGCGAATGCGTGAAGAAGGACTGTCAAGTATTTATGTAGTTGACAGCAAACGGAATCTAAAAGGTTATATAACAGCAGATGATGCTTTGGAAGCACGTAAGAATGAGATCAGCAACCTTGAAGATATTTTAAAGAACGATATACCAAAAGTAGATAAAGAAACTTCCATGAATGAAATATTTAATATTATTCATGATTCACCAATTCCGGTTGCCGTTATAGAAGATGGCAAACTGATAGGTATTATTGTGCGGGGAGCAGTTATTGCTGCACTTGCCGGAGATGGCGAGGTGAACTTAGATGTTTGATGCAATAATGGATTTTATTCCGAGAATACCAATTGCAGAAGGAACGAAACGTGGTACAGATTGGGTAACTGAAAAGTTTTCATTCTTGTTTAATCCAATTAAAGAACATTTTGGAAATTTCATGGACATTACATCTGATGCTTTATCGGCAATCCCTCCGGTTATCATAATCATTTTAGCTGCATTGTTTACCTTTTTTATCACTGGAAAGAAATTTGGATTAGCAGCATTTTCTATTGTTGGATTATGGTTGATTTATAACCAGGGTCTCTGGGAACATCTAATGAGTACATTTACTCTCGTATTAATAGCAAGTGTACTATCCATAATGATAGGAGTTCCTGTTGGTATACTAATGTCTAAGAGTAAAACAGCTGAAACAATTATTACTCCGGTATTAGACTTCATGCAGACAATGCCTGCATTTGTATACTTAATCCCAGCTGTTGCCTTTTTCGGCATAGGAATGGTACCTGGTGTGTTTGCATCGTTAATCTTTGCTACACCACCAACCGTGCGTTTTACGAATCTGGGTATCCGTCAAGTATCCAGAGAGCTGGTAGAAGCATCTGAAGCATTTGGCAGTACGGGATCACAGAAATTATTTAAAGTTGAGCTCCCGATGGCCAAGGCTACCATAATGGCTGGGATCAACCAAACAGTTATGCTGGCATTATCTATGGTTGTAATTGCATCCATGATTGGTGCGCCGGGGCTTGGAAGAGAAGTTCTCTCTGCACTGCAGCGTGCCCAGGTAGGAACAGGTTTTGTTGCAGGTCTGGGAATAGTTATTTTAGCGATTATTATTGATCGCGTTACGCAAAATTTAAACCGTAAGAAAGACGCTTAATTAATTGTTGGTACCTTTTCTATAGGAAAAGTTTCCATAGATATAAAATTGTAAAAGGGGAGATTTATAGTTATGTTCAAACTTAACTGGAAACGTCTTGGTATTGCTACCGGACTTTCATTAACATTATTCGCAGCAGGTTGTGGATCAGATGACGACGCAACTGATAACGGCACAGATGGAGCATCAGACGGTGCAGCAACAGAAGAAGGTCAGGAAATTGAATTAGCTTACGTAGAATGGGATTCTGAAATTGCATCAACAAATGTAATTGGTAAAGTATTGGAAGACCAGGGCTATGATGTTAAATTAACACCTCTTGATAATGCTGTTATGTGGGAAGCAGTTGCTAATGGTGAAGCAGACGGCATGGTCGCTGCATGGTTACCGGCAACACATGGTACACAGTTTGAAGCATACGGAGATCAGGTTGTAGATCTGGGTGCTAACTTAGAAGGTGCTAAAATTGGTTTAGTTGTACCTGAATACATGGAAGCTAATTCAATTGCAGATTTAACAGATGAAGATGACAGCAGGATTACTGGTATAGAGCCGGGAGCTGGTGTCGTAGGGGCTGCTGAGCAAGCTCTTGAAGATTATGCCAATTTGGATGGCTGGGAAGTTCAGACATCATCCAGTGGTGCAATGGCAACAGAATTAGGCAGTGCTATTAATAGTGAGCAACCCATTATTGTTACTGGTTGGACGCCACACTGGAAATTTGCTGAATACGATCTTAAGTACTTGGAAGATCCAGAAGGCACATTTGGTGATGAAGAAATTATTGCAACAATGGTTCGTGAGGGCTTAGAAGAAGATCTGCCAAACGCAACTAAAATTCTCGATCAGTTCAACTGGACAACTGAAGACATGGAGTCTGTAATGCTTGAAATTTACAATGGTGCTTCTCCAGAAGATGCAGCAGCAACTTGGGTTGAAGACAACCAGGATAAAGTAGACGAATGGCTTGAAGGCATTGAGTAAATAGTAAAGATATAATATTTTAGATAGAAGGTAGAAGTGATCCATTAGAGTAATTGCTCTGCATGAATCTGCAATAATTTCTGACTGAGCGTTGAATACAACTATCATAGCCAAATTCTAAAAGAATGTGACTGTAGCTGTTTATGAAAAGTATTGCAGCATCAAAGTGAGGGAGTTTTGCGATTACACGACTAAGTAGTTTTTGGTACAAAACATACCAACTGCTCAATTAATAGGAACAAAGATTAACAACAAGAGCCAAAAAGAAAAGAGCTTTCTCAGTGGAGAAAGCTCTATACTTATTGTTTCTTTACTTTTTCTTCGAGGTCTTTCAGGCTGGATTCAATTTGCTCTAGGTATTGATGTATATTTTCCTGATGGGGTTCTACTGTTTGTTTCCATTCCTGTACAGACTTTTTCATTTCTTGAGTCAGTTCTTTAATCAGTGCAGCACCTTCCTTCGATGTCTCTGTAATTTGGTTTTTAAGGCGCATTCCATCCTCTTTCAAATTAGCTAACATATCCTTCCATTCTAATCCTTGATTTTTCACACGACCGCGCAAGTCTTTACCGGAAGAAGGGGTGCTTAATAATGTAGCGGCAGCACTTACTGCACCCCCAACCATAAGTCCTAGTAGTAATGATTTTCCTTTTGACATATTTATACGCTCCTTTCTGTCTCTTATTATATCTTTTCCTCTTTTTGCTGTCCTATCAAACCTATTTCGTAACGTAAGGATAATTAATTTAAGCAGACACTAAATTTCTAGGGATATGTATTTTTAAAAAAATCCTCTGACATACTGCGTGCCAGAGGATTTTACGATCCATTTCATTAGGTAACAGTAATTGGTTGCGACCTCTTCATGATCCCTTGAACTACAGGATAGACTACAATCATGATTAGTGTGTTGACAGCCGCTGCAGGTAAGACTACTGCCAGGAATAGAGCAATAAATCCACCTTCCATCATCCCTAGAATGAATAACGCTACGCTCAAGAATATCGCGCCACTGACCATCGTACCGATAGCAGTCAGAACAGGTGCACTAATAGTAGTGCTGACTCTTTTTCTTACTAACAGAAATAATGTTAGAAACACCAGTGCTGTAATTGGTTTATCGATGAGGTTAGCTATTTGGCCACCAGGTGCAGCTGTTGTTAACGCAGATATAACTCCAGTAACAATAGCTAATAGAGCGACGTATTTTGCCTTGGGGAATAAAAGAATCCCTAAAAACATCATCGATAACAGCATATCAGGTTTCACCCCGAATAAAATAGGCGGAACTACAGCATGCAATACGGCACCAATCCCTACTAACAGTGACAATATGACCAAAATTCTTGTATTCATTTATAACTCTCCTCTTCTCAGCTTCACTCAGCTCAATTTTTAGATTATTTCTCAACTGTACACTCATTGTCAGTTGCAGAAACGTATAGTTATTATACCAAATAAATCAATAAATAAAAAGTACTAATTTTCTGATACCTGCAAATCTCTCAATTATTCATTTCTGCACTACACAACTATTTTTTCATTGATGTCTTTGGCGATTTGCTGTAAATCTTCTGCTGTGTAATCATCTGCATGAACAGACCAATTAGATGAGTATCCATCTCCCTCACCATAGCGTGGAATAAGATGGATATGTAAATGAAAAACAGACTGATCTGCAGGCTTTTCATTATTGTTTAACAAGTTCATACCGATAGGCTTATATACTTCTTTGATAGCGTTTGCTATTATGGGTACTCGGCCAAACAGTTCACTGGCAATTTCCGGTGAGGTTTCATAAATATTCTTCGTATGTGTTTTTGGAATTACAAGTGTATGCCCCTTCGTTACCTGACTTATGTCCAGGAAAGCATAGACATGTTCGTCTTCGTATACTTTAGCCGAAGGTATTTCCCCATCAATAATCTTACAAAAGATACAATCTTCATGACTCATTGAAATCACCACTCCTTAGCTTTTTATAGTAATCTAATTGTATATAGAAACAGGTGGTAAAGTAAAGCAAAGGACATTTAAAACAAGGCGCTTTTCGTAATGATTGTAGCTTTTCATTGTCATAGTTGATATAAAAGACGATGTAACTGCTATGTTGATTTCCACTCCGCACAGTCGCTTTCCGCGGGCACGGCTTCAGCCTCCTCGCGGAAAATCACCGCTGCGGGGTCTTCAGACACGTGCTGTTCCCGCAGGAGTCGACTGTCCTACGCTCCAATCAACTGCCATAATAGTGGGAATTCATGTTTCATGTTTTGACCAATAAAGTGATCACTATCGTTCCATTATTGGACATCACATCAGCGGCGGAAATACACGGAGACTCCTCGAAAATATAAAACGCATTTTCTTCGTGCGATGTATCGCTACGCAGCTTTCCTTGTCCTGCGGGAGGAAAGGCATAGGTGAGACCGCGAAGTGCTTGAGCACAAGTTGGCTCACCAGCCCCCAGCGGCAAAGAAAACACTGCAAAGTAAACGAAGTGAAGCTGAGCAGATGTTGCACTTGTACCCGGAGTGGTGAAAGCGACTGTCCGGAGTGGAAATCAACATAGCACTTACATCGTCTTTTATAGATTTTGTGTCAAAAACAACATTACTTTTCGGTGGGGCGAACCAAAGGTGCAGTCCCAACTATTGTGGTGGGAGAGTAATCGCAAAACACCTCACTGAAATACTGCTATGCTTTTGTACCGAGTAATCGCAGGTACAGGTAGTCCCAATCTTTTAGAAAACGGCTTAAAACAAAGAAACAGGCATAGCCCATATTTCTATGGACCAGCCTGCTTTAAGAAGAAGGAGGATGTTAGTAACATCTAAAGTTTGGGGACAGTAAACAAATTTGTTTTTCTTCTAAGTCATACTGCACTTATTACTCAACATATTTAGTTTACAAAAACGTTTTTGCCAGCATCTCATTTCGCTTGAGATGTATACCGGCAAAAGAGTTCTATATCATTAGAGTGTCGATCACTAACACCTCATTTACGCTTTTTACACGAAATTTCTTGTAGTGACTTTTACATCCTCGCTTCTTCAGTTATTATTTTGAACCTATTTGTTTCTTTTATACATACAAAAAAATATTGTCGAAAATAAACGTACAGTTTACTTTGGATTTCACTCCTAATAATGATAAAATTAATAGGAGAAAGAGGAGGTACCATTGTGGAATCATTATTACATATTGAAAACCTCTACGGAGGGTATACACATAAGAACATCTTACACGGGATATCCTTTGATGTTTATCCGAAAGAAATTGTTGGATTGATTGGATTAAATGGTGCTGGAAAAAGTACTACAATAAAACACGTAATTGGATTGATGCATGCAAAGAAAGGATCTGTTTCTGTAAGTGGCAGGACTTTTCAGGAGGATCCTACAAACTATCGAAGTCAGATGGCTTACATACCTGAGATGCCAATTTTATATGATGAATTAACACTTTATGAGCATCTTCGATTAACAGCAATGGCTTATGACATCCCAGAAGCTGCTTTTGAAAAACGGCTCCAGCCACTATTAAAAGAATTTCGTATGGAGAAGAAGTTAAATTGGTTTCCCGTACATTTTTCTAAAGGGATGCGCCAAAAAGTAATGATCATGTGTGCTTTTTTGATTGAGCCTCCATTGTATATTGTCGATGAGCCATTTGTAGGTCTAGATCCATTGGGGATTCAGTCTTACTTGGAACTGATGGAGCAAATGAAAGTGAAGGGTTCGGGTGTTTTGATGTCTACACATATTTTGGCGACTGCAGAACGCTATTGTGATCGATTTATCATTTTACATGATGGGGCTATTCGTGCAATGGGTACATTGGAAGAATTGCGTGAGAGCTTTAATATGCCTGGGGCTGCTCTCGATGATTTATATGTAGCACTTACGAAGGAAGAAGATAACCATGTTTAACTCGCATGAGTTTTTTAAAAAGCGGTTTTCTGCACATTTAAAAGAGACAAGCCGTTACATGCGATACATTTTTAATGGCCATATTATGGTAGCTTTGCTTTTCTTCATTTCCGCATTAGCTTATTACTATCAGCAATGGTTAGAGCAGCTTCCACCTGATTTTCCTACATCACTTATTTTGGGAGTGATACTTGGTCTGCTGGTCAGCTATAGTCCAGTCAGAACGCTATTGAAGGAACCGGACTTAGTCTTTTTAATTGCTGCTGAAAATAAAATGTATGCTTATTTTCGTGATGCGCTTCTATATAGTTTTGTTATTCAGCTGTATATCATCCTGCTTGTAGCAGCTGCGTTTGGACCTTTATATTTTGCATCATTTCCTGATCGTGCTGGTAATATTTATTTGTTAACTATTGCCGTTGTGCTTATTTTAAAAGTAGGAAATTTAGTTGCCAATTGGTGGATGCTGAAGGTAAGAGAACCTGGGATAAGACGGATTGACCTTTTGGTCCGTACACTGCTAAACATGGCAATTTTTTATTTTATTGTAAATGGTGACATGCTTTTGGCAGGAGTTACCACCACTTTGTTTACACTTATTTTTTTGTATGATTTGTATGTTTCCCGAAAACAGCCAGGGATTGTATGGGATCTGTTAGTTGAGAAGGATCAAGTCAGAATGCAATCTTTTTATCGTATTGCGAATATGTTTGCAGATGTTCCTCATTTGAAAAACCGTATTAAAAAACGTCAGTGGCTTGTTTCGATTGTGAGCAGGGTTCCTTTTACAAATGATATGACATTCGATTATTTATATCGTATTACCTTTGTTCGCAGCGGGGATTATCTGGGCATGTATTTCCGGTTAATTCTGATAGGAGGAATAGCCGTCTATTATATTCCAAATATATGGATGAAGGTAATCTTTTCCCTATTGTTTTTATACCTCAGCTGTTTCCAAATGATGACATTGTACCATCATCACCGAACGATAATGTGGATGGATCTTTATCCAGTTGATCTGAATTTACGCAAGAAAGCGTTAGTCAAATTATTGTATCAATTAACAGCTATACAAGCGGTGTTGTTTTCGTTATTATTCGTGGGTATGCAGGAATATGGTGGTTCAGTTATCGTTTTGGGTGGCGGAATTGCGTTTAGCTTCTTATTTATTAACGGTTATGTAAAGCGGAAATTAGAATAGAAAAAGGTGTTCCAATTGGAACACCTTTTCTTCTTTTCATGAGGCTACGCAGGTTGTTTCTAGCTTTGATATGCAAAATAAGCCTGGATCAGTGTTTTGGCAGCAATAGGCAGCGCACGCTCGTCAATATCAAACTTGGGATGGTGGTGTGGATAAGGATTACCTTCCTTATGGGCACCTGTAAAGAAGTACGCCCCTGGCTTTTTCATCGTATAGTAGGCAAAATCTTCACCACCCATAACAGGTATAACCTCTTCTGCTGTGTGAATTTCTTCAATTTCTTTACTTGCTTCTAGAACCAATGCTGCTTCCCGTTCATGGTTTATTAACGGTGGATATCCTTTTAAATAATTGAATGTGTATGACGCATCGTTGGAAACACATGTCCCTTTAATGATTTTTTCCATTTCGTTAATTACAAGTTCTTGTATGTCTGCATTGAGGTAACGAACTGTGCCGACCAGTGTTGCTTTGTCAGCTATAATATTAAATGAATTACCTGCATGGAAAGTACCTACCGTTACAACAGCTGTTTCTAAAGGGTCCAGCCGTCTGCTTACAATTTGCTGAAGCTGGGAAATTACTTCAGAAGCAATTACGATGGCATCCTTTGTTTCATGTGGATATGCACCATGCCCGCCTTGACCCTGTATCGTTATTTCAAATCTGTCAGCACCAGCCATGAAGACATTTTTGGATGTTTGTAACACCCCTAATGGAAGGGTTGCCCATAGGTGGGTTCCAAACACGGCATCGACGTGATCAATAGCTCCTGAATCTACTATTGGCTTCGCGCCACCTGGGGCGTATTCTTCAGCATGCTGGTGCAAAAATACGATAGTCCCTGGCAACTCCTCTTGATAGCTCTTCATTACCTTGGCAAGGATAAGCAAAGTAGCTGTATGGCCATCGTGACCACAGGCATGCATAACACCATCTACCTTTGATTTATAGGGAACATCCTTTTCATCCTGGATGGGCAATCCATCAAAATCAGCTCGTAAAGCAACAGTTTTTCCGGGTTTACCACCTTTTAAAGTTGCGATTACCCCATTACCGCCAACCTTAGTCTCATATGGAAGACCAAGTTCTTCATAAAAGTCAGCAATATACTTCGCTGTTTTGGTTTCATGGAAAGAAAGCTCAGGGTACTGATGTAAATACCTGCGTATATTGACCATTTCAGGATATAACGTATCAATTGATGTATGTATTTTTTTAAGCAAAGAAAAGACCTCCTCATTTTTTAACTATTACAATAGTATACCAGTTTAATCAACAAAATTAAAAGGATGGCCAAGCGGCCATCCTCGTCGTTTTATATTACTTAAGAAAAACGTGGGTCTTCGAGTAATCGTTCAATTTCTTCTTTGTGGTGGGTTTCATCGGAAATCAGGTCTTCCAGCTTTACCACCAGTTCGGTATAACCTAAATTCTCTGCTTGTTCTTTACGTTTTTCATAACGCTCAATGGTATCCGATTCCGATTTCAAGGTTGCTTCCAGCAGGTCTTTTACATCAGTGGGCTGTGGTATATCAGCTGATTTTGTAGTAGGAGTTCCACCAAGTGATTTAATTTTTTCCGACAAATACAATGCGTGTCCCAGTTCGTCTGTGATTTCTGCTTCAAAAAAAGGTTTTAGTGCAGAACGATATAGACCAGAGACGACCGATGCACTGTAAGTATACTGAATTGCAGCCCCATACTCATGTGCTAAATCTTCATTTAACCCATTAATTAATTCTTGTAAGTCTTTATTCATATTATCCCCTACCTTTATATAATTTAATTCTATATAACTGTTTCCCGTATGCAGTTTTTTAAAACCTGTAACTAGGGTATTATGAAACAAAGGGGGGTGTGAGCGTGGTTACTAAACGAACCGGTAGTATTATTTTCTTATTGGCTCTTTTAACAGCTGTTATAATCGGCATATGGATCGTTAAAATTATTACAGGGAATGTTCCATATGTCGATCAATGGACCCGAGACCTTGTTGATACATTGGGTGTATCTACTATATATGCCCCCTTTCGCTGGATAACTAATTTAGGCTCTGAGCCGTTTTTATTGCCATTTACAATTATCGTTGCTGTCATTTTATGGGGGCTATTTAGGGACTGGCTTCCAGCCTTGTTTTTTGCTGGTGGAACATTGGCTGCACATATGCTGAATATGTTATTAAAACATCTAGTAAACCGAGATAGACCCAGTATTTTGATTGCAGCGAATGCTGAAGGGCACAGCTTTCCATCAGGACATGCAATGATACCAATGGTTTGTTATGGATTGCTGGCTTATTTCGTTTCAAAAAAGATTCATTCGAATAAAGTAAAGTTTGGTTTTCAATTTTTCTTCGCACTTTTGGTATTTCTAATTGGTATTAGTCGATTTGTTATAAATGTTCATTATTTAACTGATGTGGCAGCAGGTTTCTTTATCGGATTTATCTGTTTATTCGGGTTGATTTACCTTTATGAATGGATACAAAAACGTCGGTCTCCGTCTTGAGGCTGAGATAAAAGCATTCTGAAGATGGTTTCTCCTGAGACTAAAAATAAGTAAGATAGAAATAAGAAAAGTTGAGGAGGAGCTATCATGGACATAGCTGCTAATGATCAACAAACACAGGTACGTTTCCTGTCTTTAAAAATCATAATTTTCTATTTTAAATTATGAATGTCTCTACAGGGTTGGTGCCTGCGTCCTTTATAATGATCTCAATCCTGATAACAGCTGGTGTAGACATGTAATTAATTAGTATCGTTAGTGGTATGATTATTAAGCTTATCGCGATTTATAATTTAAAAAATAAAAAAATACTTACTTTTAAGTAGAGGTGAAAATAGATGAGAAGTTTTGTGCGTTATTTTTTGGCGATACTCCTAATTGCATTAGGAGTCATGTTAGTTTTAACAAACTTAGGGTTATCTGATTATAATTTTAATACATTCTGGCATTATATTTATCCATTGTTTTTCGTTGTAATTGGAGTGAAATGGTTCGTTGATTACTTGCGAAAAAAAGGGGGGAGTTGGGTATTTGGATCTTTTTTTCTACTATTCGGCGCACTGCTTTTGCTCGACCGTTTTGACATGATAATTTTTGCTTTTAGAGATATCTTTAAATTATGGCCTTTATTAATTGTTTATATCGGATTTATGTTAATTGGATTTTCAAAAGGTAACGTTATTTATGTTGGTGGAAAAGGCAAAGGTAAGGGCAAAGGAAAAGCGTATTACAATAATAAATCTTCGTTTTCGATTGGAACTCATGAATACAGTGAACCCAATTGGAAAGTCCAACCAATGAATGTAAGTAATCTGGCAGGAGATTTTTATTTTGATTTTACAAAAGCATTTATACCGGAAAAAGAAATCCCGGTCAGGATTAGTTCGCTTGCAGGTGATGTGAATATCGTAATGCCTGAAAATGTCGATTTCAGAGTTGAGGCGTCTATTAAGGCAGGGGAAATCGATGTGGTTGGACAAAAGGTTGATGGCATAAACCGCACGCTTACTTATGAGTCACTAAATTATGATAAAGCTGTAAGGAAAATTGATTTTACTATTAAATTAAAAGCCGGATCGATACGGATCGATCAAGTGTAGAGGGGGGATTTGATATGAAGAGAAGATTTTCAAGCATACGCTACCTTTTCATCCGCTCTCACATATCAGGCTTGTTTATTACGACAGTTACAATTCTATCGATATTATTATCCATTTATGTATTATTCAGTCCAGAATGGCTGTCTCCGGCAGGCATTTTCCTATTCATAGCTTTATATGCAGTATTAGGTCTGGTCATTTCTATATACACCGGATTTACATCTAGTGGCAATATGAAATCAAGGCTGGATTCCATTTCAGTTTTAATAACCCAGTTTGCAAATGGTAATTATAGTTCCAGTGTTCGTTTTGAAGAGGATGACGAGATTACTAGAATCGGTAAAGAACTAAATGAGTTGGGGAAAAAGCTGCTGGATCAAGTAAAGTCCCTGCAGCGAATGGCAGATGAGAAATCAGAGTTTGCAAGAACAGCACATAAATCTGCGGTTATTGAAGAAAGGCAGCGGTTAGCAAGGGACTTGCATGATGCGGTAAGTCAGCAGCTGTTTGCCTTAACGATGATGTCCGAAGCAGCCGTAAAACAATTGGAAAAGAATCCGGATATTGCTAAATCGCAAATGCAGGAAGTGGCAGCTGCTGCACTGCAGTCACAAACTGAAATGCGAGCCCTTTTACTGCATTTAAGACCAGTTCATTTATCAGGTGAATCATTGCCGAAGGGGGTTAAACAGCTGATTTCTGAGCTAAAGCAAAAGAGTCAGATTGATTTCAAGGTTTCTATATCAGATGATTTGATACTTTCAGAAACCATCGAAGAGCATGTATTTCGGATTATTCAGGAGTCCTTATCAAATATACTGCGACATGCGCAAGCAACCGAGGTAAAGATAGATTTATCCATTCGTTCCAAAGAGTTATTTATACATATTCGCGATGATGGAAAAGGTTTTGATGTAACGAATGATACGGAACGAAAAACATCTTATGGGTTGAAGACGATGCGGGAACGCAGTGAAGAACTGGGCGGAACCTTCACACTTCGTTCTAATATTGATGAAGGTACCTATATCGATATACGAATTCCATGTTAGTTCATAAGGGGGAGAATTGTATGGTAAGGGTAGTTGTAGTGGATGATCATGAGATTGTTCGAAAAGGAATTATAGCCTATTTACAAACGGACGAATCAATTGATGTCGTAGGAGAAGCCTCCAGTGGGAATGAAGGGGCAGCCATCATTATTAAAGAAAAACCAGATGTTGTACTGATGGATTTAATCATGGAGAATGGGACAGGGATTGATGCTACAAAAAAAGTAATGGAACAATTCCCAGCATGCAGAATTATTATTCTTACGAGCTACTATGATGATGAACAAATTTTTCCTGCGATTGAAGCAGGGGCATTTAGCTATATTCTAAAAACATCTTCGGCCACGGATATTGCTAATGCAATAAAAAAAGCGGCCATCGGGGAAAATGTCATTGAACCAAAAGTGGCTGGTAAAATGATGTCAAATTTCCGTAAAGAACAAAGAAAGTTACATGACGAGCTTACAGAACGTGAATTGGAAGTACTCTTATGTATAGGTAATGGGATGACAAATCAGGAGATTAGTGAAAAACTATATATCGGTATTAAAACAGTTAAAACGCATGTCAGCAACATACTGTCTAAACTGGATGTTAATGACCGTACGCAAGCGGCTGTTTATGTCCACAAAAACCATATGATGAAATAATAGGATGACAGCATGGTTGGCAGACGGTTTTCGTCTGCCCTTTTTTAAGCAATTCCTTTGTTTTTTTAATCAGTTATTTGTATAATACAAAAGTAATCGAAGAGGGGAATGTGTATATATGGCACAATTGACTAAAAAAGCAGAGAACCTGTTAATGTTGCTTTGGGCTCAGGCTTTTGTTGCTTTATCAGGCAGCTTGTTTTATTCAGAGATAATGGGCTATATACCATGTGAACTCTGCTGGATACAGCGTGTGTTAATGTACCCACTTGTGGTAATATATGGACTGGCTGCTATTAAAAAAGAAATATCGATTGCCTTACCAGGACTAGTGCTAAGTGGAATTGGTATACTTGTATCTACTTATCACTACTTGGTACAGAAATTGCCGGCGTTACAAGAAGCAGGCGGCGCATGTGGATTAGTTCCTTGTAACGTAACTTACGTCAATTACTTTGGATTTATTACCATTCCGTTTTTAGCCGGAACAGCTTTTATTATAATTTTTGTGCTGCATCTTATCTTACTGAAACAGCAAAGGGGGACGAAACAGTGAAAAAGAAGATGATAATCTTTACTAGTGTCATCGTTCTATTGTTTGTAGCGTTATATTTTATTATTGACTACAAAAATAATCAGGCTTTAGAGAATAACGATAACCCATACGGTACAACCAATTTGGATCAGGCGACAATTGATCAGTTGGACAATCCATTGTATAGTAATCAAATTTTACCTGAAGATCTTACTAGCAAAATAGAAAGTGGAGAAGAGGCAACGGTTTACTTCTATAGTCCTACATGTATTTACTGTCAACAGACCACACCGTATCTTGTGCCTTTAGCGGAAGAAAATGATATCGATATGAAGAAATTCAATCTATTGGAGTTCGGTAATGAAGGAAGCAGATATGTGATCGAATCTACTCCAACTCTTGTGCACTATGAAAATGGCGAGGAAGTTTCCCGTATAGTAGGTCAACGGTCAGAAGAAGAATTTCAGGCGTTCTTTGATCAATACGTAAATTAAGAACGACATGCCACACATATGAAGCTGCAACTCGCTCATATGCTTGATAGTGAGATTCACCCTCCCTGCCTGCAGCAGGGCGGGAGGCAGGATAGTACAAATGGACGCTACTTGGCTTGGAACCAGGTAGCGTTCTTCATTCTTCCCGGTTCAGCATATGATAGGTTGTAATAAAAGGTCTGTCGGCGAAGTATGCCGGTGGCTTTGTACCTTGACCTTGATGTGATTTCTTAAATTCCTCTGAATTTTTCCAGTTCTCAAAGTCCTGAGCAGATGCCCATTGTGTAACGACAACATAGGTGTTCCCTTTATCGGGCTTTAAAAAACGAACCGCCTGGAATCCCGGCATCATGTCCACATCATTTTGTCTTTGTTTGAAACGATCTTCAAAAGCAGCTCTTCCATCATCTGTAACAGGGATATTATTCATAACAACATAACCTTCTGTTTGAATTGCCCCCTTTTGAATGAGTACCTCGTAGGCTCTGCCAGAAGAGAAGATATTCTTTTTATGATCCTCATAATAGGCCAATCCTCCGGCATTACTGCTCATCAAATGAAAATTAACTGCCGGGTGTTGATCATCCAGCTTCTTTAAAAAATCCACTGTTCCGTTTGTCATATATGCTTTCATTATATTCGCCCCTCTCTTCTACATTATATGATTATAGTACCCAATGAGTAAATGGAATAAGCATAAGCCGTTAGAAAGTAATTGAAATAATTCTTAAATAAGATGAAGTACTATCCTTTTAGATTGTCGAAAATTATCGTATAATACAAGGGTAGATGTGTAGAGGTGAACAAATGGGCAATTTACATAAAAAGAAAAGAAAATGGTTTTCAGGTAAAGTAAAATGGACTGTATATTTGTTCATTTTCAGTATAATACTGGGCCTGATTGGCTATGCGGCAATCCTGTACGGTGGACGATTAGTAGTAGACGAGCAGGATCTTATACTGGATGCAACGACTATTGTTGAAACGAGAGATGGGGAAGTAATCGGCAAGCTTTACAATGAAAATCGATCACTTGTTGGAATTGAAGAGGTTCCTGAACATGTTATAAATGCATTTCTAGCTATTGAAGACAGACGATTTTATGAACATGCAGGAATTGACTTCAGATCTGTGGCACGTGCCGTATATCGTGATATTATTGCGATGAGTAAAGTAGAGGGCGCTAGCACGATTACACAACAACTTTCAAAGAATTTATTTTTACACAATGATAAAACATGGATGCGCAAAACGAAAGAAGCGATGGCATCAGTATACTTAGAAAGAAAGCTTTCAAAAGATAATATATTGGAGCTGTATGTAAATCAAATTTACTATGGACATGGTATTTACGGAGTGGAAACTGCTTCCCAACATTTTTTTTCAAAACCAGTGAGTGATCTTACAGTAGCAGAAGGTGCACTATTAGCGGGACTTGCTAAAGCACCTAATGGCTATTCACCAGTCAATCAACCAGAGAAAGCATTAACCAGAAGAAATGTAGTACTTAGATCTATGGAGAATGCAGGAATGATTACTGCTGAGAAAAGGCTTCAGGAAGAAGGAAAAACATTAGGCTTGAGTATTACCGAGAGGGAAGCCAGGCCCTGGATGGATAGTTATATTGATCTAGTTATGAAGGAAGCGGCTGAGAAACACCAGTTATCCATCAACGAGTTGAAACGTGGGGGCTATCGGATTGTTGTAAATATAGATAAGGATGTCCAGCAAATTGCCTACGAGCAATTTGAGAATGGAGACTATTTCCCAGGAAATACAGATGGCGTTGAAGGTGCCTTCGTTATGATGGAACAAGAAACAGGAAGGATAGTCTCGGCGATTGGGGGCAGAGATTATCAACTAGGTGATTTGAATCGTGTCACAGTTACCAGACAACCGGGGTCAACAATCAAGCCTATCGCAGTATATGGGCCGGCAATGATGCTGCAAGATGGGAAGTACCATCCCTATTCTATCATTCCGGATCAACAAAAAGATTTTGATGGCTATACGGTGGCAAATGCGGATAATCAGTATGAAGGTGCGGTATCCATCTATGATGCCTTAATCTATTCTAAAAATGCCCCAACTGTCTGGCTGCTTGATCAAATTGGCGTAAAGTATGCAAAGGATTATCTTAGTGAGCTTACTATTTCTATAGAAGACAATGGTTTAGCCATTGCATTGGGCGGGTTAACAGAAGGGATTACTCCTGTGGACATGATGGAAAGCTATGGCGCTTTTTCAAGAGATGGAGAGGTTGTGGAATCCTCTACAATTGACCGGTTATATAACCGGGATAAGGAAATGATTTTCCAAGGGAACCCAAGTACGAACGAAGTGTTCAGTCCACAAGTTGCCTGGAATATGACTGAAATTTTACTGGAAACGGTAAGGCATGGCACAGCAACAGCTGGCGACTATTCGAAAGCACTTGCTGGTAAGACGGGATCAACCCAGCATCCGATTATAGAAGGCCAAACTAAGGATGCATGGTTTGTAGGCTACACACCAGAGTATGTGTCAGCACTTTGGATGGGCTACGATAAAACGGATAAGGACCATTTTTTGACCGGGGGAAGTGAATTTCCGACAAGACTTACAAAGGCCATCCTAACAGAAATGGATAAGAAAACACCACTGGCAGAACACTTCAGCAAACCTGCTAATGTAACAGCATTACCTAAGCCAATAAGATTACCACAGATTACTAATTTGGAAGCTGATTTTTCGCTTGGAGGTTTTTCGATAGTACGAGGTAAGTTAACATGGGAAGGGTCAGAGGATGAGCGTATTATATATCGTATCTACCAGGATAAGGAAGGAATTGATGAGCGAGTTGGTGAAGTAGAAGGAACAAACGAATTCTTCATCACAGCTAATTTTTTCCGGGCGACTTCGTATTATGTTGTGCCATATGACCCGTTAACAAAAATGGAAGGTAAAAGATCGGAATCAGTCGAGTTGTCATGGTAATTTAGACAAATCTATGACAATCATCCGGCTTTACTATACAGTTGTGATATAAATAGATATAGTTATTAGTAGAGTGTTTTTGTACGTAGAAGATAGTGTAAAGGATGGATTATATGTCGAAGAAAATTAACGATACAATTATTAGAGCTTATAATGGGGAAAAAACAGATTATACACCAGCATGGTTTATGCGCCAGGCTGGAAGATCGCAACCGGAATACCTTGAAATTAAGGAGAAATATTCATTATTTGAAATTACCCATCAGCCTGAGCTTAGTGCTTATGTTACTCGGTTACCGGTTGAACAGTATGGGGTTGACGCAGCAATTCTTTATAAAGATATTATGTCACCATTACCCGCAATAGGTGTAGATGTCGAAATAAAATCCGGTATTGGTCCGGTTATCCATAATCCAATTACTAATTTTCAGGATATTGAAAAGTTAGGAACGATTAATCCAAAGGCTGACATCCCTTATGTACTGGATACCATTCGTCTTTTAACAGAGGAACAGCTTGAAGTTCCGTTAATCGGGTTTAGTGGAGCTCCCTTCACATTGGCTAGTTATATGATTGAAGGCGGTCCATCCAAAAATTACAGCAAAACAAAAGCATTTATGTACCGGGACTCTGCAGCATGGTTTGCCTTAATGGATAAATTAGCTGATATGACAATTACGTATGTAGAAGCACAAATTGAAGCAGGAGCCAAAGCAATACAAATATTCGATTCATGGGTTGGCGCGCTTAATGCTGCGGATTACCGTTTCTTTATTAAGCCTGTAATGACCAGAATCTTTACCGAATTAAGGAAGCAGGGCGTCCCATTAATTATCTTTGGAATAGGCGCACGTCACCTGTTGCTGGAATGGGATGACTTACCTGTTGATGTTATTGGACTGGATTGGCGCACATCCATTACAGAGGCTCGTGAAATGGGCATAACAAAGGTAGTGCAAGGTAACTTGGATCCAACCATTTTATTAACAGAATGGGAAACGATTGAAAAAAGAACACAAGGTATTTTGGATGAAGGTATGGAACAGGGCAAACACGTTTTCAACTTGGGCCATGGTGTAACTCCTGATATTAAGCCAGCTACTTTAAAGAAGTTGACTGAATTTATTCATACGTATTCAAAACGCTAAGCTGACTCAGAAGTGAATTTTCAAAAAGAGGTGCTGAAAATGGGAAAACAAAAGATGGGTTTACTTGTAATGGCATATGGAACACCATACAAGGAAGAAGATATTGAACGTTACTATACACATATTCGTCATGGAAGAAAGCCGGCAGAGGACGCCCTGCAGGATTTAAAAGACCGTTATAAAGCCATTGGTGGCATCTCCCCGCTGGCAAGAATAACAGAACTGCAAACAAAAGCGATAGAGGCAAACTTGAATGCTGCGCAGGATGAATATGAATTTAAAGCGTATATTGGTTTAAAACATATTGAACCATTCATTGAGGATGCAGTTGAGGAGATGGCTAAAGACGGAATAAAGCAGGCAGTCTCTCTCGTACTCGCTCCACATTATTCAACCTTTAGTGTGCAGTCATACAATCAACGTGCGAATGATGAAACAGCTAAATATGATATCCAAATTGGTTCTGTTGAAAGCTGGTATGACGAGCCCGGGTTTATTAAATACTGG
The DNA here is from genome assembly GCF_036026595.1 of Virgibacillus tibetensis. Classification (NCBI taxonomy): domain Bacteria; kingdom Bacillati; phylum Bacillota; class Bacilli; order Caryophanales; family Bacillaceae; genus Virgibacillus; species Virgibacillus tibetensis. The sequence goes on along the minus strand of NZ_JARZFX010000003.1, from coordinate 185,768 downwards.
TCAGACCAGATCACTGGTGTATATGGTCAAATGACAGAAGAAGAGAAGCAAAAGGCAGTTCTTATTGTTTCTGCGCATAGTCTGCCGGAGAAAATTCTGCAAAATGGCGACCCATATCCTGAACAGCTTGAAGAAACAGCAAGGCTGATTTCTGAGCAAACAGGAATTAGAAACTATGAAATCGGCTGGCAAAGTGAAGGTAATACACCTGATCCGTGGCTGGGTCCGGATGTACAGGATTTAACACGGGACCTGTTTGAGCAAAAAGGATACCGTTCCTTTGTATACGCACCAGTTGGTTTTATCTCTGATCACTTAGAAGTTCTGTTTGATAATGATTATGAATGTAAAGTTGTATGTGATGAGATAGGCGCAAACTATTACCGTCCAGAAATGCCTAACGTAAATCCCTTGTTTATTGATACTCTAGCGCAAGTTGTGTTAAAAAAGGTAAAGCGTGAATCGTAATGGAAACTAAAACTATCGTAATTGTAGGTGGCGGAATAACAGGCTTATCTGCCGCCTATTATTTACAAAAAGAGATTAAAAGACATAACCTTCCCCATAAGGTTAAGCTAGTTGAGGCAAGTGATCATTTAGGTGGAAAAATTAAGACGGTAAAGCGCGATGGTTTTACAATTGAGCGGGGCCCCGATTCATTTCTTGCAAGAAAGAAGCCAGCTGTAAAGCTTGCTGAAGAACTAGGTATGACAGATCAACTGGTTCGCAATGGCACAGGTCAATCGTATATTTTAGTTCGAAACAAGCTGCATAAAATGCCCAGTGGAGCTTTCATGGGCATCCCGACACAAGTGCGGCCATTTTTATTTTCAGGAATTTTTTCACCGGTTGGAAAACTGCGAGCCGGCTTTGATTTTATTTTACCAAGAAGCAAAGAGGTAAGTGATCAGTCCCTTGGTCAATTCTTTCGCCACCGTTTTGGTGATGAATTGGTAGAAAATCTGATAGAACCATTATTATCGGGAATTTATGCGGGTGATATTGACGAGATGAGCTTAATGGCTACATTCCCTAACTTTTATCAACTGGAGCGGGAGCACCGCAGTCTGATTAAAGGGCTACAGAAAACAATTCCGAAAGCTAAGAAGTCCACTGGGAAAAAGCCAGGCATGTTTTATTCATTTAAAAATGGGCTGGAGTCATTAGTAGAGAGTTTAGAGCAAACGATAGAAGATGGCACCATTTCCATCAATGCTGCAGTTGATCATGTGGAGAAGAAGAAGCATGGCTATCACTTGTTATTGAGTAATGGAGAAGTGTATAAGGCTGACGCTGTTATTATGGCGACACCTCATTACACCTTGCCAAAAATGTTCAGTCAGTATGAATTCTTTAAGGTATTTAAGGAAGTACCTGCAACATCTGTAGCAAATGTTGCCCTAGCATTTGATAAATCAGCAATCAAGAAGGCCATTGACGGCACAGGGTTTGTTGTTTCACGTAATAGTGATCATCGTATAACAGCTTGTACATGGACACACAAAAAGTGGCCAGCAACTACTCCGGAAGGCAAAGTGCTGTTACGATGCTATGTAGGAAGGCCTGATGACCAGGAAGTTGTTAATTTATCCGATGATGAAATTGTTGAAATAGTATTAAAAGATCTCAATAAAACCATGAACATAACTGTTGAACCAGAATTCAGTGTAATTACAAGATGGAAAAATGCAATGCCACAGTATACGGTGGGACATAAAGAGCGTATTGCAAAGGTGAGAGACAAAGCGAGTGAGCATTTGCCTGGTGTATTCTTAACAGGAAGCTCATTTGAAGGTATTGGCCTGCCTGATTGTATAGACCAAGGTGAAAAAGCAGTTGCCGAAGTATTGGATTTTTTAAAAGGATAATTGTGACTAATGTGCTGGCTTCCGAGTGAATATTAATTCACTTGGAGCCGGTTTTCTTTTATTTTGATTCCAAATAAGCATGCAAAATGCACGTTATACATAAGAACTTAAAACGAGGGACAAAAGAGGAATTATTCAGGAAAATCCGAACATTAACGCCTGAGCAAATGTACCGCTTCTGCAAAATACTTCGCTTTCCGTGGGCACGGCTTCAGCTAACTGTGTGAAGAAGAGCACTTCACACAGTGGATCTTCAGCTCGTGCTGTTCCCACAGGAGTCTGCGTATTTTGCCTACGCTAAGTTCCGATTGTTCGGATTCTCATTCTTCCCATTTAGTTATGTCCCAGCCTCGTTAGTTAATTTTTATTTGTAGCTTTTTTCCAATTCGTCTACAAGTGTTCCGACAAACGCTACTGCTTCTTTTATAGCATCGGTTTTTGACATATCAACACCGGCTTTTTTAATTAATTCAAGTGGTTTTAGCGTGCCACCAGATCGCAAAACATCCAACCAGCGTTCAACTGCTGGTTTTCCTTCTTTTTGAATCTTTGCGGCCATAGCAGTGGATACCGTTAAGCCGGCAGAATAGGTGTATGGATATAATCCCATATAATAATGGGGCTGGCGCATCCATGTTAGTCCTGCCCCCTCATCAAATGCTACTGAATCACCCCAGAAGTTCTCCAGAGCATTTCTTTTTTGCTCTGATAATACGTTTGCTGTTAAAGGTGTACCTTCCTCAGCGAGGGTATAAACACGGCGTTGGAACTCACCTTCTAATAAGTGAGTAACAAAATTATGGTAGTAGGTTCCCAATAATTGTGTGATTACCCACCGTTTCATTCGCTTATCATCCGTTTTTTCCATTAAATGATTAGCTAATAGCAACTCATTTAAAGTGGATGGTGCTTCTACAAAGTAGGTGGAAGGACGTGTATTTACCAAGGATTGGTTTTTACCTGCAAGATAGAAATGTCCCGCATGACCTAATTCATGTGCCAGTACAAAAGCTCCGCGCATGGTATCTGTCCATGTGATTAGAATATATGGATGCACGCCATATGGACTTGCACAAAAAGCACCAGTGGATTTCCCAACATTATCAGCATGATCCACCCAGCGATCATTAATACCTTTTTCCATTATTTCACTGTATTCAGGCCCCATAACTTCCAATGCTTCAAGAATAGTGGACGTAGCTTCCTCGTACGTTGTTTCTGGATTAAATTCTGGATCTAATGGTGCTTTTAAATCAGAATAACGCAGCTCGGAAAGACCGAGCTTTTCTTTTAACAAGTTAGCGTAGCGGCGCATATGTGGTGCTAATTCATCTTGAATTACGTCCAATTGATTGTTGTACATTTCCTTCGTCACCTGTTGGGATTGCAATAGCATATCCGTAACTGATTCATAGGAACGTAATTTAGCTGTTGTTACTTGCTTAGTGATCTCTGTTGCATAGGTTGCTGCATACGTATTTTTATATTGATTTAATGTTTTAATAAAAGAATCATATGCATCGCGGCGTGTCTTTGGATTTGGAGAAAGCTCGTAACGGTCTTCATATAAAGCGAATGACATAGGCAGCTCGGATCCGTCCTCACCTTCAATAGAATCGAATACCATGTCTGATGATTTGCTCCGCTGATAAATCATATATGGAGCACTATGTACTTCACTCAGTGCGGCTAGAGTTTCTTCAATTTCAGGTAACAACGTGTGCGGTTTCTTTTCTAATATATCCAGAAGCATTTTCTGATAGGTCTTTAACTCAGAATTCTCCTCTAGATATTGATCTATCTTCTCATTAGAAAGAGTTAGCAGTTCAGATTGAACAAAGGAAAGCTTTGTACCAATTCCAGCTAATGCGGAGGATACTTTTGCTGAATCGCGTTGATTATTTGGATCAGTACCATCAGCGTTAGAGCGTAAGCTGGCATAGGTAGCTACCCGAATAACTCGTTTTTCAAAGTTTTCCATTGTGGAAAGACAGTTTACTAATGTGGAAGCATCGTTACCCAATTTTCCTTTATATTGTATTACATCGCCGACATCTTGCTGAATTGCCTTTAACTCTTCCAGCCAAGTCTCTTCAGATGTAAATAAATCTTTTAAATCCCAAGTCTGATCCACAGGTACTTCAGAACGGTTCCATCTTTTGGTTGGTGCTGATTTTACACTCATTTTTAAATCCCCTTTCGGCTAATTACTTCGGTACTCTAAGTAATTATAATATAAAAACTAGTGGAATGATATGATTTTTCAGAAATCAGCTGCAATATTGGGGTTGGAATTTATATTCACTGGAGAGCTATGTATAGAAGGCAAAAAACTAACAGCTATACTAATAGCTGTTAGTAGAAAGAAAGTATAGTGTTGTAGTACAGTTACTCTATATAATACTGGATAATTAACTGTAGGAACAATCTGTTTTTAATTGTATTAGTAGCTTATCTCGCTGGATGATCACATTCGTCACATAAGTTACCGTAGCAATCAGCTTTTTCATGCATGTCGTGCCCACACTGCCTACATTTTTTCTTAGGTAAATTTTTAAAGAACTCAACGACGTTTATCATGTGTATCCTCCTCGTTAATGAATTAATTACATTGTATTATAACAGTATTCATTTTGTCAATGGTGTGTTACAACAAATTTTAAAAAAAGGAGTGTTTTTAATGAAATTAACGGTAATTGGGTGTTGGGGAGGCTATCCTGCACCAAACGGCGCAACATCGGCCTATTTAGTTGAAAAGGATAATTATTCTCTTTTAATTGATGCAGGGAGCGGAGCGTTATCGAAATTACAAAATTATAAGCAGGTAACGGAATTGGATGCGGTCATCATTTCGCATTATCACCATGATCATGTAGCGGATATAGGTGTATTACAATATGCAAGGCTTGTTCAATACTATCTGACAGGTCATCATACAATTTTACCTATATACGGTCACAGTGAAGATAAGAAGGGATTTGAATCATTAACGCATGAGTATACGAGAGGGATAGCTTATGATCCTGCAGATACATTAAAGGTGGGTCCCTTCTCGATTACTTTTCTGAAAACGAATCACCCTGTGCCGTGCTATGGTATGAGAATATATGATGGGCAAAGTGTAATTGTTTATACAGCCGATACTACCTATAAAGAGGAATGGATTGATTTTGCATCAAATGCTGATCTGTTGATAACCGATTGTAATTTTTATGCAGCACAGGATGGATCTAAAGCTGGCCACATGACAAGTAAGGAAGGAGCAACCATTGCATCCAGAGCAAATGTAAAAGATTTAGTTTTAAGTCACTTGCCGCAATACGGTGATCCATTTCAATTAGTTGAAGAGGCGAAGCACTGTTTTGGAGGGGGCATCCAACTAGCTGAAGAAGGATTGGTTTGGTCCACTTAGGAGTCTATCTTTTGATTCCCCCATTTAGTTGCATTAAACTAGTAGTGGAATGAAAACTAGGAGGTACTGTCAGATGAAATTTATAGATAACAAAGGAATTACAGATCCTTATATTAATTTGGCATTAGAGGAATATGTACTGCAGAACTTTGGAGAGGAGGATACATATCTATTATTCTACATTAATGAACCTTCGATCATAGTTGGCCGAAATCAGAATACAATTGAAGAAATTAATACAGAGTATGTGGATGAAAATGGAATAAAAGTAGTACGCCGCTTATCAGGTGGAGGAGCGGTGTACCATGATGAAGGGAATCTGAATTTCAGTTTTATTACAAAGGATGACGGAAACAGCTTTCAAAATTTTGCTAAGTTCACACAACCAATGGTGGAAGCCTTAAATAAGTTAGGGGTTCCAGCAGAACTGCAGGGAAGAAATGACCTGGCAGCCAATGGCCGCAAGATTTCCGGTAATGCCATGTTTTCAACGAAAGGCCGGATGTTCAGTCATGGAACATTAATGCTGGATTCAGAAATTGAACATGTTGTTTCTGCATTAAAAGTTAATAAAGAGAAGATTAAGTCGAAGGGTATCAAATCCATTCGCAGCCGTGTCGCTAATATCTCGGAGTTTCTTAACAAAGAAATTACAATGGATGAATTCAAGGAAATTATATTACGTCATGTTTTTGAAGTTGAAGATCTGAAGGATGTTCCACGTTATGAATTATCGGACGAAGACTGGGAAAACATACAGAGAATCTCTCAAGAACGCTACCAGAATTGGGATTGGAATTATGGGAAATCCCCATCGTTTAATATTCAAGAGTCCCATAAATTTGATGCAGGGCTGGTAGATGTTCGCCTGGACGTGAAAAAAGGAATGATCGAAAACTGTAAAATTTATGGTGACTTCTTTGGTGTTGGTGATGTACAGGTTATTGAAGATAAACTATCTGGCATACGTCACGAGCGCAAGGCTATTGAAGAAGCTCTGACTGATGTAGATGTACCACATTATCTGGGGAAAATTTCAAAAGAAGACTTTATAAACTTACTGTATTAATAATATGTCACGGACAGCTCACTTAGTGAAGCTGTCTTTTTAAAAGGTAAGAAAGCATAAAATTTTTGGCTGCAATTAATTCTTACACTTAAACAGCCACGTCCAGCTTCGACGGACAAATGTTTTCGGTGGGACGAGCAGTGCGCAGTCCCAGGACGTCCTAGTGCCGATGAAGCCACAGGATAAGGAAGACATCTGTGAGATACATCGCACGCAGGAAAAGTGCTTTTCTTTTTCAAGGACGTGGCGTTTTCATCGGCCAGCGCCCAGGTACTAGCGAGACTTCCTTCACCTCCGTAATCTAAGTCAACATCGGCTTCCTCCAGATAAGGAAGGCCGACTAAAACCGGGCTTGTGCTCAGGCGCCGGCATACCCAAAGAAGTGAGCTTGTTTCCTTTTGGTCATTCATGTAGCGCAAAAACCAGCGCTATGAACTTGACTTATCGCCAGGAATGGCGAAAGTCTAAGTGAATCTTATACTTTGGAGTGAATCTCCTGCGGCAGGGGAAGATCGACTAAGTACGCCGCTCCTGAGCGGCAACGTCGACCCACCCTCGGGTGCGCGGGCGCAGTCCGTACGTCCCTAAACGGGCACCCCGCGCTTTTGTTCTTTTATAGAAGTATGAACACCACCATTTTCAGGCACACTAAATGGATAAAAGGAGCTGAATAAATGAAAGAGCAGAAGAGAGAACTTGAACTAGACACATTTACATTACTTAACCCGGATTTTCATGTTAATGAAGATTTGTTTGATGAGCATGTGATAGTAGAAAATAATGAAATAAGAATACAATTCGAGGATTTAAGCTCATAAATAATAAATGACTTTAATTATCAAAAAAAGGAGTTTTATGTATCTTTTTGACTAGTTATCTGATAAATTAGTTATTAAGCCCACTTTCTTTTCGTTTCAACACGAAAGGATGAAAATATTGATAACCGATTTATATTCCCCGTCACATGAAATCACCCCCTTGACAATGGCTATAGTAGCACAGCGTGGATTAGATGGAACGACAAGTACCTGTGTGTTAGAAGAGCAGGAAGAATATGTTATTCGCAGTTCTCCAAGCAAAATTATGGATCATGCCTGCAAGTTTTTCGGTGCAAGTCTAAAAGGCAGGCAAGAAGGAACGAGAGATATCTGTGGCATTACCCATAAAGCGCCAATCTCGGTGGATCCCTCCAGTGGCATGTATTTTTTTCCTACTTCATCTCCGAAAAACTCCAAATGCTCATGGATCGCTCATTCCCATATTGATAAAGTGAATAAGGGGGCAAATCACCGAACGGAAATAGTTTTTAAAAATGGTAAATCGATTTTAGTAGAGAGCTCTTATGGGTCTATTTTGAATCAGATTCAGCGTACTGCACAATATCGCTATCTACTTGACAATCGAATCAGATTTCTGCAGAAGCATAGTGTTGCTGAGTTGGCACCAGAGCCCTTCGCATGAGCTCTTTAATAATCACTTCGACTTTCTTTCGTATTACAGGATTAAAGTAATTTCGTTTTTCTTCCAAGCCTTGGCAAGTAAATAGAAATGTTGAGAAGGAATCATTTTTATTAAGTGTTGTAACACGTATGTTTTTCTTTTCCATCATTTTTCTAACGTATTTGCGTTCGTTTGCTGCGTCTGCGTTCATTTTCTCCAAAAGTAACATATAAGGTTCTTTAATTCTGAAAGACCCTTTTTGGATGTGAACTATATCTTGTCGAATCACGACCATTGCCATCGAAAGAAAAAGAAATCTTAAAGCTAATTCTAACTCCTCATCACGAAGGTACCGCATGCTGAAACTCCTTTCATAAATCGAACGTTTGTTCTTATTGTTCTAGTATATGATAGTTTGCAGGAAAAATACAATGAAAATTTATGGGAATGGAAAGAAAGTGGCTGAATCTCTGTTCTCACTTTGCTTATTTACTCGTTTGCATTAAAATAAAGGTAGTTAGAGTAAGAATGGAGTATTTAATTAAATAAGTTTGTATATATGAATAAGGAGATTTTAAGCTAAATGTACTTACTAAACAGCAATGCATATGATTGGAAAAACATGCTAGAAGATGATCGATTAAATGAAAATATACTGCAATTACTCAGTGATTACGAGGCACTTGGTCCGTTACCAGGAATATTATTGCCGTTTATCGAAGCCTTTCTTCCCTTTTTGCCATTAGTTGTTTTTGTTATTGCAAATGCCGCAGCCTACGGATTACTGGAAGGATTTCTATTATCATGGGCGGGTGCGAGCGTTGGTGCTATCATGGTGTTCTTAATTATCCGCAGACTTGGTGACAAACGTTTATTTGTAGTGATACGAAGAAATAAACAAGTGAAGAAGGTAACGGCATGGCTAGGGAGACATGGCTTTGGTCCACTCTTTCTTTTAATGTGTTTTCCCTTTTCACCATCTGCTGTCATTAATGTTGTTGCTGGTTTATCGAAGATTAGTACGCAGCAGTTTATCCTTGCAACGATACTGGGTAAATCTGTAATGATTTTCTCGATTGCCTATATTGGTTCCAGTATTTTTGAATTCGCAAAGAACCCCGTTAAGACAATAGTAGTTGGTGTTGGTATCATCCTCTTTTGGATAATAGGCAAGTATATTGAAAAAAGATTGCAAAAAAAAGCATTACTAAAAGATAAGTCCACCTTCGAAAAGGGTTAAAACACCGGTAAACAGGGTATCATGGTGATAGATAAAACCCCTGGAGGAAATGGTAGGATGAAAAAATTTAATTTGCGTAAACTTATCCCTGTAATTCTATTGGCGGTAGTTCTAGCAATGTTTTTCCGTTCATTTTTGTTTGCAAGTTATGTAGTAGATGGTGAGTCGATGGAACCGACATTATATGACGGAAACTTATTGATGGTAAATAAAGTTATTTATGATTTAAAAGAAGTGGATCGTTTTGACGTAATTGTATTTCATGCTAATACGGAAGATGATTATGTGAAACGGGTAATTGGCTTGCCTGGTGATCAAATCGAGTATAAAGATGATAAACTTTATGTGAATGGCGAATATGTTGAAGAAGAGTTTATCGCTTCCTTTGTACTGGCTAATGACACAGAGCCGTATACAAACAGCTTTACATTAGAGAAAATAACAGGAAAGAAAGAAGTGCCAGAAGGTAAATTATTTGTAATGGGCGATAATCGAACAGCAAGTTTGGATAGCCGTTCATTTGGTTTTATATCTGCAGATCAGCTCGTTGGGAAAGTGGGAATACAGTATTGGCCAATTTCCCAGGTGCGTTTAACTTTTAGTGACTAGCTTTAGCATAGTTTAAATGAGCTACCCCTCACTGTAATTAACAGTGGGGGTTTTGTGTTGCGTTTAGGAGTAATGTCCATTTAATGAAGTTTTGCCTTATCTTTGATAAAATAGAGCGAGATAAGCTCTGTTTTTGAATGACTACTCATACATTGCAGTTTATATAAACAACTATTAAGATTCATTTTTTGAAAAAAGTAACAAATGTTTTCGATGGGACGAGTAATTGCATGTACAGTCCCAATCTTTTTGATTAAACGAATGGAGGGTTGTCAATGGGACTCCGATTTATGCTAGGGAGAGCCGGAACAGGCAAAAGCGGCAGAACGTTAGATGAAATTAAAGAAAGATTGATACAAAATCCACAAGGTCCTCCACTATTTTATATTGTTCCAGATCAAATGACATTTCAACAAGAGTATGCCTTATTTAATGATGAAGCTGTAGAAGGTAGTATTCGTGCACAGGTTGTTAGCTTTTCCCGACTGGCATGGCGTGTCCTGCAGGAAACCGGGGGGAGTACAAGGCAATTTATCAGCTCGGTCGGAATCCAAATGATGCTACGGAAAATTATTGAGGAAAAACAAGGGGAATGGCGTGTTTTTCAAAAGGCGATGGAGAAGCAGGGATTCTTAAATCAGCTGGAAAAAATGATTACCGAATTTAAACGTTATGATATTACTCCTGAAACGCTTCATTTGCAGATGGAACAGTTAAAGAGTTATGTACACAAGGAGACTGGTGAGGAGGCGTTAGCTGATAAACTGGATGATTTAGTATATATCTTTGAAAAACTCACACTAGCTTTGCGGGATAACTACATAGATAGTGAAGATCAATTGCAGTTACTGGCGGATAAGATTGACGAAGCTGCTTTGCTTGATGATGCGGAAATTTACTTTGATGGCTTTCACAGGTTTACACCCAAAGAATTAATTGTAGTGGAAGCATTAATGAAAAAGTGCAGCCGGGTCTCGATAACATTGACATTAGATAAGCCAGACAGCGATTCGGTTTCTGAACTGGATCTATTTTACCAGACAACAGAAACCTACCATGTGCTTCAACAAATGGCACAGGAAAATCAAATTACAATAGAAGAACCAATTCGGTTTGACCTGGCTAATGGGAAATTTAAAGAGAGGCCGTATTTTGCTCATTTAGAACGTAATTTTGATGTAAGACCCGCCAAAGCGTATGAGGGGGAAGTGCCACTGCAAATTGCAGAAGCAGTTCATCCACGTGCTGAGGTAGAGGGAGCTGCCCAGGAGATAACCCGCCTCGTCCGAGAGGAGAGATACCGTTTTCGGGATATGGCTGTCTTTATCAGACAGACGGATATATATCATGATTTGATTGAGACGATCTTCAGTGATTATGGTATTCCTGTTTTTATTGATGAAAAGCGTACCATGCTTAACCACTCCTTGATTGAATTCATTCGTTCCATGTTAGATGTAGTGGAAGGAAATTGGCGATATGATGCTATTTTCCGCGTACTGAAAACCGGGTTTATTCCACCGTCTGATCAAGAATATCCGTTGACGGATGATGCTATTGATGAATTGGAAAATTACGTGCTCGAATATGGTATACGTTCCAGAGAAAGATGGAGCGGTGACAGGGAATGGGTATTTCAGCGCTTTCGCGGTTTTGACAAGGCGACCCAAACAGATTCGGAAAGAGAAACACAAACGCGAATTAACAGGTATCGAAAACAGGTAGTCACTATGCTGCAGCCTTTTGATGAGAAAATAAGAAAAGTGAAAACGGTGGAGGAACTATGTGAAGTTACCTATACATTGCTTGAAAGCATTGGTGCTCCCAGCCGTTTAGAAAAAATGAGAGAACAGTTCGATGAACATGGGGAAATTGAAAAAGGAAGAGAGCAGGAGCAGGTCTGGAATGCAGTTATTCAGCTGTTTGATGAAATTGTAGAAATGGCTGGAGAAGAGAAAATGACATTAACCACCTTCCGTTCTACCTTGGATGCTGGTTTTGAGACATTGAAATTTTCTCATGTGCCACCAAGTATTGACCATGTCATTGTTGGTACAATTGACCGCTCAAGAATAAGTGGTATAAAGAATGGATTTCTGCTGGGAGTTAGTGATGGTGTTTGGCCTATGAAGCCACCGGCGGATGGAATGATTAATGAGCGGGAAAGAGAATTGTTGGCCGGTCATGGCCTTCGGTTAGCTGAAAGCAGCAGGCGTCAACTGCTGGATGATTGGTTTTATATGTATATTGCTTTCACTGCAGCAAAAGACAGGTTATGGGTAAGCTATCCATTAAGTGATGAAGAAGGAAAAACAAAAATGCCTTCCCAACTGATAGGTCGTTTGGAAGAGCTGTTTCCAGTTTGTTGTGATCATATCTTATTACAGGATCCAGATGAATTGGTGGAAGCGGACCGATTTATAACGACACCTGTAAAGACAAGGTCAGCGTTAACTTCACAATTAGCGCGGAATAGAAAAGGCTATCCAGTTAAGCCGGTTTGGTGGCATGTCCTGAATTGGTATGTGGAACATCATCCCAAAAGCAGTACAACCTACAATGTTCTGCAAAGCTTATATTATCAGAATAAGCCGATTGATCTATCAACAGAAACAGTAAAAGAGTTGTATCCAAAACAAGTAAAAGCCAGTGTGTCCAGATTAGAGACGTATTACCGCTGCTCCTACCAGCACTTTGCTAAGTACAGCTTGGGACTGGATGAGCGTAAAACGTATAAATTGGATGCACCTGATATCGGCAATCTTTTTCATGAGGCGTTAAAGACCATCACGGAATGGATTCAGCTGGACGGGAGGGATTTCTCCCAATTAAACAAAGCTGAGACAGATGCGTATGCAGAAAAGGCTGTTACAAGCTTAGCACCAATATTGCAGCATCAAATTTTGCATAGCTCAAACAGGTATAAGTACATTCAGCAAAAGCTTCAAGAGGTTATCGCTCGCGCCGCCTATGTATTGAGTGAGCAAGCAAGGCAAAGTAATTTTTCTACGATTGGTTTAGAGCTGGGTTTCGGTACGGATCAAACGCTTCCCCCATTAACGATGTCCTTGCCTAACGGATACGAATTAATGTTACGCGGCCGGATCGACCGAGTGGATAAAGCGTTGAATGCAGATTCCTTGTTTTTAAGAATTATAGATTATAAATCAAGCGCTAAAGGTTTGAATCTAGTAGAAGTGTATTATGGGCTCGCGCTCCAGATGCTAACCTACTTGGATGTGGTATTGTCCCATTCCGAACAGTGGCTTGGTGCAAAAGCAAGTCCTGCCGGTGTACTGTACTTCCACGTTCATAATCCAATGATTTCCGGAAAACAAAAGATGGAAGATCAAGAGATTGAGTATGAGATTTTTAAAAAATATAAAATGCAAGGGCTATTGCTTTCAAACGAAGATGTTGTCAAACTGATGGATACAAATCTAGAGTCAGGGACAAGTCAAATTGTTCCAGCAGGTATGAAGAAAAATGGCGGTTTCTATAACAGTTCTAAGATCGCAGATAATGAAACGTTTTCCAACCTGCAAACCCATGTACATCAACTAATGAAGCAAGCTGGAATTGATATGACAGGTGGGGGCGTTCACTTGAACCCATATCAGCATAAGCAGAATACTGCTTGTACGTACTGTCCGTTTCATGCTGTCTGTCAGTTTGATCCGCTTCTCGAAAATAATACCTACCGTAAGCTGAAAGATATGAAAGAAGATGAAGTGCTGGAGAAAATAAGAGGAGAGGAGGAACCCCATGGTAAACTGGACTAAAGAACAGGAAGAAGCAATTTATACAGGGGGAAAAGACGTTTTGGTTGCAGCAGCAGCCGGTTCAGGGAAGACAGCAGTTTTAGTAGAACGGATTATTCAAAAATTGCTTAACAAAGAAACACCCGTTGATATTGACTCATTACTAGTCGTAACATTCACTAATGCTGCTGCGCAGGAGATGCGTAACCGGGTGGGATCAGCATTGGATAAAGCATTGGCGGAAGATCCGGCATCCCTGCATTTGAAAAAGCAATTATCCCTGCTTCAACGGGCATCGATAACTACTTTTCATTCGTTTTGTCTGGAAGTTGTAAGACAATATGCCTATCTGCTGGATATCGATCCTGCTTTTCGAATTGCCAATGATATGGAAACAGATTTGATTAAGCAGGAAGTAATGGAGGATCTATTTGAAGAATGGTATGGAACAGAAGGGGAAATACAGAAGCGCTTCTTTGCTGTTGTGGATCGTTTTTCAAGCGACCGAAGTGATGTAGAAGTCGAAGATCTGATTTTAAAGTTGTATACATTTGCTGTACAAAACCCTTGGCCGGATCATTGGCTTGATCAACTGGCTAGAGAATATGAAGTTCCAGAAGAATGGCAGGAGGCAGATCTGCACTGGTTAGCTATCATAAAACGGGAAGTGAAAAGTCAGTTTGAGGCGATGCAGCAGGAAATGTCCCTGGCTTTGCATGTTACAAGAGAGAGCGATGGTCCTTATCAATATGCCGATGCCATTGATGCAGATATGGCGGGATTGCACGAGGCATTAGCCTATCTTGATAGCTGGGATGACCTGCAGGCTTATATGACTGCAAGTTCTTTTGTAAAGCTCTCCTCAAAGAAGTCAGATTGTGATGAAGGAAAAAAGGAAAGAGTAAAGGTACTACGAGAGAGCTATAAGAAACGCTGGAATGATATGAAAAAAGGTTGGTTCAGCCGCAATCTGACGAGCCATATTGAAGATATGCGTGAGCTGGCACCGATCATAAAGCAGCTTACTGAATTAGTAAAACAGTTCAAAGTAAAATTCACAGAACAAAAGAGAGAAAAAGCGATCGTTGATTTTTCTGATCTGGAGCATTATTGCTTACAGTTGTTGGTCGATGAATCATCAACCACAGATCAACCAGTTCCGTCCAAAGTTGCACTCCATTTTCAAAAGAAGTTCAGTGAACTGCTAATAGATGAGTATCAGGATACGAACCTTGTTCAGGAAACGCTATTGTCGTTAATAAGCGATCAACTGGGGGACGGCAACAGATTCATGGTCGGGGATGTAAAGCAGAGTATCTACCGATTCAGGCATGCAGAGCCATCCCTGTTTATTCAGAAGTACAAAGCATTTGCCGATGAAGCCCATGCTGCGAAACGGATTGACTTAGCAAGCAATTTTCGTAGCAGGGAACACGTTTTAATTGGAGCAAATTATATCTTTAGACAAATTCTTAACGAAGAACTGGGCGAGGTTGATTATGATGCGAATGCAGAGCTTATTTATGGTAATAAAATGTATGACACATTACCATATTCGGACCCACATCCAGAGCTATTGATTATTGACCGTGAAGCAGACGATGAAGAAAAGGAAAATGGCACTGAAGACGAGGATTACCGCGATTTAGAGAAAGCACAATTAGAAGCAAGAGCATATGCGGAGAAGATTAAGGGATGGATTGGAAGCAAGGATACAAAGCCAATGCAGGTCTTTGATAAAGAATCTCAGGTTCAGCGGGATTTACAATACCGTGATGTCGTAATATTACTGCGTTCCATGCCGTGGGCACCAATAATTGTTGAAGAATTGAAAAAACAAGGTATTCCGGTCTATGCAGAGCTTTCGACTGGTTACTTTGAAGCAATTGAAGTAAAGATTATGATCAGCCTTTTAAAAATAATTGATAATCCGCGACAAGATATTCCACTAGCATCTGTTCTGCGTTCTCCGATTGTCGGTTTAAATGAGAATGATCTGGCTATGATTCGTCTAGCAGGCAAAAATCAGTCATTCTATGATGCAGTGAAGCAATTCAATCGAGAGAACACAGGCGAGTCAGCGGCAAATGTGAATCATTTTCTTGAAATGCTCGATCAATTCCGTTTAGCTTCCAGGCAAGGTGCGTTATCTGAATTAATCTGGGCGATTTACCGAGAGACAGGCTACTTTGACTTTGTTGGTGGGATGCCTGGCGGCCGGCAGCGTCAAGCGAATCTTCGTGCACTTTATGATCGTGCGCGAAGCTATGAAACCACATCCTTTCGGGGATTGTTCCGCTTTTTGCGCTTTATCGAACGAATGGAAGAACGAGGCGATGATCTGGGGTCTGCCAGAGCACTAAGTGAGCAGGAAGATGTTGTACGGATTATGACTATTCATAAGAGCAAGGGACTGGAATTTCCAGTTGTGATCTTAGGTGCGATGGATAAGCAGTTCAATCTGCAGGATTTAAGACAGAAGTATTTGCTGCACAAGGACCTTGGATTTGCCAGTAAATTTATTGATCCGGTCAAACGAATAACTTATCCAACCTTGTTCTACCATGCTTTACAGCAGGAAAAAACAAGGGAGCTGCTTGCAGAGGAATTACGTGTTTTATATGTAGCTCTCACCAGAGCAAAAGAAAAGCTTGTCATGGTTGGAAATGTCGCTTCATTTGAGAAAAAACAACAGAAGTGGCAAAAAATGGTCGACCATGCTGAATGGGTACTGCCAGCTCACTTCAGAATCGACGCTAAGACCTATTTGGATTGGGTTGGTCCTGCACTGATTCGCCATAAGGAAAATGCAATTTTAAGAACAGAGGAAATAGCAGACGCAGTTTTAGATGAAATCCAGATAGATCCTTCTAAATGGAATGTTTCGATTCTGCATGGCAGTTATTTGACGAATCTGGAAGAAACAACGGTAGAAGAAGATCTGCACCTCCAGGAGAATATTGTGAACTGGCAGCCTGTAGATGTACAAGATGAACGATTGAAGAAAATAGTTGATGAACGGCTTTCCTATCACTATCCATTTGCAGAGGCTGCACGCTCCAGAGCAAAACAAACCGTTACGGAAATAAAACGTCAACATGAAATGAAAGATGATTATAGCTCTGATCAGATCGTTGCTCCTTTTCAGGCGCCAATCGTAAAAAGGCCAAACTTTATGCAGAAAGAAAAAAAGATTACATCTGCTGAAAAGGGTACAGCTATGCATACTGTAATGCAGCACCTTCCGATGAAGAAGTTGACAAGTAAAGAAGTTGAAGTGCATGTAGAGGCTTTAGTAGAGAAGGAAATGTTAACAAGGGAAGAGGCAGAAATTATCAATTTCAAGGCTATCGAAAAATTTTATGAGACAGATATTGCTTCTTATATGATGGAAGTATCAGAAGTATATCAAGAGGTGCCATTCAGTCTTTCCTTACCTGCAAGTAAGGTCTATGCTTCCTGGTCGAATCCTGTAGATGAACAAGTATTAATTCAGGGGGTTATTGACTGTGTAATACCAAAAGATGATGGCTGGATTATTCTGGATTATAAAACAGACGCAATCGATGAGGAAGTAACCGACCTGGTTAGAAAAAAACTTCTGCAAAGATATGAAACACAGCTTAATCTATACAGGCATGCCATTGAACAAATATGGAAACAGCCGGTAAAAGAAACATATCTGTATTTCTTTGCTAAACAGATGCTTATAAGAGTACCAAGTAAATAAGTAATATAAATTGAAAAGGTCCACTTTCCTACTAAGGAAGGTGGCTTTTTTTAATGGGTAAGAAAGAAATTTTGGTTGCAATTAATTCTCACACTTAAACAGCCACGTCCAGCTCCAAGCGCCCATCACCTAGTGCCCTTCCGGTCTCTTCTTAATCTAACTCAACATAAACCAATTCGTTACACTCGGGCATACAGGATGTAGGTCAGTTCGACGATGCCACAGGATAAGGAAAGCATCTGTGAGATGCATCGCACGCAGGAAAAGTGCTTTTCTTTTTCAAGGACGTGGCGATCTTGTCGAACATCCTTTAACTAATATCTCATACGATTCCGTTCAGCGCATACGGTGATAACCGGGCGCTCTGCGCTTTTGTTCTTGGGAGAAATAACAGTTTGATTATTGTTCATTAATTCGCCATTATTTATTGATTATTTACACAGGATAAGTGAACCTGACAGCAAGCTATCCCTTGCTGATGTTTAACACTTTATAAAGCGTAGATACGTGAGTAACGCCATAAAATAAGAGTTTTTGTTAAAATTCAGCCATTTACAATTAACAAGAAATACATAATAATCATGAATTTACTGTGTTAGTAAAATCACATGCCCGTGTGATTTAGTTCACTTTGACAGAGTGCCTTTCAACATATGATAGAAGTAAGAAATAAACAAGGAGGGTGATTTAAATGGAAGCAACAAAAGTTAACAGCCCTGAAGAAAAGTTAGATCAATATGAGGAAACTTCCTTAAAAGGTACTTTGTTTTCCTCACTGGTGTTTGTTGGAGGCGGAATTATCTTTTTTATCGTATTACTATTTGTAGTTTACATGATAAGAGTTTAAGAGTTTAAGGAGGGAAAATAATGAAATTACATCGAACTGAGGAAATATGGCTGATCTTAAGTGTTGGGGTTCTCATTCTATCAATGGTAATTACCGGGTATCAAACATTTGCCTTAGGTATGGGACCACCAAGTAATACGGAAACCATTGATCCGCAAAAAGTAGATGAAACGGCGCCGTTTGATAATCCAGGTGTTTTTGAAATAGGAGATAACGAATATGAAGTTGTTATGACATTACAGGCATTTGGTTTTAGTCCAAATCAGATTGAAGTTCCTGTTGGAGCGGAAGTTCACTTTACAATGACTTCAAAGGATGTTGTGCACGGGTTTCAGGTACCTGGTACAAACCTTAATGCAATGGTAATGCCAGGCCATATTCAGAAAATCTCACAGACTTTTAATGAACCAGGTGAATATTTAATTTTATGTAATGAGTATTGTGGTGCAGGTCATCAGGTAATGAGCACGACAATCACGGTTAAATAAAGGAGGGAGGAAATATAATGGAAACAGCAGTGAAAGAAACGTATAAAGAGAAAACATATAAAGCATTAGGAATGAATCCAGAAGATAAGCGCATTTCGTTAACCTATTTATCATTAGCATTTATCGTATTGTTTCTTGGAGGAGCTCTAGGATTACTTCAGGGGCTTAATCGTGCAGGACTTCTGGAATTACCTGTATGGCTCGATTATTATCAAGTCTTAACAGCACACGGGATTCTTTTAGTACTTGTATTTACTACTTTGTTTATGGTCGGATATTTTTACGCCGGAGTGTCCCACACACTGGGGGGACTTCTTCCCAAGGTTAGGAAGCTGGCATGGGTTGCATTAGGTTCCATGCTGCTTGGTGTAGTTATGGTAGCTGTAACGGTATTCATGGGCGAGGCGTCTGTTATGTACACATTCTACCCGCCAATGCAGGCATCTCCTTGGTTCTATATCGGTTTAGTATTTCTGGTACTCGGTATTTGGCTAGCTGCCCTTGGGGTATTTATCAACGCAGCCAGCTGGAAGAAAAGAAACAAAGGTCAACATTTGCCACTGTTTTCTTTCTTTGCAGTAGGGGGATTTCTTCTCTTATTTCTTGGAAGTATTGGTGTTACAGTTGAAGTTCTAATGTTGATCCCTTGGGCTTTCGGATGGACTGAAACGGTAAATGTAATGCTAAGCAGAACATTATTCTGGTCATTTGGCCATACTGCAGTAAATGTTTGGTATTTAGTAGCAGTCTCTGCATGGTATGTTGCGGTACCAAAATTTATCGGTGGAAGATTATTCAGTGACACATTAGCACGATTAGTAGTTATCCTATCTGTTGTTTTAAACGTCCCGGGTGGTTTTCACCATCAAATAATTGACCCTGGAATCACAGAAGGAATCAAATTCATGCATGTGTTTATGAGCTTATCAATTTCACTTCCATCACTACTGACTGCCTTTGCAATGTTCGCAGTATTTGAGCGTGCTGGAAGGAAAAAAGGTGCGAAAGGATTATTGGGCTGGATTAAGAAATTACCATGGGGTGATGTTCGCTTCTTGGCACCAGTAATTGCAATGATAGCATTTATTCCAGCTGGAGCGGGAGGAATTGCACAAACAAATAACCAATTAAATCAAGTAGTTCATAATTCGTTATGGGTAGTAGGTCACTTCCATTTAACGGTTGGGGTAACCGTTGCATTGACATTCTTCGGAGTTATGTACTGGTTGATACCACATTTAACAAAACGTGTGCTAACACCCAAATTAAATAAATTAGGTATTATCCAGACATGGATGTGGGCGGTAGGTATGCTCTTTATGTCCGGGGCCATGCACTGGGTAGGTGTTCTCGGTTCACCTAGAAGAACTTCTTACTCCACTTATGGAGATAATGCAACAGCATTAAGCTGGGATCCATACTTGATGTTTTTGGCAGTAGGAGGAACACTTTTATTTGCAGGAGTCGTTCTCATGGTTTATATCGTATTCCATCTCATGTTCAGAGCACCAAAAGGGGATACAGAATTTCCAATTGCAGAATCAGAAGATGACGCACATAAAACACCAGGATGGACAGAACGCTGGGGGCTTTGGATTGTTATTGCGGTCGCAATTATTGCGATGGGTTATGTTGTACCAGTGGTAGACATGATCATGAATGCACCTCCAGGATCACCACCATTCAAAACCTGGTAGTCAACACTATAGAGAGATAGTCTCTGATTTTCAGACTATCTCTTTGAACTTCATTGATCACTGGTCGAACACAAATCAGATCAAGGACGTGATCTATATGATCAAAAACCAGCATAACAACATAGCAATAATACTTGTTATACTGTTTGGCAGTCTGCTGTTCTATGTAGGTACAGATGGATTCAGTGCTTATACAGCAGAAAGTGCCAGGACAATTAAATTGATAGAGGAGAAACCGGAATTCCCTGATGTAGTGCTTGAAGATAGTCAAGAAAGAACGTATTCTTTTTCTGAATTTGAAGGCAAATATGTAATGCTGACATTTATCTATACAGCTTGTACAGATGTCTGTCTTCAATTAGAGGTTAATTTAGGTGAAGTTTACGGTCAAGTTCCGGATGACTATATAGGGGAAGACATTGTTTTTATGAGTATTAGCTTTGATCCGACTCGGGATGATCCGGAAACATTAGATAAATACAGAAGCTACTTTGAAAGTGACGGGGAAACCTGGAGAATGGCAAGAATTCCTGATCAGAATGAATTAGATAATTTACTTGATGAATTCGGAGTAATTGTTATCCCAGATGAGAATGGCAATTTCATGCATAATTCTGCATTCTATTTAGTTAATCCAGAAGGTAAATTAATTGATGTCATGGATTATACGGAGACTGATGAAGCAGCTGATAAGGTAATATCCATCCTGGAAAATAACGAGGGGGAATAAACATGAAGCAAGCAATGTATGGTTTAGCGTTGTATATATTCCTGATACTCCCTCCTGTGGCAACATTAATGGAATCAGTCATGGCTATTCATATGCATATGCAAATGCCGCTTTTAGTTATAGCCGGCATGCTTATGGCAAAGTTCTTTCAAATAAAATTTCCAGCTTTTTTTGAGAAATGGAACAGTAACGGGGTTCCTGGGCTACTGTTATTCATTATTATCTGGACATACTGGATGCTACCGAGAACAATGGATGAGGCGTTAACCCTTCAATCCATAGAAATATTTAAATTTATAAGTTTGCCATTTTTAGCCGGAATTTCGCTAAGAGATAGCTGGAGGAAACTTGATAATAGAGGCAAGTATAGCATTTATATTTATTTAATTCTTTCTTCCATTGTGATGGGGTGGCTGTATATTGCCTCGCCAGAACAGCTTTGTAATAACTATCTGATCGTTGAACAAAGAGCACTTGGGTGGAGCTTTGTTATAGTTGGTGCCTGTGTCCTTGCCTATTTCATCCAACTTCTGTTTTATGATCCGTCAGAATATGAATAAAACAAAGAGATAACCCAGGTCCAGGTTATCTCTTTGCTGTTATGAAAAGATACTAAACATTTCCAGCTAAATTCTGATCCGCGACATCTGGATCAAAAGGGCTCGTTAAACTCATACCGTTATTTGTACAAATGAAATCCCCTGTATTGATTGATCCCGAACCAGTATTTGTTTTCTCATTGCTTTTTGGAGATAGATAAAAGGAGTCTCCAAAGTTAATAACTCCTCCTCCAACATTGTTAATCTTGATTGGTCCTACAATCGCTGGCATAGAAACACCTCAAAAAATAATATCATAAAACAGCATATGAGCGAGTTGGAGTAAAGGTGTATATTCAAGCACGAAATTTCCGGAAATGCTTTATTCTCGATTCAGTAACAATTTTATTGATACTACCAACCTGTAGCACAGAAGAACTACTTACACCGATAAGAGACACTTGATTGACATGAATGACATCAGAATGGTGAAAGGTCGCAGAAGTAGCCCTACTGGCTTGTTTAGGCCAATTGGCTCGCCTTTTGAATAGTGAATAATCATCAAACTGCGGTTCCTCTGCCTTGTGGAAGACCGCTCCTTGTTGTTGGACAGCAATAGCTCTTGATTTTTGATTCGTGGCAGCTGTGTCACCAATATTAAAAATGGAACTGAATCCAATTGAATTTGCCGTAATATTATTTACTGCAGCTGTACGCTTTTGCATAGACGATCCCTCCTATAAAGGAGCTAGTGGAACAATTTCCCCATACGTGACTGATTCAGGTGGAGTGTCGAAAAAGGAAGATAGCATAATTTCTTCATTATCTCCAATTAATACTACAGACGAGGAAGTAGCATTATCCACTCTGATCGTACCTACATTCAATCCCCAATTGTGAACTTCTATATTCATTCTTCTTCTCCTTTTTGCTCATTTGTTTGCATATATGTCAGTAACGACTGATAAATTTCATTTTTGATTTCTTTTGTTATATACTGTCGAAGTTGTTCAGCGTTTCTGTTCCGATTAGTTTTGACAGACTCTTGTTCATAAAAGGCTATACGCTGCGGAAGCTGTTTCTGAATATCATCCAGCAGAATAGACTGATAAGCTTCATCGAATGAAGTGTTGTACTGCAGGGCTAAATCTTGTATTAGAGATGGGCCGCTCTCCTGCAGATAGGTGCCCAACTCAGAAACCAGTGATTGCTTGAGAGGTGGTGGATAGCTGGGCTGGGTATGTTGGTTAACGCCCAATCCGTCTATATTAGCTAAATCATTAGGGGATAAACCGATGTGAAGCG
The DNA here is from genome assembly GCF_036026595.1 of Virgibacillus tibetensis. Classification (NCBI taxonomy): domain Bacteria; kingdom Bacillati; phylum Bacillota; class Bacilli; order Caryophanales; family Bacillaceae; genus Virgibacillus; species Virgibacillus tibetensis. Next base: position 163,033 of record NZ_JARZFX010000003.1, on the reverse strand, counting down.
TACCGTCCAAATGTTCTATTTTTAATTGGTCAAATTTATATTCAATTTTTTCAATATTATTATTTTGTTTGTTCTGCAAGTCTTTTTCAATTTGTTCTATTTTAGTTTCAAGTAGTTTTATGATTTTATCTTGTTTTTCCATATACTGATGCAGGTTATACATGTAAGTAGTCCAATCATTACCGTTCACGTGAATAAACCCCCTTGCCAAGTATAGACAGATGCCTATAACATTTTATGCACAGTCAATTAGGTTGTGCTTGTTTATTCACTGCGGCGCTAAAGGAACGAGTGGGACAACAGTACCGAGGGGCTCTACTGGTGGAATTGGTTCCGTAAACTCTCCCGTGTTATAAATATCGGATTGTGCCTGCATGTTTCCAGCACTGCCAATCTGTAAAATAGATGAATTGGATATGACCCCGATTTTTATCATATAAATGCTTATTGTTTGATGCACCGTGATGTTCAAGTTTCTCAGCTCCAATACTAGGATATAGTTTGATCAAGTTGATCTGAGTCATAAACATTCGTACTTGATTTGGTAAGGTCTACCCGAATTCCATCCCCTGTGTTGAATGAGCCACCGCCAGCATATGTTTTCGCGGAACTTACCGGATTCATTGTATACACATCACCAATATTAAAAATGCTTGATGATGATACTGTAATAACTTTAACTGCACCCACTTTCGCCGGCATCCTGACCCCTCCTCACATTAGTTTATGTAGATTTAATAATTTGTTGAAAAATTCAGCAGGATAAAATGATTTTTATATAGTACAGTGGGTTATTACAGATATTCCGAACGAGAAAGCCCACTCCTATGGGCAGTAGGAGTTGATAATTGCACCATGGGGACAGATAAAAGGGCTGAAATTAGATAACTAAGGAAACGCATGAAAAATAAAATTGAGAAAAATCCAGCGCTAGGAATAGGAACTTTGAAGAGATCTTAGAGTGTAAGAAAAGTCATATTAATTGTAAATTGATTTGAATGTAAACCGTCCAGGTGGTATAGTGAAAACTATATAATTTTGTAAAAGAGGAGATTGGAATGGGCAGAAATTCAAGGAAAGTTGATATTCTTCATGCTGCATCAAAGATTGTTAGTGAGAGAGGTATTTTCAATTTAACCTTAGCCGCTGTGGCGGTCGAAGCAGGTATAAGCAAAGGCGGACTGCTCTATCACTATCCATCGAAAGAGGCTCTGGTCGAGGGCATGGTTGAACATTTAACAAATAATTACCGAGATAAAATAGCTGATAATGCTCAGGCTGACCCTGTTGAGAAAGGGAAATGGGTTCGTGCTTACGTTGATGTGACATTTAATCAGACTTACCATTATAAGGATATGAACTCAGGCTTACTTGCTGCCAAGGCAGTCAATGCTAAGTTACTGGACCCTATTCGTGATCTGTATACTTTTTGGCAAAATGAGATCGAAAACGATGGAATTGATCCGGTAAAAGCAACTATTATTCGATTAGCAACTGATGGAATTTGGTTATCGGAGTTATTTGATATTTACCATATAGAACAAGATAAAAAAGACCTTGTATATGAAAAACTAAAAGCATGGGCTAATGAGTAATTTAATAATGGAATTCTGTTAAACATCATCTGAAATGGATGATGTTTTTTTAATTTTTTAATTTACTTTTGTAAAAAAGTAATAACTGTTGATACTACAACTATGCTGTACATTTATTTATGGCAAAAACCATCATTGAAAACGCTCGCAATGACTATTTCACCTTGCAAACATAACCGTCCGGATGGTATAGTTTTAAACGTAAATAAAAAGACCGTCTGGTTGGTACACTAAATGCAACATACAAATACTTAGTAAAAAGTGAAAGGAAGGATATGTAATGGCAAAGAAGATTTTGTTAACAGCAGCGGTAACAGGAGCAGGAGATACAACAGCAAAAAGTACTCATGTCCCAGTGACCCCAAAAGAAATTGCAGAATCAGCAATTGAGTCAGCAAAGGCTGGAGCAACAGTAGCTCACATCCATGCGCGTGATCCTCAAACAGGAGGAATCAGTCACAATGTTGATCATTACCGCGAGATTGTTGATCGTATTCGCGAGTCAGAAACAGATGTTGTTATCAACATTACTGCTGGAGGCGGTGGCGATTTTATACCGAGTTTAAATACACCAGCTGCCGGTGGAGATGGAACAGATATTCAAACACCAGAAGAACGGCATAAACCAGTAGGTGAATTGCTTCCGGAAATGTGTACGCTCGACTGTGGATCAGTTAATTTTGGCAATACAATTTACATGAGCCCTACCGATTGGTTGAGAGAACAAGCGAAGTTAATCCAGCGGAGCGGTGTAAAACCTGAATTGGAATGCTTTGATACAGGCCATCTTCGGTTTGCTAAACAGCTTTATGCTGAAGGATTAATTGATGATAACCCAATGTTTCAATTCTGTCTAGGTATCCCTTGGGGAGCAGAAGCGGATGTGGAAACTATGATCTACATGAGAGATCGTTTGCCAGAGAATGCCCACTGGTCTGCATTCGGTATTGGAAGAATGCAGATGCCAATTGTAGCTCAAACAGCAATGTTAGGTGGGAATGTCCGCGTAGGATTAGAAGATAATCTATATTTATCAAAAGGTGTATTTGCTCGTAACGACCAACTTGTTGACAAAGCAGTTCAAATGCTGTGGGGCAACGACTTAGAAGTTATGACACCTGAGGAAGCTAGACAACAGTTTGGGCTAAGAAATCCCAACGGAGGTAAAAAATAATGAATGAAATGAAAAAAGTGGCAGTTATTGGAACCGGTGTTATTGGTAATGGTTGGATTGCTCGATTCCTGGGACAGGGATGTGACGTAATTGCTTTCGATCCGGCTGAAGGAGCAGAAGAAAAAACACGTCAGGTCGTTAAAAGCGTCTGGTCCTCATTAGAAAAATTAGGTCTTGCTGCAGATGCATCGATGGACCGTTTAACGTTTGTTTCAACAATCGAAGAGGCTGTTCAAGATGCTGATTTGATTCAAGAGAATGTGCCGGAACGTGTAGATGTTAAGAAAAGTGTATTAACAAGCATTGATCAATATGCAAAGCCTGACGCAATCATTGGTTCCAGTACATCTGGGATTATGGCTACTACGTTACAAGAGGGTCTGCAATACCCTGGGCGTGTGATTGTGGCACATCCATTTAATCCTGTTTATATTTTGCCTCTTGTTGAACTGGTTGGTGGAGAAGCAACGACTGCTCAAATAATAGAACAAGCGAAGTCTTATTATAAATCTGTTCAGATGAAACCATTAGTTATAAATAAGGAAATTGAGGGACATGTTGCAGACCGCTTAATGGAAGCATTATGGCGTGAAGCATTGCACCTAGTTAATGATGGGGTAGCAACCACAGAAGAAATTGATGCAGCAATTATATATGGTGCTGGCTTACGCTGGGCACAAATGGGACCATTCTTAACGTTCCATCTAGCAGGTGGTGAACAAGGCATGCGTCACATGCTTGAGCAATTTGGACCAGCACTTAAGCTTCCATGGACGAAGCTTGAGGCTCCTGAATTAACAGATGAGTTAAAAGAAAAGGTAATCGAAGGCTGTGAGAGTCATGCTGGAGATGTAACTATTTCTGAATTGGAAAGTAAACGAAATGAATTTTTAGTTAAATTACTTGATTTGGTTGAAGACTACTGGCCTGAATCAAACGTATAATGAAAAAAATCACCATCGAGGAGGCGCGGCAAATGGCAGATCAGCCGTTTCTATATCAAGATCATGTACAAAGCGATTGGGTTGATTATAACGGACATATGAACGACGCAGCGTATGCAAAAGTATTCAGTCTGGCTGCGGATAGGTTAATCGAGTTTATCGGTTTGGATGCAGAGGCACGTAATCATTATTCCTATACAATTTTCACACTGGAAACACATTTAAGCTATTTGCAAGAGGCTCACAAGGACGAACAGCTGTTAGTAGATTTACAACTGATGGATGTTGATGCGAAACGCCTGCACGTATTCTTTACAATGAAAAATGCGAACCACGATGTAATCGCAACAAGTGAACAGATGCTAATGGGAATGGATACAAAACAGGGCAGACCTGCTGCTTTTCCGAAGCCGGTTACAGAAATCATTGAAAAAATCTGGAACGAACACAAGCAGTTAGAGACTCCAGCACAAGCAGGAAGACGAATTGGAATCAAGAGATAAATATTGACCCGTCGCGAACAGGCAGGCGGAGCTTAGATAATAAATCTATTAGAATAGAGGAATGTTGATGAATAAGATTGAAGTGAAAAATCTGACGAAGATCTTTGGATCTCATCCTCAGCAGGGACTTAAACGTTTAAAAAACGGAGAAGAAAAGGATGATATTCATAAAAAGACAGGAATGACTGTTGGGGTAAATCAGGCATCTTTTTCCGTTGAAAAAGGAGAGACTTTCGTAATCATGGGGTTGTCCGGTAGTGGAAAATCTACATTAATCCGATTAGTTAATCGATTGATTGAGCCAACAGCCGGGGAAGTTTTAATTGACGGTGAAGACATTACTAAAATGAATAAAGCAGCCTTGATTGAAACTAGACGTAAGAAGCTTGGAATGGTTTTTCAAAAGTTTGGTCTATTACCTCATAGATCTGTACTGAAAAACGTTGCTTACGGACTGGAGATTCAAGGTGTAAGTAAAGAAGAAAGAGAAGAAAAAGCAATGCAAACCATTGATGATGTTGGGCTGAAAGGATATGAGGACAGCTATCCAGATCAGTTAAGTGGAGGGATGCAGCAGCGTGTAGGTATAGCACGTGCCCTTACGAATGATACAGATATTCTATTAATGGATGAAGCATTCAGTGCATTAGATCCAATTATTCGAAAAGAAATGCAGGATGAATTATTAAAGCTGCAGGATAAACTAGGAAAAACAGTACTATTTATAACGCATGATTTAGATGAAGCTTTAAAACTGGGTGATCGGATTGCAATTATGAAGGATGGAAGAATTGTACAAATCGGAACATCCGAGCAAATCCTGGAGAACCCTGCTAATGATTATGTATCTAGCTTTGTTAAGGATGTTGATCGTTCGAAGGTACTGGAAGCATCACATGTCATGAAAAAACCGGAAGTGCTAATGACATATAAAGATGGTCCTCGTGTGGCCGTTCGAAAGATGGAAGAAGTAGGTGCATCAAGTATCTTTGTTGTGGATAAAGAAAAAAACTTTAAAGGTCTACTAACTATTGATGATGCTATTAGAGCATATAAAGAGGATATACCTATGGAAGATTTTTTAATTGTTGAAGCTATTCATTCAACTACTAAAGAGACACCATTAAACGATTTAATTGGAATTGCGGTTGATGCAAAATACCCAATTACTGTTATAGAAGATGGAAAGTTACTTGGCATAATCTCACGTGTTTCTATACTTTCAGGATTAGTACTCGGTAAAGAAAAAGATGAGGTGATATCAACATGAATTATTTCCATTTCCCACTAGAAGAGTGGACAAACAATTTTGTTAATGGGTGGTTACTTCCTGAAATGAGCGGTTTTTTTGATAGCATCAGTTTAGCACTTCGCTCCTTCGTGGATGGGGTTACGAATTTGCTTATTGCTATCCCACCAGAGCTTTTCACTATTTTATTAATTTTAATAGCTTGGAAAATTTCGGGAAAGGGCATCGCATTATTTACGTTGATTGGTTGCATTTACTTAGGTTCTGTAGACCTTTGGGTAGAGACAATGCAAACAGTTGCAATCGTTATCGTTAGTACAATTATATCAGTGATTATTGGAGTTCCAGTTGGAATTCTGAGTGCAAAAAATAAAATTATAGATCAAATTGTAAGACCAGTATTGGATTTCATGCAGACCTTACCTATTTTTGTTTACTTGATTCCAGCAATTCTACTATTTGGTCTGGGCGGTGTACCAGCAGTAATTGCAACATTTGTTTTTGCAACACCACCGGCAGTAAGAATGACTAGATTAGGAATAACGCAGGTCCCTGGGGAAGTAGTTGAGGCATCGAGGGCATTTGGTAGTACTTCTGGACAATTATTATTTAAAGTTCAACTACCCCTAGCCATCCCGACAATTATGGCAGGTATTAATCAAACGATCATGCTAGCCCTTTCCATGGCCGTGGTTGCATCGATGATTGGAGCCCCTGGGCTTGGTTCTTCTGTGCTAACTGGAATTTCAACTGTTAATGTTGGTCTTGGATTAACCGGTGGTCTAGCAATTGTTGTTGTAGCAATAATTCTGGATCGAATTACGCAAAGTTTAGGTCAAAAATTATAACAAATAACTATCTAATGAGGAGAGTTAAAATGAAAAAAATATTATTTACTACAATATTATTATTAACATTAATTGTTGGTTGTTCACAGGGTGAAGATAGTTCAGCGAATGAAGAGGGTAACGGGAAAACAATTACATTTGGTGTAACACCATGGACAAGTACAGTACCACCAACAGAAGTTGCAAGTCTTATTTTGCAGGACATGGGCTATAACGTAGAACAGACCCAGGCTGATGCCGGAAGTACTTATATTGGTCTTTCGCGTGGAGATATTGATGTATTTATGGATGCATGGCTTCCAGTTCATGAAACGTATTTAGATAAATATGGTGATTCAATTGTGGATACTGCTGTAAGCTATCCGGAGGCTGATGCTGGCTGGGTCGTCCCAACGTATATGGAAGATATTAATTCAATTGCTGATATAAAGGGAAAAGAAGACTTGTTTGATAATGAAATGTACGGTATAGAAGACGGTGCAAGTGTAACAGCAATTATTGATGACCTAATTGAAGGGTACGAACTGGATATAAAGCAGGTTAATTCTTCTGAAGGCGGAATGATTGCACAGGCTATGCGTAAAATGGAGAATGAGGAACCAGTTGTCTTTTACGGATGGCGCCCACATACCATGTTCAACAAGTTTGACATAAAAATTATTGAAGAGGACCAAGGCTACTTCGAAACAGCTTCTGTCCATGTAATTACCAACAGTGAGTTAAAAGAAAATGCTCCTGATGCATACGAATTCTTAAGTAACTGGAGTATTCCGATCGATGATGTGGAAGATATGATTGTACAAATTGATGAAGAAGATATGGAACCGGAAGAAGTAGCTCAAAACTGGATTGATAATAACCAGGATAAAGTAGATGAGATGCTTGGTAAATAAGTACAGGATAAGTCTGTGTTGACAGTTTGTCAGCACAGACATCTTTTTATACGGGGAATTTTTAATAATCAAACGTTTGAACAACTGTTAATAGGAAAGGAAGATAATAGTGACTGAAATTAAACAGATACTTATAGATAGAGAAGTTCCATGCACTGTTAGGGATGGGGTTACGCTGTATGCGAATGTCTACCGTCCATCCGAGGCTGGTAAGTACCCTATTCTTTTGTCTCGATTACCTTATAATAAGAACCTTCCTGATTTTTCTCATCGGTATATTGATCCTATAAAATTGGCTATGGAGGGATACGCAGTAATCATTCAGGACGTAAGAGGACGTTTTGCCTCTGAAGGGGAATTTGAACCGTTTGCGCAAGAAGGTAAAGATGGTTTTGATACGGTAGAATGGGCTGCCAGACTACCTTATTCTAATGGGAAGGTAGGGATGTTTGGTTTATCCTATTATGCTTTTACACAATTATACGCCATGATGGAACGCCCTCCATCTTTAAAAGCAATCTTTCCAGCGATGACCGGAAATATATTTAAAGAGGCTTTCGGGAAAAATGGTGTAATGGAACTGGCCGCTGCAGAAACATGGGTGTTGGACTCTATAGCTCCTGATTATTTAAAGAGAAAACAGGGAAGCGAATATGCCGAAACGATTAAAGAAATAAAGAGTGATTTAAACAAGATTGAACAATGGCATACATATACCCCATTTAAAGAATGGCCTCCTGTCATGAAGCATCCGGAACTCAGGGAGATTTACAGCACGTATATTAAACAGGAATTTAATAAGAAGGCACTTTCAAATGCCAGTTATAAAGATCTGGGTGTAATAGACTTACCTGCCTATCATCTTGCAGGCTGGTATGATAATTTTCTTGGTCAGACATTATTAAATTATGAACAAATGAGTGAATCGAACACAAATCAAAAGTTAATTATAGGTCCATGGGGCCATGGGATGTTTCACTCTGAACTCGGGGAACGTTCTTTTGGTATAGATAGTGCCGGAACTTCGATTGATGGCAAAGATGATATTACTTCACTTCACATTCAATGGTTCAATCATTGGTTAAAAGAGGATAAAGAATCACCTGCAAACAGTGAAGATCCGGTGAAAATTTTTGTAATGGGTACCAATGAGTGGCGTTCGGAAAAAGAATGGCCACTTAAGCGTACGGAAAACACACCATATTATTTTCACAGTGATGGACGCTCAAATATTGATCTATCTTCTGGCAGCTTAACAACTGTGCCTCCTGAAGATGAGCGGCATGATCAGTATACGCACGATCCGGAAAACCCTGTGCCGACGAATGGTGGGGGCGTGTTATTTTATAATGGCAGAGGTGCGGGTCCATACGATCAAAAGGAGATAGAGAAAAGAGACGATGTACTTGTATATACTACTGAACCTTTGGTAATGCCATTAGAAGTAACTGGATGGATTAAGGTTGTATTATGGGCTTCCACAGATGCAAAGGATACGGATTTCACAGCTAAATTGGTCGATGTTTTTCCAGATGGGAGAGCCTACAATCTAACGGATGGAATTATTCGTGCGAAGTACAGATATGACAAGGAAGTACAACCAGGCTTAACTGGTGAAGTTGTTAAATATGAGATTGATTTATGGGCAACGAGTAACGTATTCCTGCCTGGGCACTCGATACGAATTGAAATTGCATCAAGTGACTTCCCAAGATATGATGTTAACCCGAATACGGGTAAAACAACGGCAGACACAGTCGATATGGTAAAGGCGACACAGAAAATCTATCATCAAAGAGAGTACCCGTCTCATGTTTTACTTCCTATTGTACCAAATTAGTTCTGTGTCTATTTTACAAACTAAAACAGCAGATGAAATAACAATATAAATAACTAAGTCATATGCAGAGAAGGTTGAGGAAAACTACAACTAGAATTAGAAAAGCCTAAATCGATATGCGATTTAGGCTGCTAATTTATGCTGTTTCATATGTGTAACATAGAGAGGTAGTAGTTAGGCTTTTAATACATCTTTAATATGGTTTAGGGCCCACTCCAGATCTTCTTTTTTAATAACAAGAGGTGGAGCAAAACGAATGACATTTTCATGTGTTTCTTTGCAAAGTATGCCCTTTTCTTTTAATGCTTCACAATAAGGACGTGCCGCTTCAGTGAGTTCAACACCGATAAACAGCCCTTTTCCACGAACCTCGTTAATGATGGGGTTATCGATACTTTTTAATTCTTCCATCATATAATTACCAAGTTCCAATGAACGATCAGCAAGCTTCTCTTCTTCCAGTACTTCTAATGAAGCAGTGGATACTGCACAAGCTAAAGGATTTCCACCAAATGTTGAGCCATGAGAGCCCGGATTGAATACACCAAGAATATCTCTGTTTGCAACGATACAAGAGATTGGGAAGACACCGCCACCTAATGCTTTTCCAAGGATCAGGATATCTGGTGTTACATCCTCCCAGTCACAAGCGAACATCTTACCACTGCGCGCTAATCCTGCTTGAATTTCATCAGCAATATAGAGAACGTTGTTTTCTTTACATACATCATATGCTTCTTTCAAGAAACCTTCTGGAGGTATAATAATACCTGCTTCGCCTTGAATTGGTTCAAATAAAAACCCTGCTGTATTTTCGTTTATAGCTGCTTTTAATGCTTCAAGGTCTCCATAAGGAATAATCTTAATACCAGGCAGCATAGGTCCGAATCCGCGTTTGTATTCTGCTTCTGATGATAGGGAGACAGCAGTCATTGTTCTACCATGGAAGTTACCTTCGCATGCGATGATTTCTGCCTTGTTTTCTGCAACTCCCTTTACATCATAGGCCCAGCGTCTTGCTGTTTTAACAGCCGTTTCAACTGCTTCAGCTCCTGTATTCATTGGCAGTGCCATTTCTTTATTAGTTAGTTTACAGATCTTCTCATACCACGGCCCCAGTTGATCATTATGAAAAGCTCGTGAGGTTAGTGTAACTGCGTCTGCTTGTTTTTTTAGTGCATCGATAATCTTTGGGTGGCGATGACCTTGGTTTACAGCTGAATATGCACTCAGCATATCCATATAACGATTGCCTTCCGGATCTTCAACCCAGACACCCTCAGCTTTAGCTATCACAACAGGGAGCGGATGATAATTCTTTGCTCCATATTCCTGTGTTTGGTCGATAATTCCCTGGCTGTTATTAACCATACTATCCCTCCGAATTTTAAAAAATGAACGTCAAATTAAGTATAACAGGTTTGTTTAATTATTACTTCTTATACAGTGTACAGAATTGATACATATGATTTTTTAACCCTTTCATGGTATGATATGATATTGATAGCTAATTGAACAAGGAGGAAACATGAATGACGCATATGCATATTACAGCATGGGTTCTTGCATTAATTCTATTTATTGTAGCTCTTATGATGTACAAACAAGGAAAAGCTAAACCAGCAAAGATCGTTCATATGATATTACGACTTGACTACTTATTTATTTTATACACCGGTGGAAGTCTTATTACTAACTATTTTACAACTGAAGGACTAAGCAGCTATATGCCTGAAGCGATCGTTAAGGCCCTTGCAGGTGTTTGGGTTATTGCTGCACTGGAAATGATACTTGTTAAAGGCGGCAAAGGTAAACAAGTAAAAAGCATGTGGATTCAACTCCTAATTGCTCTAGTGATTACATTAGTCCTTGGTTTTTGGCGTTTACCAATGTAATAAAATGAAATAATTGTGAGTTAAAAGTTGCCTCCTCTATAGTTGGGGGCGATTTTTTTTTGCAGATTTCAGCCTTGGTCAACGAAAAGAGTTTCCAAGGGCAAAATATGAAGTATTTTCAACAATATCCTTATTATTATTGACTATTTTAGTGGAAGGTTAATAATAGAACAAGAACTAATATTAAAATGTTGGGGGAACAATTATGAAAAAGATGGCATTCCTGCTTGTGACGATCGTGCTGGCCACGTTAACTATAGAATCCATTGTTGTAGCAGCTGAAGAAGATGAACAGCTGCAAGAGGAAATTATTTATAACATCGTAGTGGATCGCTACAATAATGGTGACTACAGCCTTGATAAACAGGTGAGAGTTGATGATCCCACTGCTTATCAAGGTGGGGATCTTCAAGGCATTATTGCAAAATTAGATACATTTGACGAGCTAGGTTCCACTACACTGACTCTTTCTCCAATCATGGAAAATGCACCGGATGGCTATCATGGTTATTGGATAGAAGACTTATTCGAATTAGAGGAGCAATTTGGTACGATGGAAGATCTCAACACATTGGTAGAGGAAGCGCATAAAAGAGACATGAAGATAGTACTTGAATTTGTAATAAATTATGTTTCAGCTAGTCATCCCTTGGTTACCGATCCTGAAAAGAGCGATTGGTTTTCAGAGAGCAATGATTTAACTGCCGATTGGGCAGACGGTATAGTCGTATTAAATCAAGACAACGAGGAAGTAGAAGACTATCTGATTGAAGCAGCTGCTTACTGGATGGAAGAAACTAATATAGATGGGTTCAAGTTGCATGCAGCTGATCAAGCATCGGAATCATTTCTTGAAAATTTTACCACACATATTAAAGGGCTGGATCCGGACTTTTATTTGCTGGGAGACATTTTGGATAAAGATGCAGATACGGAACATCTAAAAGAAAACACAGCTATTCAGGCGATTGATAACAACATGCTCTTTGAGTCAATGAATGACGTTTTCTCTGAAGCGGGAAACCCTGTGTCAGACTTATATGAAGCATGGGAAGATAATGACCAATACGGAGGATTGCTGTATGTGGATGACAAGTATACGAAGCGATTTACTCAGGCATTTGCAGAAAATGGGCGTAACGCATTAACTACCTGGTCATTAGCGTTAACATATATGTATACAACACCTGGGGTACCTTCCATATTCCAGGGGTCAGAAATTCCCATGTATGGAGCTGATGCAGAAGAAGCGCAACGGATTGTACAATTTAACAGTGGAGATTCGGATTTAAAAGAATTTCATAATCGAATATCCTCTCTTCGTGCTAACTTTCCAGTTTTATCTTATGGAGACTTTGAAATAGTAGGTTCCAGTGGAGCAATGAGTGTATTTAAGCGAACTTATGAAGATGAAACGATGTATATTGCAATCAATAATGATGAGGAGTCTCAAGCAGTTTCTGTTACTGGAATTGATTCTGGGATGCAGTTAAGGGGCTACCTGGGAGATAACATAGTTCGTGAGAATGACCGCGGGGAATTTAAGATAGGATTGGCACGTGAAAAAGCTGAAGTTTTCGTTATAGAGCCGGATACCGGTTTAAACTGGCTGTTTATTGGCTTTGTTGCTGGGGTTTTTCTACTATTTATAATTGTTATTTTTATGTTAAGTAGAAAACAGAAAAAACAATCAGTATAACAGACTTGAGAGATTACCAATACGAAAGAGAAAGACCATTAGCCGGCAGGTTTAATGGTCTTTTTTAAAGGTAAGAAATTTTTGGCTGCAATTAATTCTAACACTTAAACAGCCACGTCCAGCGCTCAGGGACTAGCGAGACTTCCTTCGACTAACAACGCTGCTCCCGAGCAGCAATGTCAACCCACCCGCGGGTGCGCGGGGGCAGCGTACGATGATAAAAGCCTTTTAGCCGGCAACTATAATTCCCCCATTAACATGGATCATCTGACCCGATACATAACTGGCATCTTCACTTGCTAAATATACGTAGGCAGGGGCTAGTTCCTGAGGCTGGCCAGGACGCTTCATAGGCGTGTTCCCACCAAAGGACCCAACCTTCTCCTTGCTGAAGGAAGCTGGTATGAGAGGGGTCCAAATTGGTCCTGGGGCTACACCATTCACGCGGATGCCCTGATCAGCCAGGTTTCCTGCTAATGAACGAGTCATCGCTGTGATGGCACCTTTTGTAGCAGAATAATCAATAAGATCCTCACTGCCTTGATAAGCTGTAATTGATGAAGTATTTATAATGGTACTGCCTTCTTTTAAATTAGGTAGTGTTGCCTTTGTCATATTAAATGTTCCTTGAATATTTGTGCGGAACGTTTTCTCAAATTGCTCGCTGGTTATATCCAGTAAGCTGTCCTGTGGATGCTGCTCGGCAGCATTATTAACTAGAATATCAATCTTTTTAAATTTATCAAGTGTCTCTGTAACTGCTGCTTCACAGAACGAATGATTGCCAATATCGCCACTGATTGTTATGCATTGCTGCCCTTCTAGTTCTACCAAGTTTTTTGTTTCTTTCGCATCCTCATGTTCATCCAAGTATAGAATGACAACATCAGCACCTTCCCTGGCGAAGTGGACACTGACTGCTCGACCAATCCCGCTGTCACCACCAGTAATTAAAGCAACTTTTCCTTTTAATTTATTGCTTCCTTGATAATTTTTCCGTATATATTCTGGTTCCGGATGCATTTTAGACTCGATTCCTGGCTGCTTGTCCTGATGCTGCTCTGGCGGTGTTAGCTTACCATTTTTTTTATTCATTCCCATACTGAATCCTCCTTCATTGAAATCAGTTACTATCCATCTTTCCCGATTTAACCTGTTTCAATCATTTAAAAAATCAAAAAAAGCCCTAGTACAGGACTTTTTGTCAGATGAATTCATAGGCGGAAGTAGCACCTTCTTCATTTAAAAAATAATAAATCTTTCGGTAATAGTTAATATCAATTTCTCCTGTAATGTACTTTTTTTGAAAAAGATCGAGTAAATCGTTCATCGTCTTAGGCGCTTGTTTTCGTTCCAATTTATAAACAGTAATTAATTCGTCAATCAGCATGTATTTCTCCTCCGTCCATTTATTAGTACAGTCCCTATTAAAAATGTATGAGGAGACTTTCTATTACATTCAAGAATTTTTATTAAAACAACGAGAAATCCAGAGGAGGGTGATGCCGGTTAATAATAATAAGCTGGATGCAAAGAGTCCCTGTGTGTGGAAAGTAATCGGCTGCAGCCTCAGCCATTGCATTAATCCATGACTAAATAAAAATAATTCGTTCAGGACAAAACCAGTTAGAAACAAGGCGAAACCATATATTGTGTAGGTGTTAACAGTAAGTAAGTGAACCATTTGGTATTGTGCCAGTATGAAAATACTGACAAAACCCAAGAGCGTAAAATGTAAATAGCCGATTATAATACTTCTCGTGTCATATATAAGTGAAGCCAGTGTCGGTGAAATTAGCCCTAATTCCATAGTGCTCTTGGCAAATAGTAAACTGAAGGTGATACTGAGTAAGACGATAGTCAGGGTGGAAAAGCTTTTTCTAACGTGTCTCCTTGAACCTGTAAATGCCAGTAGGGTACATAAAATTGCTACCCACTGTCCAATACTCCCAGCCGTAGCAAGAAAGTTGTAGATACCTCCGTTATCAACCCATAAGATTGATAGAAAATACCCGGGAAATAAAGAAATAAAATATAGCCAGAAGCCGAATGTAAGTAACCGTTGGTTTACAGGGATCTTTTTTGAATGCAAAATCAGTAAAAATAGTCCGATCAAAATTAAATACAACCAACCGTTATATTGGAAATGCAAATAAAAGTAGATGGCCATATCCGAAATATAAGATTCATTAAGCCCTGCTGCAGAAATATATCCAAGGGAAAAAGGGCCTATCGATGAAATGACCAGTGTAAGTAACGAGCCTTTTATAAATAGGAATACTGTTGATGGAAGGAACCGCTGTGCTTTGCTTTCACGATAAATAAAAACCGCTGTCCAGTATTCCACAAAAATGTGTACGACAGACAAGATAATTGAATAAATGCCATAACCCTGATATAAAAAAGCTATAAACATAAGGAATGACGTTATAAATAAGCTGATAAGAAGAACAACAGCTTGTCGAGGTTGTTTAATCGTTGGCCACAAAATAGTAAGAAAAACAATAAAAACCCCTGTAAAAGTCCATCCCAATATAGCTATATGCGAGTGAGCATGTAATATGTTTGTATAAGGAAGCGTACTGCTAGAAAAAAAGGGAATTGCTCGCATCCACACTCCGGAAACAGCTGTAAGTACAAAGAAAAAGAAAGTAAAATGAATGAAGACCTTAGGCATAATGAATCCTCCTGACAAACCCTTCTATAAATATAATTGGAATAGGCAGCAAGATCAATGCTTTTACAAAACTGTCAATAAAATATAAGAATGATATGACTAAAATAAGAACAAAAGAAAGAGGTTGGGACAAGAGAGGGATTATTCAGGAAAATCCGAACATTAACGCCTGAGCAAATGTACCGCTTCGGCAAAATACTTCGCTTTCCGTGGGCACGGCTTCAGCTAACTGTGTGAAGAAGAGCACTTCACACAGTGGATCTTCAGCTCGTGCTGTTCCCACAGGAGTCTGCGTATTTTGCCTACGCTAAGTTCCGATTGTTCGGATTCTCGTTCTTCCCATTTAGTTATGTCCCAGCCTCTTTCAGCTAATAAATTAGTTCAGGCAGAGGTATTGTCTTCATTATATTTTTGTCCTTGATAGTATACACTTTAAATTGGTTATTAGAGAAGGTATAAAGTGTATCATCGACAGATACTATCCGTTTAATTTGAGAATCCCACTCTGGGTACTCGCTACCCTCACTCTGATGGGTTATGGTGTCCTTTATTTTAATCCCATCCTCAGGCGTTATTTCGTAAAGTAATGCACCCTCATAAAGAAACTTTTCCTCCTGGTAGGTAATATCTTCTCTCTGGACGGTTTTTGTTTCATAAAGCGTAGCAGGGAATCCAAATAAATTTTCATCCGGATGCTTATAAAGTGATTTATGGTTATGATTCAGTTCGCTGTATGAGCCACCCTGACCGATCGTTTCACTGTATTTCTCCATGGGATTTGCAGGATCACTTACATCGAATAGAGATATTTTTAAGCCATTCATCAGTACTTGGGGTTCAGTTCCTTGTGCATTTTCAATCAACTTTGTATCTTGCCCAAACCCGATAACATGTGTATCGTCCAATGGGTGCAAATAATTACTGAAACCTGGAATTTTTAATTCACCCAGTACTACAGGATTACTTGCGTCTTTTAAATCAATAACGAATAAAGGATCAACTTGTTTGAAGGTAACCATATAAGCGACGTCTTCCATGAAGCGTATACTATAAATTCGCTCACCCTCTGCAAGTCCTTCTACAGATCCCAATGGATTTAAATCCATATCAAATGTAAATAAATTGTTGGTAGACGGTTCATCGTCCTGCCACATATTGCCTTTTGTTGTAGCTACTCGAAATACATTATTTCGTTCATCCATTGCAAACTGATTGATTAACGTGCCATCAACTTCAGTGGATGCTTGATATGTGATCAAGCCATTATCAATACTAAATTGGGTTATTTCAGTATAAGATGCAGTTCTTGCGATCATGATGTCCGCTTCACCATCTGTATTTGTTTTTTCGTCATCGTACTTGTTTACAGCAAGGTAAATATGGTCCTCTGACATATACAACTGGTTAGAAGCGCCTAAATAAGATTCTGTTTTTGCTTCTTCATCGAGCTTATTCAGGTTTATAGAGGTTAACAGCATAAAGCTGCTGTCATCACTCTCAGGGAAAAAGTACATTCTATCAAAACTTACAGGTGCACCCGTGTCACTTACAGCAGTGTCTTTTACAAACGGTCTAGCTTCCATATCTACATCCATTTCTTCCATAATGTGAAAGGGGGGCTGTTCATTTGCCACCAGATAGATATAATCATCCGATTTTCTTGAGGCTGTAAAAGAGCCCTCAATGGTTACTTCCCTGATCTTCTGAGGGTTGCTCCTATCGGATATGTTATAGAAAAATGCAGTCGTTTGGTTATGATGATTTGGGTAAATAGTTGTTTCTGCAAATTCATCTTCCTTAGTTGGCTTTTCACGTATAGATTGGTACGTATGTCCTATGCTTACTAAATAATCATCATGGATGTATAGCTCGATGGGGTGAAAATCTTTTTCATCAATTTTACTAACTACTTTACTTTTATCTTTATCACTAGTAGCAATGACGATATCTGTGTCGCGCGCAAAGTAAATGAAACTGCCATCATTTTTTATGATGTCCCCTTCATCAATTCCATTAACTTGAACATTCGTTTCAGAGGCAGATGCTTGTTCACCATCTGCGCCCATGTCGCTGGATTCGTCACTCATTTCCATTGTTGTCATCTCGGCTGAAAACAGCTGACTTCGAGCCCTCTCAGCTCGTTCTTTTAAAAGCGTCATAAGCTGATTTTCGTCCTTAATTCCAGGTAGCCCCGATGCTACTGCAGTAAATGTGTGTTTGAAAGAATCGGATAATTTCTTTCCACTAACTGTCTGTACGTCACGAGAAATAGTTATCAGATAGGTTTGATCAATTGTATAACCGTTTTCTGGAGGCTTTACTGTTAAAATGGTGTTTGAATCATTCCACTCAAAGGAAGCAGATAGATGCTCATTTTTTGCATCAGTTACAGATACAGTCTTATTTGTAAATGTATCTGGATCCATTTCTTCTGAGAAGTGAATAGTCCAATCTTTGAAGGTGGGTGCATAACTTGATGCAGATGGAATCTCGGCGGTAGTTGTGTTGGATAATAGCATGAAGCCTAATGTAGTTAAACCAATAATGCTAATTACACTAATCAGGGCTAATTTCTTTTTCATACGAACACCTCAGTTTCTTATAAGAAAATTTTTCCTTTAATCTATAGTCGAACAAGAGATGAGATTTGTTACATAAATGTAATAAATAATTCATTTCTTAGATTTTCATTATTTCTATTAAATACGACGTAAATCTGGAATAGACCCGTTAGCTGCCACTACGGAAAATACACTACGCTTTCCACGGGCGGTCTGCAAGCCTCCTCGAACTTCACTGTCGTTTCGTTCTGTGGGGTCTTGCTAGCCTCGCTTTTCCCGCGGGAGTCTTCGTGTTTTTCCTCCGCTGGTGTTTTGCTTGTTATAATATTTATCCATTGATTTAGTGAATAAATACGCGCTATTTGTGATTGTTGATTTTCGCTGCGGACAGTCGACTCCTGCGAAAAGCATCAACTGAAGACCCGCAGTAAAGCTTCGGCCGTATTACATCACACGAATAGAATGCGGATGTATTTTTGAGGCGTCTTGCATTTCCACAGCTAGAAAATCAGAAAACCTTTATCAGCGCAGGCAGAATACGTAGACTCCTCGAAAATATAAAGCGATTTTCTTCGTGCAAGGAAATTTCACTGAAGCATTCCTTATCCTATGGGAACAGCACGTGTCCGAAGACCCCGGATACGCGTTCTTTGCTTCTGAGGAGGCTGAGGAAGTGCCCATGGAAAGCGAAGTATTCTGCCGAAGCGAATCCAACCACTCAACCTTCTTTAGAAAGAGAAAAAGTATCACTAAAGAGAATTTTCACTACGTCGTCATGCCGCTGTTAACAACAAAATGCTTCAGTGAAATACAGTTATGCTTTTGTATCGAAATTGCAAGTGCGGGTACAGTTTCATTCTTATGGAAAACAGTTTAAATAATAAAAAAACTGATTCACAAGAATCCTCTTATGAATCAGTATCATACTTAGTTATGAGGTTTATCTAAGAAAAAGAGTGCGATTGTTCCTGGACCTGAATGGGAACCAATTGCTGAGCCTACCATTTCAATGACAATTTCCTGAACACCAAATCTTTCTTTGATCATGGAAGCCAGTTGTTCGGCTCTTTCAACATCGTCGCCATGACTAATTCCTATCGTTTGGTTCTTAAAATCAGTCCCGCGTTCATCCATTAATTCCAGCATCCGATTAAATAGTTTTTTGGATCCTCGGATCTTCTCGAGAGGAATTAGTTTTCCACCTTCGACGTGAAGAATGGGTTTGATTTTTAGCAGGGAACCAACGAAGGCGGCTGTTTTACTTACGCGGCCACCACGGTAGAGGTATTCCAAGTCATCTACAGTAAAGATGTGTTCCATGTGCTGGGTCTGGTATGTAGCAGATTCGATAATTTCTTCTAAGGATGCGCCTTCCTTTGCAAGTTTAGCTATCTGTAAGACAATCAGACCATACCCAAGAGAAGCACACTTTGTATCAATGACATGAATTGGTGCGTCCGGGTATTCATCAATTACTTCCTGCTGCATGATTTTTGCTGCTTGATAAGTGCCTGACAACTCGGAAGATAGAGCTAAGTATACTAAAGGTTGATTTTCTTTAGCATAAGATGTAAAAATAGTCTTAAACGATTGTTGAGATACTTGAGATGTCTTAGGACTTTTTCCTTCTCTCATCGCGTCATAGATCGTCTTGGGGTTAATTGTAACTGCATCTTCATATTCCTTTTCGTCTAAGTGAACAGTTAATGGTACCAATTCAATGTCATATTCGTTATAATGTTCCTTTGACAAATCACTTGCAGAGTCGGTAAGAATCTTTACATTCATCATTTCACCTTCATTCCTTTTCAAATACTTGTATTCCTTCTAGTTTAATGCTAGAAAGAAGGATAGTCAAAGTATAGTTTGGTAATATTTCAAAAAGTATAAAAGTAATAGCGAAATCAATTGAATGAAGGTCTCTTTTTTTCGTTGAGAGGTGGTAGGTAATCATGTTTATATTTGAAGCAAAACGAATTATTGTCGTAATATTTGGTGCTATATTAAATGCAATCTCACTGAACTTCTTCCTAATTGGTGCGAATGTTTATGCCAGCGGTTTTACAGGGGCAGCACAGTTGGTATCCAGTGTGTTCAATGATTTTGTTGGGGTTGGTGTGAGTACAGGTATATTACTCCTGTTATTTAACATACCTGTTGCTATTCTGGGGTGGTATAAAGTAGGAAAGGGTTTTACTGTTTACAGTGTTATTTCCGTCATGTTTACAACTGTTTTTCTTGAATTATTACCAGTAGTTGAATTATCCCAGGACATTATATTAAATGCTGTATTCGGTGGTGTCTTAGGTGGTATCGGTGTTGGGCTGACATTGAAAGTAGGGGCCTCTACAGGAGGGATGGACATTGTAGCTATGGTATTATCCCGAATGAAGGATAAGCCAATTGGAACTTACTTTATGATGTTAAACTCAATAATTATAGCAATGGCAGGCCTTTTATACCAACCTGAAAATGCATTGTATACATTATTAACGTTATATGTAACCACTCGTGTTATTGATGCGCTTCATACTCGACATGAAAAGGTTACGGCAATGATTATTACCCACAAGGCGGAAGAATTACAGCAGGAAATTCACAAAACGATGGTACGCGGAATTACAATTATTCCAGCTAAGGGCGCGTACACAAAGTCAGACAAAAATATGATGTATCTTGTTATTACACGGTATGAATTATATGATCTGGAAAGAATAATAAACGAAATAGACCCCAATGCCTTTACAAATATTGTGCAAACAACTGGTATTTTCGGGTTCTTCAGACGAGATTAACAAAAGGAGAATAAATGTGAAACATAATATATTACTATTATTAATGGTACTGCTATTATCTGCTTGTACTAATAATCAAAATGAAACTGAAACCGAAACCGAAACCGACTCAGCAAGCGAAGCGAATACTGAAAGCGAGGAAAGTGCGGAAGCAGAAGAGACAGCATCCGTAAACTTTAGAAATGTGGAAGTGAATGTAGACGGTAATCAAGTTATAATGACTGGAGAAGCAAATGCTACGGAAGGTGCAATTTATTATACTTTGGAACTAGAGGAAGATCTTCTCATAGAAGAGGAAAAAGTGACTTTGGAGGAAGGAAGCTCGGTCTGGAGTACATTCGAAATAAAGATGACCCTCCCAGTCGAAGCATCCGAAAGTGCTGATACTTTTATTGCTACATTATATGGGAAAAATAATAATGGCAAGGTTGTTAATCCGAATTACATTCCAGTGGATTTAGCTACTATGTTCTAAAAAAAACAGGAGGTCAGATTAAGTACTGATCTCCTGTTTATGTATTTACATACTGAATACAGGGCCTGCGCTTTTACGCTTAATACCCGTGTTTTTCGAACAATTCCTGAACCTTGGGAGATACGTCATCCCACTCTGCGTCGAATTGTTTATTTACAGTAATAAAATTTTGATAACCAAAGACGTTGTCCACACCTTCAACTTTCATCAGGTCATTTAAAATGTCATGCTCACTAGTATCTCCAGGCATAACAGAGATACTGTTGGTACCTTGGAAAATCACTTTATCCGTTGTAAACTTTAATGCGTTTGGATTTGGTGTTGCCTCAGCTCGAACTGCCATATTATTCCCTCCTAATCATACTTATCTACATCTTATCAGAATTAGGTATATTAAAAAAGAAATTAAGCACTGAACTAGCGGGTAAAAAGAAAGCCCCCATATAAAATGGGGGGTACTTAACTTTATAGTAAATCCGTTTCATTAAAAATAATGAAGTGGTAATTACACATGCAAGTATCTAATTACTGTATCTGATTATGCTGCCTCAATTGGTTTTCCAACTGCTGTAGCTCTTGCTTTTCTTCAGGAGAAGCTTCATTATATGCTGCCTGTATCGCATTTTGTGCTGCCTGTTGGTCTGCTTGGTTTGCTTCAGCGTACATACTGTTCGTTTGCTGATTTGCATTCATGGTTGCATTCTGGTTTTGGTTCTGCCCTTGATTTTGGTTGCCTTGTCGGTTCAACAAATTATTGACAGCATTTCTAGCCTGTTGAAATAGGTTATTCTCCAATTAAAACCCTCCTACTGTGTGTTTATCTGCTTCCTCTTGTTTCCGTTCAGCATCCGTGAAACGTGAACGATAAGGAAATCGCTCATCATGTTTTTTTACAGAATCAGCGCTCTGTTGACTAAATCGCTTTGACTTACTGCGTTTTCCCACGATGAAACCCCCTAAGAAAAAATTCATTCGCATGTAATTGCAAATGGTTTTTCATACTGGAAGTGAATAAAAAAGTGAACGCTTGAATATGCGTTCACTACTAGTATTGCTTATACCTAAATTTATATAGGAGGTAAATATCGGAATTAAGTTGTCTTCGTCTTAATTTTTAAGTAATTTTCAAGAAAAATACCGACACCGTCTTCTTCATTCGTATGAGTAACATGCTTTGCAATCGATTTTAACTCATCAATCGCATTACCCATAGCTACACCTACACCTGCATAGTCAATCATTTCCAAATCATTATCCTCATCACCAAATGCAATGATACGGTCCTCAGGTATATTAAAATAATAGGCAATTTTTTGTAATCCAACTGCTTTGTTCATGCCCTTTTTAACAATTTCGATAATATTCCAGGGAGCACCCCATTTACGATGCTCTATAAGCTCCGCATGATAATCATTTAAATGACTTCGTAATTGCTGGATATGGTCCTCGCGGGGATGTATTAATACAGATGTTGGATCATCTTTTAATTGATTTTTTATATTTCCAATTTTAAATGGTGGATCATTTTGTGTTGATTGAAAGATATCGATTATTCTTTCATCATATTGGTCAAGATATACATCATCCATAACTTCAGCTAAGATATTGTGAACATCCAATTCATAGCAGGCATCAACAATTTTATGTGCAGTTCTAATTGGCATCGGATTATGAAGCGCATCCCATTTATTATCTCTTGGATGGTGGATAAGTGCGCCATTAAAGTTGACCATTGGTGTATTTAAACCAAGGTTATGATAATAATTAATACTTGCTCGATGCGGTCTTCCTGTTGCGATTACAACAACATGACCCTCCTGCATTGCTTTTAATACAATCTGCTTCGTACGCGGACTGATTTCTTTCTTATCTGTTAATAATGTTCCATCTAGGTCAAGAGCAATTAAATGTTTTTTCGTTTCCATAATTTTCACCTCATCTACAATAGTCTATAAGGGATAGAATAATATGTAAAGTGATAGTAAGTTAACAAAGGTTGCAATAGGACTAAACTAACTACTAAAATGTAAATTAACTAATAAATGACGTAAGGAGATAATAAAGATGATAAGTGTATATAAAGAATATATAAAAAATATACCAAGTTTAATTGTGGTTGAAGCCAACAGGAAAGTCGAAGCGCTACCTATCATTACGTATTTTCATGGTTTTACAAGTGCAAAAGAACATAATTTGCCATTGGCATACCTCTTAGCTGAAAAAGGATACCGAGTAGTACTCCCGGATAGTGAGTATCATGGGGAACGTGAAATTAAAGCCTCTTCCGAAACAAGACAATATGCTTTTTGGGAAATCATCATTCAAAATGTAAATGAACTAAAGGATATAAAGGAATATCTTGATGGAAAAGGATTGGTGCAGCATGACCGATTCGGTGTTGCCGGAACAAGTATGGGTGGGATAACCACTTCAGCAGCCCTGACTCAGTATACCTGGATAAAATCTGCGGCAGTTCTGATGGGCACACCTAAAATCACTGCCTATGCAAAAGCACTTGTAGATAATCTAACAAAGTCAGGTGATTTACAAATCACTGAAGAACAGGCGAATGAATTATATGGAAAGCTTGAACAATACGATTTATCAAAACAGCTGGAAAAACTTAACCAACGTCCCCTTATGTTTTGGCATGGAGATAAAGATAAGGTTGTTCCGTTTGACCATTCCTATACATTTTACGAAGAGGCAAGCAGATTATACAAAGCAACGGATACCATTAAATTTTTAAAAGAGTCAAATCGGGATCATAAAGTAAGCAGATTTGCTGTTCTGGAAACAGCCAAGTGGTTTGAAAAACACTTGTAGACATTTTCAAAGTGTGAGTTAAATCATTTAAAAGTGAAGGTAAATATGTTTAAATGGATATAGGAACTTTACGAGGAGGTAAAAGTTATGGATGAAGCGTTAAAAGAAAATATGATAGGTGCACTTGAGAACGTAATTGACCCTGAGTTAGGTATTGATATTGTCAACTTAGGCTTGATATATGATGTTGATTTAGATGACGAGGGATTATGTACCGTTACCATGACACTGACATCGATGGGTTGCCCTTTGGCTGGTCACATTGAGCAAGATGTAAGAGGTGCGCTTTCAGATATACCAGAAATTAAAGAAATAAAAGTAGATATCGTTTGGAATCCACCATGGGGCAAGGATAAAATGTCCCGTTATGCTAAAATTGCATTAGGAATTCCTGATTGATCAAGAAATAGAGAAAGGTTGATCCACTTGGGTTAACCTTTTTACTTATTTAAATCTAATTAATGAGGTATTTATATGCAAATTAAGAATCCTCCGCTTATTTTCCAAGTAGTTGGTTATAAAAATTCAGGAAAAACCACACTTATGGAGAGGTTAATCAGCTATCTTTCGTCAAAAGAGTTACAAGTAGGTACACTAAAACACCATGGGCATGGTGGAGAACCAGCATCTGTTAAGGAAACGGACAGTTCGAAGCATCTACAGGCAGGATCCAGTATCAGTGCTGTACAAGGGGAGAGAGAGCTTCACATAACCGTAAAGGATACAACTTCATTTGAGTTAGACGAACTCCTGCAATTTTATACAGTGCTGCCATTGGATATTTTATTAATTGAAGGATATAAAAAAGCAGATTATCCGAAAATAGTTATCCTAAAAGATGAAAAAGACATGGCCCTACTGGAACTGTCCAATATTATTGCAGTTGGCTGCTGGAATGAGGTCCTCGCTGAAAATAGTGACTATTATACATTTCCTTTACAAAAAACCGAAGAAAATTTACCGGCATTAATAGCCTGTATGGTGGGGAGGCAATTAAATGAAAACTGATTATTGGATTACAAACAAGCCAATTGAAATAACCGAAGTAGTGGCCAAAGTAACTCGTCCAGAAGCCGGAGCTGTTAATACGTTCATTGGTACAGTAAGAGAATTTACAAAAGGTAAGCGGACATTACATTTGGAGTATCAAGCCTATGTTGCTATGGCAGAGAAAAAGCTTGCACAAATAGGCGAGGAAATAGATCAAAAATGGGATGGAGCAAGAACAGCTATTGCACATCGTATCGGTAGGTTGGAGATCTCTGATATTGCTGTGGTAATTGCAGTCTCAACACCGCATCGCAATGATGCATTTGAAGCGAGCCGTTATGCAATAGAGCGAATAAAAGAAATCGTTCCAATCTGGAAAAAAGAACATTGGGAAGATGGAACTCTTTGGATCGGTGATCAGAAAGAGAAGCAATCCTACACAGAGAACATACCTGCCGAAGACGACATGAAAGGCAAGTAACTTTTGTCTTCGTAACACGAGGAGGCCATTCTTAATAATGGCCTCCGGCAGCTACAATCCGAGACTCTCTCTTGCTTTGTTACTCATTTTACCAGGGTTCCAAGCAGGGTCCCAGCTGATCTCTACCTGCACATCAGATACACCGTCCACCTGACTGATTCGATGCTCTACACCAATTCTAATGCTATCATGCATGGGACAGCCGGGAGTGGTCAAGGTCATTCTTATGATCACAACAGTTTCCTGAATGTCTATGCCATAAATTAGACCCAAGTCGACGATATTAATCCCCAGCTCTGGATCGATCACGTCGGATAATGCAGCATTTACGTTTGATTCAAGTGACATGATTATTCTCCTTTCCTCTTACTTACATAAAATCCGCACAATAGTTAAGGCATAGGCTAGTGAGGTAGCTGCTAATAAACCTTGGAAAAATGAGTACAGCAACCCCAATCTGTAATAAAGCGCCACTGGTTAAGCCGATTACACTACCTGCAAATAATAGAAATAAAACAACACTAAACCGCTCATTGATCATCTCTTTTAAAGTGGGCACTTTTTCCTTTCCAATTTTATCGGCGTATTTATGAGTCCACCAGAGGAATGGAACAATTTTATATAGATAGCCCAAGATACTAAAAATAATCCAGCACATAATGTAAAGAAAAAGAAGCCAGCT
This sequence comes from Virgibacillus tibetensis, assembly GCF_036026595.1. Classification (NCBI taxonomy): domain Bacteria; kingdom Bacillati; phylum Bacillota; class Bacilli; order Caryophanales; family Bacillaceae; genus Virgibacillus; species Virgibacillus tibetensis. Next base: position 136,906 of record NZ_JARZFX010000003.1, on the reverse strand, counting down.
CCAAACAGCAGCATCGTTAACACTGAGTAAATGCAATACTAAAGCTAAAAAGTGAAGCATTAAACCATTTAGAATAGCAACTAACGAGAAGATAAAAGGCTTATCCAACTTTTTCTTTATTCTTTTAATTAAAATCTCTTTTACGTCTAATACAAAGTAAACAAATCCAAGGAAGAGAAAAAACCATCCAACTGTTTCCAAATAGATAAAGCTCAGCCAAAGTGAACTGATAACGAGAAGAAGCCCAGTGACATAAGTGAAAAAAGCTTTCTTCATCCATTTCAATGAATAGCCATGAGAAAGGCTGAACATTGGTACTAATTTATAGGAAAAACCAAAAATAAGTAATGTGAACCAGCCTGTAATCCCTAATAGAATATGGGTATATAAAATAGTGTTATGGCTGCCAATACCACCATAAGCAATGTTCCAGGCCAATAAGAAACCAGCACCTACAGTTAAGAAAAAGCTTGTAATAGCAGCTAGAACAAAATAAGTCATCATGCTTTTCTCTTTTTGTTTGAGGATTGTTTTTGTCATCTGAAAAATAAATAATATAATTCCGGTTATCGCCAGTATTCCTCCATAAATCGCGTCAGCTGGCTTCATTCCGAGTAAAATTGAAAAAAGTGTAATTCCAACAGCAGTTATAATGAATTGAAGGTACCCCAGCTTCTGACTCCAGATAGGGGTAAGAAAGGCAACGGGAACAAGTTGATACATGGCTCCCATTGCGATCATTACTGCGTAACCCAATAAAAGAAAATGCGCTCCCATCCAAATATCCGGGATACGAAACTGTCCAGCTGCTAACGAGTCACTGTTAAAAAAAAGAATAAATTGTGCAACTACTAATGCAGCAAGAGCATACAGGATGAACGCTAATGGAAGTTTGACATTGGTATCTGACTTCATGCTGACTCCGGGGATCATATTAATCACCTGTCTTAGTTATTATAATTTTAAAGCTTCCGTCTTCCAAAGCTACTGTTTCGTGCACGTACCCACGCTCGTCTAACTCCTCATATAAAAACATTGGTCGGCGATCATTAATAATTGATAGCTGTTCATTTGTAAGCAGCTTATCTAATGCTTTTAGTGTTCTCATCATTGGTTGGGGAGGCTCTAACCCACGATTGTCGATCATCATAAACGTTAACCCTCTATCCTTGTATAAACTGTTTTCCAATGCTTTTTATCTACCTTTTCGGACTTATTTTCAAAACCCTTTCTTCTTAAAACAGCATGCAGTGGCACTGGGTTAAAAGGGGCATGCAGAATAAAATCCTGCCCTTCCTCCAACTGCTTTATCGTGCTCATAATTTTATCAAATGGTTCCTTTTTTAATCGTAAATCTTCACGTACATCCAATTCTAAGAAAGCTTCTTTTATCGCCATATTGATCACCTCTTTCATTTTATATCTATATGATAATCATTTTCAATTAGCTGTGTAGTGATTAGAATCACATTAGTGGATCTGTATAAATCATGATTTAAATATAAAATAAAAAAGCAAACTGCCATTAATAACAGTTTGCTTTGAAAAGAGCTGTATTTAAAATAATTCATCTTCCAACGCTTCAGGTTCTACCAGGATATACCCATCTTTCGTTGTGCTGATTAAATTCTTTTTTTTCAATTGGGTTAATGTCCGACTCACTGTTTCACGACTCGATCCTATCATATTTGCCAGTTCACGGTTTGTAAACTGAGTAGTAATCCGAATTTGCCCATCGCTTAATTCTTTCCCATAGCTTTTAGCTAGTCGAGACAAAAGCATGATAATTTGATCGTATGTATTAAGCAGAATCTTCTCTTCAAGTCGGCTTTGCAGGTCTACAATCTTATCACCAAGTACACGAAATAGTTTTACACAGGTCTCCGGATGAGTGATAAGGAAGTTCTCGAACGAACTAATAGGTATATATATTAAAACGGCATCTTCATGCACCTCAGCATGTGCCGGGCAATCATCCTGTCTGAAGAACCCTTGGTGCGGAAACATATCCCCCTTCTGGAGTACATTAACAATCTGTTCTTTTCCATGGACGTCTGTTTTATAGATTTTTACTTTTCCCAGGTGGATGAAATAAACATTAGTTAACGGGTCGCCCTGCATAAAAATATGTGTGCCAGAACGATAGGTCCGATTTTTGGCAATATCAAGAATTGGTTCCATCTCAAAGTCAGTTAGATCTTTAAATAAAGGAAATGATTGCAAAAGCTCTTGTACGGATTTTGTATTCATTAAAACGCTCCTCTCTTTTTGGAACTTATATGAAGTAATGCTCTTCTCTTCTTCTAGTTTATCATGTTTAAACCGGGTACATCAGTTAAAAAGTATACAGCGTGATTAAAATCATATGTTTATGGTGTTTTTTCTCACAGCTGCGTTCAGTTCCAGAGGATAAAATATAGATGTCGAACAAATAGTACCATAATAATGGGGGGTTAATATTATGAACGAAATACAGTATACCGTAAAATTACACGCACCTGATATTGAGCCGAGATTTAGACATCCACGGATATTTGAGGTATTTGATGAGCTTAATGCAGGAGAATTTATGGAGTTATCCAACGATCACAACCCGAAGCCACTGGAGTATCAATTTATGATGGAAAGAGAAGGTACTTTTATTTGGGAATACCTGGAGGAAGGTCCGTTGCTATGGAGAGTGGCAATTGGAAAGAAATAGAAGCTTACTAGTTGAAGACCTCTGAAGTTTTACACTTCGGAGGTCTTTTCCTATAGGTGATAAAATAGCCACGTGTGACGATTTATTGACAATGCCACACTAAGTGAAAAACATCACAGCCATGGGAAATGGAGTATTATACAATGAAGACAGAAATTAATAGGAGGGGTCATATGTTTCCTCGAGATTATAATGAAAATCCATTTATTGTTATTTGGGAGCTGACACGTGCTTGCCAATTAAAATGTTTACACTGCCGTGCAGAAGCACAGTACCATCGGAACCCATTGGAAATAACGTTTGAAGAAGGTAAAAAACTAATTGATGATATATATGAAATGGATAATCCTATGCTTGTTTTTACAGGTGGAGATCCATTAGAACGTCCAGATGTTTTTGATATTGCTGAATATGCTGTAAAAAAAGGTGTACGTGTTTCCATGACACCATCAGCGACGCCTAATGTAACAAAAGAAGCGATGCAAAAAGCAAAAGATGTAGGTTTAGCGCGTTGGGCATTTAGTGTGGATGGTCATTGTAAAGAAGTTCATGACCATTTCAGAGGTACCAAAGGCTCGTTCGACTTAACGATGAATGCAATAGAATACTTACATGAATTGGAAATGCCTCTACAAATAAACACGGTTATTTCAAAATATAATTATGAATATTTAGATGAAATGGCTGAAATGGTTGAAAAATTAGGAGTTGTCTTATGGAGCGTCTTTTTCCTTGTTCCTACAGGGCGGGGTAAAGAATCCGATATGATTTCACCTGCCGAACATGAACGTGTACTGAGATGGCTTTATAAGCTTTCGAAGCGTGTTCCATTTGATATAAAAACAACAGCAGCACAGCATTATCGCCGTGTTGTAATTCAAAACAAAATGCGTGAAGCTAAAGGTATTAGTGATAAAGACAATATTTTCTATGAGGATGCACTAAATACAGGTAAAATTGGACAAATTGATGGATTAGGTCGTGCACCTAAGGGTGTGAATGATGGAAACGGTTTTGTGTTTATTTCACATACTGGAGACGTGTATCCAAGTGGACTTTTGCCGATAAAAGCAGGTAATATCCGCCAAACTCCGTTAGCAACAATCTACCGTGAATCGGAAGTTTTCCAAAACTTGAGAAACCCGGATAAGTATAAAGGGAAATGCGGTGTTTGTGAATTCCGGCATGTATGTGGAGGCTCGAGGTCTAGAGCCTATAATGTTACCGGAGATTATATGGAGAGCGAACCATATTGTGTGTATATTCCAAAAGCAATGCGTAAACAAAAAAAGCTGAAAGTATAAACAAAAGCTTCCAGAAGGATATTCTGGGAGCTTTCACCTATTTATGGATGGTGGTATTATTCTTAGCTGTTAGCAAATTGTTTTCACGGTAAGGAACTTTTTCTTAAACAAAAAACAGGTTGGGACAAAAGAGGAAGTATTCAGGGAAATCCGAACATTAACGCCTGAGCAAATGTATCGCTTCGACAAAATACTTCGCTTTTTAGTGGGCACGGCTTCAGCTAACTGTGTGAAGAAGAGCACTTCACACAGTGGATCTTCAGCTCGTGCTGTTCCCACAGGAGTCTGCGTATTTTGCTTACGCTAAGTTCCGATTGTTCGGATTCTCATTCTTCCCATTTAGTTATGTCCCAGCCTCTTTCACTTTAATTATAAGAATAAGATTACAAGGGTACCTACAATAAAACAATAGAAAGCAAAGTATTTAAGGTTTCCTTTAGCCATAATATTGATAAACCATTTTAAGGCGTAAAATGAAGCAACAATGGACGCCATAAATGCGATTAAATAAGGAATCATTAATGCTTCAAAATCAGGATCCGTGATAATATCCGTAAATTTTAAAACGGTAATTCCCAGACTTACTGGAATGTACAATAGAAACGAAAAACGAAGTGCAGTTTCCTGTTTCATTCCGACCAGCATTGCAGCAACGATCGTAGCCCCTGAACGGCTGATCCCCGGTACTAAAGCGGCTGCTTGTGCAAAACCAACGATTAAAGCATCTCTAACTGTTAAATCACCATCATTTTTCCTGCCACGCAGATTCCGGATAATCCATAATGCAGTACCTGTGATGAGAAGGGTTATTCCAACGACGGCAACAAAACTAAGCGCATCTTCAATATAATCCTCAAACAATAAACCGATAATGCCTGTAGGGATTGTGGCTACTACAAGAAATAGAATAAATTGAAAATCGTCTTTGGCTGCTTCTTCCTTTTTCGTCAAAAAACGAAAGAAATTTTGGGTTAAACGAATAATATCTTTTCTAAAAACAAGCAAGACTGCAATTAGCGATCCGAAGTTAACAAGGATCTCAAAAGAAAGTCCTTTTATTTCTATTTCAAACAGTTCACGAAGAATTACCAGATGGCCGCTTGATGAAATAGGTATTGGTTCTGAAAATCCTTGAAATAAGCCTAAAAATAAATAGGTAAGTAATGTCCATAGTTCAGTAATGTTGTCCATGGGCTATCCTCCTGTTACGTAATACATTTCATTTCATAGATAGAACAAGTCACCAACCCATAGGCTACTGAATAGTCTAATTGGGGAGGTTGATAATATGAATAATGATTATCATCAAATATACGAGTTATGTAAAAGTCATATGCATTCCTACGTACTTGCTGAGATGGTTGATGGTTCGAAAGTAGATGGAATCATAACTGGATTGGATGACGAAAATGTTTATTTTGCAGTACCTTTAGATCCAAGTGAGCAGCAATACGCAGGCTACCACGAAAATATGCCTCAAACTCATCACCGTGAAGAAAGATACGGAGGGTTTGGTGGTTATCCGGGTTACGGTGCACCAGGGTTCGGGTTCCCAGGTTATGGATTTGGCCGTCCACCCTTTAGATTCAGACGGCTTGTATTACCATTGGCTGCACTAGCTGCATTAAGTGTTCTGCCTTGGTATTAATATAGATCAAATCCTGCATAAAAATGAAACCCTTGCCATTTAGTTCCTTAAACGGGCAAGGGTTTATTCTACATGACTACTACTTTTATGTACATTGTTTAGTTAGTGTCTTCTTCTTTTAAGACGCCTTCTCCTAATATTACAACGGCAACTACAAGAATAGCGGCAAGAACCAGTGTATTCACTAAGCTAAACGCTTCATTACCCATACTGGATAAAACATAAGAGATAACACCACTTATTAGAACTGCCCACACTATTGTCATTATGTAACGCATAGTTAACACCTCATCTTTTTTTACAAGTAACCTTAGTTTTTCTTAACATTCTCTTATAGTTTACCAAATCAGTACATAAAATAAAAGTATAAAATTTATTTAAGTAAAGGAGGATCTACATGACTTATCTGGTTGTGAATTGTAATCAGTGGATTGGTTTCCATATTACAGAATCCCTGCTTGATGATGGACGGATGGTTCACGGGGTGATAAATGAAACTATTGATGACAGCCTAACCATGTTTTTTGGTAGAAATAGTTCCTTTACGCTTGCTGAACCAGTAACTAGCGAATTCTATGAGAATGCAGTTATCATTCATGATGTTAAAGATAATACAGAAATTCAAGCCAAACGTAAGATTTTTATTGATCCTAGTGACCGAGTAAAAGATAGTGACAGTATTGTGTCAATTAAAGCTCCTCTGCTCTTTGGTGAATGGATGCCAATGAATGAAAATGGTCTGTACAGTAATAATAAATTTATTCGCTTTGATTCACCTTATTTTAAACAAAACGCAGTATACATTAAAGACTTTACAAAATCTCTGTTGAGCTGGCTTGAAAAAAGTAAGCTGCAATCAGAAATAGTGGTAAAATCATCAAGTAATAGAACAAAAGAAGATGTAAAACTTGAAAATTCGATCTACATTCGTGACAATGTACCTACTGAAGAAAATTTGGAGAGAGTTCTTAACCATTTTAAATTGTATAGTAAATTTTACTAATGATACAAAAACGTAACGGAATCTATTATTTACTCATCTTCAGCAAGGGGATACAATATCAGTAGTACACAGAATAGGTAGGATCCAGATTGGAGTGCCCAAATTGAAAAAGTTATTCGTTTTATTAATTGGCACATTATTACTCGTAACGGGATGCGGTAATTATTTTGAAGGCAACCAGATTCAAAATGTTGGCATGCTCATGGATGGCACTATCGAAAATCAGGCATGGGCAGAAAAGGGTTATAATGGATTGGTGCAAATTGGTGAAGACTATGATGTAGATATATTTTATAAAGAGGAAATAATAACTGAGCAAGAGATTTCAAATGCGATTGAGGCGTTTGTTCAAGATGGTGTTAACCTCATATTTGGCCATAGCAGTATATATGGAAAGTATTTTGTTGATCTGGCAGAATTGTATCCGGATGTTCATTTTGTCTATTTTAATGGGGGTTATTTTGATGAGAATGTCACCAGTTTAAATTTCAGTGCACATGCCATGGGATTTTTTGGTGGTATGGTCGCTGGTAAAATGACTTCAACAAACCATGTTGGAATTGTTTCCGCATATGAGTGGCAACCGGAAATAGAGGGTTTTTATGAAGGAGTAAAATATCAAAATAGTGAAGCAGTAGTACATATGAATTTTATCAACGACTGGAATGATACAAAGACAGCGGGAGAAATGTATGAAAAGCTGCGAGACTATGATGTGGATGTTTTTTATCCAACTGGAGACTCCTTTACGTCAGATATCATTCATCGAGCTAAAGAAGATGACTTATATGCTATTGGCTATGTTTCGGATCAATCAGATACGGGTGATCGAACGGTGTTAACGAGCACGATACAGCATGTGGACAAGCTCTATGAGATGACAGCGAAGAAATTTAATAAGGGTCAGCTTGAAGGTACAATTATGACGTTTGATTTCCAAGAAGAAGCGATTTCCTTAGGCGAATTTAGCCCGGATGTTCCTAAGTACTTTCAAAAGCTGGTTAATGATGCAGTTGACAGATATATAGAAACAGGCTTATTGCCAAATGAATAATATAAATTCTGTTACAGTAAGTCATCCGGCTTTTAATAAATTGGTCTTAAATTTTCAAGTCTATAAACTGTTCGGAATTTCCATTATTTAACATAAATGATTTTTAGTACTTGCAAGAAAAACAAATATACATTAAAATTAGTACCAAGTCATAATAATTGCTATTAACATTAGTATATAAGGAGATGGGAATATGGGTGTTGGTGTATTAGGAACTGGTCACTATCTTCCAACAAAAGTTATTACAAATAAAGATATGGAAAAAATTGTGGATACAAATGATGAATGGATAAGAACAAGAACAGGAATAGAAGAACGCAGGTTTGCAGAAGATGATATTAATACATCAGACATGGCATTCTATGCTGCAGAAGAAGCTTTAAAAGAAGCGGATGTAAAGGCAGAGGAAATTGATTTAATCTTAGTTGCGACTGTCACGCCAGACACTCCTTTCCCTTCTGTAGCCTGTATGATACAAGATAGACTGGGTGCTTCAAAAGCAGCAGCAATGGATATCAGTGCTGCATGTTCCGGGTTTATGTATGGAATAGTTACCGCAAAGCAATTCATTGATACAAAAGCTTATAAGAAGGTTCTCGTAGTTGGAACGGAAAAGTTATCTAAAATCACAAACTGGGAAGACCGTGGTACTTGTGTACTTCTGGGGGATGGCGCAGGAGCAGCTGTTATTGGCGAAGTCTCTGAAGGAAAAGGGATTTTATCATTTGAATTAGGGGCCAATGGAGCAGGGGGCAAAGAGCTCTACCAAGATGAAAATGATCATTTAGTGATGAATGGTCGTGAGGTCTATAAATTTGCTGTTAGGCAAATGCCTGAATCAACCGTTAATGTGATAGAAAAAATAGGTTTCAGTAGAGAAGATGTAGACTATTTAATTCCACACCAGGCAAATATCAGAATTATGAATGCCGCACGTGAACGGTTGGGGATTTCTGAAGATAAAATGGCTACCACGATTAAAAAGTATGGTAACAATTCTTCAGCATCTATTCCTATGGCATTATCAGAATCTGTTAAAGATGGTAAGATTAAAGATAATGACCTAATTGTACTGGTCGGTTTTGGTGGTGGATTAACCTGGGGCGCTATTGCGATGCGCTGGGGAAGATAAGCAAGTAAACAATATTGTTCATGTTAGAGGAGGAGTGCCATATGGAAGCAAGAAGAGTAGTTGTAACCGGACTAGGGGCTGTAACCCCAGTGGGAAATAACGTTGATCAAATGTGGGAAAACATTGCTGCAGGAAAGTCAGGTATAGATTTTGTGACCCGTGTAAATAAAGATGACTTTCCTGCAAAGGTTGCAGCAGAGGTAAAAGACTTTGACCCAACCCAGTATATGGAAAAGAAAGATGCAAGGAAAATGGACTTATTCACACAATTTGCAGTAGCTGCAGCAAAAATGGCAGTTGAAGACGCAAAGTTGACGATTGATGACAGTAATGCACATCGTGTAGGTGTATGGATAGGTTCTGGAATTGGCGGTATGGCAACATGGGAAGATCAGCATCAAAAGTTTCTGGAAAAAGGACCAAAACGTGTAAGCCCGTTTTTTGTGCCAATGATGATTCCAGATATGGCTGCAGGTCAGGTGTCTATTCAACTTGGTGCAAAAGGAATTAATTCCTGTAGTGTTACTGCATGTGCATCCGGTGCCAATTCAATAGGTGACGCATTTAAGGCTGTACAGCGTGGCGACGTTGACTACATCATTGCCGGCGGAACGGAAGCCCCAATTTCAAACATGGCTTTTGCCGGGTTTTCTGCAATGAAAGCTTTGTCACTTAATGAAGACCCTCAAAAGGCAAGTCGTCCATTTGATGAAAATCGCGATGGCTTTGTTATGGGGGAAGGTTCTGGAATATTAATTCTAGAAACATTGGAGAGTGCACTTGAGCGTGGTGCCAAGATTTATGGTGAAATTGTTGGCTATGGTGCCACTGGAGATGCTTTCCACATTACCGCTCCGGCAGAGCATGGCGAGGGAGCTGCACGTGCGATGCAGCATGCATTAAATGATGCAGGTATTTCTCCTGATGAAGTTGATTATATTAATGCTCATGGGACTAGTACGGCATTAAATGATAAATATGAAACAGAAGCGATAAAGACTGTTTTGGGATCACATGCTCATAAAGTGGCTGTATCCTCAACTAAATCAATGACTGGTCATTTATTAGGAGCAGCGGGTGGTATTGAGTCTGTAATTTCCATTAAAGCAATTGAGAGCAGCTTAATCCCTGCTACTATCAATTACGAAACACCAGACCCTGACTGCGACTTGGATTATGTTCCAAATGAAGCGAGGAAACAGGATGTTAATGTAGTTGTAAGTAATTCCTTAGGCTTTGGCGGGCATAATGTTGCACTGGTTTTTAAAAAATATCAATAATTATAGCTAAAACGAAGAAGCTGATCAGATCAATCTGGTCAGCTTCTTCTAATTCTCGTTACTGTAAGGAAAGCGATTAACAAAACCATGTACCGGCCACTCCAATTAGTAATCATTTATTAAGTGGTACAAGCATAAAATAGAGTACTAGTGTGCAGGACTAGCTGGGAGTGGTGCGGTACTTATGGGGTATATATTTTTATTTTTAATTGGATTTGGGCTTGCTGTATCTGGGGGCGTAACCATCATCGCATATATGAACTTCTTGCCAGCAGGATTAACTTGGATGGAATATTTCAATTTTATAATAGGAAGATTAGAATGTTATTTCCTACCAATCGGTGTTTTACTAATGTCGCTCGTGCTATATCGTTTTCCAAACAACCCTTAAAATTTACTAACTTAGAATATTTTTCTAAATGATGGTCATAATGTATTTTAAGTACGTGTTCAAAATGTGGATAAAAAGACGGCCGGTTAATTCGAATATATCCTGCATCAGGGGGTACTTGTTGATAGATAAATTCGAGCAGTATTTTTACCGCGATTTTTGAACATTTCCTTTAAGTTTAGTTCTAAAAGTGAGGGTTGCTTATGTTATACATGCACGATGTTTGGGTTAATTGGTTTGAAGGAGAAGAAAATGGGTACAATGTTTGTTATTTTCATGAGTGGCGCAAAGAGGATGGAATAGAATTATTAGATCAGGTTCCATTACTATACATAACAGAAGAACTATACAACTTCATTGAAAATGATATGCATGATTTGCCGAAAGCTTTACTCGATGCAGTTTATAAACGCGCCTATACACGTAAAGGGCAGGAAAGGTCTGTACTGGACTATGCAGGTATAATTACAAATGGGAATGATATTATGGCATTTGATACGATAGGGTATCAAATTCCGATCCGTAAAAGCAGGTTAATACCAAGGCAGGAGCAGCTCGTATTCGACATGATCCAGAGTACAAAGGCACAATCCTTTAAATTTGATAACAGTTTATACAAAAAAGAATACCACATGCTTTCCATGGCCCCTGAACTTGTCTTTGGTTTAACAAGAAGAGAACGTCAATTAAAGCAACTGCTTATGATGGCACTCGATCAGCTCAGAACAACAAATAATCCACTCGAATTAAGATATTGGCTAACAGAATGGGATCCCAAAAAGTACCCGTCCATACGTTTTATGAATGAAGAAAAAGTTTGGGGCGCCTTGTATAATGGGGTTCGGCAAGGATGGAGTTCATCACATGAGGAATTATGTGCGAAGTTAATTAAGGGTCAGCCTTTCCTGGAAAAAGTTTGGGAAATTGAAACTGGTCAGGAACAAAGTACGACAAATCAAAAGTGAAAAGGCTGTATAGTTAGAGGGCACCTGGATCTCCAGATGCCCTTTTGTCTTTCTATTTTTTCTTTATGACTCTTCCTAATCCCATTGCCTTTTTTGCTTTTGCAACGGTTTTGTTAGCAGTAAATGAGGCTTTTTCCGCTCCTGCATCAAGGATATCATCCAGTTCATCGGAATCAATTAAAGCAGCATACTTTTCCTGAATAGGTTTTAATACACCTATTACAGCACTAGCTACACCCTGTTTGAAATCACCGTATCCTTTGCCGTCGTATTTTGCAGTGAGAGTCTCAATGGACTCCCCTGTACAGCTGGAATAGATGTTCAGCAGATTGGATACGCCTGGTTTATTTTCCTTATCAAATCGAACGATTCCTTCTGAATCCGTTACTGCACTTTTAATTTTCTTCTCAATTTTCTTCGGTTCATCAAGCATGGAAATGTATCCTTTTTCATTCTCATCTGATTTACTCATCTTCTTTGTCGGCTCCTGTAAGGACATGATTCGGGCTCCAACTTTTGGGATGCGTACTTCAGGTACGGTAAAGATATCATTAAATCTATTGTTAAAACGTTGGGCAAGGTTTCTGGTCAGCTCTAAATGCTGCTTCTGATCTTCACCTACAGGTACAAGGTTGGTGTTATAAAGCAGGATATCAGCTGCCATTAACGATGGGTATGTCAGCAAACCAGAAGAGACACCTTCTTTACCTGTCGATTTATCCTTATATTGTGTCATTCGTTCCAATTCGCCGATATAGCTGATGGATTGAAGCATCCATCCTAATTGGGTATGTGCTGGTACCTCTGACTGTATAAATAGTGTAGAGTCCTCAGGATTAATGCCTGATGCCAGGTATAATGCTGCCAGCGAGCGGATGTTTTGGCGCAGCTTTAATCTGTCTTGTGGAACTGTAATCGCATGTTCATCTACAATACAAAAGTAGCATTGATAATCATCCTGTAATTGAACGAACTGCTGTATTGCACCTAAATAATTCCCAATGGTTAATGTACCACTTGGTTGTATACCGGAAAAAATAGTTTTCACTTTTAAACCACTCCATTTTATTTTAAATTTGTCCATTAAAAAAAGCCCATTTATCCCTAAGACAGGGACGAATGAACCGCGGTGCCACCCTAATTATTCTGCAATTTTGTTGCAGAATCACTTTACTAGTTAATTAGCTCGAAAGTCCAATTCCAATGTACCTTGATGCTTGTTTCCACCAACCACAAGCTCTCTTAAAATCAGTGGGTAATTGTACTACGCCTTTGTCGTTGCTAGTTTATTGACTTTTTTATATTATATATAGTCTTTTGGGGAATAGCAAGTAGAAATATTAGAAAGGAGACAAAGTTCGTGAAAGAGATTATCACGGGTATAAAGTGAGCAAAAGCAGGTTAGAAAGGTCCGAGATATTACTAAGAAACAAAGAAAACTTATTAGAAAACGTGATAATGGAATGTATATAAATCTTTTGATGAACCAGACAGAAGGACCCACAATGTGATCTTACTTCACTCTTAACTCACCTAATGTTTGTATAGTTAAGGGTAAAACAGGTGATAATCAAAATAAAACCCTTTACTTTTCCAATATACAAATATGTAGTAAGATTAGGTAAAAAAGTTAGATTTTTCAATTTACTTATTATTTTCAATTTAGAAAGGAATGGTATCTTTAAAAAATATAATCTTTTATGGTGGGCTTTATTTCTGCAAATCTTTATTTTTAATACAATTTAAAATTAAAGAGGAGGTTATTAAAATGAGTAGATCTAAAAATTAAATAGCTTTAATGTTATTTTTTTCTTTCAATAGGTTCATTTATTGTAGATGGAGCAGCACGCCAATACACTTTTAATAATAAAATTCTGCTATTAAGTTGGATTTTTTGATTATATATCAAATTATAGAGGGAGATTTTAGATGAAAAAGAAAACCAGGATCGCACTGATAGGGCTAGGTTCTTTTGGTCGGAAGATTATAAACCCATTAAGATATTTTCATATACCCAATGAAGTAGAAATTGTTGCCGTTTGTGATACTAATAAAGGTATTGTAAAAGAAGTTGCAGAGGATATAAAGAAAGATAATCCAAATATACAATGGTTTACTAATCATAAAAAAATGTTTGAAGAAACTACAATAGATCTGGCTTACATTGCAACTTCACCATCGAGCCATAAACAGATTGTTCTGGATGCTGTTAAAAAGAACATACATGTTCTCTGTGAAAAGCCCCTAGCACACACAGCCCAAGAAGCAAGTGAAATAGTAGCAGAAACAAAAATATCAGGTGTGATCAACGCAGTACACTTTCATCTGAATTATTCACCCGCAGTGAAGAAATTCAAACAATTAATAGATGAAAATTTCTTAGGAGAACTTAAAGGAATTAATATCAACATGTACTATTCTCAATGGCCACCAGCTTGGCAACAAAATTCGTGGATAAATACAAGAAATGAAGGTGGCTTCATTCTAGAGCAAGGTGTGCATTTAATACAGATGATTATTAAATTGTTTGGAAGCATAGATAGGGTTCAAAGTGAGATCACATATAAGGATGATCGCACTAGTGAAACAGGAATTATTGCGAAAATGTTTCTTAAATTAGGCACTCCTGTATTACTTGATGGGTTAACGGAGGTTTCTGCAGAAGATACAATTAAAATTACGGCAATAGGGACAAAAGGAGTTATTGTGTTTGAAAATTGGAAGGATCTAAAAGCTGGAACTACCGGTCAACCAATTGAAAATGTAGACTTACCTCATCCTTCAACATCACCTTGGATAATGAGACATGTAATTGATGCAATTCACAACAAGCCATCCGAAATCTACGGATTTGATGTAGGGTATGAGGTACAAAAAGTTGTAGATGCCTTAAGATCAGAATCCAGTGATTGGATTACAATAGAAAATTAATTTAGGGAAGTAAATATTGTTCAGATGTGTGAAGGAATACTAAATATAAGTAGTTAGATAGTTTTGGATAAAAATAAAAAATTAAAAGATATAATATTTTTGAATAAAAAAGAAACTTATCTCAAAGCAGTGGTCTGGGCAGCTAATCCTCCTGGACATGGCGGAAGCAATCTTGAACCCTTGCATGATATCAGGAGTCTTATTGGTTTGTACTATGAAGAATTACAAGAAATTATCAAACCCCAAAGTGTTTTTTTTGGGCATAGCATGGGAGGGATTGTGGCCTATTTTCTTTTACAACGCATGCTAGATTCGACTAAGCATAATATAGAAGGTATCACGTTGGTATTATCTGCTTGTAATACACCTAAAGAATTTAAAACTACAAATTACTCCAATTTGTCGGACGATAAATTGATAGATCATTTACTCACCTACGATGGAATCCCTGATGAACTTATCCATGAAAGAAATCTACTAAACTTTTTTCTACCTGTGTTTCGTGCTGACTTTAAGATATTGGAAAGCTCTCCTATGCATGATTTTACACCTTTAGAGTTACCTGTATATTTTCTATGGGGTGAAAATGATAGAATCGTTCCCATGGAATCAGGTTATTCAATGGTCAACATATTTTAAGAGTGAATTAAACATTGCAACTATTGAAAACGGTTCCCATATGTTCATCCATGATAAATCAAGTATCGTTACTCAATATCTTGAAGATATTATATTCAATCATGTGCATAACTAAGAAAAGAAATAGTAATTATTACTATTAATAAATGGAGGTAAGGATGGACGATAATTAGAACTAGAATTAAGCTGTGGGTAAGATGTTTTTCTTGAGAGGAGCAATTCAAAATGCTAAAAAGAATGCTAAAGAAAGACCTTTTAAAAAACAAGAGCATAACAATTATATTATTTATCTTCATTTCGTTATCATCTATTCTAGTTGCTAGTGGAGTAGGCATGATTAGCGACTTAACTAATTCATTGAATGCCTTGTTTACAAAATCAAATGCTCCTGATTTTGTCCAGATGCATGCTGGAGAGATTAATCAGGCTAAGATTGATCAATGGTCATCAAAAAATGAACTTGTAAAAAATGTACAAGCAGTCGAGATGATTAATATTGATGGAACAAAGATTGATTTTGGCAATGATGGATTAATCGAACATAGTATTATGGATAACTACTTTGTTAAACAAAATAAAACATTTGATTATTTGCTTAATCTAGATAGTGAGATCCTTCAGGTTTCAGAGGGAGAAATTGCCGTTCCTATCTATTACATGCAACAGAACGACGTAAAGCTTGGGGATACAATTAGAATAATGGATCAAGGGTTTGAAATGGAATTTATTGTGACAAGTTTTGTCCGTGATGTTCAAATGAATCCATCCATCATTCATTCTAAACGTTTTGTAGTAAATGGTGCTGACCTGGAGAAGCTGAAGAAAAACATTGGTGAGCTTGAGTATTCCATTGAATTTTTATTAACTGATTTAAATAAACTAAATGAATTTAGAAATATGTATGAGTCTTCTGAACTACCAAGTAAGGGCCCCGCAATTGATTACCCTCTTTTAAGAACATTAAATGCTATTACAGATGGTTTGGTAGCTGCCATAATTATATTAGTGAGTTTTTTTCTTAAAATAATTGCAATTTTATGTATCAGATACACGATATTAGCAGCAATTGAAGAAGATTATAAGGAAATAGGAATAATGAAAGCGATTGGAATACCACTTAGAACTATTAAACGAATATACTATATTAAGTATGTTGTTCTTGCATTGGTAGCTACCATAATTGGTTATGTAGCATCTCTATTTCTTAATAGACTGTTTACATCGAATATGATGTTATATTTAGGCTCAGCACCTAAGAGCATTTTTTTGCATATTACACCACTCCTTGGAGTCGTTGTGGTGTTCTTGATTATTCTAGTTTTTTGCATACTAACATTTAGAAGATTTAATAAAGTATCTACAATAGAAGCTATGCGATCAGGTAGCCTTGGCGAAGGAAAAGCGAATCGTAGAATTCTATCTATTCACAGGTGGAGAATTGTTAATGTTAATATTTTACTAGGTATTAGGGATGTCTTTGCTAGATTTAAAATGTATATCTTACTGTTTTTTGTGTTTCTAATTTGTTCATTTATTATTATCGTTCCAGTTAACTTTTTAAATACCGTTCAATCATCTAGTTTCATTAAGTATATGGGGATAGAACGAAGCGATCTTCGGATTGATTTACAAAAGTCTGAAAATATGCAGGAAGAATTTAATAGTATGGGTGATTATTTAAGTAACGATAATGATGTTGAAAAATTTTCTTTATTAGTTACAAGTCGGTTTAAGTTTATTAATAATGAAGGGGCCATTGAGAATTTAACTATTGAAACAGGGGATTTCACTACATTTCCATTGGAATATTTGGAAGGTGTTCCACCAGAACAGGATAACGAGATTGCCCTTTCCTACTTAAATAGCGATGAAATGGGAAAAGGAATTGGTGATCATTTAAGCTTAATAGTCCAAGGGCAAGAGAAAGAAATGGTCATTACAGGTATTTATCAAGATGTAACAAATGGCGGAAGAACTGCAAAAGCAGTTATACCATATAATCAGGAAACAGTACTATGGTATGAGGTTAGTTTAGATTTAAAATCACAAAGTAATCTCAGTGATAAGATCAATGAATATGAAGAAGCTTTTTATCCTGCAAAGGTTACGGATCTAGCTGGGTATTTGTCTCAAACCTTTGGAAATACGATTAAACAGTTACAGACTTTTACTATAGTAGCAATCGCTATTTCCCTTTTAGTTGCAGCACTTATCACTTCATTGTTTTTACGAATGTTAGTTGCCAAAGATTCAGCACAAATTGCGATTATGAAAAGTATAGGATTTTCACTAAATAATATTCGTATTCAATATATAACAAGATCATTATTAGTACTAACTATCGGTATTATTCTTGGAACTGTTGTTTCAAATACGTTAGGACCAAGCATGGTTAGTATTCTATTATCTATGATGGGTGCATCTAATATAGAATTTGTTATTAACCCTATTGAAGCCTATATATTATATCCATTTATAATATTAAGTGTTGTGACGGTTACTACCTTGTTAAGCATATATTCCATTAATAAGTCAAGTATCGTTGAATTAAATGCAGAGTGAATATTCTCAAATCAGCAGATTCCTAGTTTCAAATAGAAATTGGAAGGAGAGGTTCTATGGAAACGTTATTAGAAACAAACAATTTAAGTAAAACCTATGTGGTCGGAAAGGATAATCAGATTAATGTCCTCAAAAATGTGAATATAAAAATCAATGAGGGTGACTTAGTGTCGGTGATGGGACCATCAGGTTCTGGCAAATCAACCTTACTCCATAATATCAGTGGAATGGACAGACTCACCTCTGGAAATGTCAAATTTTGTGGTGAAGAGCTTGTTAATCTTTCCGAAGCGGAATTGTCTAGCCTTCGGTTGAAAAAGATGGGTTTTATATTTCAACAAATTCATTTGCTGAAGAACTTAAACATTTTTGATAATATCATCCTCCCAGCTTATTCAGCTAAAATGGAGAGTAGGAATAAAATTAATAAACGAGCTAAAAAACTAATGAAACAAACAGGTATTGCTGATCTTATACATAACGATATCACTCAAGCCTCGGGTGGGCAACTACAAAGAGTAGCAATTTGCAGGGCCCTTATAAATCAACCAAATATTATATTTGGAGATGAACCAACAGGTGCACTCAATTCTAAATACGCTAATGAAATCATGGAACTATTAGCAGAAATTAATCAGACAGGGACTGCGGTTTTATTAGTTACACATGATATCAAAGTGGCAGTAAAAACAGAGCGTGTAGTATATATGCTGGATGGAAGTATTGTTGGTGAAATAAAGCTTGGAAGATACTTGCGGGAGAATCATGATATGGAAGTGAGAGAAAAGAAGCTTTCTACATGGTTAATGCAAATGGGATTCTAATTTTTATTGAAAATTATGTAGTCAGCAATATGCAAAATATTTTCAGTAAGGATATGTAAAACTTAATTTATGAGTGGGGAAAAAGAATGTCTCAACTATATGCGGTTCCATTAAATTATTCTAACTTGGAAATTCAGGATTTGAATAAGCGGTATGGAAAAGACAAACTAGAATATTTCTATGATATATGGGCGCTAAAGGAAAGTTATATAAAAATGGTTGGAAAGGGACTTTCTATCCCATTAAATTCCTTTAGTTGTAGTGTTGTTAACAAACAATTTATGTTTAAATCAAGAATCGAACAACAACCTGTCTATCTGAAGAAGTATCATATTGATCCAAAATATAAATTAGCTGTTAGCCAACATCATGCCTATTTTCCTGAGCATATTCATCAAATTTGTCTTATAACTTGGTTAAAGAGTTTAATGAACGGTGAGGAAAATTATATATAGTTATAATTGAAGACAAGTCTTGTGGTTTATTCCAAACTAGAGTATCCGGAATAAGAGTGTTTTGGAGATACTAGATGCCTTGTAAGTTCCTGGAATACTCGGTTGAAGTCTTTCTATGAAGATGTTTATGAAATTAATGGAAACTGGCTTAATCATGAAGTTTTTAATGAGATAACCCAGATTTCATTATTATAAGAATACGATAAAAAGCGAGTGACTAATACTCGCTTTTTTGCTTGTCTTGTTCTTATTTTTATATTGGTTGTACACCATAGGGAGTAAAAGAACCATATTTCAATTATCATCCTAAATTTGATATTGATGAGGATGCGATTCTTGTCGCAGCCAATTCAGTGGGATATGTTATTTCCAATTATTTAAAATGGAAAACGATGAATCAAGAGACTAGTTTTGAAATAGACCCAGAATATTGCACCAAAGCGGAAATTGAAACGTAATCCGGCAAAGTATGTTTCAATTTTTTATGGTGGCGAATTTTTAAATATAGAACCTGGTCTTAATCATCTTGTGTTTTCTAGTAGGTAAGGCCCAACTAAAATAAAAATAGCTTAAGGAATTACTAATAATTTTTTAAGACAAGTGCATAGTAATATTATTCGCTTTAAAGCTTTTCTGTATTAATAATGTAACAAAGTTGAAGTCTATATTCTCTACTTCAAATGAAGAGCTTAGGAGGATGAAGGAGGATTTATATGGAAGCTGCAAACTATAAAGGTACGAATCAAATGATTATCGGTATTGTATTCGGTGTAATAACGTTTTGGTTATTTGCCCAAGCAATGGTAAATATTGTTCCAGTAGTCCAAGAAGATCTGGGTGTCGATTTAGGTGTTATAAATATAGCGGTAAGCTTGACTTCTCTATTTTCGGGCATGTTCATTGTAGTTGCAGGTGGACTGGCGGATAGAATCGGACGGAAGAAAATCACCTATGTTGGTTTAGTATTGAGTGTAGCTGGTTCGTTATTAATTGTGCTGGCACAGGGATCGGTCCTTTTAATAAGTGGAAGGGTTTTGCAGGGTTTATCTGCTGCATGCATTATGCCAGCTACGATTGCGCTACTGAAAGCATATTTTGAAGGTGCGGAAAGACAGCGGGCGATTAGCTACTGGTCCATTGGTTCATGGGGTGGTTCCGGAATTACTTCGTTTGCCGGGGGTGTTATTGCTACGTATATGGGATGGAAATGGATATTTATTTTCTCTATCATTGTTGCTTTGCTTGCTATGTGGCTCATCAGGGATGTCCCCGAAAGTAAAGCCAAAACAACTGGAAAATTTAGATTCGATTATGGTGGATTGGGAATCTTTATCATTACGATGCTGGCGATTAATATCTTCATTACCCAAGGTTCAGAATTAGGATGGACGAGTTTAACAACGTTAGTTTTAGCTGTTGTATCCATTCTTGGTGTCATTGTATTTATTTACTATGAGCGTAGAAAAAGAGATGCTCTTATCGATTTCAAGTTATTTAAAAATAAAGCCTATACAGGTGCAACGGTATCGAATTTCTTATTGAATGCTGTTGCGGGTACGCTAATAGTTGCAAATACGTATGTCCAAGTAGGTCGTGGATTTACCCCATTTCAATCTGGTTTACTTTCACTAGGTTATTTAGCTGCTGTTCTTTCCATGATTCGTGTTGGAGAAAAACTCATGCAACGAACCGGTGCAAAAAAACCGATGGTCTGGGGGTCATTGATAACGTTAATCGGGGTTGCCATGATGGCGTTGACTTTTTTACCTGATATTCTTTACACGATTATTGTATTTGTTGGATTTATCTTGTTTGGTTTAGGTCTTGGAATGTATGCTACGCCATCAACCGATACAGCCGTCTCTACTGCTCCTGATGATAAAGTCGGAGAAGCTTCAGGAATTTATAAGATGGCAAGTTCTTTAGGAAACGCATTTGGTATAGCCATTTCAGTAACCGTATACAGCACAGTTGCATCAGTAAGTTCTGTTCATGTTTCGGCGACGGTTGGAATTATTACGAATGTAATATTTGCTGCTGTTTCCCTAATTTCTATCCTTGTACTTGTTCCAAGTACAATAGATAATAAAAAATAAGTAGGCAGGCAGTTTAACCCAGGTATCCTGCCTACTCAGTTTTGAAAGGAGATTTTATTAATGAAAGACAAATTAATGAATATGTTGGAAGAACGGGAAGATGAAATGGTTGAAATACGCCGTTATTTACATGAGAATCCGGAACTTTCTTTTAAAGAGGAAAAAACGGCAAACTATATTGCTGATTTCTATAAAGATAAAGATGTCGAAATAGTAACGAATGCTGGAAATGGATATGGCATTGTTGTAACTATAAAAGGGGGGGAGCCAGGTAAAACAATTGCTCTTCGGGCTGATTTTGATGCGCTTCCCATTAAAGAGGAGGCAGAGGTTCCGTATAAATCAAAAAATGAAGGTGTAATGCATGCTTGTGGCCATGATGCACATACAGCATATCTTTTAGTGTTAGCCGATTGCCTCATTGAATTAAAAGATAACATTAATGGGACCGTTAAAATTATCCACCAACATGCAGAGGAGCAACCACCCGGTGGCGCAAAAAGCATCGTAGAAGAAGGATTTCTGGATGATGTAAATGCTGTTTTTGGTATTCATGTTTTACCAATGGCTCCTGCTGGTACAGTTGGTTATCATAGTGGATATTCTTTTAATGGTCGTGCCTATTTTAAACTACGTATACAGGCAAGCGGAGGACATGGTTCATCTCCACACAAGGCAAACGATGCTATTGTCGCAGGATCCTATTTTGTGACAACTGTACAGACTATTGTTAGTCGCAGAGTGGATCCGTTTAATGCGGGTGTAGTGACTATTGGTTCATTTGATGGTAAAGGAACTTTTAATGTGATTAAAGACAGCATTGAGCTCGAAGGGGATATACGCTATTCAAATGAAGAAACAAAGGGTGTTATTAACAAAGAAATACATCGGATTGTTAAGGGGATCGAAGAATTGTTTGGTGTAACTTGTGAACTTACGTATGAACCTGACTATCCACCATTATATAATGATCCTGAACTGACTGCGTTTGTAGCGGATACCTTGAAAATGGTTAAAGATAAAGATATTAAAGAAGTAAAAGAATTCCCTAAAATGGCACCATCTGATGATTTTGCGTACTTTCTGGAGAAAGTTCCTGGTTCTTATTTCTATATTGGTTGCACTCCAAAGGGTGTAGAAGAACCTTACTTCAATCACCATCCTAAATTTGAAATTGATGAAGATGCAATTCTTGTCGCAGCCAAATCAGTGGGACAAGTTTTATGCAGTTATTTAAGCATGGATGAAATTGGTTAAGAGACTAATTTTGTAACAGGAATAATAAAACGAAACGTCATCCATAACTTTTTTGTGGGTGGCTTTTTATTAAAAAATTTTAAAAAAACCTACTTTATGCAGTTTGTTGCAGGTTTAACAATAACGTATTCCTCTAGATGTCATTTATCTTAACCTTATATCAGTTACTTCTTCTTACTTACTTACCTGACTCCTGTTCGGTTGTATAATTTTTTCCGTTGATAAGTAGATAGAATGACTCCCCCCACAATAAATAAGGAACCCAATATTTCTGCACCTGTTATCGGCTTGTAAAGTAATATTAATCCCATAAGCATTGCTACAAAAGGTTCTAAATTAGATAATATAGATGCCTTTGAGGCATCAACATGTCTAATGTTGATATTCCAAATTAGCGTAGCTATACCATGTACAACAACGGCTGTTCCGATTAGAAAAGCCCAATCAGAAATTTCAACACTTACCCGTAAAGGATTGTCTAGTGAAAAAGCAAAAGGAATAGACACAATAAATCCTACAGTATTCGAATATAAAGTAAGTGTAAGTGGATCAATTGATTTAGAGAGCATTCTAGTCATAATGATCATTATGGCAAACGTTATCATCGTTACAACAATCCATATAATCCCTTTGTCAATGTCTATAGAGGATAAGCTGCCTTTCGCTACGACAAAATAAATACCTAATATCGCAACAATAGACCCCATCAACATACGAATCGTTAATTTTTCTTTTAAAAAAATGGCTGCTAAAAATCCAGTTAAAATTGGAGTTGTTGCTAGAATCAATGCAGCTGTTGTTGGATCAGCAGTTTGTAATCCAACAAAAAAAGACCATTGATTTATAAATACACCAATAACCCCTAGGAAAAAAATTGCAGGCAAATTTGTTTTATTTAAACGTTTTATACGTTTAAAATATATTTTGTTAGAAGATAATCCAATTAAAAATAACACAATAAAGAAAAGTCTTAGTGATGTTAACAGAGTTGGGGAGAAATCTTGAACTAAAATCTTTCCAAATACAAAATTACTTCCCCATACGACTACACAAAAAGTTACCCAAGTATAAGCTTTTACCATATTTGTTACTCTCCTATAAATTAAAATGGCAACTTTTTTATTTTAAACTTAATAATCTGTTCTGTATACAATTTTGCTATGTCAGTTTTGTGAAAATCCTATCAGAAAATGTTTATATAAAACTAAATAGAACTATAGTGGTTTTTATTATCAAAAAAAGCAGGTTCTAATTACCTGCCTGCTAACGTAATTTCTATATTATTGTCTCTAAAATATCTATTATTATTAAAATGATTTGTCGGTTTTTGTATAGCGTCAAGAAAGTATATTGGAATTATAGAAGAAGAAATTGAAAATTATCTAAAGAGTTTTATTTTATAATAAGTATGCTTCAGGATGAAATAGAAAGATATACAGAAGGCAAAAGAAATGACGCATATCTATTCAAGAGCCAGAAGGTGGATAAACCAATCACCACAACCCAGGTGAGGGTAAATTATGAATGAATATTGCAATACAAAACACGGAACGAATCAGTATTAGATGATCCGTTCCGTGTTTTCAATACTAATTGAAAATATTTTTTAGACAGTTCTATTTACTTTCTTCATTGCTAAAGAAATTATTTAGGGGAAATATAATAATACAACCTATAAGAAGCAAGATTGAAACTAGATTTGATTGAAAACCATTTTCCCAATTTTTATAGATTGCGTATATTAGAAAAACACTTAATAAAATAACACCCAACTTAAATGGTAAAGTTTTTATGTTTATCACCTATTTCTTATAAGATTAATCACGTACACTGTTTCTGTATTTGACATTCCCACCTTTAAAATTAACGTATTTCTTATTCAACTCTACTTCCCTATTGTATAAATTCAACAAAAAAGGTGCTTCTCCTTCTGGATAGCACCCTTTAGTTTTACACAAACTATTTTACATTATCTTCAATCTCTTTTTATTTAACTTTTATCACAATTTTTCCAGCTGCATGTCCTGATTCACTTAATTCATAAGCTTTCTGTACACCGTCTTGGATAAATGGATAGACTTCATCGATGACAACTTTCAAATCGCCACGAGCTACTTGATCGACTAAGTTTTTTAATTGATCTGTATTTATTTCATAGGTAATTCTATCAATAGTGATATTTCTTTCTGCAGCTTTGTCATCTGATATAGGAGTTGCTGGCGTTAATGCTCGACCGCCTTCAACTACAACAGGTAATGTTTCAGTACCTTGACCTACTGTGTCAATTAACATATCTGCTTTATTTACATAAGCTTTTGGAACATCTTCTTCTTTATAATTAACAACTTGGTCTACTGCAAGTGATTCAAGAAGTTCTTTATTTCTGCTAGTTGTAGCAATAACATGTGCTCCGTTCTGTTTTGCAAACTGGACTGTGTATGTTCCTACACCACCTGAACCACCTTGCACAAAGACAGTTTCTCCTTCTTGTACTTGATATAATTCTTTATTAACCAGTTGATATGCAGTAAGTGCTGCGATACCTAGGGCTGAAGCTTCTTCGAAAGTAACCTTTTCCGGCTTTTTTATTACATATTTTTCAGGAATAGATACAAACTCTGCCAGTCCACCACCACGATTTACCTTATAAGAAGTAAATACTTCATCGCCTATTGAAAAATCTGAAACATTTTCACCAACTTCAGAAACAACGCCAGAAATATCCGTACCTAAAATCATAGGAGACTTTAATTTAAATGGCATTTTCCCTTTACGTATTGCACTATCTACCGGGTTAATTGAAACAGCATGGACTTCAATCAACACATCATCTGCATTTACTTTTGGTTTATCTACTTCTTTTTCTACAAAATCTTCTATATTACCAGCTTCTTTAACAACAATAGCTTTCATTAAATACACCCTTTCTACTTTAAGTCTATGTTAATATTAAGGTGTAATATAAAGTATTTCAAATTTTCCAACTCCGTGTGCATTTTTATTTAAATTTATTTTTCGGTGCCACCACCGAATTTCAAGTCCTTTTTACTTAATTCCTCTTCAACTCTTCTGCCCCGATAGTTGAACAAGTTTTGGGAAGAGGATACAAAATAAAAAAACGACAAATTTTAGGATTTTAATACAAATAGTGACCAATTTCCTTTATACTAGATTTAAAATAGATATGGGAGATTGATAGTTTATGGAGAAAAAACAACGCAGGATTTTTACATTTTTTGGTATTCTCCTACTTAGTATGAGTATTCCTTTAAGTAGTAGTGCAGAAGAAAGTCAGACGGTTAGCTCTCATAAAGAAAGACAGACAAACATTAAACCAATTGATATAAATGAAAACATGAAACGTTTTACATATGATTCCGGCTATAACTTTGAATATCCTGATGCAGTGCGGGGGATTTATGTTACTGGCAACTCAGCAGGTGGAAGTCGATTCGAAACACTGTTGGACTTACTTGACACAACAGATTTAAATGCAATGGTAATTGATATAAAAGAAGACCATGGAAACTTGACGTTCAAACCAGAAGAAGGTTCTCCATATGAAGATATTGCACGGAACTTCATCAGCGATCCAGAAGGTATGATGGAAGTTCTGGAGGAAAAGGAAATATATCCAATTGCCAGAGTAGTAGTTTTTAAGGATAATGTTTTGGCAAAAGAAAGACCAGATTTGTCATTCACTGAAAACGGTAAAGTATGGGTGAATAATAAAGGAGAGGCATTTGTTAACCCGTTCGAAAAAGAAGTTTGGGAGTACAATGTAGAAATCGGCAAAATGGCTGCGGAAATGGGTTTTCAGGAAGTTCAATTTGACTACGTTCGATTCCCTGAAGGCTTTGAACATCGCGATGAAGAACTTGACTATTCATTAGGTGACTTTAAAGATCTGGATATGAATAATATTAAAAAGCGTGTGAAGGCAGTTACAGACTTCGTCGCTTATGCAAGGGATGAGCTATCGGATTATGGTGTAGATGTCTCTGTTGATATTTTTGGTTATGCAGCAACGATCGAAGAAACACCTGGAATTGGTCAGAACTTCTCGGAAATATCGAATAATGTAGATGTTATTTCTTCTATGATCTACCCAAGTCACTGGACGTCTTACTTTGGTATAGACAAGCCAGATGAGGAGCCATATAAACTTGTAACTGAATACGCTAAAGTGGAAAATAAAGTGTTAGGTGCGCTGGAGGACCCGCCAGTATCAAGACCATGGCTCCAAGACTTTGAGGCACCTTGGTTGTATAGTGGAGCGACTAAACAATATGGAAAAGCGGAAATGGAAGCCCAGATAAAAGCATTGTATGAGAATGATATTTATGAGTTTCTATTATGGAATTCGGGAAATGTATATACAGAGAATGTTAATTATAAAATTGGCATCGAGGAGTAAAATAAAGCAGATTCTCTAATTATAGAGGATCTGTTTTATTTTCAGGTGTAAATGGAGCAGAATGGGCATATTATAAGGAGATACACTCTGAAGCCGATTTAACAAATCAACTGTCTTTCGTTATAATAGACAGGACTACTAAAAATTAAGGAGTAGATCAATGAATTGGTATGAAAAGTTAAATGAGTATTTTCCAGTAGAAGAAATGAAGTCAAAAGAGCATATGGATATGCTTTTAAAAGAAAAGGGCGATGTCTATTATAAAGACGAAAGTCCCCTGCATGTAATGATGTATGCTGAGTTCGATACATTTATTTTTATTGATTATGTATGGGTTTCATCTGAAGCCAGAGGGCAAGGAACCGGACATAAACTAATGGAAAAACTTAAATTAAAAAATAAACCAATTATATTAGAAGTGGAACCTGTTGATTACGAAGATACAGATACAGAGAAACGACTGCATTTCTATCACAGGGAAGGATTTAACCACGCACAGTGCATTGGTTATAACCGCCGATCATTAGCCACGAATGAGGAAACCCCTATGGAAATATTATATTGGTCTCCAAATGAAGATACAGAGGATAGTATTTTCCAACAAATGAAAAAAATGTATGAAGATATTCATACCTACAAAGATGAAGAGATATACGGTAAATCCTATCAACCTGTAGATGAAGTATTGAGTTTTGATGAAAACCGAGATACTGAAGATATTCTTGATGGTTTAAATACAACTGAGAAAGCATAAAATCAATTTAATTTTCCCCTTATCGTGGTCGGATAAGGGGAGAATTTTTTACGTATATGTAACTTAGTTTAATCAGTAGCCAGATCAGCGGGAATGATACTATCAACTTCAGTCCAAGTAAACGTTTCTTCACGCTTTTTGCAGCGGTCTTTCCAATAAAATCAATTGGTCAGTATAAGCAATAATAGCATTATCATTAAAAACCATACCATGCTGTGCTTACTCTGTATTTGCTTATAAATAGTGTATAAAGTAATGGTAATAGGATAAGCTTTAAAGAACAATACATTTGTCACACTCGTAAAAGAGAAGATTGGGATAAAAATACGTTGTTAGAAAGAAAGTTGTAGTGAACCATACAAAGCAGACAGGCGTCTGCACTTGACTTTTTAATGTTTTTTCAAATTAAAGGTTTAATTAAAAATGAAATGGGGTAACTTACAACTATACAATTAAAAACATTTTGTGAACATTTATAATTAACCTGCATTTTCTAGGATATACCCTACCTTTTGCTTGACAATTGTAGTATAATTTACATATAGGGTTAATTAAACTTATTGTTTATCTAATAAGTGATTCAATGTTCATAAAATGAAAATCCACATTCAGATTGAGGAGTGAAGTTTCAATGGTAACACTTTATACCTCACCAAGTTGTACATCTTGCAGAAAAGCAAAAGCATGGTTAGAAGAACATGACATACCGTTTACGGAACGCAATATCTTTTCCGAGCCACTATCGTTGGATGAAATAAAGGAAATATTACGTATGACGGAAGATGGAACTGATGAGATCATATCAACACGCTCAAAGGTTTTTCAGAAATTAGACGTTAATATTGATCAAATGCCTATGAAGGATTTATTCAATTTGATTCAAAAAAATCCAGGTTTATTAAGAAGACCGATTATCTTAGATGAAAAACGTCTGCAAGTAGGTTACAACGAAGATGAGATTCGACGTTTCTTACCGAGAACAGTTCGTACATTTCAATTACGTGAAGCACAACGTATGGTCAATTAATTATATTGGAAATAGGTATAGACATGATAATAGGAAAAACGCAGATCACCCATCTAAAGGTCTGCGTTTTTGTTGTATTTCAAAAGTTGGGACAGGCAGTTTAAAATATAAGGATGACAAATCGATTATAATGAGTTAAAATATTATATTAACTATTCGTTTATATATAGGCATATTAATTTCCAAAAGACAGTATGCTGTCATACAATGAATTATAGATACACGAATGGTTAAGGATTGCTCATGGAGGGTACTGGATTATAAAGTATATTCTTTATTAAATATAGATTAAGGTGAAGCGTCTCTTCCACCTAACTTATTTAACAGAAGGGAGAGAAACAAAGATGGAAATAGAAAGAATCAATGAGAATACAGTTAAGTTTTATATTTCCTATATCGATATTGAAGATCGTGGTTTTGAACGTGAAGAAATCTGGTATAACCGCGAACGCAGTGAACAATTATTCTGGCAAATGATGGATGAAGTGAATTATAAAGAAGATTTTAATGTGGAAGGTCCGTTATGGATACAAGTTCAAGCAATGGAAAAAGGCTTGGAGATTTTAGTTACAAAAGCACAGGTTTCCAAAGATGGAGATAATATTGAACTACCTGCAGAAGATGGTAGCACAATTGATATTCCTGTCGATAAAAAGATAGAAAATATTTTAGAAGACAAATTCGGGCAATCAGCAGAAAATAAACAAGATGAAAATGATGACGCTGAAGAGAACCTATGGGTTGTTGTTAACTTTAAAGACTTTGAGGATGTTATTCAGTTAAGTCATTATTTCCAAGAGTTAGATGGTATCACAGAAGAAATACTCTATCATTATGCGGATAACTATTATTTATATATTGAATTTTCAGAAGAAATACTTGATGAAAATCTGCAAGAAAACTTAATTAGCCAAATACTGGAATTTTCGAGCGACTCCGATGCAACCATTTATTTTCTCGAGGAGTATGGAAAGAAGATTTTTGAAAAGGACACCTTTGCTCAAGTCAGGTCTTACTTCCCGGTTAATACTTAGGCACTCATAAACAGGGTGTCTATTTTTTTTGCAGGATTTCTGCCACTTCTGTCGAATAGTATTTATTGGAGGTGGTAATTTATGCTGCAGGCAAAGTCAAAAGAAGGAAGACTGGTTACGCTTGCTACATTAACAAAGCTTGAAATTAATAAACTAAAGCAGGTAAAATTTTATTGCCCAGCCTGTAACCAGAGAGTCATCATGAAGGCAGGCTCTATAGTAATTCCACATTTCGCTCATCAGTCGATTCAGAAATGTCCAGCACATGAAGGAGGGGAGGGGCTATATCACGAAAAAGGGAAATTACTGTTATATCAGTGGCTCAAAAAACAAAATATCCATGTTGAATTAGAAGTTTATCTGCCGGAAATCAATCAGCGGCCGGATCTATTGCTTAGGTTAAACACGAAAATAATTGCAATTGAATACCAATGTGCACGAGTTGCTATCGAACAAATAAGGGAGCGGAACAATGGGTATCGAAAAGCAGGGATAATACCTATTTGGATTTTGGGCGCCACCCTATTAAAGAGGAAAATGAGCTACCAACTGCAATTGGACCAGTTTTCACTTCAATTTACCCATCAATTTTCTCCAACCTACCCTCTAACTTTATTTTACTTCTGTCCGATAACAAACCAGTTTGCAAGTGTCCGAAACATCTATTTAACAAGCCTGGATAAAGCCATTGGCAAGTTCTATATTCAACGTCTGAACAGCATGTCGTTCATAGATATCTTTCAAAAGGAACTACTGAAATCATCCCATCTGTATCAGTTATGGAGGAAAGAGAAAGAGCGGTTTCGGATGAGACAACCGAAACGTTTGTATGGTAAAGAACTGGCATGGGCCAAATGGCTGTATGAAAAAGGAACTCACAGAGAGCATCTCCCCTCGATCATTTATCTTCCAACTGTTTCTCAATACCTTATGAATTCAGCTCCCTGGGACTGGCAGAGTCGATTATGTATCGATATATTATGCAATAAGCCTCTTGGTACACAAATTTCCCTGAAATCATGTGAGCGCATAGTAAGACAGCAGATGCAGGACTCCAACAGCTTCCCCCTCATTTACACCGGTAAAAACCCAATTATAGAATATTTAATGCTTTTGTCCGAATTAAATATACTGACAAAGCGAACACCCCATTCCTTTTTGATAATAAACCCTATTGACTTTTATAAAAATGTCGAGGAAGCGTTAACAGGAGATAAAATTATTATGGATCAGCTCGTAAAGCAAAATTGAAGCATGATTCAGTACTAATTCGATATACTAATAACATAGGCAGAAGCGACCGGACAAATGAATCTTATCTGAACCGGCGAGTTTTCTTATAAAAACAGTTATTTAAAGGATTTTGCAAGAAAATCTAGAATTAGTAAGTATAAAGGTTCAAAGGAGGAACATGATTTGGCAAAAGCAACGAAAGAATTACCAAAACGTACTGATTTACCTGTAAATTTAACTTGGAAACTGGAGGATATCTTTGAAACAGATGAACTATGGGAGCAAGAGTTGAATAAATTAAAAAAGGATATACCTCAAGTGGAGAAGTATAAGGATAAGTTATCTGATTCTGCTGAAACGTTAGTAGAATTAATTAAACTACAAGATCAGCTTTCTGAAAGATTAGGCAAGTTATTTACATATGCGCATATGCGATATGATCAGGATACGACGAATTCATGGTATCAGGGACTAAATACGCAAGCGGAAAATGTACTGACACTGGCATCAAGTTCAATGAGTTTTATTGTTCCGGAAATTCTTGCGATTGACGAAGAGAAATTAAAAGGGTTTATTGACAAAAATGATGAATTGAAAAAATATAAAAAGACGTTGGATGAAATTACCCGTCAACGGCCACATGTGTTGAGCCAACGTGAAGAAGTATTGCTGGCGGAAGCTTCGGATCCACTTTCAACGCCTTCACAAACATTTGGAATGCTTAACAATGCAGATTTAACATTTCCTTCTATTAAAAATGAAAATGGGGAAGAAGTAGACCTAACACATGGCAGATATATTGGTTTTCTGGAATCGAAAGACCGCAGTGTTCGGGAAGCTGCATTTAAAGCAATGTATAAAACATACGGAAAGTTTAAAAACACTTTCTCCTCTACATTGAGCGGAAATGTTAAAAAGGATAACTTCTTTGCTAAGGTTCGTAATTATGAATCAGCAAGGCAGGCAGCACTGGATAATAATCATATTCCTGAACAGGTATATGATAATCTAGTAGAAGCAGTAAATGAAAAGCTGCCACTATTGCACCGCTATACAGAATTGCGTAAGAAGGTATTGGAGTTAGACGAATTGCATATGTATGATTTATTCACGCCGCTGGTAAAGGATGTGGATATGAAAATTCCATATGAGGAAGCCCAGCAGCATGTCTTAAAGAGCCTTTCTCCGCTTGGTAGTGCGTATGTGGATATAGTTAAAGAAGGATACGAAAACCGCTGGATCGATGTCGAAGAGAATAAGGGGAAGCGAAGTGGTGCGTATTCATCAGGTTCATATGGAACAAATCCGTATATATTGCTGAACTGGCAGGATAATGTAAATGACATGTTTACGTTAACACACGAACTTGGTCATTCTGTACACAGCTACTACACAAGAAAGTCCCAACCTTTCCGTTATGGTAATTACTCCATATTTGTAGCAGAGGTAGCATCGACATGTAATGAAGCATTATTAAATGATTATATGTTAAAGCAAATGGACGATGAAAAGAAGAAGTTATATTTACTGAATCACTTTCTGGAAGGATTCCGAGGAACGGTTTTCCGTCAAACAATGTTTGCTGAGTTCGAACATGACATTCACGTTAGAATGCAAGAAGGTGAGGCACTCACAGCTGATAAGCTGACCGAGATTTATTACGAATTAAATAAGAAGTATTATGGTGAGGCTGTCGTGTCAGATGAGGAAATTGGCTTGGAATGGGCCAGAATCCCACATTTCTATTACAATTATTATGTATATCAATATGCAACTGGCTATTCAGCAGCCACTGCTTTAGCAAAAGAAATTCTTGATGGTACAGATGGAGCAGTTGATCGCTATCTTGAGTTTTTGAAGGCAGGCAGCAGTGATTACCCAATTGAAGTGTTAAAGAAAGCTGGAGTAGATATGACATCGAAACAGCCAATTTTGGACGCATTAGCAGTATTTGAAGAAAAATTGGACGAAATGGAAAAGTTACTATTAAAATAAAAGCTTATATAGCTAGCTGCTATGGGAATAAAGAGAAAAGCACCGCTGATTTTAGCGGTGCTTTTCTCATCTCATACCACGATATACACGCTTGTGTGTGAAGGAGTAGATGGTTAAATAAATAGATAAAAATAATAACGGCAACGTAATATACAGAGGGATAATTGCCATAAGACCAAGAATATTTAAAAAGAAAGCAAATAAAGTTACGAGTAAAAAAAGAAGAGGGAGAAGTTGTGGCATAACTATTCACCCCTAACCGATTTATTAAACTTATATTTTAGATTATGTTACCGACTATCAAATTAGAAGTGACACTTTTGTGAATGTATGAACAAACTTATTGATATACAAAAAAAATCTTGGTATAGTGTACTTGTAAGTTAAAAAACAAACAAACCCCTTTGTTTGAAGCATGAAACTTTCTCCCATCCCCCTTTGTTTATATATAACAAAGAAATAAAAGGATATACGCTGCCCCGTATATTCTTTTTATTTTATTTAGTAGCCCCTGTGCCTCGTTACAGTACATAATAGATCTAGTGTAGTAATACACATGTCGGCAATTCCTCACAAGAATCACAGGGCGTCCGTTTATCACCGTATGCGCTGGAGCTAGACGTGGCTAGATAGATTAATTTGTTATCCACGGGCCTCAACTTTTATAGTTCCTAGACAATAAAAAAAGCCTTTCAAAAAAGGCTCTAAAAATTAAATATACTGCCAGAAAGATCCATACTTTACTGGAATTCGTTTTACTTTTTGTCTTAACTGTAACTTTTTCATTTCTCTCTCCGTCTTTGAAAGTGTCCAATCATAAACAACGGAAATCTCTTTGTTGCCAACTGTTCCATAAAAAGCTAGAAAGTCTTCCAATGGTGGCTTTTCTGACGGAATAGGGTCTTTCTGCAAAATCTCTTTTAATACGCGTACATAAATATCGTATGGGTATAATCCAGAGATTTTAATTCCTTGTTCTTCAACAAGCTGGTTAAAGAACACAATTGTAGGAATATAGTCAACTTCCATTTCCTGAGTTAATTTTAAATCACACTGGAGTGCTTTTTTAGCTGAAGTTGAATAAAGATCATTTCTAAATTCACTTATATCCAATTTTGCCTCTTCCGCGCATTTTATTAAGACATCTTCGTCAGATATGTTTTGTTTATTAAGAAATACGTTTTCTTGTACTTTGCGCAGAAAAACTCTACCAGCTTTCTTGCCTTGAAGTTCTGCTGCCTTTATTGCTAATGATGCAATCCATGGAAAAGAGATAGGATTTTCTATCCATAAATCACCGTCACAGCTCATGCCAGTCCGCTTTGCCGTTTTTTCCCAAATATCCTTTAGCTTTCTAGGCTTATCGAATTGATCTTTATTTAATGTATTTAAATGCCCACTGATGATCGGGCGAATAGTAAAGAAGCGTCCAAAATCGATTGAAAGCTTTTTTAAATAAGGTTCTAAAGACCAGCATTCGGGACATAGGGGATCAATAAAAACATAAATTTCGATGGGCTTTTGAACAAAATCAAAAAAACTATAGCTAGTCGATGTATCATTTTGAATGGAGATATTAAGTCCAGTGTGATTCAAACTCACATCGATTCTCCTTTCTCTCATTCTGGTGTGTTCATCATGTGGTTTGCGGTCAGGCTTAATTTGTCATATATAGCTGTACGGTAAGGTTCCTCTATACCAGCCTCTTCCAGCGCCTCTGCCATGCATGCTAACCATGCATTTCTTCTCTCCGGAGTGATAACAAACGGTAAGTGCCTTCTCCTTAACATAGGATGCCCGACTTCTTGAGAATATAAATTAGGTCCTCCAAAAAACTGTGTCAGAAACAACTTCTGTTTTCTTGCTGTTTCTGTTAAATCTTCAGGAAATATAGGGATTAATTTAGGATGTTCTCCAACGCGTTTATAAAATGCAGTAACAAGTCGTTCTATAGAATCAAAGCCTCCAATAGCTTCATACATAGTTCCAGGTTGTTTCATAGTAGTTCTCCTTATTATAATGTGCGAGTGTTTTACTTTAACTCAATAAAAGGCTCACCTAATTCTTAGTTTGTCTATATTGTAGCAACGTAACGAAAGGTGAGCAAATTATCTGATTGTGGGCAAGCAGGAATATTAGTTCTACAATGTGTTAAAAAATCGCTTTATTTTGTTCGGTGTTTTTCGTTTCGGTATTGCATATGTCTTTAAAAGATAATCAAATTCACTTAACCCAGTTTCGACTGATGGTGCTTCTAATTCCAGTTCGAAATCTGCTTGCCCGTTATAGGTGCTGTAATCGAGCACGAGCAATACATCCTTATAGTTCAATTCCCGTCTTACCGTTGTTAAGCTCCCAAAGTATATTAAATCTTCTACATTTATACCGAAATCTTTTAATTGTCTGCCTGTGTGTTCTTTTTCTATTTTGCTGCCTTGAATCCACTGTGAAGCTTCTTCTTTTGTTAAATTGTCATGGGTCTCGAGTAGACCATGCTGATGGGGCTCTTTCAATGTTAACTGATAGGCATTGTTTTTTTCTCTAATCCGCAGCGCGCAGCCTGATTTTTTAAGTGAAAAATTCTCAGTCTCGAAATAATAGTTGATCTGTGTTTTACCCTGCTGTGGAAAAGGTAAGTGAGCTAATAAGCTATGAAATTCTGTTTCCTTTAATAAATTTTTATATTCAATTTCAATTTCCTGTGCCATAATAAACCCCCATATAAGTACGTGTTCAAAAAGGAGGATGAAAAGGACCGAGAAGTTCGAGGCGGCGCAGCTTTGAGTACTGGAACGTATGCTATTTATACGTGAGGAACGAAAAAAGCAAGCCAACGAAGAAATTCGAAGTGTCCTTTTTACCGGACTTTTTGAACAACCTCTAAAAAGTAAAATTAGGTTATTTTTGATTATGGCTAATTAGTAGCAAATATGCAAAGATTAGCCATTGAAGTAAATAATGGTCAGTTAACTTGACCAGTACATTCAATGCCTTTATTTAAATTGTTCCCTGAACCCAGACTAAAATTACGATAATTTCCCAGGTCCTCAGTTGAAGCTTTTACTTAACTGGAAAACTGAGGTAAACTAGTAGGGGTTATAGTTATCCGAATATAGGTGGTGTTCGTTATGAATTGGGGAGCGGTGTTAGCACCTTATACACAGGTGGTTGAGGAACTTAAAGTAAAGCTTAAGGGAATGCGTGCACAATTTGAATATGATTCCAGACACTCACCAATCGAGTTTATAACTGGTAGGGTGAAACCAATTTCAAGTATATTAGAAAAAGCAGAAAGCAGACAGATTCCTTTGAAGTATATAGAAAAGGAACTTCAGGATATTGCGGGATTACGCGTAGTATGTCAATTTGTTGATGATATTTATACGGTGGTTTCCATGCTGCGATCACGAAACGACTTAACCATTATAGAAGAAAGAGATTATGTTTCTGAAAAAAAAGAAAGTGGTTATCGTTCCTATCATATTATTATTGAATATCCAGTTGAAACGATCGAAGGAATGAAGAAGATTGTAGCTGAGATCCAAATTCGAACTTTGGCAATGAATTTCTGGGCAACAAACGAGCATTCATTAAATTATAAATATAAAGGACGGATTCCAGTTGAAATAAAAGAAAGATTACAGCGCGCTGCAGAAGCTGCCTTCAAATTAGATGAAGAAATGTCTAAAATTAAAAACGAAGTTCAGGAAGCTCAACGAATATTCCGCAGTAAATAAACATGGACAGTAGATTAGTAATCTAAAGATTCAGCAATTAAGGGGATGATTTTTCAGTGAAATTCGCAATTGTATCTAAAGGCGATCAACGTTCTAATAAAATAAAAGCTACGATGAAGCAGTATTTAACAGACTTTGACCTGGTATATGATAAAGAAAATCCTGACCTTGTTATTTCGGTTGGAGGAGATGGAACATTTCTTGAAGCATTTCACAGATATGTTCATCGTCTTAGCACAACTGCTTTTATTGGAGTACATACAGGACATCTTGGCTTCTATGCTGATTGGGTACCGGAAGAAGTAGAGAAACTTATTATTGAGATCGCAAAAACGCCATTTCAAATTGTTGAATACCCCTTGTTGGAGGTTACCATACGTGCTAAATCAGGTGGTAAGGAAGACTGTTTCTTTGCTTTAAATGAAGCTACTATTAAGACGGCTGATGGTTCTGTTGTATTTGATGTAGAGATAAAAGGGGAGCACTTTGAAACGTTTCGGGGAGACGGTTTATGCGTTTCAACTCCTTCTGGAAGTACAGCTTATAACAAAGCACTAGGTGGAGCTATTCTGCATCCTTCACTGGATGCTATACAGCTGACGGAGATGGCTTCGATAAATAACCGTGTATTCCGAACCATCGGCTCCCCCCTGATCTTGCCAAAGCATCATACGTGTTTATTAAAACCAATGGTTGAAAGGAGTTTTCTTATAGCAATTGATCATTTCACAACAAATTACACCAATGTGAAATCGATTCAGTGCAGAGTAGCGGATGAACGAATCCGATTTGCCAGGTTCAGGCAATTTCCATTCTGGAATAGAGTCCGCGATTCCTTTGTTTCTGAAGGAGAATAAATACAAGAAGACTATTGAAGGTGAAGTTTAATGAAATGGGTAATTGATAATGAGCATAGTGGCATGATCATTCGTGAATATCTTCAAGCGATTCATGGTTTTTCAAGGAGATTGGTGAAAACTGTTAAGCTGGGTGGGGGAGAGATACTTGTAGATGGTGTTCCCCAAACAGTCAGATATACGTTGACAAGTGGTGAAAAGCTCACCTTATGCTTTCCACCTGAAATCCGTGGAAATCATATGAAGCCTGAACAAATGGAACTAGCTATTTTATTTGAAGATGAAGCGATTATGATTATTGATAAAGCTCCATATATGGCAACAATTCCTTCGATTACCCATCCCTCAGGAACAGTCGCCAATGGAATTCTGGGCCATTACGACCAGCATAAATTACCCTATACTGTGCACGTCGTTACAAGGCTGGATCGTAATACTTCTGGTTTATTACTCATTGCAAAACATAGCTACAGCCATTCCATACTAGCTGCATCTCAAAAATCAGGAAATGTGAATCGAAAGTATCAAGCTGTTATGGAAGGGCATTTAACTGACAAGCAGGGGACGATAAATGCTCCTATTGGCAGAAAAAAAGGTTCCATAATTGAGCGAACGGTAAGTGAGGCAGGCAAAACTGCTGTCACTCATTATCGCGTGTTAAGAGAAGAAAATACTCATTCGCTGGTCGATATCGAACTCGAAACAGGTAGAACGCACCAAATTCGTGTTCACTTTCAACATATGGGGCATCCGTTGGCAGGCGATGACCTGTACGGGGGATCGACCGCCTTGATCGAGCGTCAGGCATTACATTGCTGCTTCCTTAGTTTTGAACATCCGATCAGTAAGAAGGTAATTCAATTTGAATCTGCACTGCCAGCGGATATGCGCACGCTTCTAGACTACTCAAAGTGACTGAATTTCTCTTCAACGAGCGGTTGACTGGAAGGGACTGAAACAAGCTGTTCTTCGGGTAAACGAAAAGCGGACAATGCATTACCAAATACACAGCCAGTATCAATATTAACTGTTTTGTTAATAAAACGGGCTTCTTTTACAGGAGTATGTCCGTAAACAACCCATTTGTTTCCAGTATATTCCTTTGCCCAGTCTCCACGTATGGGACGCCCATCAGCTTGTACTTTCCCGGTTATATCACCATACAAAACAAACGTCTTTACCTTCTTATCTGTTCTGCCAATATAGGATTCCTTTATCCCTGCATGGGCTATAACAGCATTTACTTCAGGTAAGTTTAAATAGAGTGGGGCCTGCTCGTACAATGTAATGAATTGATTACATATACTATCCTGTTGGGCATCTGATAAGGCCTTATACTCAGCCACGGTTGTTTCCAAGCCATAACGCTGCTGAACGTTGTTACCTAAAAAGAAACGGTATAACTTATTGCAGTGATTACCAGGGACGTAGTGTGCCTTATTATGTACAACGACCATTTCGTAAACAAGCTGCACCACCTGCAGGGAATCTGGCCCTCTATCGGTGATATCTCCGAGAAATACAGGTATCCGTCCATCAGGATGTATGTAACTATTCTCCTGTTGTTCATAGCCTAACGTATGAAGGAGCTCGAGAAGTTCTTTGAAACATCCATGAACATCTCCAATAACATCAATTTTCATCGCTAACATCCACCTTATACAGTAAGATTTGGCATTTTTTAAAATGAGAGTCTTTCCAACAAGTGTACAACATTTCGTTGGCTATTTCACTTTCAGTTAAGTTTCATTATATTTCCTGGAGGGAATTAATTCTTAGTCCTCAGGAAAAGGTTAACAAGCAGTGGGGTTAGATTTCCATATAATCAAGTTATATTCTATATGAAAGGGGTGCGAACAATGAAACCGACGTCCACAAATAAATATGACGAAGATTATGAAGTACAATATAAAGCTCATTGGGACCATTTGCAGGCAACATTGAATGAAGAGAATATAGAAGGATTTCGTATAGAATTTCTGGACATGCATCCATATGATCAAGCGATATTTTTTAAAGACCAATCCAAAAAAACGAGACTTCAGATTTATGCTTACTTATCACCAGAAGAAATTGCTGAGATCATGGAAAATATTGAATTGGAAGATAGCGAATTGTTTTTCTCAGAAATGGATCCACGTTTTGCATCGATGGTATTTGCAGAAATGCCAGCAGATGATGCAGTCGATATATTGAATGAACTTAATAAAGATAAGGTCGCTAGTTTCTTAACAATCATGGATAAAGAAGCAGCAGATGAAATTAAGCAGCTGCTTCATTATGAAGAGAAAACAGCCGGTAGTATAATGACTACGGAGTATGTAGCGATTTTTAAAGCACAGACTACTAAACAAGCCATGACGCAACTTAAAGAAGATGCTCCAGATGCAGAAACGATCTACTATTTATATGTACTTGACGAAGATAAACGATTGGTGGGAGTCGTCTCACTCAGAGATTTAATTATTGCAGAGGAAGACGAATTGATTGCTGATATTATGAGTGAAAAAATCGTTGCAGTCTCCGTGGGTAAAGACCAAGAAGAAGTTGCACAAATGATGCGCGATTATGATTTCCTTGCAGTACCTGTTGTAGATTTTCAAGATCATTTATTAGGAATCATTACGGTAGATGATATCCTGGATGTTATGGAGGCAGAAGCAAGTGAAGACTATACCAAACTGGCGGGTGTTTCTGAAGGACATAAGCCAGATGATACTGCAGTAATTT
Source organism: Virgibacillus tibetensis (assembly GCF_036026595.1). Taxonomy (NCBI): domain Bacteria; kingdom Bacillati; phylum Bacillota; class Bacilli; order Caryophanales; family Bacillaceae; genus Virgibacillus; species Virgibacillus tibetensis. The sequence continues at coordinate 96,880 of NZ_JARZFX010000003.1, read as the reverse complement.
CTGCAAGAAAAAGATTACCATGGCTGATTATTCTGTTGTTTTTAGGCATGTTCACAGCAAGTTTAATCGGCCAATTTGAAGAAACGTTAGATCAAGTAGCCATGTTAGCCATCTTTATTCCATTAATTGCAGGAATGGCTGGGAATACAGGAACGCAAGCACTAGCTGTTGCAGTAAGAGGGCTTGCAACCGGTGAATATGGAAAGCAAAATAAGCTAAAGCTGGTTATGCGGGAAGCAGGCACGGGGTTTATTACCGGATCGGTATGTGGAATAGTTATCACGATAGTTATTTTTCTATGGAAGAGCGATCTGTTTCTCGGCATGCTTGTAGGGATTTCCATTATGGCTACACTAGTGGTGGCAACATTATCAGGATCGCTTATTCCGTTATTAATGGATCGATTTAAAATTGACCCAGCAGTAGCCTCGGGACCTTTTATAACAACAATAAACGATATTATTTCCATTCTGATCTATTTTGGTATGGCAACGGCATTTATGGGCTTGTTACTATAGATGTATCGTGCAAGATCAAACGAACTTATGAACGTATATCGGATTGGGTGAAAATAAAGCAGGTTAGGGCATCTTTCGATTCATTATACCGGCAAGGGACTTTTATGAAGGTATAAGCGTGAAACAAAAGTAATTTAGAAAAGTAAAATGGTTGCTGGCATAGCTAGCAGCCTTTATTTTTATTGATTTTAAATCCTCATAAATGAATTTTCATTTTAAAGTTTTAAAAGTAAACGGGAAAAGTACCATCTTAGCCTAAATTCAATATGATAGTAAAGACACCACAATGGAGGTGAAGTGATGGCAGTAGTAAAGGCTACGCAAGCAGATATTGATCTTTTGGCACGTTTACTAAGAGCTGAAGCAGAAGGTGAAGGCGACCAGGGGATGTTAATGGTCGGGAGTGTAGGAATAAACAGAATACGATCAGATTGTTCGGACTTTATTGGTTTACGAACAATTCCGAATATGATTTATCAAGAATATGCATTTGAAGCTGTTCAAAAGGGATATTTTTATCAACGGGCAAGAGAAAAGGAAAAAAGGTTAGCTCGACGGTCTGTAAATGGTGAAAGACTTTGGCCTGCAAAATACAGTTTATGGTATTTCAGGCCACCAGGGGATTGTCCAGCTACTTGGTATGATCAACCTCATGTAGGGCGTTATAAGCTTCATTGTTTTTATGAGCCAACATCAGAGGAGTGCGAAAATATTTATAACACCTTTTAAGTTTCTTTGAGTAAAATGTATGCTATTACAGCGGCCAGTATTAGAGAACTGGTCGCTGTTTTATCGCAGGTTAACGGGTAGGCCAACTAAAATATTTCTGTGCCCTCCCATCTCCTAAATATACTGATTATTATTTGTAAATCTAGTAAAAAAAAGGAGATTATTAAATGTTGTAGAGGTAGGAAGTTCATGGAAAACAAATTAAAACAGCAATTACTATTTTGAATTAATCGATAATACCTTCCCGGTTTGATGACGGGGAGGTTTTTTATGAATAAAAAAAGAAGATAGGCAACATTGGCGTACCCGTCATGGGGCAGCTAACATATGGGCTGGTAGAACGTGTACAGGTGCCGGTTACAGTATATCTGATTGGTCAGACCTGTATCAAGAACAGCTATATTATAGAACACATATCAAATCTTAGGTTCATATAATGGGTTGAGCAATTTTTAAATAAAGGAGAGATTACCATATGGGAAGAAAGAAATTTGCCAAGGATCCATTGCTTTTTATTCACCAGTCCAATATTCGGAAACCAAATGCCCCCATGCAATCGAATTACATGTCTCCAAAAAAATCCCGGGAGCTTCAGCAACAAGAAGGCGCATTTGCTGCATCCAATTCTAAAAAGTCTGTAAAAAAGAACGCTTTTGAGATGGAGCTTGATAAATCGAATCATGGAGTCCAAGAAAAAGAGCTTGATAAATCGAATCATGGAGTCCAGGAAAAAGAGCTGCTGGATACTGAAGAGGAGAATGAACCTTCAGAAATTGAGAGTGAACCTGACTCGAAGGAGGAAGAAACAGTTAACGAGAAAGCAGAGAATCCGAAATTTAAAGATATGACACTGGAAGAAAAAATAACTTACTTTGTCAGCACATCTGATTATGCGCCGAAAATGAAGTGTATAGTAAAAACGGATAAGAAAACGTATCGGGGTATAATTACAGGCACTAAAGATAATGATGTCACCATGCGTGTTGGAAACAGATCGTCGAACATGTTGATCCCGATCGCTGATATAATTGAAATTAAATTATTAGGTTTCTAGTTTTACCAGGGTAAAAGGAAAAATACACCTAGGAAAAGAGTCCGGATCTTTTCCAATGGTGTATTTTTAAAGTTAGTCAGTATTAACGAAGTGCATCAATAGCTGGTAAACAAGTTACATGACAAATACAGCTAAGATCAACAGTCATACAAATACCTGTAGCCCGCAGATCATCCGTTTTCTGGTCTACTGGATCTTTAGGATTCAGGTCAGCATCACTTGGATCTCTTAAGAGTTCGAGGATTGCACAGCAATCATCATCCACACTTTTCACTCGGAAGAAAAAGCTTCCTACTACACAACCTACGTCATTTGGAAGTGCACCAAACCCTTTAAATGGCTTACAGTCACCCTTACAGTATAGAATTACTGGTACTGTATCCAAGCCGTTCCCAGGATCAGTCTCTCCTAATAAATCACTAATTGACTGCTCGCAACTAGTGTCACAACAAATATCAAGAACATCATTTTGTGCATCGGCGATCTCTCTTAGAATATCGCACACACAGTTACCTGTGTGAAAATCTTTTCCACAACCACCCATAAATTATTTCTCCTTTCAACATGTTATTGACTTAGTAGTCTTTACTAGAATATGTAGTGCTTTAATGTTTGTGTAGGCATCCATCTTAGATACCACTATATTTATATCAAAGCATTTATCACAAGCTGTTTGCCTAAAAAATCAGATTAGCAACTCTGCTATTAATTACCTAAAAAAGGGCGTGTGACCATATCCTAATTAAAACAACTACATAGACTATTAACGAAGAAATTTATGAAGGAGTGATATGGAATGTCTGATGAAAAACCAAAACAAGTGATACATGTTAAGGATCTAGTGATAAAAGCAGATAATGTTCATATTCAGGAAACGGAACGCCGCCGACGATATGATCCATTTTTGGGTAGACCAAGAATGCGGGGAGATGACTTAGAGTCAGCAAGCGACGACCTTAGTCCTGACCTTGATGCTACGGAAAGCAAGGATAGAACGGATAGAACGGATAGAAGACCGTTTCCATGGTTTTAAATTATCCATATATCCTAGTTGACGAAGCAGCTAGTTATTAGCTGCTTTTCATTTTTTGTCGAATGTTTAATTAGTTATAATAAAGGGAATAAGTAAATTGATGGAGAATAGTTATAAATATCAGATTAGTTACGAATGTATATAAATGAAATCAAATTACATAAGGAGGGCGTTTTCAATGGGATATATTTTGCCAATACAACATTATCAGTATAATGATTATCAGAATCGTATAATTAAAGATAAACAAAATTACTTTATGATTGAAAAACCATTTAAGGTTATTTTAGAAAAACAACATCAGGAAGTCGAAAATCAATATAATTTTTTGATAAACCCAAATGAAAGCGCTTTGGTAAATTCACCTGGTACGTCTGCTTCAGAAAGTGTCTATGGAACTTTAACTGGAAAAGGAAAAAACTTCAGCGAAAGTATATAACAGCGGATAGTGATCATTTATCGTTTATTGCCATAAATAAATGCCCCGGTCTGTAAGTCAGAGCTGAACGAATAGTTAGAGGAGCTTCCTGAATGAATTTAATAAAACTTACGAACGAATGCTATTATTTTGATGCCCCGGTAAACATAGGATATGTCCATCATGGTGAAAAAGGGATGCTGATCGATGCGGGAATTGATGATTCTGTTATGCGAAAGGCACTGAAGCAGCTTGCGGAAAAGAATTTACCTATAACACATTTATTTATCACTCATGCCCATGCTGATCATTATGGAGGCGCCAGTTTTTTGCAAAAGAGCCATCGGATACATACGATGGCTCCCATATTTGAAGCTGCTATATTAGCTAACCCCACACTTGAACCTTTGTATCTCTTCTCTGGTAATGAACCACTACCGGAACTGAATAATAAATTTTTGCAGGGAAAGGCCATCCAGGTTGATCAGACTTTAGATGAAGGAGATCATGAAGTTGATGGATTTACCTTTAAAACCTATCTCCTTCCAGGCCATAGCTATCGTCAGCTGGCAATGGAAATCGGAGGGATCTTATATGCTGGAGACAGTTATTTCAGTGAAGACCAGTTGTACAAGCATAAGATCCCGTATATTACCGAAGCGAGCCTAACCATTGAAAGCTTGTATAAACTATTAGATGTATCATGTGACGGAGCTGTACCTGGTCATGGTATATTTGAAAAGGAATTTAAGTCTACAGTAAAGAAGAACATCACTTATCACGAAGAATTACTGGGATGGCTGTATGATGAGATTAAATCCCATGCAAATGGGATTTCACATGAATCAGTTGTTGCAAACATGTGTGAACATTATGGAGTCCAAAGTCCTGGCTTATCTCAATGGTTATTGTATCGTACAGCAGCTACAGCCTATTTGGTGGGGCTAATTAAGCATAAAAAGATCAGCCATACAATAAAATCCAGCAAATGGATTTTTCATGCTGATACGTAAAAAGATACGAAGGATGAACGCATTCGCGCTCAACTTTCGTATCTTTTATGAATTCTGTTCTCAAAGGGGAATAATAGAAGGTCTTGGCCTTTGATGTATTCTGCGTAAAATATATCCTTAACATCGGTGTATCCCTGCTCGTGCATTTGCTCATAAAGCCATCCCTCTGAGATTCCTTTCTCTTTCAAATTATCATAAATAATTTCTCCATCATTTATAAGGGTAACCGCTAGATTTACTTCATGAGATGGAAAATTCATATCACCTTTGTTTGGTGTTTGAAAGGAAGACTTCTTTAAGACAGATAAGGTCCCATCAGTTTCTAATAACGCGTATTCAACCTCCTGAATAGAAAAAACATCCTTTGAGCGCAAAAGGTTTTGAAGCTGATTAATATCAAGCTTGTTCTTTTTCATGATGTCACGAATTAATTTTCCTTTATGGATTATGATGGCTGGGCTTCCTTCTATTAGGGAGCGTGTTCTTTTATACTTTTGGGAAATAATTTCGGTAATGTAAAGCAGCGATCCCCATAATACAATTACAAATGCTATTTCAGGAATGCCTGCTTCTTTATCAAATAAAGCATTTCCAACCAGCTCACCCAAAATTATAGCTGAAATAAAATCAAAGGCAGTTAATTGAGAAATTTGGGTTTTACCTAATACCTTAGTCAAGATAAACAATGCCGTGAACCCAAATAAGGTTTCGTAAAACATCGGTAAAAATTGCTGCATCTGTTGTCCTCCCTATAAAAAACATCACAATTTAGCATAACCAATTAAATGAAAAGAATTCAGTTTGTAGGGACATTATAAGCCAAAAAAAAGAGCGTCCCGATAGTTAGGGGCGCTCTCATTTGAATAGTTTGTATAGTAATTAGCAAAAACTAATTCATGTTTGTTATAAGTCTTTAACCATGGTTACATGGGGGATGCCGGCATCCAGAAATTCTCCGGATATTGTTTTATACCCCAGACGTTGATAAAAGTTTTCAGCATGTGTTTGTGCATTCAGTTTAGCTTTTGAATAGCCTTTAGATGAAATTAATTTTTCCATTGCTAGAATGATTTGTCTGCCATGGGATTTACCACGGTGGTTTTTAAGAACGCAGATTCGTTCCAGCTTCCCATAACCTTCAACAAACCGCAGGCGACTTGCGGCGATAGGTTCGTTATTTTCATAGCCGATGAAGTGGATTGCTGTTTTATCATGTTCATCAAGTTCTTCTTCGGGAGGAACCTTTTGTTCTTCTACGAATACGATCATCCGAACATGATAAGCTTGTTCTTTCTCTTGTTGTGTATCAACGACCTTTACGTTCACACGTGTTCCTTTCCGAATACGAATGTTTCATAAACGGTCCATGACCCATTCTCTAACTGATATAATAATTGGAAACGATCAATTTCATCTTCAAACTGAATTTTCTTCATCTGCATGCTGCCGAATACATCAGAGTACTCGTCATGTACTAATTTTTGAGCCACTGTAATATGGGGCACAAACGAATATTCCTGATTCTTTGGAAAGTTACCCTGATGCATTTTTTCGTATAAATCAATAAGCTCCTGAATAGGCTCTACCTTAAAATAAATAGTATTCGTCGCAGGAGCGAATGTGCTGACCTTATTAATATTAATTGTGAATGGGTTGGTGTCATTTGCTATATGTTTTAATTCTGTGACTAAATTGTCTATTGTTGTATTATCCGCCACAAACGCTTCCTTTAACGTGATGTGTGGTGGAATTAATGCATAATGAGGATCATAACGCTTTCTGTATGAATTTGCTTCATCTTGAATAGACTTTGATGGGAAAATGGCTATACCGTATTTCATAAATGAAAACCTCCTATTTATATTTTCTTGTTACGTATAAATATGGTGCACATCTGTACATCAATATCGGTTGTATTCTTTATTATAACAAAAACGTAGTCTAATAAGGCTTTATTTTGTAATTTTTTGAAAAAAGATACATTGGACCTAGTTAAACATGGTTGTTAGTAGGCGTTTCATATCCTTTTGCCAATACTTCCATGTGTGTTCTCCATCTTCCAATTCATAATAAACATAATTGGCACCTTTTTCCTGAAGAAGTGCTTTTAATTTGCGATTTGGATTTAAGAAGTCTACTTTCTTGCCATCAGTTGTATCAACATCAGTTTCTTCTGTACCGATGGTGTGGTACAGATCGATGGAATGAATACTGCTGGCATTTTCTACTGCGTTTAGCACGGTATCGTCCACATAGGGTGACTGCATAATCACTTTTCCAAACGTATTTGGATATTTAAGTGCAGTCATCAATGCTAATGTACCTGCAAGGGAGTCTCCCATTAATGCACGTGATTGTCCCATATGGTAGGTTGGAAGCATATCATCCAATAGGGGGACAACCTCATTTACTAAAAACTTAATATATGCATCCTGCTGCTCTCCACTTGGATGATACTTCTTTTTACGGTCGTATTTATCCTGGTAATGAATGCCAACAAAAACAGTATTCGTAATTTCCTGACTGTCGTGCAGTTTGTCACTCAATGTGGCTACTCTACCCATTTGGTAATAATCGTTTCCATCCTGCATAATACAAATATTATATTTATACAGTGGGGAGAACGACTCTGGCTGGTACAGTTTTAGTTTCATGGTTTCTTTCAAATAACTGCTTTCGATCTCTTTTTCAATCATTGAACCTTTTCTGCCCATTACGTACACCTCAATTAAAATATATGTCTGTTAGCATTTCTAAGCTGTGTCTAATCTATTACAGCCCCATTATAATCCTATTAAGTTGCTTTTTCTAATAATTGCCCTTTATACAGTTCATAATATTTCCCATACTGATTTAGGAGGTTGTCATGACTGCCTTTTTCAATAATTTCACCATCCTCCAGCATGATAATATTGTCCGCTTCCTGGATTGTATTCAGGCGATGTGCAATGACAAAACTTGTTCTTCCGTGCATTAGGCGTTTTAACGCATCCTGAATCTTAAGCTCGGTGATGGTATCAATATTACTTGTAGCTTCATCCAGGACAAGAATGGATGGCTCTGCGAGAAGGGCTCTTGCGATGGTTAACAGCTGTTTCTGTCCCTGACTAATACCGCTTCCCTCCTGGTCCAGAACCGTATCATAGCCATCAGGGAGACGCTCAATGAAATCATGGGCATTCGCATCCTGAGCAGCCTGAATTACCTCTTGATCCGTCGCATCCAAACGACCATACCGAATATTTTCCCGAATGGTATCGTGGAATAAAAAGGAATCCTGTAGAACAAATGCCATATGTTTACGTAGGTTCGATCGTTTGATATTTTTTAAATCGATGCCGTCTAATGTTATTTTCCCGCTGTCATAGTTATAAAAACGCGAAATGAGATTAATAATCGTTGTTTTCCCGGCACCTGTGTGACCTACAAAGGCCACAGTTTCACCCGGATTAGCTTCAAAACTTACTTCTTTTAAAATGGGTGTATCCTCATAAGCGAAAGAGACGTTGTCAAAGATTACCTTTCCAGTAGTGCTTGGTAATTCCTTCGCATTCTTTTCATCTGTTTCTTCCTGCGTTTCGTCCATTACCTGAAACACACGTTCAGCTCCCGCCACAGCAGAAAGAAGTATGTTAAATTGATTAGAAAGTTCATTTAACGGTCTTGTAAACTGACGTGCATACTCTGTGAAAATAACAATTATACCTACAGTCACAATTCCTGTTCCATTAATAGCCAGAATACCACCGACCAATGCAATTAAGCCAAAACTGAGGAAGTTAAGCATGTTCATGACTTTCGGAATAAAGCCTGAGATGGTTAAAGCCCAGAATCCAGAACGGTTCAGTTTCTTATTTCTTTCTTCAAATTCACGGATAACACGGTTTTCCTGGGAAAATGTTTTTACAATATGCTGTCCGGAAACAATTTCCTCTACATAGCCGTTTACTTCTCCCAAATCATTTTGCTGCAATTTATATAATGGGCCGGTTCGTTTCGTTATCCATTTCATCCCGAGAAACATAAATGGAATAATCGACATGGTTACTAATGTTAAGATCGGGCTTAGATACAGCATAACGGAAACGGTACCAACCAGCGTTAAGATACTTGCAAAAATCTGAATAACCGATTGGTTTAATGTGTTGTTCACATTATCAATATCATTCGTAACACGACTCATTAATTCACCGTGCTGCCGTTTATCAAAGTAGGAGATGGGCAGACGGTGAAATTGGTGAAATAAATCGGAACGCAGTGTGTAAACTGTATTCTGTGCAATCCCGACCATCCAGAAATTTTGCAGGAATATTGATAAGGAGTGGAATAAGTAAATAACCACTAACCAAATCAATAAGATACCTAACCCGGCACTTTGCTGTGTCACAATAAAATCATCAATGGCCATTCCGATCATAAAAGGGCCGAGTAAGCTTAAACCAGAGCTGATCAGAACCATAAAAATAACCAGCAGCAGCTTCCCTTTTTCCCTTGCTAAATACGTCCAAATTCGTTTAATGGTTCCTGCAGTATTTTTGGCTTTCTTTTTTTTATCAGTTGTTATTTTTTCCAATGGAATTTTTTCGTATAGAAAAGGCTCTTTCAGCTGGTTATTTCGCATTTGCATACTCCTTTCCAAACTGGGATTCCACTATTCGCATGTAAAGGCTTGATTGATTTAATAGTTCCTCGTGTGTGCCAATTGCAAGCACTTTCCCATCATTCATTAATAAAATGCGGTCTGCGCTGATTGCTGTTGATATTTTAGAAGTGATGATCATCGTTGTGCAATGGTAATGCTGTATCGCTCTTAAAAGCTCTGATTCTGTTGCTAAGTCCAGCGCACTGGTACTGTCGTCCAGCATCAAGATTTTCGGCCGGCGTATTAGTGCACGAGCAATGGAAATTCGCTGTTTTTGACCACCGGATAAATTAACACCTTTTTGGCCAACACGGGTATCGTATTGGTCTGGAAGGTCCATGATCGTGTCGTGGATTTGAGCATCCTTTGCAGATTGGATGATTTCTTCACGGGTTGCGTTTTCCTTGCCCCAGGCAATATTATCTCTAATTGATCCAGTAAAAAGAAGCGGACTCTGCGGAACGTAGCCAATGCTCCCACGCAGCTGATCTAAGGTATAGGATGTAATTGGCTTTTGATCTATATATAATACTCCTTTTGTTACGTTATAAAGACGTGGTATAAGCTGGAATAACGATGTCTTGCCGGCACCAGTCGCACCGATAATCGCCAGTTTTTCTCTTGGGTTTACAGTAAAGCTTACATCAGTCAGCACTGGCTCATCTGCTGTTGGATATGTAAATGCAACATGCTCGTATTCGATCTTCCCATCTATAACCTCCGTAGCTTCCTTTGCGTCGTTATGATTAATTAAATCAACATCTACCGTCAGTACTTCGCTCAAACGGGAAGCGGAAGCCTTCATACGTGAAAAGGCCATGATAATGAATGTGAACATAGAGATAGCCATTGATACTCGCAGCGCATAGTTAACGATGGCAACGACGTCCCCGACAGATGTTTCGCCCGCGATAGATTGCATATTGCCAAACCAGATGATGAAAATTAAGCTCAGGTTCATGACAAATAAAAGAATCGGCATGGACGACTCAACAAAACGGAATGTCGTACGTGTCTGGTCAGCTAATGCTGCGTTTGATTTAGTGAAGCGGCTTTCCTCATGATTTCGTCTGACAAACGCTTTGATTAAACGCATGCCTGCAAGATTCTCCTGCATGACTCGATTTACACTGTCTACATTCTTCTGTACTCTATCAAACATTTTGCTGGCAACTTTCAATACCCAAAGTAAAAACCCGATCAGAAGCGGAACAGTAATCAGGAAGATCACTGCAAGTTTCGCATTAACAACAAATGCCATAATAACGCCACCAATTACAATCAGTGGTGCTTTTGACATAATTCGCAAAGCCATGAAAATGGTATTCTGAATCTGGCGTACATCATTTGTAAAACGTGTAACAAGACCGGAAGTAGGGTATTTATTTAAATTAGCAAATGAAAAGGCCTGGATTTTTTTAAATAACTTTTCTCTAATATCAAATGCGAAACCCCAGCTGACATGGGAAGCGTAAAATGAATTAATTATTCCAGCAGCAAATGAAACCAGTGCGAGGCCAATCATAATACCGCCCCACATGATGATCGTACTTAAATCTTCATTAATAATCCCATCATTAATCATTTTTCCAAGAAAAAAAGGAAGCAGCAGCTCAGCTACAAGTTCAACTAGCATAAGCGTGTAAGCAATGCCAATAGGAAGTTTATATGGCTTTAAAAACGAAAAAACTTTTCTCACGATGACCCTCCATACGTAAATAGAAACAATTTTTATACTATTATAATAGTATTTGGGGATTTAATCCAACTTTTTATTTCGGGTTACGAAGCTTATTTTTGCCGATGGGTGAGAGGAAGATGTTATCCCGGTAGTCAGGCCTCAAAGACAGCGACCGCAAAAAACAATTGGGAGCGCAGAATTAACTATATTATGCGCAGAACGATCGGTGTTAACCACTCTAATTTGCTTTCCGGGCCGCTGGGAAAACAGTTGGAAAAGCGGAATACTACCGGCTTAGCAGCACTCCTTCGGGAAGTGACAGGAACCGTATTAAGCCGTAGTTAGTATTGACAGAAATAAGCACATTCTATATAGTAGTATTATTGTTATTTACTCACTCGATAGTCTAAGAGTGAGTTCTATTATATCATGAGCCGTTAGTTCAGCGGGAGAATACTTGCTTGACAGGCAAGGGGTCACTGGTTCAAATCCAGTACGGCTCATTCGTGTAAAGCCACTTACTCAATTGTTTTTTTGAGAAGTGGCTTTTTGTGTACCCTGAAAAAGCTCGGGTACTTTTATTGAATTACCTTTTAACTTAACAATTGCTGGTTATAAGACATGCTTATTCTGAAATAGACTAGATGTTGAAGGGGTTTTTTATACTGCGAGAGCAAAAGGAGGTTCATGGATGAGCGCTTCAAATGACGAGGAAAGACATGTGCAAGCACCGCAAATGATGACACACGTTGACCCGTATTTGTATCAAATGCTGCAGCAATGTATGGATAGAGTAGTAGTTGTGCAAACAATTAAGGACAGTGTCCGCGGTACGTTAAAAAGTGTATACCCGGATCATGTAGTTGTAGAGGTTGAAAGGCGTTATTTTCATATACGGATGCAGCAGGTAATTTGGGTTCTACCTGAGTAACCAATTTTTAAGAAGCATAGTAATGAAGGAGGGGAAATAAATTTGATCGAACGAATGGATCAAATTGCCATCGAATTACCACGACCGAAGGAAGCAGATCCGGATGCCGCCTCTGCCGTACAAGAGCTCTTAGGCGGAAGGTATGGCGAAATGTCGACATTAAATAACTATATGTACCAGTCATTTAACTTTAAAAATAAAAAGAAGCTGAAACCTTTTTACGACTTAGTTGCCAGTATTACAGCTGAAGAATTCGGGCATGTTGAGCTTGTCGCTCATACAATCAATATTATGATGGAAGGTAGCACCTTTCCGGGAGATCCTGATATTGCCCCGATGCGAAATGCAGTAGATAAACGAAGTCATCACCATTTTATTGATACAGCACAAAGTGCCAAACCAGGTGATTCCCATGGGAGAGCATGGACTGGGGACAATGTATTTAATAGTGGAAACTTAGTAGTTGATCTATTGCATAACTATTTTTTGGAAATAGGAGCACGTACACATAAAATGAGGGTATATGAAATGACTGACCATCCTACCGCAAGAGAAATGATCGGATACTTGCTAGTCCGTGGTGGGACACATATTGTTGCTTATGGAAAGGCACTTGAAGTAGCAACAGGTGTTAATATAACAAAAATGCTCCCGGTCCCAAATCTTGATAATAGTGTATTTGATACAACGCGAAAGTTTGAAGCGGAAGGTGCGCATCGCAGGCTCTACACCTTTAGTGAACGGGATTATCGAGATATTAGTCAGATTTGGAAGGGGACGCATCCCGAGACTGGGGAGCAACTCGAAGTCATTCACGGAGTACCAAAGGGGGCACCTGTTCCAGATTACGAAGCGGTACCTGAGGAATTTGCACCTGGTATTTCACAGGAGGATTTTATGGAAATTGCCAGACGGTTGCAGAAGTCGGCTGGGTTATAGGTTGTTAAGGGGATAACTTTTAATAGAGTTATCCCTTATTTGGCAGTAAAGAAAGCATAACCATATTTCTTTCTGCATAAGTGCAACTAAGGCATCGCCCAAAGGCTTGGCGAATGCCAAGTTTTCTAATTATCTCGTGGCTAGGGGAAGGGCTAAATCGCCATTCAAGAAATTTATCCAGTGACCAAATTAGAACTATTAGATTTAACAAACTGTCTCACTCGTAGAGGAATGGGGCAGTTTTTCAATAGAGCGATCATTTATTTGCTGCATAATTCATGGTGACATGTTTCTTATCCTCGCCGTTCCACTTAAGGCATAACATTTTAAATGAATTATTTGTTGCTTATTGCGATTCACAAGCTGGTTGGATTGTTCAACTATGGTGGTGTTCGTCGGACTATCACTCTCGTACATACATAGTTCAAAAAATTAGCATTACACAGAAGCGTACTACACTGATTCAGTTGACGAATTGGTAAAATAATGCGAAAGTTAAAATTACGATATAATAAGTGTGATATTATTCGACAAAAACCGGGAAGTGACAGGCACCGGGAAGTGCACCTTCCCAAAAGGAGTGAGAGTTGTGCAGCGTTTTGAGTTTTCGGATACGTTGAAGCGGTTGCCGCAGCAGTTTTTTGCTAATCTTGTCAATAAGGTTCAGCGGTTAAGTAGTGAAGGTCATGATGTAATTAATCTGGGACAAGGAAATCCTGATTTGCCTACTCCCGAACATATTGTAGAAGAGTTACAAGTGGCTGCAAGTAATCCAGCGTATCATAAATATTCGCCGTTTACAGGGCACACGTTTTTGAAAAAGGCTATTTCATCCTATTACAAACGTCAATATGAAGTGGATATAGATCCTGAAACCGAGGTTGCTATTTTATTTGGAGCTAAAACAGGTTTAGTAGAGCTTAGCCAATGTTTGCTTAATCCAGGGGATTTAGCATTACTTCCTGACCCTGGCTATCCGGATTATATGTCAGGTATAGCATTGGCGAATGCGCGAACTGCAATGATGCCTCTTTTAGAAGAAAATGATTTTTTACCAGATTATAATAAGATCGATAAAGAAGATTTAGACCAAGCAAAGCTGTTGTTTTTAAATTATCCAAATAACCCAACAGCAGCTACGGCTAATCAGGCATTTTTTGATGAAACTATAGCACTTGCCAAGAAGCATGCTATTTGCGTCGTCCATGACTTTGCCTATGGTGCAATTGGTTTCGATGGTGATAAACCACAAAGCTTTCTGCAGTCTGAAGGTGCGAAGGACATTGGGATAGAGATGTATACCTTATCTAAAACGTACAATATGGCTGGATGGCGTGTCGGATTTGCTGTTGGTAACCGTTCTGTTATAGAAAGCTTAAATCTTATTCAGGATCACCTGTATGTCAGCTTGTTTGGGGCAATCCAGCAAGCTGCGGAAAAAGCTCTGCTAGGGGATCAGTCGGCAGTAGAACAATTAGTGAATACATATGAGAAGCGACGTAATGTTCTTGTAGAAAAGCTCCATGAGATTGGATGGAAAGTTCCAAAGCCAAAGGGTACCTTCTTCGCCTGGTTACCTGTCCCAGAAGGATATACGTCAATATCGTTTGCTGATTTGCTTCTAGAAAAAGCTCATGTTGTAGTTGCTCCTGGGAGTGGATTTGGAGAATCAGGAGAAGGGTTTGTTCGGGTTGGATTACTTGCAAGTGAAGAACGTCTTGCAGAAGCGGCTGAGCGAATCGGTAAATTAGGAATATTTAAGAAATAACTATTGACATATTATAAATGTGATTTATGATTGATATAATCAAATAAGCAATCTCATGGTTATGATGCTTGAAAAACAAGAGATTATGTGAGAATTCTAAAATTAATTTTTAAAAAGGGTTGACAATTGAATGGTAAGAATCATATAATATGAAATTATAACATTCAATAAAATATTTTATATAAACCGGCGACGAAAGGAAAATAGTAGTGTCTTATCTCCCTGTATTAGAGAGCTGATGGTGGTGTGAATCAGCCAAAGATAAACACGAAATTACATTCCTGAAGCTTCTTTTTCGAAGTAAAGAAAAATCTTTATGTAGAAAAAGACGGTCATTTGATCGTTAACAAGATAAAGTGGTGAGTATAGTACTCACAACTAGGGTGGTACCGCGATAAAAATCGTCCCTACTGATCAATAAATCAGTAGGGATTTTTTTATTATAAAAAATTAAATAAGTTTGTAAGCGAAGAAAGGAAAATAGTAGTGTCTTATCTCCCTGTTTTCAGAGAGCTGATGGTGGTGTGAATCAGCCAAAGATAAGCATGAATTACAGTCCTGGAGCTTCTTTTTCGAGTAAAGTAAATTCTTTATGAAGGAAAAGACGGTCATTAGATCGTTAACAAGTGAAAGTGGTGAGCAGATCTGTTCACAATAAGGGTGGTACCGCGATACGAATCGTCCCTGTCGTTTTAAACGACAGGGATTTTTTTTATAGGAGGCGATAATTTCTGATTAGAAAAGTAGCGTGTTTATAAGCAAAAACTAATAAAAACTAAAATTAAATTATGATTATATTACAGGAGGAATTTACTAATGAGTACACACGACTTGACGGAGTTACGTAACAAAATTGATGATATTAACCTACAGATCTTAGCCTTACTAAATGAGCGTGCAGGAATTGTTCAGGAAATCGGTACAAAGAAGCAACAAGGAGTAAACCGTTTTGATCCAATTCGTGAGCGCCAATCGCTTGATTTGATACTGAAGAATCACGCTGGACCATTTGAAGCCTCAACCATTCAGCACATTTTTAAAGAGATCTTTAAGGCAAGCTTGGAGCTTCAGGAAGATAATCATCGAAAAGCATTGTTAGTTTCACGAAAAGCTCAGCCGGAAGATACTATTGTCGATATCAATGGTGTGAAGGTTGGTAATGGCAACCAGCAGTTTATCATGGGTCCATGTGCAGTGGAAGGCTATGAGCAAGTAAAAGCTGTTGCTTTAGCAATGAAGAAACAAGGACTTACTTTATTGCGGGGTGGAGCTTTCAAACCTCGTACATCACCGTATGACTTTCAGGGCTTAGGAATAGAAGGTTTACGAATTCTGAGAGAGGTTGCAGATGAAGTAGGAATGTCGGTGGTGAGTGAGATTCTTACCCCGCATGATGTAGAAGAATCATTAAGATACGTCGATGTAATTCAAGTAGGTGCTCGTAACATGCAGAACTTTGAGTTACTTAAAACGGTAGGAAAGGTAAAGAAACCCGTTTTATTAAAACGAGGACTTTCGGCGACGATTGAAGAATTTATAAATGCAGCGGAATATATCATTTCTCAGGGGAACGACCAAATTATTTTATGTGAGCGAGGAATTCGCACATATGAGAAAGCCACAAGAAACACATTAGATATTTCAGCGGTACCAATTCTGAAGAAAGAAACGCATTTGCCGGTTATTGTTGATGTAACCCATTCTACAGGCAGAAAGGACTTACTATTCCCAACTGCAAAAGCTGCTTTGGCAATTGGGGCTGATGCAGTTATGGCAGAAGTTCATCCAGATCCTGCAGTGGCGTTATCTGATTCCGCTCAGCAAATGGACATTCCTGAATTCAATGCGTTTATCAATGAGTTGAAATTATTTAAAGAGAAGTTAAAATAAGATAAATATTGAATGGGAATGAAGGCTGGTCCATTGATTAAGATATGGATAACTGGCATATAACAGGAGGGGGCGCGGTAGAAACTTACCTAGCTCCCCTTTGCTATTTTCCAGCATAATTCCTTTTCAAGAATATTCTTGATAGCTGACTGGGTATAATGGATCTTAGTAGAAGAACGGGTAATCACGAGAATTAAGTATAGGTGGTTTTACTATGAATGTCAGAATTGAATTTACCTATCGAACCCCCAAAGGAACAGAATCAGTGTTCAGCTCGGAAGAAATGCCTGCCAAGAAGGCATTATTGCTGGTTGAGGATTTAGAAAGAACGAAGCGGATGAAAAATTTAGTATTCATTGATCGCCATGAAACTGCATGGAGCTTGAAGGAACTAAAGAAGCAGATGGAAGAAATTAAAACAGAACCCCACCATGTGACGGTTTATTTTGATGGTGGCTTTGATTTGAAAACAAAACGATCAGGGCTTGGCTGTGCTATTTACTATGAACAGAATGACAAATCATTTCGCCTTCGAAGAAATGCATTAGTAGAAGAATTAGAAACAAACAACGAAGCAGAATTCGCTGCGTTGCACCTAGCATTACAAGAATTGGAGATTTTGGGTGTCCATCATTTACCAGTAACTTTTGTTGGAGATTCGCAGGTGGTAATTAACCAGTTGCAAGAAGACTGGCCTTGCTATGAGGAGGCGTTAGTCAATTGGGCCGACAGGATTGAAAATAAAATGGATCAGCTGGGAATCGATGCTGTATTTGAACTCGTTCCTCGTAAGCAGAATAAGGAGGCAGACCAGTTAGCCTCACAAGCCTTGAGTGAAGTTGAAATAACGAGCACATGGGAAATAACATGAGGGGGGACTTTATGCATAAATTCAGATATAAAGCCCCTGATTCCACAGAGATTTGAGAGTTGCCAGCACGGGGATGTAACACCTTTTGTAAGTGTTTGAACCAATCAATACTAGAATTCGTTTGATGCTGAATTTTCAAATTGATAGAATATAATAGAAGAGACAGGTCCCTTTGTGATAATATAGTAAAATGGAAAGTGAACACAAGACGATGGATAATACTAGGTTCATCTCTTCCTGACGGCGGCTAAATAAGTTAGGAACCCTTAGTATGCAACGAATCTTCGTCAGTTACTTAACCACTTTAGAGCACTAGGGGACAGCCCCTGTAAAGGAGTAGCACACATGAAAATAGGAATTGATAAACTAGGTTTTTATGTACCTCATTTATATGTTGATATGAATAAATTAGCGGTTGCCAGAAATATTGAGCCCGCAAAATTCACGATAGGGATCGGGCAGGAAAAGATGGCGCTTGCACCTATCACGCAGGATCCGGTTACACTGGCAGCAAATGCGGCATTGGGAATCTTAGACGAAACGGATAAAGAGAAGATTGATTTCGTTATATTCGCAACAGAAACAGGTATCGATCACTCCAAGTCGGCAGCTGTATATGTTCACCATTTAGTCGGGCTTAATCCACATGCCCGCTGTATTGAAGTGAAGCATGCATGCTATGGAGCGACTGCTGCTATTCAAATGGCAAAGGGTCATGTTGCATTGAATCCGGAAAGCAAGGTACTGGTATTGGGCTCCGATATTGCAAGATACGGTTTAAATACCTCTGGTGAAGCAACACAGGGAGCAGGCGCTGTTGCAATGGTAATCAGTGCCGACCCGAAAGTAATAGCACTCGAAGCTCAAAGTACATATCTGACAGACGATATTATGGACTTTTGGCGTCCAAACTATTCGGATAAAGCCTTTGTGGATGGAAAATTTTCAAATGAACAATACATATTGTTCTTTTCAAAGATGTGGGAGCAATATAAAGAGAAGACAGGACTGGATTTAAACGACTTTGAAGCGCTCTGTTTTCACCTTCCTTATACAAAAATGGGAATGAAGGCGTTAAAAACTGTCTTGGATGAAGGAACGGAAGCTACTCAGCAACGATTAGCAGCGAACTATAAAATCAGTGCAGAATACAATAAAAATGTTGGAAATATTTATACCGGGTCCTTGTATTTAAGTTTACTTTCACTGCTAGAACAAAAAGAAGACCTGCAGGCAGGTTCACGAATCGGATTGTTCAGCTATGGATCCGGGGCAGTAGGAGAGTTCTTTACTGGTATCCTGCAAGCTGGTTTTCAGGATCATTTATATGTTGAAGAACATAAAGGTTTATTTACATCCAGAACAGAAGTATCTGTTCCAGAATACGAAGAAATTTTCCAGGAAACCTTGCCGACGGATGGTTCAAACATCGAGTTTAACATCGATAAAGACCCTGCAGCAATTTGCCTGGTAGGAATGACTGACAACATGCGTAATTATGTTAATAAGTTAAGATAGGAAATAAAAGACTCAGGGGAGATTATAATTTACCCCCTGAGTCTTTTTAATGAATTATAGTCACCACTTCACAAATTGCATTTTATCTAATGTTGTTTGTGTAGTTTTTCAATTGAACGCGTAATACAATTATTCAATTAGCTCTAATAACCATGCTTTAAAGTCTACGGCACGCTTATGAGCAGGTTGTGTGTCGGTGCCTGTGATAAGAAGCGGTGTGAGTGAATCCTTGGCATGTAACGAGCCATGTCCGCCACCTCCTACATGGGTTGGGGAGTGTTCAGCAATAAATTCATAACCTGGCTTTGCATCAACAATGAGAAAACGGCCTTTATGAGAATGGAGCGCGCCGTGGAGTCGTGCGAGTGCGTCAGGGTATTCTCCATAGTCCATTTCATTTTTGTCGTTTGTGGATAAATCTAGAATAGAAAGATCACCATGCATACCCCAAGTTTGATTATACGGATCAGTAAAATTTCCATCAGGTTGAAAAGTAAATAGTTGATTTGAACCTTCAGCTGTAACATAATTCTTTTCCTCATCTTTCCATGCTATGAAACCAATTCTGGGGTCATCCATCAAGTCTGAAACCAAATCCATATAGGTAAGATTGTCATCCAATAAATGAATATATGCCATCCGTTCATTAACAGCCAACGCGAGCTGATCTTTCGTTTTCACAAGTTCTCCCAGTTCAGCAAGCTGATACATTTCAAAAAGTGCTGGTAAATCAATAATGGCTTCATTCCGATCTTCACCGATAATTGCTTGGCCGCTGTCACCATACACAATCAGAGTCATATTTTCCAGGGCATCTTCCCATGTGGGGAAAGCATCCAAGATCGTTTGCAGGTGCTGGTCAATTTGCTCAATTCCATTTATCTCGGCAGGACCATTTTCATGAACAGGATGATCTAGATCAGGAAAATAGCCAAGTGTAAAAGAGGGGAGACTCTCATTCTGAATAAGGTAAGTTATTTCTTCCGCCGTAAAAGCATCATTCATTCCCAGGTCCTGCCAGACTCTATTATGTTTATTATTATCTGGACTATATTGAGAGAGGCTTCCCATAGAGAACAATGTCGGGCCTTTTACAGTAAAATCCTTCGGTAGCAGATTGAATGCTGAGGCAATTCTCGGTACATGCAGGTTATGTTTTTGATTTCCACGGTAGACGAGCCCGTTGATGGAGGCTGATTGAATTTGTCTGTCATCTAAATCTTCATATATAGTTGCTGTATTTTTGCTTAAATGCTCTTGGTTCAGATTGGACATACTGTCTTTTAAAACTTGCTTTACACCACCATGAAATATTTCCATTTTACCACTTCCATAGCTGATCAACCTATTTTCTTCTTTATTGAACCAAACAAGCCCTGGCAGTTGATGCTTGTCTGCATAGACTCCTGTTAAAAGGGTACTGTCAATCGTAACAGACATCGTAGGGTAGGAGCTTACAACACGATCCACATACTGCCCTTGTTCAGATAAGAATGTCAAGGCAGGGGCACGTCCTTCCTCCATTGCTTTTTGCATGGGCTCATCCATCAAGGAATCAATGATTAGAAAGACGACGGGTTTTTTAGAGGGAGAAATGGAAACGCTATTAATGTCTTTAGTTGGTGTAGAAAATCCATACCAATTAATTGCAAAAAGGAGTAGAGCGATACTCAAAAGTGTAATTACTATTTTTTTAATCATTTGTGGATCATCCTTTAGGTTAGTTTTGTTGAAATCTCTGTAATTTAAGTTAGTTATAGTATTCATATGAAGCGTTCAATCTATTTACTGTCAGTCGAAAATAAAATTTTAAAAAAGCTTTTCTAAGGAGCCACTAGTATGAAAAAAATAATAATGATTGGCATCATTTATGGAATTAGTATTTATATTGCTTTTCTATATCGGGACCCCTTGCTGAACTGGTTGAACCAAAGTGATTTATCACAGCTTCCATTTATGTTCTTTCTGAGTATCTTTTTCGGTGTTATCCCCATCGTTCCATTTACTGTATTTGCAGGGGTGATGGGAGCGAAGTATGGAGTATGGGTGGGGGCGATCATTAACTGGACAGGTTCAGTTGGAGCGGCGGCTGTGTTTTTTGTACTAGCACGTTACTTTTTTGTGAGCCAATTTCAAAATTATATAGTACGATTTAAAAAGATTAAAAAGTTTGAACTAATTATTAGTAAAAATGCATTTATAGCTATCCTATTCAGCCGAATGATTCCAATTATTCCTCCACCTGCAGTAAATGTGTATTCTGGATTAAGTTCAATGTTATTTAAGACTTACATTCTGGCGACTGCTCTCGGGCAAATACCTGGAATGCTGGTCTATGCCTACTTAGGAAATCAACTCTTTGTTTCGCCTCGTTCATTTGCTGCAGGTATTTTATTCTATCTCGGTTTTATTATTATTATCCTATTCATTTACCGCTGGTGGTATAAGAAAAAAAGTTAGTGATGATTTATAAATCCTTTGACAGGGATTAACGTAGATAGATAAAGAACAGCCCCACTGGTTTTGCCATATATTCCTTTTAAAAAGGTATAAAATTCCTTGCATAAAACCAAGCTATAAAAAATGTCTCAGATGAATTACAAAAAAGGTGGTAGGGATGCAAACCGCGGGATGGGGGGCTGGAAGATTTTATGATAAAACGGAGAAAACAATATAAAGCAAGTAAAAATAAAAAGAATAATATGCCTGGAAAAGAACAATCGACTATCGAACAGTCGCAGTTATCTGGAAACCTGTCAGCGGATGAAAATAAGCTTCGGGACATCTATAAAAATAGTTCGGACGTAGTTTTCCGGTCTTTTTACATAGGCGAAAATGATAAAGCAATGCTTATCTACATTGAAGGAATGTCAAATGTTCAGGAAATAGATGAGGGCGTACTGTCGCCGTTGATGAATGTAACAAGAGATACAGGCACTGCAGTAGATTCATTGATCGATAAGAAAGTAGCTGTATCCGATGTGAAAAAGGTGAAAGAAATTTCAGAGTGTGTTAAAGAAATAGCTTCTGGAAATCCGGTCATCCTTGTGGATAAGCAGAATACAGGTTTTGCACTAGGTCTCTCCAAATGGGAGAAACGGTCTGTGGAGGAGCCCCAGGCAGAAATGGTTGTCCGGGGACCGCGAGAAGGATTTGTTGAAACCTTATCTGTTAATACTTCTCTACTAAGAAGAAGGATTCATAATCCCAAGTTAAAAATGCAATCAATGGCAGTAGGAAGGTATACCGAAACAAAGGTGATAATTGCTTACATTGAGGGAATTGCTGGACAAGAATTAATTGATGAGGTTGAAAAAAGGATTAAGCGAGTGGATATTGACGGCATAATAGAAAGTGGTGTATTGGAAGAATTTATCGAGGATGATCCATATTCCCCCTTTCCGCAGGCCTTAACCACCGAGCGCCCCGATGTGGTGACAGCTAATCTGCTGGAGGGGCGTGTCGCTATATTGGTTGATGGAACGCCGATTTCGATGGTCGTACCTACAACACTTTATACTCTACTGCAATCACCTCAAGATTACTACAGTCGCTTTTTGGTAGGAACATTAATCCGCTGGCTTCGTTATATGTTTTTCCTGGTATCATTGCTGTTCCCGTCTTTGTATGTAGCACTGCTCACCTATCATCATGAAATGATTCCGACGGCGCTTTTAATCAGTGCAGCAGCTTCACGTGAGCAAGTGCCCTTTCCGGCCCTGGTTGAAGCATTAATCATGGAAATCACCTTTGAAGCATTAAGGGAAGCAGGTGTGCGTCTGCCAAAGCAGCTTGGAGGAGCTGTAAGTATTGTTGGAGCACTCGTAATTGGCGAAGCAGCAGTTTCTGCAGGAATAGTCTCAGCACCAATGGTAATCGTTGTTGCTATTACAGGGGTAGCTTCCTTTACTGTACCAAACTACGAGGCGTCCTATGCGATTCGCATGCTCCGATTTCCAATTATAATTTTGGCGGGAACACTTGGTTTACTTGGAGCTATGCTGGGTATTCTTCTTATTATTGTTCACTTAGCGTCATTGCGTACTTTCGGAGAGCCATACCTGAGTCCTATGGCGCCAATGAAGGGTAAGGACATGAAAGATATTCTCGTACGCGCCCCGTGGTGGAAATTGAACACAAGACCGCATTCTACTGGTAAAAGTAATACAAATCGCCAATCTAATAACCAGAAACCGAGTCCGATAAGAGGGAAGGAATGAACTAGCAACTATGTATAGGGAGGTGGAAGCAGATGGTTGAAAAGGGGAAGATTAGTGCTTTACAGATGGCTTTTTTGCTCTATCCGACAATTACAGCAACAGCTATCCTTCTCGTACCAGCCATTACGGGAAAGTATGCAAAGCAGGATTTATGGCTGTCTCCGATATGGGCTTCGTTTGCCGGAGTTTTGGTAGTCTTTCTAGTCATCCAATTAAATAAACGGTTTCCCGAGCAAACAATTATCCAATATGGAGAAAAAATTACTGGGAAGTTCTTCGGTAAATTGCTTGGGGCTGCTCTTATATTCTTTTTATTTCATTCAAATGGCATGATTATAAGAGAATATGGAGAGTTTATCGTTGGGAGCTTCCTTCCTGATACGCCAATGGTGGTCATAATCGGTAGTATTCTGTTCGTCTGTGCACTTGCAGTAAGGGGAGGAGTGGAGGTTCTTGCTAGAAGTGCAGAAATAATCATACCTGTCGTAGCATTAGTATTTATCTCTACACTCCTGCTGCTTCTTGCTGAAACGGATGTTACGAATATTTTATCTGTATTTGAAAAAGGGATTACACCTTCTTTAATGGGGGCGGTCGTACCTTCCGGCTGGTTTATGCAATTTTTCATGCTATCCTTTTTTCTTCCTTTTCTCAAGGATAGAAAAAAAGGAATGAAAGTAAGTATGTTTACCTTAGCAGCTGTTATGTTTACATTGGTGATTACAAATTTAGTAACGGTGATGGTGCTCGGGAAATTGACAGAAACATTTACGTATCCGGTAATGGAAGCTGTAAGACAGATAAATTTGGCTGATTTCATTCAGAATTTTGAATCGATAGTAATGGCGCTGTGGGTAGCCACAACCTTTATCAAAATCACCGTCTTTTACTATGCAATTGTCCTTGGCACAGCACAGTTACTGAAATTGTCTGACTACCGGCCGATAGTTTTTCCGATAGGGTTCTTACTGGGTGGAATGAGTATTTGGTCGGCAACCAGTTTACAGGAGCTCAGTTATATCTTAAGTCATATATTTCCATTTTATGGCCCTATCTTTTATGTTCTAATTCCTGTTCTATTGTTTTTACTTGCTGTTTTCCGTAAAAAAACTTCAAATAAATCTGCGTGAATAAAGCGGAAGGAAGAGGTGATGAAAATAATGTTTATAATACTTAAAAAAACGCATATTTTTTGCCTAGGTATTATAGGAATGCTCTTTCTTGCTGGATGCTGGGACCGCACGGAGGTTAATGATATAGCAATTGTTTTAGGGGTAGGGCTTGATAGAGCTGATGAGGATCAGTTGGAGCTTTCCGTACAGATCATAAATCCCG
Organism: Virgibacillus tibetensis; assembly: GCF_036026595.1. NCBI lineage: Bacteria > Bacillati > Bacillota > Bacilli > Caryophanales > Bacillaceae > Virgibacillus > Virgibacillus tibetensis. Next base: position 72,320 of record NZ_JARZFX010000003.1, on the reverse strand, counting down.
GAGCATTAGGGGGCGGTCAGGCAGGAGGTGGTGGTGAAGGAGGAGAAGTGTCAACTGTCCAAAGAATTACGGGCAGAACCATCTTTGATGCCAGCTCTAAACTTCAGCAAGAAGTTTCCCGCGAGTTGTTCATCGGGCACAACCAAGTGGTTTTTATTGGGGAAAAACTGGCTGAGGAAGGTATTCATAAATATATAGACTATTTTGCAAGATCACCTTTTCCAAGACTGCGAATGAATGTATTTGTGACTAAAGGAGGTCCGGCGGATTTTCTCAACATCAAACCAGACTTAGAGACAAGTTCTGCAGAGTTTGCCAGGAAATTAGCCAACTTTGAGATTGGTGTAAATATAACCTTAAAAGATTTGATGGAAATGTTATCTAGTAATGACAGTGGTGCTGTATTGCCAATTGTAAAGATAGTATCCGATTCCCCTGAAAAACCTGGCCTGCGTACGGAAGGTACAGCTGTATTTGATAAGGGAAAAATGGTTGGAGAAATCGATGAGAAACTAACGAGAGGACTACTATGGCTGAGAGATGAAATTAAAACTTCTACGGTAACCATTGAACCAGAAGAAGCAGAGGGATTGATCTCTTTTTATATATTTGACGCCAGTACGGTGTTGAAGCCGGAAATTAAAAATGGTAAATGGAAAATGGTCGTGGAAGTGGAGTCGTTTGACGATGTAAGGGAGAATGAAACAAAACTAAATATGGGGGATCCTGCAACTCTAAAAAAAGTGGAAAAACAACTGGAACAAGAAATTGACGAACGAATTCGTTTGACGCTAGAGCTTGTTCAAAAAGAAATGCAAGTAGATATAGTTAACTTTGGTAAAGCCTTTCGACGTCATTATCCAAAGGAATGGAATAAGGTAAAAGATCAATGGAAAGAGAAATTCCCAGAAGTAGAAGTGGAAATTAAAAGTAGGGTGGAAATTCAGAGACCAGGGAGTTCCACGTCCCCTCAAAGCGTTCCAGAAGAAGAGGAGGCTGGTCAATGAAGTTGGGATATGTGTTTGTAATCCTAGTTATCGCTGTCCTTATTACATTATATGAATGGCCAAAAATAGATAAAAACCTTCGGAAGGAAAAACAATTTTTTATAGTGTTCACAGTAGGAGGCGTTCTTTTGGCAATTCTTCTCATCTATTTTCCAACAATGCCGGGACCGTCTCAGTTGGTTGAAATTGTATTTAAACCTCTTGGTAAGTTAATGGAACCAAAGTGAAAATTGGTACACAAACTCTTCACATTTGGCATAGAGTAAAGTTAAAACTTTACTCTATGCATAAGAACAACGAGATCATACAATAAGCCATATCACTACTTTACGTGATATGGCTTATTTAAAAAGTAAGAACGAGTATAGAGGGAGTATAGAATAAAAGTTGTTTTCTAAAAGATATTGCATTTGATAAGCTAATATTATTGCTGGTGTGCAACGCTTCAGTCCTGTTTCTCGTTCACGTTCGCAAGTTCATGCTCACTGTGGGGCGCTCATCAGCCTTATGAGAACACAATCTCTTGCTTTTTTATCTTGTTCGGCGCTCATCAGCTTTATGAGAGCACAATCTCTTGCTTTTTTATCTTGTTCGGTAGCTCATCAGCTTTATGAGAGCATATTCTCTTGCTTTTTTATCTTGTTCGGTAGCTCATCAGCTTTATGAGAGCATATTCTCTTGCTTTTTTATCTTGTTCGGTAGCTCATCAGCTTTATGAGAGCACATTCTCTTGCTTTTTTATCCTGTTCGGTCGCTCATCAGCTTTATGAGAGCCCAATCTCTTGCTCATTTATGTCGTTCGACAAGAACCAGTAAGGTCCATTACATTGCTTTTAACAACAACTTTTTAAGCAATGGTGTGAAATGCTCAGGAAGTTCTGCAACGCTTGGGATTATCACACGTTCTCTTCCGTAAATATTTTTCATCATTTGGTCTTCTTGCTCTTCAACTTCGCCATCAGCTAGAAACATACCAATGACATCAATTCCTTTTTTACGGGCCTCCAATACAGCTTCATGGGTATCGACAATGCCGTTCTCATTATAGTCGGAAGCAGCTGGTTCGCCATCTGAAAAGACTAGTAGAAACTTGTTCTTTTCACGGCGTTCTTCCAACTCATGTGTAATTGCACGAATGCTGAAGCCATCCCGATTATCTTCCTGTGGTTCCAGCTGCATAATCTTCGGACCATTATTTTTATAAAAGGAATCCGTGAAGGAATGGATTATGTGGGAATAATTTGGCTGGTAGCCTTCCTTTACATCATTTGCATCCTCCCAAAACCCAACGATAGAATGGGGAATTTTCAAGTGCTTGAGAACTTCATGAAAGAGAACAATTCCTTTCTTTGTTTCGTCCATTTTATTATGCATGGAGGCTGAACAATCAATAAACAGGTTGAAAACGGCATCGATTTCGTTGGATTCCTGATTTTTTTTATAAAAAATTCTCCTTTCATCATCGATCATGATTGGTAAGAGTTTTCTAGATAACCGGCCAAACAGTAGATCCTTGCGTGGAGAGTTTCGTTTATGCTCCAGCATTTTTTCAATTGTTAACGAAAGCTTCCGTTTATAAGGCTCCATCTCCAGGAAGAATTTTTGGTATAATTCGATCTCATGACTAGTTGGTGTGTTGGCTTTTTTAATTAGGTTTACTGCATCTTTATTTTCCACACCATAGGTTCTTCCTTTCATTTGTTTCCCTTGATTTTTTTCTTTCTTTTGCATCGATTCCATGTCGGAGTAGTCATTTTGTTTACTATCACCAGAAGTACCCTGAATGGAAGCCATCGCTTGGTCACCTTCCTCTGTTTCTCTTGCACCCTCACCGATTAAACTTGTTTTTGTACCTTGCTCCAGCTCAAATTGCAAGAAAGTGTTATTTCCATCGCCATTTTTATTCTCGTGATGCCATGTCGAAAATTTTTCATCAATATACTCACTTTTATCCTGATCTACTTCTTCATAGTCGTCGTTTGCCAGGCTATCTGTTCGTGTTAACTCATCAAATAACGTGTTCCTTGTAAAATGTTCAATATGGGCGATAGGGAATATAAAATACTCATTTATGCAATCCCGAAATTCTCCTTCTGTTTGCAATACAATCTGCTCAGAAATCTCTGCAATGGCTGCGGTGCTTCTCGCTTCGAAAACCGAATAGAGAAGAGGAGTTACCCTTTTCAATTGCTCCAGTGTTTTGTCGTTTGCCTGTGTAAAGACAGGATCAGGATGATCGGATTGCAGTTTTAAATAAAGGAGACAAAATAATTCATCCAGCATATAACTTTTGGTAACATTTGTGGTTAGCTGTGTTTCAAAATAATGCCTTAGGTAGTTTTTTCGAATTTGAAAGACTGCCTTTGTGCCCGGACGTTCTTTTTTCACGATTTCCTCCAAACGGAGATCCTCTAATAAGGTAAAGAGCTGAATGGCAAACTTAGGCAAACTGGAGGATTGAATACGCTCCAAATAGCCTTTCATGGCTTGAATGGAAGAGTAATGCAATGTTCCAATGATTCGCAAATATAAATCAGATTTTAAACCTGGCTTCTGAATTGCGGGACTGCCAATATTCCAAACAGTACTCGCGGTCACCTTTTTATCCACAACATCAATATAGGACCGATAACTGTATTCAAACTTTAAGTCGGGATCTTCTGATAATACAGTGGCCAGGTCCTGCAGCTGCAGAAAAAGATTTGTGTCGATCTTCGCGTTATGAAAACGATACATCTGACATTCTCCTATCTAGAACAGTGTTTCTGCTAGGTTCTTTACAAATTCTTTTTCTCTCTCTTCGTCCAGCTTATCAACAATTGAACGTTGAATGGCTCGTTTCGGTGGAATCAAAGTACTTAAATCACAAGCATCGAGCAATGCGCGAATAGAAGCAGCATCTTCGGTCAGTTTACCTTGGTGGACGGCTTGAATCAGATCGGAGGATAACTTAATAAACAAATCCGTTGTTGATTCGTCATGAAGCCTCGTATTCGCTTGAATCACTTGCTTAAGCTGATCACCTTCAATATAAGGAACCTCGATGACGATGAACCTATTTTTCAAAGCTTCATTAAGTGGAACAGTCCCAATATAACCCTCATTAATTGCGGCAATTACACCAAACCCATCTTCAGCAGTAATGATTTCATTCGTAAATGGATTTGTAATCGTTCTCCGGTAGTCAAGAACTCCATTAATAAGTGGTAACGTTTCCGGCTTCGCCATGTTGATCTCATCGATATATAGAAAAACTCCATGTTTCATGGAATTGGTTACAGGTCCGGGGATAAATTGAATCACTTGTTTGTCTTCTTCGTATGCTAATGTCTTAAATCCCAGCAGGCTTTCCGCATCCAAATCAACGGAACAATTGACACTGAACATAGGTTGATTAAATAAGCTGGAGAGCGTCTCAGCAAACTTCGTCTTACCTGCACCTGTTGGCCCTTTCAATAATATGTTCTTTCCCATACTCAGAGCTGTTATCGCATCGGTGAGTAAATTAATATCTGGCGGGACATAACCACCATCTCTTATCAATTCTGTAAATGATGTTGTTTGTTTCCGTCTTCCCGCAGTTACTAATTCGCTTATATTATCTGGGAGCTTATCAACTAAATTCATGTACGATCATCCTTTCAGAATTAGTGTAGTCTTTTTTTGATAGAATAACAAAAAAATACGGTTGTAAGGATCAAGTTCTGTTAAAAGTAGTATAATTAAAGGAAACACTTTACATCGGGGGATGGCTTTGTTTTAGTTGAACTTCTGTACTGTGGGTGCAATAATCAATTTATTGCGCAACTTACTGGTAGTAAGACTCCTGCCGATTGGAAATTTACCAGATCAAACCAGGAGACAGGCGCCCGCTCGGAAAGGATGCAACCATGTACAATTTATTTACAAGTAGTTTACGAGACTTTTCATTTTCCTATAAAAAATATTTGTCCTTTGAATTAATATACGCATTACTGGCAAGCCTCATTTTTGTTCCGTTCCTTTCCTACATTTTTAACCGATTGTTAATGGTAATGGGGGCAAGTTCACTTTTAAATACAGAAGTATATAAGCTGGGTTTAAGCTTTACGGGAATGACTGGTATTCTTTTGATAAGTTTTTTTGCTGTGGCTATTTTATTTGTGGAGTTTGGTGTTCTAATTATTATTGCTCAGAAAAGGTTTTTTAATCACAGTGTTTATGTCGCTGAAGCAGTTGTTACGACACTTTCCAAATTACCTAAGCTGCTTGGGTTTGGAATTTTTCAGTTGTTCTTTCTCCTGTTGCTTTTTATTCCTTTTATAGATTCATCGACATTGCCTCCAGTACTCGATTTTAATGTAACCATTTTTCTGACGGGTATATTATATGAATCGTACTTGTCGATGATCATTTACTTCACTATCCTAATACTATTTGGTTATTTGTTTATTCGGTGGATTTTTGCACTTCATTTTATTTTTATCGAAGACAAGTCCATTTGGGAAGCTATGAAAAGCAGTTGGACAGTTACCAAGTATAATAAATTGCGCTTGATTTTTTATCTTTGTCTTCTGAATCTGCTGTTTTTTGTATTTGTGTTTATAGTTATGAGTCTGGTATCCCAGACTGCAACGCTGCTCGATGTGAAATTAATTGGTAATTTCATTAAAAATTACTTACTGACATTCTCAAGTTATTTGACGCTCATTTTTTCGCAGTTTTTGATACCTGTTAATATCATTATTTTGACAAGGTTATTTTACCAGTTTCAACAAAAAGAAGATTTTTTAGTAAAAGATACGTTAAAATTAAAGAGAAATCATCATTTAACTAATCTTGAAGAAGGAATTAGCCGATATTTTACAAAACGGAAATATACTTTAACAGCTGTTGTCGCTATTACGTTAACAGGGATGTTTATTATTAATTATGCAGTAAATGATAGTATCGTTTATTTAAAGTGGGACGTGGCAGTCGCAAGTCACAGAGGGGACATGAAGGAAGCACCGGAAAACTCGATGAGCAGTATTCGGTCTGCGATTGAAAAAGGGGTGGATGCTGTTGAAGTGGATGTCATGATGACAAAGGACGGGGTACTCGTCTTGAATCATGACTATGACCTGCAACGAACAGCAGGTGTAGCAGAAAGTATTAAGAACATGACCTATGAGGAAGTTTCACAAATCGATATTGGACGACATTATGATGAAGCCTTTACAGGGGAAAGAATACCAACATTGGATGAGGTTATACAAGAGGCTAAAGAGAATGATACGAAACTTATCCTCGATTTAAAGGCTGTGGATCCTAACACGGATTTTGCCGGGGCAATTGTCGAGTTGGTTGAGAAACACGAGGCTGACAGCCTTACCTATGTTCAATCCTTTAACTATGATTTACTACAGGAGATCCGTAACAAAAATAACACAATAAAGATCGGTCAGATCCTGTTTTTATCTGCTGGTAATTTAGCGAATTTGGATGTGGACTTTTATACGATCCGGGAAAGCATGCTGACGAAACGGTTTATTAGAAATGCCCAGAACCTCAATCGCGAAGTATGGGTATGGACGGTGAATATTGAAAGAAATATTGAGGAGGTGCTGACCTATAATATTGATGGAATTATTACAGATTATCCAGAACGGGTCCAGCAGGTGCTGGGGATAAGATAGAGTAAAGACCGTTCAACATAAAACGGGAAGTGCACTTTCCGACAGGGGGAACAAAGATGAAAAAGAAACTACTGGTGATTGCCAGCAGTATTATTGTTGTTTTGCTGATAGGATTGGTTTTTGCGGGGAATTATTTTTATGGCCAAGGAATTAAGCGAGGAACGGATGTTGAACTACATAGTGAAGATGAAGCCGTAAATACAATGGCAAGTGCGCAGGATCAAAAGCTGTTTGATGATGCGGAGGATTGGTATGAAAAGCAGAATCCTGAAGTTGTAGAATTGACAGCCTACGATGACTTAAAATTAAAAGCGAAATTTATCAAAAATGAAGCGGCCACAAATAAAGCGGTTATTTTAGTACATGGATTTCGAAACATAGGTGATGACATGGGGAAGCTTACGAAATTTTACTATGAACAGGGGTTTGATATCCTGCTTCCTGACGCAAGGGGCCATGGTGATAGCGAAGGGGATTATATCGGCTACGGCTGGCATGATCGGCTCGATATGGTGGACTGGACAACTATGCTGATCGATGACTTTGGTGCAGAGGGAATTATTTTGCATGGGAATTCCATGGGGGCTGCAACGGTTCTCATGACAAGTGGCGAGGAGCTTCCGGATGAGGTGAAAGGTATTGTTGCTGACAGTGGCTACAGTACGGTAAAGGAAGAATTAATGCATCAACTCGATCATATATACAATCTACCGTCATTCCCACTACTCAATGTTACAAGTGTTATTACGAAGATACGGTCAGGTTATACGTTTACCGAGGCATCCTCCATTGAACAGGTGAAGAAAAATAACCTGCCATTATTTATTATTCACGGAGACGCAGATGATCTGGTTCCGACTAAAATGGCCCATGCGATTTATAATGCAGCTGGCGGGGAGAAGGAATTATGGATTGTTCCTGACGCCGGACATACCAAGGCTTTTGATAATGTAACAGGGGAATTCAAGAAACGGGTGACAGCTTTTATTGAAAGTGTATTTTATCTCGATGAGTAGGGGTATCGGAGGAGAAGGTTGATTTGAGTTGATGTGGAAACGAATTGTAAGTGAGGAATCTGTATTGTTGGTGAGGAATAGTAAACACAGTCTCAATCATTTACAGAAAGCTTTTTGTAATCAGTTGCACCCAAATGGTAATTTGTTATTCGTACAAATGGAATGCTCCACCTATAAATGATACTATTAAAATAGACTAAGAGTGCGTGTTGAAAAAGGTTGTATTTGTAGGAGGAAACATAATTGAACTTTAATATAGGGCCAAGAATGATGAAAACTGGGTTAGCCGTGGCACTATCCATTTTAATAACAGAAAGTATGAATTTAGAGCTGGGCATGGTTGCTGTCATCACAGCAGTATTAACGATGCAGCCTTCAATCATGCGCTCGATAACATACATTAAGGAAACAGCACTGTCTACCCTTATTGGGATTGTGTTCGCATTGGCAGGTGCCTATACACTCGGCTTACATCCGATTTCAATTGGAATAACTGTCATTGTTGCGATAGCAGTCAACATTAAAATGGGCTGGGTAAAAACTGTACATATCACGATTTTGACAATTGCAATTATCATGCTTTCTCCAGATGACGGTATTCATCTGATGTATCTGCTTGAGCGTTTATCTTTAATCTTAATCGGAATTTCATCGGCGTTTTTTATTAATGCGTTTATCTTTCCGCCTAACCATCAAAAATTGCTTTATGACATGATTAAGAAATCATTGGATAAAACCAGCTTTTTACTTCGGGTGATCCCTAATAAAACAATGAAAGTAAGAGAGCTTAAAAAGCGTGAAGAGGAACTGAAAAATGATATCAACGAAATAAATGATTACCTGGGTATTATTAATGATGAAAAAAGCAGAATGTTCATCCGTAACAGATACCATTTCATGCGTGATATCGTGATTTTTAAACAGATGCTCAAAGTGGTCGATCTCGAATCAGATCTGATAGAAAACCTGGAATTAAAAATGGATAAAATCGAGGAGATTTCGCCTAACCAGTCATTTTTGGTTAAGAAATTAGTTGGCAAGATTGTGGAGTACCATGAAAATATTATTTTGACTTATGAAGATAAAATACTCGTACAAAAAGAGATGCAGAAGGAAAGCTTTACTGCAATGAATTTGACAATTAACGACTTAATCAATGAATTACAGCAATCCGAAATTGAAAAGTGGATTGAAATATTCCCTGTAGCAAGCAGTATTGTAAAGCTGATGGTAGAATTGGAAAAGTTAGATAAATATATACGAAAACAAGAAAAGATGTTTTAGCGTGTTTTAGGTGGCAGTTCCTCACAGACTTACTTGTACTGTGAGGGGCTTGCCGCCTTTTTACTAGTAATTAAATTTGCTTTGAAGTAAATATGGTAGAATGTATATTAAACTGGTTTTGTAAAATAGGATCACTGGAGGGGCTATACTTGAAGAAATTACTGATTATTTTAGTAATTGGCATGATTCTCGCGGGATGCAGCAAAGATGAGGATAGTACGAGTAAAGCGAACGATGAAACGGAAGAGGTGAAAGAAACCGAAGAGGAAAGCACGGATATGAAGACTACGGAAGAATCAGAGACGGAAACGGAAGCAGAAGAGATACCTGGGCTCGGAGACTTAGAAATAAAGCTTCACGGGAAAGCAATTATTGATGAAGATAAAATAATCGTTGAAGGGGAAAGTAATCTGCTGCCAGGATCAAGGCTCTTTTCAAACGGAATAAGTGATGACGGCTTTGCCTCTGCAACATTTATTGACGGTGCAGAAGTAATGGATGACGGCTCTTTTTCCTTTGAATTTTCAGGGGTAGGAAAAAGCACAACAGTAAAACTTAAAGTAGTTAATAATAGGGAAGAGACGATAGAACAATACGGGGAATTCCTGGAAAACGCTACAGGACCGCAAGTTTATTTAACGGATACACATGGTGTTTTTGAGGTGAAAGTGGAATTTCACATTGATGTAATGGAAGAAATGCCGTACACTATTCCGATCGAAATCCCGGAGTGGAACGAAAAACCAGATAATTATGGCGAGCCAGAGGTATGGATGGAAGCGGAGGTAGACAGTGACCACCGTTATCTGTATTTTCATGGTACTAGCAATTTAATGGAAGGTGCACAGGTTGGAGGAAATCTGATGCATGAATCAGGAATAATTGTTCCATTCTCTTTTGGGCATACGAGGGTTAACCCGGATGGAACATTTGAGTTTCGTGTTCCCTACACCACATTGAGACAGGGGATGTACATGCCGATACGCTATCAACCAGACCGGAACACCTGGGAAGATGTAATCGCTGTATATGGGGAACAAGGTGAAAATTTGAAGGGTGATTTGATTGAACAAGACGGAGATAGCCAGTACGCAGAATTAATAGTTAAGCTGGATGTACCCGATTTTGAACCACCGGAAGATGTAGGTTTAACTGTAGAGGAAGAAGAAGTGAAAATCCAAATGCCAGATGATTTATTGTTTGACTTTGATGACAGTGAATTGAAGCCAGAGGCAAAAAACACGCTTGAAGATGTAATAAAAGACCTCCAGAAATTGGATGCCGATACGACTATTGAGATCAACGGTCATACAGATAATGTTGGCCAACCAGATTACAATATGGAGCTTTCAGAGAAACGTGCAAACGCCGTATGGGATTATTTGAAAAAGAATGGCAACGTATCTGGATTAGATGTTGAAGTAGCAGGTTATGGAGAAACAGAACCTATTGCATCAAATGAGGATAAAGAAGGTCAGGATAGAAATCGACGCGTAGAAATTGTTATCAATCCCAAAAAAGGAAATTAACTACCAAACAAACCCCTGTTCTGATCAGAGCAGGGGTTTAGTGAATAGCAGGAGAAAAAGGAAGATCAGCATACATGCTCACAATTGGTAGGTTTAGTTCTAAAAGTGGAAAAACCGGCGTTTAACTGGTTCCGTAACTATGGAATTAATTCCGTGTTCCCGGAAAGAATGATTCAAACAAGCTGCAGCAATGAATCGGCTGAAAATAAATGTGAAAATTGAAACCTTTATTCCGCAAAACAGGAATAAAGGTTTTATAATTTAATCCGGAATCCGGCTTTGTCTGCAATTACAACGATTTTAATAGTTGGCATACTTTTTGCTAATAATAGTAGTAAGGAAGGGAGTGTAACTAAATGAAAAAAATATATACATCATTTAATGAAGCAGTTAAGGATATTAAGGACGGATCGACGATTATGGTAGGTGGATTTGGCCTTGTCGGTATCCCCGAAAATCTTATTCTTGCGTTAGTAGAGTCTAAAGTAAAACATTTAACAGTAATCTCGAATAATTGCGGGATAGACGATTGGGGGCTTGGATTACTGCTTGAAAATAAACAGATAGATAAAATGATCGGTTCCTATGTTGGAGAAAATAAGGAATTTGAACGTCAGGTTTTATCTGGAGAGCTGGAAGTTGAGCTTACTCCACAAGGAACGCTGGCTGAGAAAATTCGCGCAGGAGGGGCCGGTATACCCGCATTTTATACACCAGCAGGAGTAGGAACACCAATTGCAGAAGGTGTGGAGGTACGCACGTTTGATAATAAAGAATACTTGCTGCAAACAGCATTAAAAGCAGACTTTAGTCTTGTAAGAGCATCTAAGGGAGATCACGATGGCAATCTGTTTTTAACAAAACCGCCCGCAATTTTAATCCAATGATGGCCGCAGCAGGAGAAGTAACAATTGCCGAGGTAGAACAACTGGTAGATACAGGTACTATTGATCCAGAACATGTACATACACCAGGAATTTACGTCCAGGGACTAATCGAAGGACAACAAGAAAAAAGAATTGAACGTTTAACAGTCAGAGAAGAAGCATAAGCTTACAGGGAGGTAATGATTTCATGGTAAAACAGGTCGATAAAAAATTAGTCAGAGAGCGGATTGCAAAAAGAGCAGAACGAGAAATTACAGATGGTTCCTATGTTAACTTGGGAATAGGGATGCCAACCATGGTTGCAAATCATATTCAACCAGGGAAAAAAGTTGTTCTTCAATCAGAAAATGGTTTACTCGGTATAGGAAGATCCCCATTAAAAGAAGAGGTAGACCCTGATTTAATTAATGCAGGAAAAGAAACAGTGACTGCAGCAGAAGGTGCGTCCTATTTCAGTAATGCAGAATCATTTGCAATGATTAGAGGAGGCCATTTGGATCTTGCTATACTTGGAGGCATGGAAGTATCTGAAGATGGCAATCTTGCGAATTGGATGATACCAGGTAAAATGATCAAGGGCATGGGCGGCGCAATGGACATCGTCCATGGAGCAAAGAAAATAGTTATTATTATGGATCATGTAAATAAGCAAGGTGAGTCTAAAATATTGAAGCAATGCCATCTTCCTTTAACTGGAGAAGGTGTCGTAAATCGGATAATTACTGACCGTGCAGTAATTGATGTAGAAGCAGATGGCCTAGTGCTTATCGAAATAGCAGAGGGATGGACTGCAGAAGAGGTTGTTGCATCTACGGAAGCAGAGCTGCGTTTAAGTGAAAATCTCCAGGTAGGAACGTATTAAGGAGAAGGCTTCCTATACATGGTAGAAGGTAAAGTAGTATTTATCACAGGCGAAAGGTGTTACTGGTCAATCTATTGTCCTTGATGGAGGATATACTGCACAATAATAAAGGAGTGAGAGAATGAAGAATGTATATATTTTAGAAGGAGCCCGTTCTCCTTTTGGATCTTTTGGTGGGAGCCTGAAGGATGTTGATCCAACTGATCTGGCAGTTACAGTCAGTAAAGAAGCGATTCTAAGGAGTAAAATAAATGCTGAGGATATTGACTTTACCGTCCTTGGTAATGTAATTCATTCAGCGAAGAATGCACCATATCTTGCCAGACATATAGCGTTAGCTGCTGGTATCCCAATGGAAAGTCCTGCACTTACTGTCAATCGACTTTGTGGATCTGGTCTTCAGTCAGTTGTCTCCGCAACCCAATCCATCATGCTGGGCGATGGAGATGTTGCACTTGCAGGCGGAGTAGAAAGTATGAGTCTCTCTCCTTATGCTTTACGAGGAAGCAGATTCGGTACAAAACTGGGAACACCGCAAGTGGACGATATGTTGTGGGCTGCTCTGACAGATGAACATATCGGTTGTGGAATGGGAGTAACCGCTGAAAACCTTGCTGAAAAATATGCTATTTCCCGCGAAGGTCAAGATGACTACGCTACACAAAGTCATCAGCGTGCAGCAGCAGCTAGAAAAGAAGGGAAGTTTGCCGAAGAAATAATTCCTGTGGAAGTAAAATCCAGAAAAGGGACAATAACGGTAGACACAGATGAGCATATACGCGAGGACACAACAACCGAAAAACTATCAAAGCTTAAGCCTGCCTTTAGGAAAGATGGCAGTGTTACAGGTGGTAATGCCAGTGGCATCAATGACGGAGCAGGAGCAGTAGTTCTTGCAGGGGAAGAATATGTAGAAGCAAAAGGATTAAAGCCATTAGCGAAAGTAGTTTCATGGGCAGTTGCTGGTGTAGACCCATCCTATATGGGAATTGGTCCGGTTCCAGCTATAAAGAAGGCGCTTGAGAAGGCAAACTTAACTATCGATGATATGGATCTTATTGAAGTAAATGAAGCCTTTGCTTCCCAATACCTAGCGGTCGAAAAAGAATTAGGTCTTGACCGTGAAAAAGTAAATGTTAATGGTGGAGCTATTGCTTTAGGTCACCCAGTTGGGGCAAGTGGGACGAGAGTATTGTACTCTCTGATAAAAGAACTAAGAAGAAGAGATAAAAAATATGGAGTTGCTTCCCTGTGTATTGGTGGAGGACAGGGAATCGCTATGGTTATAGAGATTGTATGAGTAAGCAATAGGTAGAATTAAATAGTAAGAAGAAGCTATATGATATCATACTCAAGTGGAGGTGGTACCGTATAGCTTCTTTTAACATATGATAAAATGCTAAAAAATGCTAAACTAATTACTACCAGACATTCATCAAAAATGCTATGGGTTATCCCTGAGCATTATTAATTAACAGTATGTTTCAAACGAATTCGAAAAGGGGAGTTTTAGGATTATGCTTCCCGTTGATTAGAATACATAGTTCAGATGAATGAATAAATAATAGTAGACAACGATAATAAATAATGGTTATCATACCTCATAACCAAAAAGGAGTCTCCATCATGATTGATTATTTTTTAAATCTTAACCCAATTGCTCAGGCTGCGATTGCGACATTATTTACATGGGGAATGACAGCGCTAGGTGCTGCTCTGGTTTTTACGACAAGAGGATTTAATCAACGATTCATGGACAGTATGCTGGGTTTCGCAGGTGGTGTTATGATTGCGGCAAGTTTTTGGTCATTGCTTGAACCGGCAATCGATATGGCAGAAGGCGGACCTGTACCTGTCTGGGTTCCAGCAGCAGTCGGCTTCTTACTTGGTGGCTTATTCTTGTGGAGTGCCGATAAATTACTCCCACATCTCCATCCCACCTCATCGATTGACCAAGCAGAAGGAATAAATCCAGAGAAAAAGAAGCGCAGTACGCTACTGGTTTTAGCTATTACATTACACAATATTCCTGAAGGTCTTGCGATAGGCGTAGCTTTTGGGGCAGTTGCTGCAGGCTTGCCAACAGCATCTATTGCAGGAGCGATTGCATTGGCAATAGGGATTGGCATTCAGAACTTCCCAGAAGGTCTCGCTGTTTCCATGCCGCTTCGGCGCGAAGGAATGTCACGGAGAAAAAGTTTTATGTATGGTCAGGCATCCGGTATGGTTGAACCGATCGCTGGTATAATTGGCGCAATGGCAGTAATTTTTATCCAGCCACTTTTACCATATGCACTGAGCTTTGCTGCTGGAGCCATGATATTTGTTGTAGTGGAAGAAGTAATTCCTGGCTCCCAGGAAGAAGGGAATAAGGACCTTGCTTCCATGAGCCTTATGATTGGATTTACGGTCATGATGATACTGGATGTGGCACTTGGATAATATATCCTGCATGTAATTAACCGCAGAGCACAACCTAGAGAAAGAAAGGGAGGAATCTTTCATGGCAGAAAACAGTGACAGCTACACAATTGCAGGAACCAATATTGAAGCAGTCAAAAGACAAGCGCAGCGCTCAGGGTTAACGTATAATCAGGCAAAAGAATATATTGCTAAAACAACAGGTGGTCATGGTACACATGTTTACAGTGATACGGATGCAGAAGAAGTGAAACGAAGAAACCAGCAATCCATTAACGAACAATCTACTACGTAATACAGCGATAGAAGGCAGATTAATTAGTTGATCTGGCTTCTATCTTTTTAAAAACAATTATTACATAGAGGCTTGTAGAAGATAAAGAAAATTGACGTGTTGCATCACAGACAGCTGAAGAAACGACGAGAGAGAACATACTTGTCTCTAACGGGTTCCGTTTCCTATCTCAAACATTAAAAATGTAATGTAAAACGACCATCAATTGTGTACTGCTAATTTGATGGTCATTTTTTGTTGGTGTAATAGTATTTTCTTTATAATTTACATTAAAATTGTAGTGTAATTTGTATCCCAATTTGTTAGGTGACAATGGCTAGTGTAAGTCTACATTTTGACCTACAAATTCGTATGCAAATTGGCATATACAAATTTACCATTAAATTGGAAATCGGTTAGTTGTCGTTTGATTTTATAATGTATTCTGAATATTTATGTTAAACTAAATATAGATATTGTGAACGATTACACTTAAACTGGCAGGTTAGTTGAACAAGGAGTTTAAATGCTTTTGGTAAATTACAGATGAACTAACTTTATTCAAGCGGGAATAAAAATGGATTTCACAAAAATATTAAAAGAATTTCCAGTACTAGAAACTGAAAAAGTACGATTAAGATTAAGATGCAACAGCTTTAAAGAAATATTATTCAAATGAAAATGTATAGCGTAATCTTGATTGGAATGGACCAGAAACGTTAGAAAGAAGTTATGAAATAATCAACTTATGGAACAAAGGCTATGATGATGGATGGATTACTCGTTTTGCAATTGCTGACAAAGTAACAGATGAATTATTGGCACCATCTATTTAAGTGAATTTGAAGGCAAGCGAGCCGAAGTTGGCTATGAATTATCAGAAAACTACTGGCGTCGTGGAATCATGCCTGAAGCTATACGTGAAGTTTTGTTATTAGGATTTAGTCAGTTAGGTTTAGTAAGAATCCAAGCCTTTGTTAGTGCTGAAAATGTTGCTTTAAAGGAGATATTAAAAAATTTCAACTTCAAAGAAGAAGGTTATTTAAGACAGTTTGAATGTCACAGTGTTACTGGAAAATGTAAAGATATGTGGGTATATGGTTTGTTAAATACAGAGTTTCAGAAATAGGTATAATAACAAATGAGAAAGGGAGGATTAATATGATTCAATTCAATAATAATAATATTACAGTTTTTCAAAGTTCAATATTTATGACCACGACGGCGATAATACAAACTAATAAAGCCGTTATTATGACAGATCCTAATTGGTTACCTTCTGAAATTGAAGTAATTAAGAACTACATAAACCAGATTGTTGGTGATAAGCAATTATATATTATTTATACACATAGTGATTTTGACCATATTATTGGTTCCGGAGCCTTTCCAGAGGCAATGGTAATAGCTTCTAAACAATTTGATAATAATCCTACTAAAGAAGATGTAGTTCAAAAAATAAATAGGTTTGACCAAGAGTATTATTTAAACAGAAATTATATACCCGAATATCCTTCGGTAGATATTGTTGTTTCAGATGATGGGAAAAAATTAGAATTAGAATCGTTGACTATGACTTTTTATAAAGCACCAGGTCATACCAATGATGGTTTATTTACAGTGGTTGAACCTTACGGAATTTTTCTTTCAGGAGACTACCTGTCAGATATAGAATTTCCATTCATTTTCAGTGATTACAACGACTATGTAAATACTGTCAATAAAGCTGAAAACATTTTGCTTAACCATAATATAACAACTCACGTACCAGGTCACGGTTCTACAACACAGGATCAAATAGAAATACAAAATAGAATAAATTGTTCGAAGTATTACTTAAAACAACTTTTTCATGATAAAGGAGAGTTAGAAAGGTATTTGAGCAATAAATATAAGTTCTTTGAAGGAATGAAAAGTATTCATTTTGATAACAAGAAGATGATTAAAAAAGGACTTTAAAATTGGTATTATCATATATATACTAATCAGTGGGTGGAACGTAATGACTGTTGTAAATGAGTATTTAAAAGTAGTTCAAGAAAGGTTTAGAAGTGTTAAAGAACTAGGAGATAAGACAATACAACAATTGTCAGAAGATGATATACACTGGGCTTTAAATCATTCATCTAATAATATTGCAATAATCGTGAAGCATTTAAGTGGAAATATGATTTCAAGATCGACTGAATTTTTAACTTCTGATGGTGAAAAAACCTATAGGAAACTTGACCAAGAATCCGCAAACACTATTTCATATGAAGAGGACTTATTAAAAAATATTTATATTCGTGGCGAAATCCACACGGTTATTGATGCGATTGAAAGGCAAATGGCACATTACTCTTATCATATCGGACAAATCGTTTATGTTGGTAAGCAAATTAAAAATGAGGAATTGGAAAGCCTTAGTATTCCTAAAGGAAAATCAGAAGAATATTTGCGACACATGCTAAAAAATAATCGAAAGTTAACGTAAATATAAGTTTTCTTATTATGTTAAGTCAGCTAATAGAAGTTTGTTTCTTGTTGCATTAAATGGTTGTAAGCGTCAAGTAAAAATGGACACTTTTTGCTAATTAACTTTGAACACTTTTTTCCATAAAAATTGAAGAACGATGTTTCATTCGATAGCTATCATCTTGACTAAAATTAATGACTTCTGCTCGATGTAAAATCCTATCGAGAATTGCAGTTGTAATACCTGGGTCCCCTAACAATTCACCCCATTCACTTGGACCTTTATTCGATGTCAAAATTACTGAAGACTTATCATAAAGTTCATTTATCAAATGAAAGAATAAATTTGCTTCACGTGTATCCATTGCCATAAACATCAGATCATCTATTATTACTAAATTGGACTCTCTGATACGTTTCATTCTTGTTTGTGACTTTCTTGTCACTTCTTCCGTTTTTAATGTATGAATGAGTTGTCCCATGGTGATAAAAGAAACTTTATATCCATGATTAATTGCTTCTATTCCAAGTCCAGTTGCTATGTGTGTTTTTCCCACACCAGATGGTCCTAGAATGATTAAATTATAGAGTTGATCAAGCCATGTAAATTCTTTTAATTGCTTAATTTGCTTCCTACTTAAAGATTGCTGCTCATCTACATTAAATGAATCCAAAGTCTTATAAAAAGGAAATGCAGCCCATTTTAGTCTTCTTTCGATTAACTTTTCATCCCGACGCTTCAATTCATACTCTGTTAAATTGTTTAAGAATGCCCTGTAAGTCCAATCCTCCGACTCTGCTTGTTGAATCAGAGAGGGCAAACAGTTACTCCTTTCAGTAGCTCTAAATATCGTTCCACTTCCCTCGTTTCCGGTTTAATATTAACCAATTTGGGATCGATGCCATGAAGTGATTTGACCTCATTTGATTGTTTTGGCTTGGTTTTAGTCTGATGTTGACGTTCTACGAACTGAACAACATCGTTATACTCTGTTGCACTATAAATTTTCCGTTTAATGCATTCTTTTAGAGCTTCGTTCCGTATTTCTACTTCCACTGACTTTGATACCTTTGAAATTAAATCCAATTGATCCCGTACATAACGTGGATACCTTCGGTGTATTTCCGCAAGGAAATCGGTGGCCGTTTCTGTATCATCAAATTGGCTTGCTACGGTTGCGATGTATGCTGCAATACCTTTTGTTCGATCACGTTTATGTTGAGTAGGTTGAATGAGTTTCCCTCTTTCAGAACTAATCTGATGCTCTGCAATAATTGGTCCTTCAGACTGGTCACGAATTAGTAAATGATTCGTATCTGTCGCTTCAATATATACTTCTTTATCTGGTTTATATGTTCCAAGTGGAACGGAATAACGATTAGAATCATATAAAATTGTGTTGTCCTTACGAACTGTTCTTGTTATACTTGAGTCAATACTTGAAATAGAAATCTTTTTAGTGACTGGTCTTAAGTGCTGTTTTTCCAAGGCAAACACTTCGACCGGTCTCTTTTTTGTTGTGTTATGTACTTTTCCATTTCCAGTTCTTTCAAGCCAAGACATACATAGCTCATTCCACTGATCAATATGGTAAAACACCCGATTCTTGGCAAAGTTTTTCTTTACGAATCCAACTACATTTTCGATACGTCCCTTACTCTCGGGGTCAGCCTTCCTACATACAAAAAGATTTAACTTACGTTCCTCTCGATATGCTTGAAATTCACTAGTCAAGACTAAGTCACCGGCATTTTCACTAACAACTATTAATGCATCTTGGTCATAAGCAAGTTCACTCGGGATTCCACTAAAGAATTGAAAGCAATTTTCATGCGTTCTAATAACATCCTTTGTGGTAAATGGCCGATCTAACCATTCTACATATTTATACCTAGAGTGCGAAAGCACAAAGCTGATAAAGTATAGTTTTTTATCTTTTCCACTGGATGTTTTCTGTATCGTTTGTCCAAAATCTACTTGAGCCTGTTGGCCCATTGGCGGGTCTGGAATTGCTTGATAGACACGCTTAACCTCTGTTTTAGGAATATTGTATTTTTCTCGAAGCTCCTTCACGTAATTACGTACAGTACTCTCGCCAACTACTAAATCTTTATATCTTTCCTTTAGCCAGTCATAAACTTGTGCACTTGAAAGATCAGGATGCTCACTCAGCCAAGTATGGATAAGCATCTCGTACGGATCTAGTTTTTTAGCTCTTGTCTTAACGGAGGCCATCCATTCGGCCATATCCTCTGGGGATTTATCCAGATATTTATATACAGTAGTCCTTGAAATGCCTAGTTTTCTGGCAATTCTCCGAACCTTAAACCCCTGCCGTTTTAATTGATATATTTCCATGTACACTTCCCATTTTTCCACCTTTCATGATTCCCTCCATCACTGATATATTTTTACAAACAAGATGTATTATACAGTAATGAAGATGAGAGATTAATAGGGGGCCGAGCCGGCGATGCATGTAAGAGTGCTGCCCCTCCCGGGGCAGCACTCTTACATGCATACACCCAATAGAAAAGTGTCCATTTTTATCAAGCAATAATTGACTACTTTAGTTTAGCAGTTACAATGGTGCTTTAACACAAAAAGATACCAGCATTCTTATTCAACTATAGGGGCAGGTTAATTGAATAAATTTAAAGAGGAGCTGCCCAATAATTTCGGCTATTGGACAGCTTTTTTTGGTTGGTTGTTTTCTAAAAGGTTGTTGCTTTATGATAAATAATTACACTCTAAAATCATTGTAAGAAATACTTTACAATTTGTAAGAAATAAATTACAATATTGTTAGAGGTGGTGTTAGTGTTACATAACAAATTAGTAATTTATCGGGCAGAAAAAGGATGGACTCAAGAACTGCTGGCAAATAGAGTTGGTGTTAGTCGCCAAACTATTGCTACTCTTGAAAAGAATAAATACAATCCTTCCCTCATTCTTGCCTTCAAAATTGCAAATGCTTTTGAAAAACCATTAACCGATGTTTTTGATTATAGGGAGGAATGATAGGTATGTTATGGTTGGTTGCATTATTTCTTATTATTATATTTATTTGTCATATGTACATCTTTAAGTTCAACGATAGTGAGGAAGGGAAGGATGAACGGGGGAGGGAAATTCAATACAAAACAAATAATATGCTATATGGGATTTTGTATATAGGTGTTATATTACTTGTTGTCCTCGTTGACTTCTTTGAAATAATCCCGATTGAGTATCTTCCTAATATATTGTTATGGTTTGTGCTATCTTTAGGTATTTTAGGAAGTATATTCACTTATATCAATAAAAATAGGAAGAATTATTAAGAATGGCTAAATTCACTGAGCCTTTATCGACCTCTTATATGAGGTAAAATTGATTAAGAAATAATAAATTATCTATTTGTGCTAACGGGTGCGTTAGTTGAAGATGAGTTCGAACGGCAGCACGGGGCAGGTTAGTGTTGACACATTTTCAATGCATTGTGTTGTGGATAGAACTTTTATAAATTGTTCTTGGTATATCACAGCATTATAGATTAATGTAATATCAACGTAAGTCCATTTACTCAAACAATAAATTGAACAACAGAAATGAGGAGAAAGTCAAAATGAGATTAGAAAGCGAGAGAATTTATCTAAGACCTCTTTGTGAGTCAGATGCTCCTATTATGTTAGAAAATACACTAGATAAAGAAATACGTTATATGACAGGGACTAATCTTAGTTTTTCTATGGAGCAAATTAAGGCACATATAAAGAATATAAATAATGATTCAAGTCGTTATGATTTCGCTATTTGTCTAAAAAGCAGTGATGAAATGATTGGAGAGTTATCAATTTTAGATATTGATGAGGAAAGCAAAAAAGCAGGATTCAGAATATCAATGGCTTCTATTTCATTAACAGGAAAAGGCTATGGTATAGAAGCCATTAAAATAGTTCTAAGTTTTGTTTTTGAACAACTTAAATTAAATCGTATACAGTTAGAAGTATTTAGCCATAATTTACGTGGAATTAGAGCCTATGAAAAAGTGGGATTTGTAAAAGAAGGTGTCTTACGTCAGTCTTTATTTTACAATAAAACATATTCAGATGAGATTATTATGGCAATACTTAAAAGTGATTATGACAATATGCTATTATAATTGTCCTTCTTTGTGAATACATACACTTAAAATAACGGGTGCATTACTTCAAGAAAGAAAGATGCACCCGTTATTCAACTATTGGTGAAGGATTGTAGAAGAGTCAAGATTAATCTTTATTTAACAAACGGAGCTATTTAACGGAAAATAGGAGGATAATATGAAATTTTATCTATCATCTTTTAAAATTGGAAATGAAGAACAAAAATTAATAGACATCACGAAAAATGGCAATAAAAAAGTTGCTTATAACAATAATGCATTAGATTTTGCAACTGATTTAGAAAGAATAAAAGTGACGCAATGGACGTATCGGATCTTCAAAGAATAGGTTTTACAGTGGATATTCTAGATTTGAAAAAGTATTTCCGTAACTCAGAAGGACTAAAAGGAAAACTTAATGAGTATGATGTTATCTGGGTAAGGGGTGGCAACAGGCTATGAGGTTAAGTGGTTTCGATGAAATTGTTAAAAAGTACTATAAGGACAACAAGAACATCTTATATGGAGGGTACAGTGCAGGCGTTTGTATCCTTGGACCAACGCTAAAAGGTATTCATTTTGCAGATGACCCAAATCAAAAGCCGTTTGGGGAAGAATATCAAACTATTTGGGATGGACTACATATTTTGGAATATGCAATTGCCCCCCATTATAAATCAGACCATCCAGAGTCTGAGGATATAGACAAATATATTGAATATATGATTAATAATAGAATACCTTTTAAAGCATTAAAGGATGGAGAAGTAATTATAATTGAATGATTTACCTAAACGATATTCAACAAAAGGGCGTAATTGTGGAAAACAACGGCACTTTTCTTTTTCAACAAATGGGTGCGATTGTTAAATAAGGACAGTCGCTTGTTGTGTTAAAGGGGCAGGTTAGTGGAAGAGCATAGTTTAACTTGTGTTCAACAATCGGCCATATGGAGCGTATTTTGTTGGTGACAAGAATACAGAATGAGTGACGAAAGGAATAAATGTTATTTACATTTTCTATGGGGGTACTTATGAAAACGCATTATTATTTAGGTTGGTTTAACGATTTTTTTCCAGAGAATTTGGGCAGGGTGTTACAGGGGGATATAACTGATAGAAAATCGCTTGCTATGATTAGCTCGAATCCATCTATTAATGAAGATGATGGTGCTACTGAACGCTCGTGGCTTGACCAGGCTGGCATTATGTTTGATGAATATCATTTAATTAATTATCGCGTACAGAAGGAAGATGCCCAAACGATAATTCAAAATGCTTCAGTCATTTTCTTGTTGGGGGGGAATATTCTTAAACAAAATGGTTTTTTGATGGAATATGAATTATCGGATTCGATTAAAAAAAGCAGCGCCGTTGTGATGGGAGCAAGCGCTGGTGCAATCAACATGTCCGCTAAATGGTTATGCTCGAAAAACCTTGGATTTAAAGTTGAAATGAGCTCTGTTTACGACGGAATTGGTCTTGACAATTTTTCCGTCCTGTCTCATTTTGATCTTGAAAATAACATTGCACTGGTTCAAAGCGAACTATCACTCCTATCGGAAGAAATAAATATTTATGCGTCGAACAAAGATTGCGCTGTACGGGTAAAGGGAGATAAAATCGACGTTTTAGGCAATGTTTTTTTAATCTCCCACTCAAAGATTCAGAAATTGGATGAGACGCTCTAGTTGTAGTGAATGGCTATGGTTTAATTGAATTAATCTCTTTATGCAAGAAGAACTAGGTAAAATAGGATTGTATGGAAAGCATAGGTGTGCAGAACGGTCTACTGCAATCGGGCCCGAGTGTTAAAGATGCGTCACTTTTTCTTCTTTAATTAACTGGTGCAATCCTCGAAGAAGGAGAAGCATCCTTTTTTGTTGAATATATACAATAAGGCAGGTTAGTGGAATAAGCAAATTTTCTTAAAAGGGGGATTTAATATAGCAAAGCGATGGGGATTCACATATTTATTTTGTAACGATTTGGAGAAAATGAAGTGGTTTTACTCTGATATACTTCAGTTAAACCTTATATGGGATGATAAAGGTTCGATTGCTTTTAAGATTGGCGCTCACCAATTAAGTATAGAGTACAATGCAGAATATAACCAACCATCAAACAAGTTTTCCATTCAACCAGGGTGGAAAGGTGGAACAGAACCAAGGATAGGTTGGTCTTTAGAATGTGATAGAGAAGATTTCAATGACATTGTCCATTCCATATTAAGTAATCAAATACCAAAATATTATTTTGAGCCAAAATGGAAAGGGTATTGGAGTTTTCCTGTTTTAGATCCAATGAATAATACAATAGAAATTACTTGTACAGAAAAGAATATTCACTAATAGATCTTCAAACGAGAAAAGTGGTTTAAGAAATATACCTTTTTTTCACTAAAAAGGTGCAAGAGTTGAAGATAAATAAGTTGATCACATCACATCTTTCTTATTGTGCTAACGTAAGCAGGTTTGTGGAAGAGGTATTAGCTCATCTTTTGACGAAAATATAAAGAGGTTAGTAAAAATGGCTTAACTTGTAAGTGTTAAGGAGGAAAAATATTGAAACAAACTTTACTGATAATTGATGCTCAACAGGACTTGATGGAAGGTAATAATGAAGAACAAGGGGTTTTTGAGAAACAAAAAATTATTAATAACATTAATACCGTAATTGAAAAAGCAATAAACGAAAGTATCTCCATAGTTTTTATGAGAGATTTAGATGTTTCGAATGGAGAAGGAACTGGATTCCAGATACATAAGGATATTAAAGTGCCATCCACTGCTTTCATATTTGATAAATCCGCTACAAATTCATTTTATGGCACTTCTTTACAAAAACATTTAAGTAGAAACAATGTAGAGCATCTTGTAATAATGGGATGTAAAACGGAACATTGTATTGATATAGCTGTTAGAACGGCAACAATCAATCATTTTGATGTAACATTAGTCGGGGATGGTCATTCTACTTCTGATTCCAAAAACTTAACTGCACAACAAATAATTCTTCATCACAACGAAACCCTTCACGGTCATTATAATGTAGACAATTTTTCAATCGTTAGGAATTCTAATGAAGATTTGATTAAACCTGAACACAATAAATATCGATAATAACCATATTTAACTAAATGGTGCGTTAGTTGAAGAAGCAATTGAAAATAAATAGAAAAAAAATCTCAGCTGAACTGAGATTTTTAATTTTTATTACATATATCACTACAAATTCGATGAAAATACTTATACAAATTTAGTTACATTTTAAAGTGTAATTCTGCGTTTTGTGATAGGAAACGGAACCCGTTATACTTGTCTCACCCCTCTTTTATTAGAAAAAAACCAGTGGGACTAATTCATTAGCAAGCAGGGTTAGTTTGGAAAAGTATACAATTCACTTTACCTTTGGTTAAGAAGTATATCTATAGATCTCAAAGAGGAGACCAGCACGATGAAAATTGTCATAACTGCAGATACACATATACCTGGAAAAGGAAAACAGCTGCCGACCGATCTTTTAAAGGAATGAGAGACCGCAGATTTGATAATTCACGCTGGTAATTGGAACTCAATGGATATCTTTCATATCCTTATTAAATATGCCGAAGTAAAAGGAGTTTATGGAAACGTAGATAATAAGGATATTCAAGAGCAATTTTCTGACCAGGAAATCCTACATATCAATGGACATAAAATTGGGATTGTCCACGGACACGGCGAAAAGAAAACCACGGAAAGAAGATCGATGGAAGCGTTTGAAATGGAAGATCCGGATGTAATTATATTTGGACATTCACATATCCCGATGGTACGTTATTCTAAAAAAACACTTTTGATCAACCCGGGATCTCCAACCGACAAGCGAACACTTCCTTATTATTCATAGGGAATTTTAAAAATCGACCGTACGATTCGTGCAGAAATTATCTTTTTTAGTGATAAATACTAGGGCAGCCCTCACTTAGGTTTATTCGTCTATAAAATGAATATATTCTAGTGCCAGTTGTAGATAGACATTTTCTGTATAATACCAAGTTTCAAAAGAACTCATGCTTGGCTATTCCAATATCACCTTGAAGCAGGATTCCAGGCTGAATATTTTTAACAGGGAAATCTGCAATTTGATAGACTTGTCTTCCATGAATATCCTGTACGGTGATCAGGTTATCCTCATTTTTCATTACTTCGAAAATACTATCCTGTGTATGGCTGCATGCTTTCAAGGTGCTTACGGTTCGTAGGAGACCATCTGCAGAGTCAATATTTTGTGGTATACACGGGTAAATGAGTGTAAGATAAGTTTGCTATAAAATAGTTCACAGATTTTTAGGTCAGTGCGAGCATCTTCTGAAATTTTTGTTACTACTTCATACGAATTACAACCTATACGACGGTCAAGCCAGTAGGAAAATTTCTTAAGCAGAAATGTCGGTTTTTCTTTGTTTGGGGGATAATTGTATGTCGGATGGGAAACAGGTGTAGATAAAGTGAACGAAGTGGAGCTGAGCAGATGTTGCACTTGTATCCGGAGTGGAGAAAGCGAAGTGTATTTCCGTAGCGGAATTACGTCAATAACAAGTTACGTCGTCCTTTATATAAAAGTTGTAGGTCGGAAAGTAAAAGTAAATCGGTGTACCGAGTAATATGCAGGTACAGGTACAGTCCCAATCTTTTAGAAAGGGTTGTCTTGTTATTACCCAGGTAACTGTTTGAAGTTATTTAGAAATGTACCCTGTAAGCAGACACGTGGAACATGTCCGTTCACAGGGTACATTTTTCTATTATAGAAGTTCTGCATTCAATTTAATTTCGACAAAATATGCTAAAAACCGGGAAGTGACAGGCACTATCTCTAGAATACCTTCGTGGTCCAATCTTCACAGTTCCATACGTCTGTGACGATGTCTTTGTAAAAGTCTGGTTCGTGGGAAATGAGGAGTACACTGCCTTTATAATCGTTTAGTGCCCGCTTCAGTTCTTCTTTTGCGTCACGATCCAGGTGATTGGTAGGTTCATCGAGAACGAGTAAATTTGTTTCTTTATTAATTAATTTACAAAGACGAACCTTCGCCTTTTCGCCACCACTTAATACTTTAACCTTACTTTCAATATGCTTTCGTGTAAGCCCGCACTTAGCTAAGGAGCTCCGAACTTCCTGCTGAGTGAGATGAGGGAAGTCGTCCCATATTTCTTCAATACATGTATTATTACTTGTTTCTTTTAGTTCTTGTTCAAAGTATCCGATATGGAGATGTTCCCCTAATTCAACCTTACCTGAAACCGGTTGGATTTCGCCAAGAATACTGCGAAGCAATGTTGTTTTACCGATGCCATTGGCTCCTAAGAGAGCTAATTTCTGTCCACGCTCCATCGCTAAATTAAGTGTTCTCGACAATGGTTCTCCATAGCCAATAACAAGCTCTTTGGTTTCGAACAAGTATCTGCCAGGAGTCCGGGCTTGTTTGAAACGGAATTCCGGTTTCGGTTTCTCGGAATCCAACTCGATTACATCCATCTTATCCAGCTTCTTTTGACGAGACGTTGCCATTTTACTTGTAGCGGCATTCGCTTTGTTTCTAGCTACGAAGTCCTTCAGGTTGGCAATCTCCTTTTGCTGTTTCTTGTAGGCAGATGCCTGCTGCTGCTTTTTCATATCGTACACACGCAAGAACTCATCATAATCACCTGGGTAGCGTGTTAATTGCTGGTTTTCCATATGATAGATCAAGTTGACTACGCTGTTGAGAAATGGAATATCGTGAGAAACGAGAATGAAAGCATGTTCATACTCAAGCAGATAATTGCGCAACCATTCGATATGCTCGACATCAAGATAGTTGGTCGGCTCATCAAGGACAAGAATGTCTGGTTTTTCCAATAATAGCTTGGCAAGCAATACCTTAGTTCGCTGCCCACCACTTAAGTCGTGGACATCACGATCCAGTCCAAAATCATTCAAGCCCAGTCCATTAGCCACTTCATCAACTTTTGCATCGATGATATAGAAACCATTATTTGTAAGTGCATCCTGAATACGACCGGTTTCTTCCAAAATATCTTCCAATTCATCTGGGTCCATTTCTCCCATTTTTGCGAAGAGTTGATTCATTTCATCTTCCTGGTCGTACAAGTATTGGAAAGCAGTCCTAAGCACATCTCGAATAGTTAAGCCCTGTTTCAAGTCTGCATGCTGGTCCAAGTAACCAACACGTGTATGTTTTGACCAGGCAACATTTCCCGTATCAGGCTCCAGTTTGCCTGTAATAATATTCATGAAAGTGGACTTACCTTCACCATTCGCACCTATAAGCCCAATATGTTCTCCCTGTAGTAAACGAAAAGACACCTCATCGAAAATCGCACGATCTCCGAATCCGTGACTTAAATTAGTAACGGTTAATAAACTCATGTTAATACACCTTTTCCTTCAATTAAGATTCACCCTAACTATTATAAAGGTCCTTGTGTAAAAAGGATAGGGTTAAATAGTGGAGATACTTCATAAAGGTAATGATAGATGGTTCTAATAAGTAAATTCAAATAAATCTGTAATTTCATATGTTAAAATAAAAATACAGATTTTGAAGGATTCGTTACGTAACAAGTTTTTTAACCAGGCAATAATTCATAAAGAAACAGAACCGAGTTATCTTTTAAAAGCAGCTACAATGAGGTGATATTTTGTTGTTTCAGCAAGGCAAATTAAAAGTACGTAATTTAGAAGAAAAGGATCATTACTTATTAGCAAAATGGCTATCAGACCTATTAGTTCTTGAATTTTATGAAGGAAGGGACAATCCTTTTGATTTAGTCAAGGTAAACAAAGTGTTTTATGCTTCAGAAAGTGATTCCGTTAGATGTATAGTAGAATTTGAAAATAAGGAAATAGGATATATTCAATTTTATCAATTAGATGATGAAACAAAAAAAGATTATGGGTATCTTGATGAACTAGGAAGTATAAAATTTTGGCTGCAATTAATTCTTACACTTAAACAGCCACGTCCAGCTCCAGCGCCCAGGGACTAGCGAGACTTCCTTCACCTCCGTACGATAAGTCAACATCGGCTCCCTCTGGTCGCTGTGTTTCCTTTATCTCCTGCGGCTCAGTCCAGTCCGTACGTCCCTAAACGGGCGCTTGCGCCTTTGTTCATGAGCTTGATGAAAATATTTATGGGACAGACCAATTCATAGGTGAGGTCGAGTATTGGAACAAAGGAGTTGGAACAATACTTGTTACATCTATGGTCGACTATTTAATCAGACATAAAAAAGCGGACCGAATAGTTATGGATCCCCAAACAAGGAATCTGAGGGCTATTAAATGTTATGAAAAGTGTGGTTTTAGCAAAATCAGGATTCTTCCTAAGCATGAACTTCACGAGGGAAAATACGAGGATTGCTGGTTGATTGAGTATCGATAATCTTACTCAAATCAACTAAACTAAACGGAATACGATGCTAGAATAATAGGAGCATTGCTTACTTGGTTCAGCTAAAAAGAGTTAATGAAGGAATTAGTAATCTTAATTATGAAAAGAGCCTGCCTAATAAATATAAATTATATGACTAGTATTTTGTTAGAGAGGGGGAATGAAAATGAGACAAATAATTGCACTGGGCGGTGGAGGTTTTTCAATGGAACCAGACAATCCTTTATTAGATAAGTACATACTCAACCAATCAAAGAAAATCAATCCAAAAATCTGCTTTATCCCCACTGCTAGCGGAGATTCAGATAATTATATTTCAAGATATTATAACTTCTTTAATAATCAAAACTGTATCCCTTCGCATTTATCTCTATTTGAACCACCAACTAGGGATTTAGAGGGATTCATAATGGAAAAAGATATACTATTTGTAGGGGGAGGGAATACTAAAAATCTATTAGCTTTGTGGAAAGACTGGAGTTTGGATTGCATTTTAAGAAAAGCATGGAATAAAGGAATTATATTAACTGGAATCAGTGCAGGCTCCATTTGTTGGTTTGATGAGGGTGTAACAGATTCATTTGGAGATGGGCTTGAACAGATAGAATGTTTAGGTTTCTTAAAGGGTAGTAACTGCCCACATTATGACGGCGATATAGAAAGAAGGCCTGCTTATCACAAACTTGTTGCATCAAACAATATAAAGGCTGGGGTTGCTGCGGATGATGGGGTAGCAATTCATTATATCGAACAGGAAGTAAGTAAAGTAGTTAGTTCAAGACCCGAGGCTAAAGCATATAGTATATCATTTGATACAAAGGTGATTGAGAAAGAGCTTCAAACGGAATTCCTTGGTGTCTAAAATAAGGACAATAGTAAATTTTGACGATTAAAAGTAAGTGGATATAGATAATTTAAAAATTTATTTACAAGGTGTCCAGTTGGAGGACAGTCGTATAATTTAACTACATAATAGGGAGAGAACAAATGAAAAAGGAAAAATATCAAGAAGTTTGGAACTTAAAATCATTGTTCGCGGGAGGGAGTGAATCACCTGAGCTGCTAGTTCATATAGAACAGATGGAAGCCAATCTCAGTGAACTTGATAATAAATTAAACGTCACAAATACCCCTAAAGAAATAACAGATTCATTAATGATTGCAGAATTAATTGAATACATAACGCGCATTCAACTGGAAGTAGCTCAAACTAATTCTTTTATAACTTGTCTGCTGGCACAGAATCCAAATGATCATAAGGCTACAATACTTCAAGGGAAAATCACCTCTATTTCTGCTCGTTTTGAGTCTGCTATACAAAGAACACAGAAATTACTTTTAAATATAAATGATACTCTTTGGGAAGGTATGTTGGATACGGACGTGTTACATAACTTTAAATTTATTTTAACTGAATGGCGGTTTAAAGCAGATAATCAGCTTTCGGAAAAAGAAGATCGTATGGTTTCGGATTTGAAAATTGATGGCTACCATTCTTGGGGGCAGTTTTATAAAACGCTTATTGGTGGTATTCAAATTAATGTCCCAGTCAATGGACAAATATGCAAATTATCAGTTGGCCAGGCGATTAATTTACGATCGGATCCTGATGAAATGGTACGTAAAAAGGCTCATATGGCTTTAGAAGCTAAATGGAAAGAAAAAGAAGAATTATTTGCAAAGATACTTAATCATATAGCAGGATTTCGGTTACAAATATATAAAAAGCAGGGTGTGCAAAATGTTTTAGAAGAACCGTTGTTTAATAATCGAATGAAGGAAGAAACACTGAATGCCATGTGGAGAACAGTCAGCAAGCATAAACAACCTTTTAAAAACTACTTAAATCAAAAAGCCAATATTCTTGGTGATGAAAAGATGCGGTCGTATAACTTCTGGGCACCTATCTCAACAGATACTCAAAAAATCAGCTACCAAACAGCTGTCGATTTTATTTTGGAGAAATTCAGCCAATTTGGTCCGTCGTTAGAAAAATTTACACGGAAAGCTTTTGTTGAAGGATGGGTAGAGTCAGAAGACCGACCTAATAAATCAGCCGTTGGATTTTGTGCAGGGTTTCCACTATCAGGGGAATCAAGAGTTTTTATGACATATGGTGGGACAATCACAAATATCTTAACCCTGGCACATGAATTGGGACACGCTTTTCATAACTGTGCAATGGAATCAGTTGATGGGATAAGCAAACAATATCCGTTGAATATGGCTGAAACAGCTTCTATATTTTCTGAAATGATTGTTTTAGATGCAGCTATGGAGAAAGCGGAATCAATGGAAGAGCATTTGTTTTTACTGGATGAAAAATTAAAACGCAGTGTAATGAACTTCATGAATCTGCATTCAAGGTTTTTATTTGAGTTGAAGTTTTACGAGGAACGGAAAGAAGGATTTGTTTCTTCTTCACGTTTAAACGAATTAATGCAAGAAGCAGTGGAGGAAAGCTATGAAGGTTCCTTTGAAAATGCTTCAGTTCGGTCGTGGATTTGGACCCCTCATTTCTATATAACAAAATCACCGTTTTATAATTTCCCTTACACATTTGGGTATTTATTTTCTCTAAGTATATACGCAAAAGCAAAAGAAAAAGGGATAGCGTTTGAAAAAGATTATTTAAACTTGCTTCGTGATTCAGGAAGGATGTCTATAGAAGATTTGGTAATGAAGCATCTGGGAGAGGATATTACTTTAGAAACATTTTGGGATAAAGGAATGAAATTATGCGTAAAAGACGCTGAGGAATTCATAAACTTAACCTCTGATCATGTCACAAAACCAATGATCTAACAAACACGTTTACTTTTTATCACAGGGGGTTATTGCATGAAAGTTCGACTTACTGATTTTGATGAAAACTGGGCTCAAATGTTTCAAAAGGAATCTCAATTTCTGCAAAGAGTTTTTGGGGAAGAAGTTATTCAATTTGAACATTTTGGTAGTACATCGATTTACGGATTAAAGGCAAAGCCTGTAATCGATATGATGTGTATCGTAAAAGACATAGATAAAGTTGATTTATTCAACAGCAAAATGGAGTCACTAGGGTATGATGTTGCCGGTGAATGGGGGATTACAGGAAGAAGGTTATTTCGAAAAGGCGGGGAAAACAGAACGCATCATATTCACTTTTATCAAGTTAATAACCCTCATATTAAACGACATTTAGTATTTAGGGATTATCTGCGTACCCATTCAGAAAAAGCAGCTAAGTACAGTCGATTTAAAGAGGAATTGGTTCAGCATTTCGATAACACAAGGGAATACAGTCAAGCAAAAAAAAAATACGTTCAGGAATTGGAACAAAAAGCACTTATTTGGTACGCTGAAAGTCAAAAAAGTATTTAGTATGGCACTATAACGCTTTCTATAAATAAAAATCATCATTCAAAGGAGAATTAATATGAGTAGATTGGAATCAGATGATAGAAAGGAAGAACTGTTGATACAGGCACTTAAAACCCAGTATTCCATATTACAACTACTGGAGAGCACGTTACTGGACACTTACCAATATGAGAAAGGCTTACCAAAGGATCAGCAGAGTGAGGAAGTAATTAATTTGTCGTACAATGCACGGAGTATCATAGCAAAGAAACCTAAGTTGAAAGAGATTTATAAGGAACTGGAAGAAGAATACGGCGTGAAACTCTCTGACTAAATGCAGCTTTTTACATCTAATTAACGGGTATGCTTCATTTATCAATCTTTAGTAAATTGGAGATTGAAGTTACGTCAAAGAACAGTAGATACCACGTTCTCAGAAGAAGAATTCGCTTGAGAAGACAAAATCTCTTGCAGGTGAAAACGAAACTGCCTATAATCGAATTGAACTAAACAGAAAAAGGTATTAGGTTTTCATACCCGATACCTTTTTAATAGTCTAATTTTATCAATGTTGATATCTCTTTCCCGCATCTGACTGCTAGTTAGAGCCCTAACTCAGGGGTTGTTTTGTTGGTTCTTATTTCTTCAAATCTTCATCCTGTAAACGTCTGAAACCTTCCTGATGCAGATAATCGACTGCGCCATTATAGGTTGCATACGATCCGTCCAGCATTTCCCCAGCATAAATATTCCATGTGCCGTATTCCTCAACCAATAGGAGGTTTTGACTATCTGCATTTACCCATGATTCTTCAAAAGGTTCCGATTCAGACAGTGATTCTATGGATTGTTTAATCACCTTAAGAAGCTCCATTTCCGAGAAATCACGTATGTTAACCATCCCTTTAGAATCGACCGAATAGTCATCATTTATTAGTTCTGCGTAAACAAATCCGTTTCCGTTAGGATGCAGACGATAGACGACAATTTTTTTATCCAATACACTTTCTTCAAAGTGAAAATTGACACGACCAAGTGAGACATCGTTACGCTGTAATTCAGGAAATGACTCAATAATTGCTAGTTTTTCTTCAAATGTAAGCATGTTACCTCCAAGTAAAATATGATTTTAAGATTCAATTTTATTATACCACGTGGTTTTTGAAAAATACGAGGGATGTGGGCGTGCTCAAAGATAGCCGTCTCGGTTTGCTATTTGCTTTCGGTATATATTTTTCCCTAAAAGCATTATGATGAATACAGTGGTTAATTAAGGAAGGAGGGCGTCCAGTGCAAAAGCTTGTGTTTCAATCGGCATGGGATAGCACAATTGCCGATCAGGACCGGATACGGATTGAGCAAACGTTCCGGGAAATAATCCTGTCAACGGACAAAATGGTTCAGTTTACTTCACTCTGGCAAGCCAAAAATCATCGCGGAGATCTGTTAGTTGCCGTTATTATACATAATACGAGTCAACAGGATTTTTCCATAACTGATGAGAAAATGACATATTCAATACAAGGTGTGAAATTCGCAGAGCACACGTTTTCTCCACCGATAACAGTTGAAAAGCAAACAAGTATGCCATGGACATTTATCTTTCCTGCTGGCAGTTTTAATAGCACTGAAAATTTCCATGGTGGTGTGCTAGATAGTATATCCTGATTATATCCGTGGTAGTTTAATCCAAAATTAGAAGGGAAAGTGGGAAGTATAAGACAAAATGATACTACATACTAATGTACAGGAGGTTAACTATATGAAACAACAGCAAATCATATTACAGGAACGCCCAAATGGTATGCCTGATGAACGGACTTTCCAATTTAAAGAAGTAGAAGTAGGGGAGCCGAAAGAAAATGAAGTATTATTAAAGACATTGTATATTTCGGTAGACCCATACATGCGGGGGAGGATGTCTGATGGGCCTTCGTATGTAGAGCCATTTCAAGTTGGTGAACCACTTAATGGTGGTGTAGTGGCACAGGTAGTTGATTCAGCTAGTGATCAGCTGAATAAGGGTGATATTGTCAGAGGAAACCTTGCTTTCCAGGAGTACCATATCGTAGAAGCAAGCAGCTTAAGTAAAGTGGACACAAATGGACTGAACCCAAGTACCGCATTGGGTATACTCGGTATGCCCGGATTAACTGCTTATTTTGGTATGATGCATATTGGCAAGCCACAAGAAGGTGAGACAGTGGTTGTCTCTGGTGCAGCTGGAGCTGTCGGGCAAGTTGCAGGTCAACTGGCAAAGAAAGCGGGTGCACGTGTTATTGGAATCGTCGGTTCAAAGGAAAAAGCAGCATATATAACAGATACACTTGGCTATGATGCTGCCGTCGAATACAAAGAGGGGAATCTTTCGAGCCAATTAAAAGCTGCCTGTCCGAACGGGATTGATGTCTATTATGAAAATGTTGGTGGAGAGATCTCGGATGCAGTGTGGCCACTACTGAATACCTTTGCACGTGTCCCTGTGTGCGGAGCAATCTCTTCTTATAACCTGAAGGAAGGGGAAGAGGATATTGGATTGCGTGTCCAGTCGTTTCTCATTAAATCTCGAGTGCTGATGCAAGGCTTTATCGTTGGTGACTTTTCAAAGCATTTCAAAGAAGCTTACAAATTCCTTGCGCAAGGTGTTTCAAGTGGAGAGCTGAAGTTTGAAGAGACAATAAAAGAGGGTTTTCAAGCAATTCCAGATGCCTTCTTAGGGCTGTTCTCCGGTGAGAATATCGGAAAACAACTTGTCAAAGTAGCAGACGGCGAGTGAAAAGAAAGAGTCACGGATTTGTGTTAACCAGGTAGAGCATGCATACCCTGTTATCTTTAGGCTCTACAAAAAAAGACTATCAAATCATCGGATTTGATAGTCTTTTAACTGTTAAATTAAATGTGAATCGTAACGTCTGCATCTTCACGAAGCTTTTCAACAAGTAATTGGGATGCTTCTGCTTCTTTTTGTCTTTTTACTTGTGCTTCAAGATCTGGTTTCATTTCTTCAAATGAAGGGACATCTGTTTCTTCACCATCTTCTCCGGCAGCATGCTCTTCCTGCTGAGCGGCAAACTCTTCATAAAGCTCTTCCATTTCTTCGTCTGTTGGCTCAATGTCACCAGATTCTCTGGCTATAAGCTGATCTACTTTAACCTGCAATTCAAGCTCAGATCTTACTTCTTCCTCTGACATTCCCTGCTGTTCTTCCAAAGCAGCCAGGAATTCATCTCTTGATTCCATACCATTTTGTTCTACCAATTGATCTAGGATTTCATCTATTTCTTCTTCAGAGGCTTCTATACCACTATTGTCTGCTTCCTGTATAAGAAGTCTCTGACCAACCAAACCTTCTGCTATTTGTCCTTTTAATTGATCCTGATCAATCTCTTGACCAGACATCATTGCTTGCAGGCTGGCTTGCTGAAATTGACCTTGATACGTAGTTTCAAATTCTTCCCTTGTTATTTCTTCACCATTTACTTCTGCAACAACTTCAGGAATACCTTCTAAATCAGGCTCAGGCATTTCAGGTTGTTCTGTACCCGGTGCAGCCTCTTCTGCTTCGTCATTATTATCTTCAGCTGATTCATCATCATTACCACATGCAGCTAGCGTAAGCACAAGTGCGGCAAAGAGTAAACTTATTATCCATTTTTTATTCAATGTCATTCTCCTTTTTTAAACCAGTTGGGGGTTATTGTAACATAAAATTATTGTCTGTACACGATAGAGGCATCATTCCTTCCAAAGATGCAGCCTCAAATGTGACAATCCGAAAAAGTCAGACTATACGCAGTTATTTCATAACCCATATCAATCATAAAAATAAACCAATGCGAAAAGACTCTTCCACTTGATAGTGGCAGAGTCTCCATGTTATCTAATAGCATCGTTAAAACTTATTTCCATTCAAAAGGTGTCTGCTGGTATACATAATAATTCAGCCAGTTGGAAAAGAGCAGATGGGTATGAGAGCGCCACGTATTAAGCGGCTTTTTAGTCACATCATTATGCGGGTAGTAATTTTCCGGCAGTTCGATATCAAGCCCTTTATCAC
Organism: Virgibacillus tibetensis; assembly: GCF_036026595.1. Lineage (NCBI taxonomy): Bacteria > Bacillati > Bacillota > Bacilli > Caryophanales > Bacillaceae > Virgibacillus > Virgibacillus tibetensis. The sequence goes on along the minus strand of NZ_JARZFX010000003.1, from coordinate 35,963 downwards.
AATCCCGTGTATATTCGTCTCCGAGTGTAGTTGCATCATATTCCAGATGGCCAGTGATCATAACATGCTTCCCGTCGTTGGACAAGATGATAAAAGGCTCCCGATCCTCTGTAGATGATAGCAACGTTAACTCTGAATTATTTTTCACAGCATCATAGGATACAGTCGTATGCCGCGAATGGGGGGCATGTACAATTTCATCAAACCCACGGACAAGTTTAATGGTGGGATCTGTTATATCATGGGGAAATATACCAAAGTACTTCTTTGGCAAGGCATGCTTCTCAATCCCATAATGATAATACAACGCAGCCTGCGCTCCCCAGCAAATGTGCAGTACAGAGGTCACATGTTGCTTTGACCATTCCATTACTTCCTTTATTTCTTCCCAATATGTAACCTCTTCAAATTCCAGCTGCTCAATAGGTGCACCTGTAATTATCATACCATCAAATCGCCGATCCTTTATTTCATCAAAAGTAGAATAGAATGTATCTAAATGTGATTTACTTACATTTTTCGATTCATGTGTTACCATACGTAAAAACGTAATATTTACTTGTAAAGGGGTATTCCCTAATAGTCGTAACAGCTGTAACTCTGTCTTTTCCTTTTCAGGCATTAAATTCAGAATGACAATATTTAATGGGCGAATGTCCTGTGTTTTGGCTCGATTTTCATCCATCACAAAAATTTTCTCTTGCTTTAAAGCCTTACCTGCAGGCAGTTCTCTAGGAATATTTATTGGCAATTATATCGCTTCCTTTTTGTCTTTTCAGATAATTATCTTATTATAAAGTCTAAAGAATATTTCGGCAACCCATTGCAATTGAAAAAGGGAGAAGAAACAGTAAATCAGGTCTCGCATCACTTCCTTTTTAAAAGCTCTGACTTCAACAAAAGTGATTATCTCAAAGTAGTGAGCAGTAAACCAATCAATTTGATGAAAATGTTATCGTACATAGTATATGATTAAATCAGTGTGCAGGAATAGAGTGGGAATTTAATGTGGAAAAGGACACCCAAATAAGTGTCCTTCATTTGAGGCAGTATTAACAATCATTTCATATAGAATACAGTTGGCAAAACTAGCAGACTACTCGTTATCTTTTAAAATCCTCTAATACTTCTAAAGCTTTGGCAGTTTTTCGTGCAAATTCTAATGGGGGTTCAATAGACTGAAAATGAGCATACATTAATCTTGGATCATCAAATAACCAATGGTTGTGAAATGCGGTAAATTGAATGTTTTGTTCTACTAACCTTTCAACAAACGGATTAATTTCATGTTGCAAAATGACAGTTTCCCCTAAGTTGAGGGTATTTCCTTCATCATCAAAATTCTCAAATGAAAAAAATTGTGGAAATACTAGTGGTGAATTGGTTTCACGACCCATGATACTGGCTTCAAGATCCCTAACCCGACTAGCGACACAAACCCCATTTGTAACTTCAGAATCTGCATCTAAAATTTCGGCAAAGCGTTCACAAATACTTTCAATATCGTCCGTCATAACTTCCTTTTTCCTTTTGGCCCTATTGTGTCTGGCTTTTCTAACATCATCAATGTTTCGCTTTCTATGCCTTAATCTTTCTCTATTTGACACCTATAACACCTCCTTTTTACTCATACCTTATCAATATGAAAAAAAAAATTATTTCGAGTGTGCAACTAACTATGGTGAGGAAAAATAGTGAATTAGCTGCTAGACACTTTTATAAAATGAGAACTTATCTGTGGAAGAACTAATTGTAAGGACCCATACAATTGCACCATCGGATCGAGGAGGAAAAAAAATCATTTATAGTTATCCTTTTATCCTTATTAAGGAAGGGGGCAATACTTCATAAATATCTCTATTCAAGTATGCAATTGTTTAGTAGGGTCAACCGCTTTTTATGCTAACAGGGATCATAATGGTATCTAGTCTAGAGGGTCTCGGTGTACAGCTTAACGGCAAACCAATTTCTTGATGAACTACTGTCTTTTTAACCTTTTAAATAACCAATAATTATCATATAATAGTAGATATCTGCATCTATATATAATTTTATTATACTATGATAAACTTATAACGGAGATAGAAGTGGTGTGAGGCTGGATTGCGCTTATTTTGGTGTGATACCTGCATCTTTTCTATGGGGAAAGGTTGGTAAAAATGAGCAACATTGAAACTAAATCAGACGTCATCTTAATCGGTGCAGGAATCATGAGTGCAACGTTAGGGACACTCTTGAAAGAATTAGTACCGGAGTGGAATATTAAAGTGTTTGAGAAGCTTGCAAATGCAGGAGAGGAAAGCTCTAATGAATGGAATAATGCGGGAACGGGGCATGCGGCACTGTGCGAGCTTAACTACTCGGTCGAAAAGCCGGATGGATCTATAGATATTAGTAAAGCTATAAAAATTAATGAACAGTTCCAGGTTTCTATGCAGTTTTGGGCTTATCTTGTAAACAGCAACTTGATACATAATCCTCAGGACTTTATCATGCCATTGCCTCATATGAGTTTAGTACATGGGGAACAAAATGTAATGTTTTTAAAGAAACGTTTTGAAGCACTAACGAAAAATCCTCTATTCCAAGGGATGGAATTTTCCGATGATCCAGAAAAACTGTTGGAATGGATCCCGCTTATTATGCAACTCCGCGCATCGAGTGAACCAATAGCAGCAACAAAAATCGACTCCGGAACGGATGTTAATTTTAGTGCTTTAACACGTAAGATGTTTGACCACATAGAGAGTGAGAATATTGATATAAACTACAACCATAATGTGAATGATATTAAACGTACTCGTGACGGCTTGTGGGAATTGAAAGTGAAGAATTTGGGTAGTGGTACTGTGGAACGCCATACTGCTAAATTCGTCTTCATCGGAGGCGGAGGAGGAAGCTTGCATTTACTGCAAAAATCGGGTATTCCTGAAGGAAAGCATATTGGAGGATTCCCGGTTAGCGGGCAATTTATGGTGTGCAATAAACCGGATGTTGTATCCCAGCATCATGCTAAAGTGTACGGCAAGGCGAAGGTTGGTGCTCCACCAATGTCTGTTCCGCATCTTGACACAAGATTTATCAACAATAAAAAATCGTTGCTGTTTGGACCATATGCTGGCTTCTCACCAAAATTCTTAAAAACTGGATCCATGTTTGATTTAGTAACATCTGTAAAACCGAACAATGTCTTAACGATGTTGGCTGCAGGGGCAAAAGAGCTGCCCTTGACAAAATACCTGATCCAGCAGGTGATGTTATCAAAAGAAAAACGCATGGAAGAGTTACGCGAGTTTATCCCGAACGCCAAAAGCGAGGACTGGGACTTAGTAACAGCCGGCCAACGTGTACAAGTTATAAAAGATACCGAAGCAGGCGGTAAAGGAACACTTCAATTTGGTACAGAAGTGGTTACTGCCGCTGATGGCTCGATTGCAGCATTATTGGGAGCTTCGCCGGGTGCTTCTACCGCCGTGCATGTTATGCTTGAGGTAATCAATAAATGCTTCCCTCAGCATATGCAGGAATGGGAACCTAAAATTAAGGAAATGATTCCTTCCTATGGTGTGTCATTAATGGAAAATCCAGAGCTCCTGCACGAAGTTCATGCTTCAACAGAGCAGGCGCTTGGGCTAAGTAAAGAAGAAAGAGAAGAAAAAGAGCTCTCCTTTAGTTAATTTTTTATTGATAGAAACATGTCTAAATACCTTAAACATGTACGAAATTCACCTTATGACACAAAGAGAATATAGTAATTAAATGAAGCACCCTGCTAAGCTGGCAGGGTGCTTATCTACTGTCACAACATAACCTGTCAGATTTCATTTTCATTATGATCAGCAAGTAATTTATAAGAAGACCAAATAGTAGTGAAAAGTCCAATCGCAAATGTGATACTTCCAAAAGCTAAAAAGTTAGTTGTGTAGCTATTTACTCTAAGTTCATAAATCGAAGAGTCTGACATACCACCATTTCTCACTAACCAACCATCTGCAAGTGACGTTCCGAAACTTATGCTGGAAAATAATAATATAAGCCCAACTATACTTAACGTAGCACCTAGACCAATGAAGCCTTTTACCTTATCTGCTGTCATGCAGATCCCCCTTCCATTTGACGCTATCCAGGTTTAGTTTAACTATTCGACGTTAATTTGAAATCACCTGCTTTTATACAGAAGGTAAATAACGGACAGAGGAGGCGTCCTATGTCCATTCCTAATTCCAATAAAATCCCTTAAACATTTTACTGGTTTGGGAATTTACCGGTTAAATCGTTTCGTTCTGACTGAATGGTTCTGGATGGTCTTCATTTCCAGCGAAACCTGCATCTGTTGTGAGGTTCACAGAAACGAAAATAACCCCCATTGTAATCAGCATAGTTAAAAGCATTTTTTTCATGTTATCTCCTCCTGGAAAATTTATTATCATTAGCTTTTAAAGCTAATTTGTACATGGAATTAGCCCTTTTATAAAGATTATATTTCTCATAAATAGTTGCAAAGAGAGTCGAATACTCATATAGAAGCTGCCAGTTTTGAGTGTTCAAGAAAAAATCTGTACACGTTTGCTGCATCTTTATAATTTCCTCGATGTCGGTATATTCTTTTTTAAAAATTGTGTGGTATGTCTGTAGTTGAATTGAATATTTCTTTGGGGAGTCACTGTTTACCATATCAAGTGCTAAATAAAGCCACTCTTTCGCTTTTATCATGTCATTCACATTATAGTTGGAACGGACAAGGTTGATTAACGTATTCAACTTACTTCCCCTTTTTAGTTCCAGACTCTTTTCATAATAGGAGATAGCCAGTTTATATTTACCCTGACATTCCAATGAATAGCCAATATTATTTTGGATTATCCCAGTGTAATGATCCTGGCTTTCCACGGGTAAGAAAGTGACTAGTCTTTCCGATAACAGGAAGGCATTCTTTGATTCTTCCCAAAAGCCCAATCGGTTGAAGGAAATACCGAGCAAAAGTTGACAATCTATAGCTCTATCGAGGAAATACTGATCTTTGAATATAGACAAAGCGATATTGGAATAGTGAATGCATCTTTCGGTTTGGTGCTGCTTGCTGTAACTTAAAGCTAGATTATAGTAGATCATGCCAATTTCATAATCAGATGCAATAGATTCGAGGTCTTTCTTCTTTACGAGTGGCAGTCCCGCGCTTATCGCCTCATCATATTCCTCTTTTAAGTGATGATAAATCATCAGCACACTAACATACAAGAAATAGTTCCGGGTGTAATCAGGTTTGAGGATACAGGCCAGATTCCTGAGGATGTCTGTGGTTTTTTTAATATTCCCTTTCATAAGAAGGTATCTGCAATGAATAATCTTAAATTTCACGGTGTTGGATTCATTATTTGTCTGGTCAATCAAGTTTTTTAGTTCATACACATTTTCCTGATAATTTTTCCTTTCCAATAACTTAATATGCCAGTCTTCCAGCCTGCGATTAACATCTGAATCAGCATCCTGTGTATCTTTTTTTGTTAAGGAAATACCTAGCTTTTTACTCAATAAATCAAGTATTGATTCATCAGGAACCACTTGATTATTCTCAATTCTGCTAAGGTAGGAAGGAGTACATATTTCCTGGGACAATTCCTCTTGTGTTAAACCCTTCTCTTTCCTCTTCAGTTTAATAATGTTTCCTATATTGTTATTCATGAGACTCCTCCTCATAAATTGAGAAAACTCCCTAATTATATTGTAACAAAATTTTGACAATTAAACTTGTGAAAGTTAACTAAAAATAGTACTTTTAAACAGATTATCCGAGAAATATTTCCTAAGAATCTAATAATAACTCTTTTTTAAAATTATTTTAGAAAGAAAGCAACCCCTAACTCTTTTTGAGACCGTTCTATCCTTCCTTTATGTTCACGGAATATTTTAATAATTTATGATAATCTTTACTTAGGTAAGCTTATCGATAGACAAAAATCTTTATAAAAGAGGAGAAATCTAAATGAAGAAGTCTATGTTAAGAATGTTTATGGGTGTATTGATCGTTGTGTTGGTATTCGCTAATGGTATCAGCATCAGTGCAAGCAGTACGAGCTTGGATAAAAACGTAACTGAGCTTGTTAAATTACAACCTGGTATTACCTTGGAAGAAGTTGAAGAAACTGTTGCAATCTATGCAAAGGCAATTGGGAAATCAGAAATAGAGGCCTCTAATGAGTTATTGGAAGAATTAAACGCTCAGCTGAAAGCCGATGAAATAGAACAAGCAGAACAAAATGCAATTAACGGTGGAAGCTCCGGAAATTACAAACTTCCTATTGCTTCAAGAAAAGGCGATATTTTCTACACACCATCCTCGACACTTGGGATTCAGCATGGACATAATGGAATTTATTATACGACAACAACCATCGCAGAATCTATTCCCAGTACAGGCGTCAGATATATTAATTATAGAGACCGCAATGTTGAAAGGAATGCGGTTGTGCAATATGTAAATACAAGTACAGCTAATAGAAATGCAGCGGCTGATTGGGCTCGCAGCAGAACTGGTGACAGTTATTCTTATAATTTCGCAACAAACCGTCTGACAGGCCATTATGGTGCAAAGAATTGTTCGAAACTATTATGGAGTGCATTTAAACTAAAGGCAGGGATAGATATTGATGTAAATCTTGGGGGTGGTGTTTACCCTAAAGATATTCGGGATTCAGGCTATACAGTCACCTACCGCGTAATTAGTTGACTGTTCTCTGGATGATTTCATAAATTTCAGTGGCGGGGCTGGATACTCAACATTTAAAATTCGTATAATGACATTTCCTCTGTGGAAAGGAACCTATTATGAAAAGAAAAATAATTATTGCCAGTATCGGTTTACTAATGCTAATTGTTTCAAGCGCAGTTGTTTATAACTTTTTTCCCAGTGCGAATACCCTTCAATCGATAAATGATGCAGGATTCTTAGATGACCAAGCAGCAGTTGTATATTATTCCACCACAATGGATTCAAAAAACAGAAAAGGATTTGTTGTTTTCATCGACCATCAGGGGGAGACGCATGCAATGGAAACAGAAGGACTTGAATTAGGTCGACTGGGCTATTCAGACAATAGTGTTTTTTTTCAGGACGAAACGAAGAACTATATGTTTACAAGTCAATTGGAAGAAGAAGACAGGGGAAAAGTCCAATATACAGGTGACTATGTTGGCAAACTTAATAGCAGTCAATCATTTTTTTCTATATTTAACAGCGGTATGGGGGACGATGGTGAAACATATCAATCCGATATCTATTGGCACCATGATAACGAATTGAAAGAAGATGTATTACCTTTTTATATTGAATCCAGGGGAAATGATGATACTACTATTTATACGGTGCACAGAGAAGATCTGGAGTCTAAGGAATTCACACTATCACAGACAGAACTTTCGAACCATGCTGACACACGTCAAATTATGACTTGGGAGACAATCAATATGGCCACCCCCGTTAGTAATATACATGTTTTAGAAAACAATATATATTATCTGGAGGAGTCCTATCAGGAAGATAAAACATCAATTCAGTTAATGGAATTAAATCTGGAGACAAAGAAAGTAACTGATTACTCTATCGTAGATTTCATGTCAGAAGAAGAACATTACGAGGCATTACCCTATGATACGAAAAAAAGTGGTTATCTGTATGGGAACACATTTTATTATATTGATGGAACTGGTCTGGTTTATGCAACAGATATAGAGTCAGGTGAAACGGAAGAAAGTTTCATGATTGAAGATACTGCCCGCCACGGGGACTTTGTCCAGGTTGATTGGAAAGATGAAAAACTCTATGTTTATTATAATAATACAGGTGATACTGTTGATGCTGGATTGGTATCGTATAACGTTGAATCTGGTGAAAAATTAGATACGATTGAAATTAACGGTTTGGAAGAGATAATTGGAATGAATGAGGCGCTGTTTTCTTATGATCTTCTTATTTTAGATTAAACAATGTAAACTCAAAGACCCCTTCACAATTTATGTGAAAGGGTCTTTGAGTTTTCTATTTCATCATTTGTTTAACAATTTCTCTGTTTCGCTTCTTAAATACGTCATTATGCGAAGAAACCATACCTACTTTATTAGCATCCGGATCGATAAATTGTTTGGCTTTGTTGACAGCATTTGCCGCATCCTGGAAAGCACCTGCAATTAAATTTAGTTTTCCTTCATGTGCTAAAATATCACCTGCAGCATAAAGACCAGACACCGACGATTCGCTGTTCGCATTCCCAGCTACAAAATAATTGTCTTCGATTTGTATATTTAAATCACTATTTTTAAGTAAGGAAGTATCCCGGTCATAGCCATGATTCACAATCATCTCATCAAGCGGTAAATAGGATACCACCCCTGACTCCAGATTCGTAAGCTGCACTTTCTCAATTTGCTCATGGTCTTTACTTGCAATCAGTTTGGTTATCTGGGTATTGAACAAACAGACAACCGAACTGTTTTTTAATTGGGTAGCTAGGGCTTCATGGCAAGTGAAGCTGTCTTTTCTGCAGATAATAATTACATCTTTGGCAATAGGTCTCAGTTCATTTGCCCAGTCTATGGCGGAATTTCCTCCACCAGATATAACTACTGTTTTATCTTGGAAGCTTTTTAACGCCTTCACGGTATAATTCAGATTGGAAATCTCAAATCTTTCAGCGCCTTCAATTTCCAATTTTTGCGGGTTAAGAATTCCACTTCCAACAGCAACAATAACAGTTTTGGAAAAGTGAACCGCTCCGGATGCCAGGCGTAATTCAAAGATATCATTCTCATTTTTAGTGATAGCATCCACTTTTTCATTTAATACAACGCTCGGATTAAAAGTTATGCCCTGGTCAACAATTTGTTCTATAAACCTTGCCCCTGATATTGGAGGCTGTCCACCAATATCCCAGATCATTTTCTCCGGATATACATGAACCTTCCCACCAAGAGTGGGTTGGTATTCGATAATTTTTGTTTTCATTTCTCGTAGTCCACTATAGAAAGCTGAATACAATCCAGCAGGTCCTCCACCAATTATGGTTACATCATACAAATCATTATGGTCCAAAACTTTTCACTCCTCAACGCCATTGTGATTGATTATCATTCTCATTTAACCATACACTATTTTAACAGCATTGAAAATAGTTATTGACAAAATAATAGTTAGCCAATAACTTTTAATCAATTGATAGTGAGAACTTATCAGCAAACGTATTCCTTTGAATAGAATGGAGGATAACAATGTTCCGGTTATATACAGAATCGCTCAACATCGGTTATGGTGAACAAATAATAGTGAAAGACCTTAGCATGGAGATTCCTGACAAAAAAACATATGGGGTACCGAATGGCCGTTCGTCTTAGCAATTCTGCCTTGGCTGATTATACTAATACCATTTACTTTGTATAAGGCTAATCGGTTAAACATTCTTGGTTTAATTGGTGCACCCTATTTTATGTATTTACTGCTGAAGAAATAATGAACACCACAAGTGACAGAATACAATGAAGCTACAAAAATACTGCATTAAACAAAGACAAGGAGTCGGTGGATACCTTGTCTTTTCTTTATATTGATTTAAATAGTACTAGTTCGAGACCAATTGAAAAAATCATCTACTTCCTATCCTGCTTTTAAAGTATCTGGACGGATAACAATTTGATCCAAACTGCAAAATAACTGATTCTTTGTTATTCTTATGCTAAGAGAATCTAATTAAATGTAAGCAAGGGGGAAGAGATGGATGACTGATTGGAACAAAGAACTACATATATATCTGCTTGACAATATAAATACAATTACTGAGGAATGGCTTGCTCTCAGGGACTTTACTGGAGGATCAATTTATTCTAAAGATGCAGGAACCGAAGCAGAACAGACACTTCGGGAACAAAATAACTTGACGAACCATACAATTGTGAGCAGTCTTCTCAGTTCCAAGGGGGATTTTGAAGAAAACAAATTAAAATGGGCACAGCTTGTTGCTGAAAGTCGTGTCGCTTCTAATACTCCGCTGCCGGATGAAATCGAGGCATTGAGCTGGGTTCGTAAAGTATTTTACTCGCAAATTAAACGGTTTGTGGAAGTGCGGGAAGAAACGATACCAAGTGATGCAATTCTGACCTGGGGAGAGACGATCAACCTGGCGTTTGACGAGTTGGTTATTGCTTTCACACGCACGTATTCAAAACTCATGAACAACCGTCTATCAGCCCAACAGAGTCTGATCAATGAGATTGGCACACCAATTATCAAACTCAATGATTCCATTGGGGTTCTCCCACTGGTGGGAGAAATTGATACCTTTCGTGCAATGACCCTTTTGGAAATGGTCCCTAAAAAATGTGCAGAGGACACCATTGCAAAACTATTTATCGACCTATCGGGCGTATCAATAATTGATACGATGGTTGCTAATCAAATCTACCAAGTGATGCGCATTCTCGGTCTGCTCGGTATAGAAGTCACTTTCACCGGAATTCGTCCAGAAATTGCAAAGACATCGGTACAGCTCGGACTGGATTTCTCCAACATGACAACATTCAGTTCCCTGCAGCAGGCTTTGAAAAAAGAACATTATACGCTGACAGAGACGGACTGAATTGTACCCTGTAGGGAAACGCATTCTAGTCGAAGGTTTTTTTAAAAGAATACAAATAGTATGGAAAACTTAAAAATAAGCAAATAGAATAAATAGTATAATATAGAAGAAAATCAAGTAAGTACATTATGGATTGAACTTGCTGGGAAGGAGAGTGCATATGGATAACCTTGTCTTGTTTGACGGAGAATGTAATTTTTGTGACCGGAGTGTTCAATTTATTATTAAAAGAGATAAGAACGCACGATATAAATTTGCCTCACTTCAAGGAGACGCTGGCCAAGAAATTATTAGACAGCACCAAGTCCCTGCCGAAATGGACAGTCTCATTCTTGTGGAGAATAATTCATGCTACTATAAATCTTCAGCTGCCTTAAGAATTTGCAGAAATTTAACAGGGGGATGGAAGTTACTCTCACTTCTCCTGCTCGTGCCAAAACCAATTCGTGATTATCTATATGAAATTATTGCGAGAAACAGATACAAATGGTTTGGAAAGAGAGACAGCTGCACCTTGCCGTCTCCGGAAATCAGAAAACGATTTTTATAAAATGTACTGGGGGTAACATGATGGACAAAGTAGTCTTAGCAGGAGGGACAGGTTTTATTGGTAATTATCTGGAAAATAAATTTACAGAGCGCGGGTATGAAGTCAAAATTATATCCAGACAGGATCAGCATATTTCCTGGGACAATCAAACGGAGATAACAAAGGCGTTAGAAGGTGCTGAGTTGCTGATCAATCTGGCCGGGAAGACAGTGAATTGCCGATACAATGAGAAGAACAAGCATGAAATCATGAATTCCAGGGTCAGAACAACTAAAATACTCGGGGAGTCTGTTCTGGCATGCAACCAACCACCAGAACTCTGGATAAATTCCAGTACCGCAACCATTTACAGGCATGCAGAAGATCGTCCGATGACAGAGGATGAAGGTGAGATTGGCAGCGGATTCTCGGTCGATGTAGCCACAAACTGGGAGCAAAGTTTCTTTGATTGTGACGTACCACAACAAACGAGACAAATCGCCTTACGTATAGCCATTGTATTAGGAAAAGGTGGCGGAGTCATGAAGCCTTATCAAAACCTGGTAAGACTCGGTCTTGGCGGCATTCAGGGAAAAGGAAACCAGAAGTTCAGCTGGATACATATTGAGGATCTGTTTCAAATCATTTTGTTTTTAAAAGACAGAGACGACTTAACTGGTGTTTTCAACTGCTCATCTCCTGAGCCTGTAAGTAATCGGGTGTTAATGGGGAAACTGCGAACTGCAATGAATGCACCAATTGGATTACCTGCACCTAAATGGATGCTGGAAATAGGTTCCGTACTGATTCGAACGGAAACAGAGCTGGTATTGAAAAGCCGCTGGGTGTTGCCAAAACGACTGGAACAAGAAGGCTACGCGTTTAGATTTGGTACACTTGATCAGACGCTGGAGGATATACTTGGTAAGTGACAGGGATTTTAGCATCGATATCAGGAGCAGTTTCCCCACGGCTTGACGTGTTAAGGACTGTCCTTTTTATTTTTGTGAAACTATTTCATAACTGATCCGTTATACAATATGAAAGTATTTATACATAAGGAGTTAGAGTGCATGGACACAAAGAGAATACGTGTGGTAGACGGTATTAGAGGGTTATGCCTTTTGGGAATTTTGCTGGCTAACATGCTGGTGTTTCAATATGGCATACTAGGAAGGGAAAAATTGGAGTCATTTGGGATATCCAGCTTTGATCAGGTATGGCACTGGCTGCTGCGCATTTTTATTGAAGGAAGCTTCATGCCTATTTTTGCCTTCTTGTTTGGGTTTGGGATGGTTAAGTTAGCAGAAAGTCTGAACAGAAGAGGGCTTCGTGTAAAATGGACACTTGCAAGACGGGCTATTGGCTTATTAGTGCTTGGAATACTTCATGCTATTTTCATATGGGAGGGAGACATCCTTGCTGCCTATGCATTAGCATGTCTGTTTTTGTTGCTGTTTGTAAATCGCAGAAAAAAAACCGTACTCATTTGGGCAGTATTATTATTATGCCTTACTTCCCTCATCAGCTATGGTTCGTTTAATGAGTTGAAAGAGATGGAGACTGCTGGGATTGAGACTTACATTGAAGAAACTACTTCAATCTATCAAACTGGTACTTACGGAGAAATCATTAATCTGCGACTGGATGAAGAGTATATGATTAAAGCAGTGGGATTGTCAGGAGGAAAGGTAGTCCTGATCATGCTGTTGATGCCGATCATCTTTGCACCAATATTTTTATTCGGCATGTATGCGGCCAAGGCGGACTGGTTTAGAAACTATAAGGATTCGAAGCAGTTTTACTTAAAAGGTGCGTCGCTGTTTATCCCCGTAGGCGTCTTATTTCATAGTTTGTATTTCATATTAGCTGAGCAGAGCTGGACAGGGATTATTTTTACACTGAGTGGGGTGATTTTACCTTTAGGGTATATCTTTCTCATTGCATATTTTTATCCACGACTTACTAAACTGCATCCTTATATAGAAGCTGTTGGTAAGTTGTCACTGACTAATTATTTGCTGCATTCAGTAATTTGTACATCAATTTTTTACGGGTATGGGTTTGGCCTGTTTGGAAAAATAGGTGTGTTTGCAGGAGTTCTGCTTTCACTAGTGATTTACACCGTGCTTGCTGTTTTGAGCGAGTTCTATTTACGCAGGTGGAAGGTTGGTCCTATGGAGCGTTTTCTTCGAATAGGAACGTACCTGACATTATCCGGAAAGCCAAAAAACAAGAAGATGTTGAACGAAAAAACAGCGTCATAATTGGAAGGGATGGGTTGAGGGGGAGATAATCCCCTTATTCCTCGGCGTTCTCTACGCAATTTTTGCACACACATACTCTTCCCACGTCTGCTTCAGAAATTTTTTCAAATATGTTTGCTGGAAAGGACATGGTGGTACACCAGCAAGCCTTATCTGGATTATTCATCTCACAATTATTCAGCTCGCCGCAAATCGGACAGCTTTTCTGCATAAGCATGCTCCTTAATTTATAGACATTGTCTTCGATCTGTGCAGAACATGTATAGGGAAGAGTCACATGAGAGTGACTCTTTCCTATACAACTTAAAATTCTTCATAAACTGCCGGATCCTGATCTTTTAACCTGCCATCTGATCGAGTTAAGTCAGAGATGGTCGTCATTTCTGTTTCACTTAGTGAAAAATCAAATATAGATATATTTTCAAGCTGACGAACAGGTGAGGCTGATTTAGGAATTGGAATGGATCCGAGCTGATGATGCCAGCGCAAAATGACTTGGGATATTGTTTTATTATGCTTTGTAGCTATTCTTCCAATCGTGTCATTTTCAAGGATTGTATTTGCACGGCATAATGGACTCCATGACTGGGTTTTTACATTGTTTATCGCATGCCAATTCCGCTGTTCTTCCTGGTTGAAAAACGGATGCAGCTCCACCTGATTCATGCTTGGCAATACGCCAGTTTCTTTTTTCAGACGCTCAAGATGTTCGGGTAGGAAATTACAGACCCCAATAGAACGAATCAGCCCCCATTTCTGCGCATCAATCATTGCTTGCCAAGCTTCAACATAGTGATTCCGCTGAGGATTTGGCCAATGAATCAAATATAAATCATAATAATCCAAGTTTGCCCGGTACAAGGACTCCTGAATAGTTGTAACAGCCTTATCATAGGTTTGATAACGTCCAGGCAGCTTAGAGGTGATTTTTAATTTTTCTCTTGAAATGGTACTACGGCGGACTGCTTCTCCAACGGTTCCTTCATTTTCATAATTATAAGCCGTATCAATCAGGCGATAGCCGTTATCAATGGCACTAACGATTGCGTTGACACCTTCGTTTCCGTTTAGCTTATATGTACCAAAACCAATTGCAGGTACGGCCAATCCATCATTTAGTGTAACTTCTGGAATGGATAGATGCATAATAATCGCTCCCTTCATTAATATAGTAAGATTACCACCATTTGGAATCAGGCTTCAACTAAATGAACCGGGATTGTAGTGAAAATTAAAAAAGTTTTTCGAATCTATTTAAAATTCAAATATAAAAGCTATAATGATAACTAAAGATAGTAACCAGGAAAGAGGGACATAATGAAAAAAACATATATTTTTTTATAATGTTGTTTATTGTAGTTGCAGCTTGCATTTTAATTTATAATAAATTCTTTTCACCCTGGGATGTTACGGGGAATGTAGTAGGAATTATACAAGTGATAAAAGTGTATCTATAGAAGTTAAAACAAGTTCTTTTTTTGATAACCAGAAATATAGAATTACAATTGACAGTAAGAGTGAAATTTTCTTTAATGATGAAAATATTGAATTTGTTGATCTTAATCTAAACCCTACCAATGAATATAGTATAAAAGCCGCTACAGGTAAAATCGCATTATACTCTGATCCACCATTACTT
The DNA here is from genome assembly GCF_036026595.1 of Virgibacillus tibetensis. Classification (NCBI taxonomy): domain Bacteria; kingdom Bacillati; phylum Bacillota; class Bacilli; order Caryophanales; family Bacillaceae; genus Virgibacillus; species Virgibacillus tibetensis. The sequence goes on along the minus strand of NZ_JARZFX010000003.1, from coordinate 20,906 downwards.
AAAGCAAGGGTTATTGAGATTTATGAAAGATGATAAAATAAATAATTTTACGCGCTTTTTTTATGAACTAACAGCTGTGTCAATAGATTAGTAGGATGTGGATAGCGTTATACTGACAATTTATTTAAAGTAGCTTATGACACAGGAAGTCTTGGAGTCTTAATAACAAGACATTATAAAACTTTGGGGGAGAGATTTACATGCTATTGAAAGTAGGAGATATTATTACGTTTGAGCGTTCTTTTACAGTAAGGGATGTTGAATTATTTACAGAGATTTCAGGTGATCAGGGGAATCATCATTTAACCCCCGATGAACAGGGAAGACTTGTCATTCAAGGGTTATTAACAGCAACGCTCCCAACAAAAGTAGGTGGAGATCATAACGTACTTGCTCGTACGATGAATTTTGAGTTTTTAAGACCTGTGTTTACGGGAGATACAATAATTTGTGAAGTTAACATTGAAAAGCTTGAAAGGAGAGAAAATAATAGAACAGCTATTAATGCATCCTTTCTATGTGAAAATCAGAATAAGAAACTAGTATTGAAAGGAGATTTTTCAGGAGTAATACTATAAATTATTTATTTCTATTTTAAATTAACAGGGGGCTTAAATAGTATGAAAAAAGCATTTCCCTTTTTTTTGCATTAATAAGCTAATCTTATATTATGAACGGTTGCAAGATTTAAGTAAGAGGCTTAAGGGAGGATTTCAATGGGGAAATATTTGTTTTTGATTTTATTATTTTTAATGCTATTTGTTGGTTGTAGTCAAGGTTCTGATGAAACTGACATAATCACAGAAAAGATTGATGAGGAATTAGGAATAAGTCCTTATATTCCAAAAGTAGAATTTCCAATAGGAACAGTAATAGTTAGTTATGACTTTAAGGTAGAGAATGAAGAAACAGTAAAGGGAGAACCGAAAAGTGCTGTTATAGAATATTTAGTTTCAAAAGAGAACTCATTGGATGAAGAAACTAAAGAAGAATGGGAAGAGAGTGAAGTAAAAAAAGTCATCTATGGTGAATTATATACAGGGCAGTCCGCTATTCAAATGACCATTTCGAAAGATGCAATAGGAGAAATTTCTGGTGCAGACCAAATAGATATAGATGGACATGAAGTTCAATATCTTTTAGTACAAGAAGATGTAGATTTGGTAATAATGGCAATGGATTTTAATGACTATGGTTATACGGTTCAATATAGCTTAGTTGAAGGTGAATCAGAAGAAGATGCAATTTCATTCTTAAAAGATATTATTAATAACACCCAATAAGTTGATGTATGCTGCATGATCTTGAGTTGTGCGATCATAGTTTTATGCTGATTTACAGGGAGCATATAGAATAGTTATCTAATTAGTAACTAAGTCTGAAAAAAGTGATTTCTAAATTGAACTTTACAGTAAAATAACTATTGTTTGTAGCCTCTTATTGTTTTGCTTTCCTTTAATAAGGAACAGCATCCTTTGTTCAACTAAACGTAGCGGGATTGTCTAAGAAGACTATTTAAATAGGAGGCGGATGATGCATAAAAGAAACCGACCACTTGTTATTTCTATTGCTGGAGTTTCTGGTGCAGGAAAAACAACGATTTCTAAACAATTTAACCAGAGATTGCAGAATTCTAAAGTGCTTTTTTTTGATGAATATGATTTTGATGGGCCTGATGACATTATTGATTGGGTTGACAAAGGAGCTAATTATAATGAGTGGAACTTGGCGCCGTTAATTAGAGATTTAGAAGCGTTAATTGCTGATCCATTAGACTACATTGTGCTAGACTTTCCGTTTGCTTATAAACACTCTAAGATAAAAGAATTGATTGAATTTGCTGTGTATATTGATACTCCATTGGATATAGCAATGGCACGTCGAATAATTAGGGATTTTAAAAATAGCTCTAAAGAAAGTATCTTGAATGAAATGGAAAACTACATATCTCAAGGAAGGCGGGGGTATCTTGAAATGATAGTGTCGATTAAATCAAATTCAGACCTCATTGTGGAAGGAACACTATCGGCAGATAAAATTGTAGATAAAATACACGAGACAATTTCAAAACGATAAAACATCATATATAATTAACGGTTTTGCCCTAACAGGGGCTTTCCTTGAATAAGGACAGCATCTTTTGTTCAACTAGACGTAGCAGGATTGCTTAATAAAGAATTAGAAGATTATGTTAAAATACACATATGAATGAGGGGGAAAATTATATGGTTTTTGAAACATTAACTGGACAGCTTTCGGTTGTGATTACACTTGCTTTTGGAGTTTTGCTAATTATTTTATACCCCTTAATAAATAAGGAAAATAAATACTTTGCTTGGTTTAGTCTTATTATAGGTGTAATAGTTTTATTGCTGTTATTATGGTTCACATTTGGCAACGAGGTAGTTAGACATCAGATATTAAAATATGGTCTCCATTAGAAGATCTTATTAAATAACGGGTGTTTTCCTTAAAGAAGGTAATTGACCATTATTCCTTAAAATCAACAGGAAACTAATAAAATATAACGTTTTACTTTATACAGAGATTTACGTACTGAAGGCTTTCGAAAAGAGGTTAATAATTGGATAATTTTAAGCAGTTATACATCAAATATGAAAAGCAGATTTATAAATAGTTGTTCTATTTATCAGGAGACAAATTCGTTGCTGAGGAATTGACACAAGATACATTTTTTCAAGCCTTTGTATAACTAATGTAATAAGAGAAACTTATCGCTTTATATAAAATGTCAGTATTTTAACTTATTTGCATTATGATTTAAGATTAGTAGTGTAATACAAAAAGCCTGAGATGAGGTATGCAAAATGAGTATCGATTTTCATAACAAAAAAAATCAAGCTACTTATACAACTCGAACTGCTGACAAGTCGTGGATTGAAAAAATAAAAAACCTTGTACCTATCGAAAATATTTCTAATGCTTTAGATGTTGGCTGTGGCGGAGGAATCTATTCCAAAGCTTTATCGGACATAGGTGTGGGTTCTGTTACTGGTGTCGATTTTTCGGAAGCAATACTTAAAAGCGCAAGAGACAGTTGTAGAGAATATAAAAATGTTATTTTTAAACATGGGAATGCTCTTGAGACAGGTTTAGATAGTAACAGTTATAATTTGCTACTTGAAAGAGCATTGATTCATCACATTGAAGATCTGAAAGCCTGTTTCAAAGAAGGTTATAGAGTATTGAAGAACGAAGGATTTTATATTATACAAGACCGTACTCCTGAAGATTGCTTATTAGAAGGTAATGATAGTCATATTAGAGGGTATTTCGCTGAACTCTTTCCAAAATTAATTGAAATGGAGACCAAACGCAGATACAATAGTAAAAATGTAATTGACTCCCTACAGGAAGTTGGGTTCAAGTCTATAGAAGAATTTAAGTTGTGGGAAACAAGAAAAGTTTACAGTGATAAAAACCAACTACTAAAGGATTTATCTGAAAGAACTGGAAGAAGTATATTACATGGATTAAATGATGAAGAATTGAAACTTCTAATAAGTCATATAGACAAATCGTTATCAACAAATACTAATATAATTGAAAAAGATAGATGGACAATTTGGAAAGCGGTAAAATAGTAACGTTGATCAGACATAGATTGTGAAGAAACGAACTTAAAGTAACAGGTGCTTTAATTAAATAGTGATTGCGCCCTTCTTCAATTAACGCAGCAGAAGAGTTGAAGAATGAAATATTCTTCTAGAGGAATAATACCTACAATAAACAAAAAAAAGGAGTGACTTCTATGAAGAGAAAGTCAGTTTTGCTCCTTTGTATCTTCTTTTTTATTACTACGACATCCTATGCTGACTACCCAACAAAAACCAAAGCAACAAGAGAGAATTTGTTGGAAGATGCTGTAATTGACCTGAAAATTATGAGTGTAGAGACCCAGCATAAAATCACTTTTTTTATTGAAGTAACTTGCTTTAACATAATAAGGAGATATGTCGGTATGATGGAGACTCCTGTACTAACAAAGCAGGTTAATTGAATTATTTTGCTTTATCAAAATGGTCGTTAAAAATGGAGTGGGAGTTTTATGAAAAGATTAGTAATTATTACGGTAGGTAAAACCCATAGTGGGAAAACAACATTTGCGAGAGCCTTAGAAAAAGAGTTAAATAACTCCTTTGTTTTGGACCAGGACAACCATGCTGAATTTATAAATACATATTATAAGAATTTACAACCAAGACGAGGACCTAATAATCTTAAACATGCTCTCTCAAAGTTAATTGTCGATTATGCCAAAGAACACACTAACTCTCACTTCATTATTTGCAATTCAAATCGAAGTCGAAAAGGACGATTGTATTTGCTTGAAGAGTTGTTTAGTAAAGATGAGTTTATCCGTATCTTGGTTCATTTTGATATTCCAGATGATGTTCTTCAAGAACGAGTTACTCGAAGTCAACGAAGCACAAATATATTTAGGGGTGCTTACTCTAATTTTGAGGAAGTGCTTGTTCGGCAACAGGCTGAAACTATAAAAGAAGATGTAACAGACCCAGTAGAAGGTGAAGCAGACCATTTATTTGTAATTAAAAACACCGACAAAGTTGATTCTGTTATTAAAGAAGTTGTACATATAGCTAATTGCTTATGATTATTCTTAGTGTGATAATTTAGGTGATGTGTACTCATTTCAAGGAGCTTCAGATTTCTAGCTCCTTGTACTTATGTTTTCCTAATTAAAACTAGGGAGTTAATCCTGTCAAACTAAAGCACCATTAGCACAATAAGAAGAGTGATATCTCTACGTTAAAATCAAAAACTAAAGCTACTTGAATAGCAATTTTAACTTATAGAATTTAAATATTAACAAAAGCTATTTATTAATCTAGTGTAATCAAAGGAAGGGTTCTTGTGAATAGAAGGTTGTTATTTATCACTGTTTTATTGTGTACCATGTTAGCGCCACTCATTTCAAGCGCTCACGTTAAATGGTTTACCGAAGAAGCAGCTTCAAAGGAAAGTATTGTAAATATTTTATCGCCTTTTTTCATCGCATTTGCTCTATTAGTTGCTATTGTTTTAGCTACAATACCTCAACTTCTTCCTAGCTTGATGAATTTAGAGATAGCGAAAAAGATCGAGGAAAAACTAGCAGGTTTGCGCATATATTCAGGACATTTGTTAAAATACGGAACAGCTCTCGCATTAGCAATTCAATCCTTTTCAGGATCTATGTTTGCACCTGAATTTAGTATAACAGAACCATCGCAACAAATTGCATTTTGGTTTGCGATAGTTTTACTACTGATTCCCCATCACTATGCGACAAAATTAGCTTCTATCGTACTCTTGAGTTTGTTTATAATGGTTTGGTCCTACACAGGATGGTTCCATATGCTTGATTATGGATTTTATATGGCTATTTTCTTCGTGTTATTAGTAGGGAAGTCAAAATGGGAAAATTGGGGATTTCCTTTCTTATATCTGGGTACGGGGCTTTCACTTTGTTGGGTTGCTGTTGAAAAATGGGTGTATCCAGCTATGACGCTAGATATTATTGAGCGTCACGCTGTTCCTACTTTTGGATTTGAACCGTCCATTTTTATTGTGATGGCTGCTTTTATTGAATTTGTTGTTGGTTATTTACTTGTTGTAGGCATACTAAATCGACTTTTAGCAGCACTGGTCACGATATTATTTATACTCACATCTATGCTCTTTGGAATTACTGAGATTATTGGTCATGCCATGATCCACATTATCCTGCTTATTTTTATCATTGAAGGTGTTTCTTTTTATTACCCTCCAATCAAGATGCACAAATCTAGAATAGATCAAATGATATTTGTTTTCCTTAATTTCTTATTTGTCTTGGCTACCTTCATTTTGATTTACTTTCGTTTTGCTTAGAGCTACCTTTTTGTTTATTCGTTTTCCATTAACCTGCCCCTTTATTTCGATAAAAAAGTGTTAAGATCTTTTTTGAAGTATTGTATCAGTTAGTGGAATACCAAAAGCTACCCGACATATTGAAGAATTAACTAATATAATGCTATTGAAAGTCCTAAAATACTCGCTTTTATTTTAGGTTGAAGGTTTCTTTTGCTACTGGACGCTATCCAAAGAAAATTAGAAGCTTTCAATAAAACTATAAAAGGACTCCCATTTAGGAAGTCCACTGTATGCCATAACCCTTCGGTTAAAGGGTGACTTTACTTAATTCTAATCTCTTGTTTTGGAGTCATGATTGTCCTCATCGGTACCTCCCCCCCCCGCTTTGTTGTCCGACGCTCCGCCAGCAACAGCACCTGTAGCAGTTCCAAATGGATCAAGAGCAGAAGCTATGGTATCTCCAGGAACAGCACCTACCCACTTCCTACTGCCTTGCCAGCATCGTTATCGTCACGTTTGTTGATATCAGCCATCTATTTCACCCCCTCGTTTTTTATAGGGAAGTGCTATTGATTTTGTGGCACTGTCCCGTAACATATAGTGTCCAATAGGGACAAATTTACGAGGAGGGATTAATGAGCAGCATCTGTAAATTTTTTCTTCCTTCAACTCTTCTGCCACGTTATCTAAAGAAAGAACGTCGTATATTAAAAACAGATTAAGAACCTGCGAAATATAAGCTGTTTCGCGGATTCCAAGGAGTAAACAATGAAATCTAAAATTACGTTTATATTATCAGTATCACTAACGTTTATTAGGTAGGGGAAGTACTCTCCCCCGAATACTCTTATGCAAACCTGCATGACCTATCGGTATATTGGAGATACCTAACCCATTCGTATCTGACTGAAGTTGAGCTTGTTAATGCTAATATTACTGCTAATCGCTACGTTATTTAACTCTTCCTAAAAAAAGTTACAAAGGGTAATTATTATTTTGTGTTAAACTAAATATAGATGATTTCGAAAATTCGGTACTTCAACGAAAGGGATGAATTTTTTATGTTATGGATTGCTACACAAGATAATAAAAGTTTGATGAATGTAAAAGAGGTTACTGTAGACAGGAAGAAAATAGAAGGTGTTATTGGCAGTACTTCTTTGGATCACTGGAGTAAAGTTTTGGGGAAGTACGAATCAAATGAAAGAGCATTAGAAATCCTTAATGAGATTTTTACGAAGATTGAAGAAAACAATGGTATTTCTGTGACATACACTATGCCTCAAAAGTAAGTATCAAATTGTTCAATTAAATGGTGCGTTAATTTGAGATTCAGCTGGCTCATTAGGTAGCTTTTCTATTGAACTAAAGGGGGAAGGGAATGAATTATGGAAATTCGTATTCTAAATGAGTCTGATGCTCAGTTGTACCAAGAAGTACGATTGAATGCATTAAAAATCAATCCGGAAGCATTTGGTTCAACATATGAGAGAGAAGTGAAATTCTCACTAAAATCTGTTGTAGAGCGATTAAAACCAGTAAAGGAATTTGTTCTAGGTGCAATTAATTATGATGGTTCGTTAGTTGGAATAGTTACTTTTATGCGTGAAAACAGTCTCAAAACCAGTCATAAAAGGAATGTTTTCGGGATGTATGTGGCACCAGAAGTTAGAGGACAAGGTTTAGGAAAAGCACTAATGATTGAATTAATAAGGCGGGCAAAAAAATGTGATGGTTTAGAGCAAATAAACTTAACAGTTGTATCTGAAAACAACACAGCCAAAAATCTATACAAAACCTTGGGATTCGAGGTCTATGGCGTAGAACGAAATGCTCTAAAATTTAATGGTCAGTATTTTGACGAGGATTTGATGGTTTTAAATTTTTAATTATGGAGCTAACGCATCATTAGTACAACAATGGAGATCAATTTAGTTTAGTTATGTGGATAATGCACATGTGGACTAAGTTATAGCTCTTGTTTAAATAGAAAGGATGTAAGATATGATTCGAATTGAAGAAATGGATTATAATCAAATAATTCCTCTTCTTCTTAAAACTCCTAAAACAACTCCAACAAATGCCTGGGCAATCGTTGAAAAGTATATTGAAGGAAATATCTACTCTAATACCAATATTCATCCGAAGACTGCTCTCATAGGAACAGATAATGGTACATATTTTTTATGTGGTGAACCTTCTAAAGGTTTTATAGATGAATTTAGTACCTTTTATATGGAGAGGAAAGAAGAACGTTTTACAATATTTTCGCCAAATAAATTGTGGGATGAAGTAATTGAGAGTGTTATGACATCTAACACTAAGAAGATGAAAAGAAACATTTTCAGTTGGAATGCAAAGGAATTTGTTCAAGAAGTTCAGTCTATTCGGGAAGCTTATGATATTGAAATCCATCCAATTACCAAAGATTCTATTATAAAAAGCAGCAATTTAATGAAGCGTATTATAAAGCAAATTGGGGAAGTACAGAGCAATACTTAAAATATGGTATTGGTTTCTTTGCTACAAATAGCAGGGATGAAATAATAAGTGAATGTACTTCTATTTTTATGAATCATAATAAAGCTAATATAGATATTTACACGACAAATAAGGCAAGAGGAAAAGGGCTAGCATTTCATTTATGTAAAGCATTTATTGAACATTGTTTACAGAATGGAATTACTCCAGTATGGGATTGTGATTCATTAAATGAGCCGTCCTTAAACCTTGCAAAGAAGTTAGGTTTTGAACAATTAGGTGTATACCATTTGTATTATAAAACTTTTTAAAATGTAAAGAACTACTTAAATTGCAGTCTGGTGCTTTAACACAATAAGGAGATCGTCAATATGGCAATCTATCTTGTGCTATTTGGCAGGTTAGTAGAACAGTCCAGATTGTAGCATTAACTAAAATGCAACTATATTTTAAGACCCAAGCCTTATGTTAGTTTAGACCTGAGATATATAGAAAGAACTATCTTTAAATGGTAAAATTTTTTTAATTGTAATTGAGTATGTTAATTCATAGGGGGTAAATTGTGAAAAGAGAAATTCGTTTTTCAGAAAAACTATTGTTGGCTGGACTTAGTTTTATATTGTTATTTATGATCGTGCAAGATTGGGTTCCTTTAGGTTCACTAAATGACGTTCAAGCCATTAGAGAGGAACAATCATTTAATGAATTGGTTATTGTTACACTGATTAATGTAACTCAAATTTTACTATTAATGGGACTGATAGTCATTTTTATGGGAAAAAGGTATCCAGTCTGGATTAAACTTTGGTTAATTATCCATCAAGTATGTATCTTTGTAGGGGTGCTAGTATCCTGGTGGATTCCTTACTTTTTTGGGTATGGTGCAGAACAAAAAGTCCAAAGATTTAATCAAATGTTTGGAGATACCCATTCTTTCCTTCCGGTAATGAATGGTATTGTCCCTAATACACTTCATGTCCTTTTTCATATCACTCTATTATTCTGTATTATCGTAGCGATTTATATTTTCGTCACCTCCTCAAGAAAAAAGGGAAATTATAATAACAGTTTTTCTGAAAATATAAACTAACTTCTCCCTTTATCCTTTTTATAATTCACTTCAAAAAGCCTATATGTTATCGATTTGTGAATTGTTGTACTTAAAAAAACGGCTGTAAGAGTTGAATAGGACAATCAGAATTTGATTGTCTTTTCTTTTTCTATTAACGTTAGGAATATTTTTTTTAAAGAGTAAAAGGCTGTTGATCTATCTAACACGGTAGCTTAAGAAGAAACCATTATGAGTCATTCGAATAAAGTGGAAAATTTAAGTGCAAAACAAAAAGGGAAATAAATATCGTAATATAAATAAGATGAAATGTAGGAGTGAAAGTATGGGAAAGCACCAAATGTGTCGGGAAGTTTTCAAGTGATTGAAGATGAGCGAAAAGAAACTATTAGGGAATTGAGAAAAGACAAAAAATTAGATAAAGAAACGGAATACTACGCACGCATTTTTATGGAAGATTAGGCGTTTCTTTCAACCAACGGGTTGTAATAATTGAACAAGAAGACCCTGTGTCTAATGCAGACAGAGCACGGTATTTTCCCCGAAATAGACAACTAAATAAAGTAACATGATTCTAAAATAGGAGTGATAGTATGAGGGTTCTTTTAATTGGTGGTACTGGGACAATAGGAAAATCTGTGGCTGATAAGTTAAAACCTAATCATGAAATTATAATTGCCAGTAAATCAAATGGAGATTATTTAGTAGACATAACATCTTTAGATAGTATAGAACAAATGTATAAAGACATACCAAACATTGATGCTGTTATAAGCACAACAGGAGCATCTCATTTTGGACATTTAAGCGACCTTACCCCTGAATTAAACGAAGTAGCAATTAATAGTAAACTGAAGGGTCAAGTGAATCTAGTATTGATTGGTCAAAATTACATAAATGATGGCGGAAGTTTTACACTAACTACAGGAATTATGATGGATGACCCTATTTTAAAAGGCAGTTCAGCAGCTATGGCTAATGGTGCGGTTGCTAGTTTTGTAAAATCCGCTGCGATTGAATTGAAACGGAATATGCGGATTAATTCTGTAAGTCCAAACGTTCTTGAAGAATCCTTAGACAAATATGGTGAATTTTTCAAAGGTTTTAATCCAGTATCTGCTAATAGAGTTGCAAATGCATTTGCAAAGAGTGTTGAAGGAGCTCAGACAGGTCAGGTTTATAGAGTTTATTAGAATTTATTTAATGATAATAAAATAGAGAAGCAAATTATTAGCTAATTGCTTCTCTATACGAATGCTATTTTATTGATTTTCTTCCGCTGCCATCGCCTCTGCCTTCGTCCGATGAACGGTACCAAATGGATGTTCAGGTGGGGCATAAATCGTATATAGCTTAAGCGTCTTATCCCCAGTATTGGTTAGGTTATGCCATTTACCTGCAGGAACCATGATTGCATAGTCCTCATAAGCATTTTTTTCAAAAGTTAAGTTAGTTTGCGAATCGCCCATCTGCACGACTCCTTGCCCCTCCTCAATCCGTAAGAACTGATCCACGTCAGGGTGAACTTCCAAACCGATATCGCTTCCAACCGGAATACTCATCACGGTGACCTGTAAATGATCTCCTGTCCATAAAGCTGTGCGAAAATTATTGTTTTGCTCGGCAGCCTCTTCAATATTAACTACAAAAGGTTCTTTTCCATAATCTCTTAATACAACTCTGTTTTCATCATGTGGCGAACCATAATAACCCTGTCTTTCAATCTGTCCTGACTCATTCGGGTAAGCCCAGTACCCAGGCTGTCTTTCATAATTATACCCAGGTACGTTGACGTAATAAGGATGTGGGAACATGTATGGATAATAGTACATTTCTGCTCATTCCTTTCAAGATTCATCACGTTATCCTATGCTTAGGGGTGGGTGAATGTACATTGAAGTTAACCTGGCTGGAGCTGTTTACTTATTCGCAAATCCATTAATCTATCATTAAAATAAGGAAGATCGAGGTGGTAGTGATTGAGATTACAGTAGTAGCAAGTGTGTAGAAGGGAACCTGCTTATATTTTTCAGCAAATAGTTATACAATTGCCCCTGTTGGTAACGCTGACAGAATGACAATAGAAGCTGTCCACATTTTGGTCGCTGGATAATCCTAAACCTAATGCAAAAAGCAGTAATGAAAGAAATAGTTGGAACTTTTACTTTTCTTTTACGTAAATGTACTAAAGAGTTGCTAACGCCTACTATACTAGGGCCGGTCGAGTAAATGTATGGGTGGAAACAACTGATGTGGGTGATATGGTATGAAGACAATACAGCAGGATAGTGGAAGAAGCAACTAGATAACTATAAATAGGGGGGGTGGGTTTTTATGAAAAAGTATTTAAATTTAAATACTGTATATATTGCTGCAGCCATAATCGCCTTCAGTTTTCTGTTAATACCCCGATTAATCGAAACTGTTAATCTCAGGGTAGAGGGGATTAGTTATGTAGCTAATGACATTGAGAATTATCTTAGTAATGCTCATCCTATCGAAGGGGAATTTACGGTACAGATCGATTTAAGGGAGTTGGAGAATAATGAGGGTAAGGTGCTTTTTGATGATGGAGAAAATAAAATTTATGTCTCTAAAGTAAATGTTCATGATGAAGCAGGTTATGAAGTATTCTTTAGATCAAGTGGAGATTATAACTTAGGTGGTGCAACATTGGTATCGGGTGTTAAACATGCAGGTAATAATGGTTTTACAAATCGTTTGCAAGCTGAAGCAAAAGCAACGTATAAAGAGGTTACCTATAATTTAAGCCCTTCCGCTTCTTCAGGCTTAAACCACCGTGATGGAGATGAATTTGGATTTTATATGGATGTTCCAGACAAGATAGATTTAGAAGAGCCATCAGTAGTTGATGTGATAGTGTCTAAATTATATGTGAATATATGGGCAAAGAAACCATGATAACAGAAAAACCAGAAACGATTTAGGATTATAATTCCAAATAACAATTAAAATAACACTCTAATTAACTAACGTTTTAGCACTTCAATCAGCAGTCACATAGATTCATTGGTTGCTAATGACGATGTTAGTTAATGTTCTCCACTAGAGCTGAACCCATTAGTAGTGACGATCTTCTAATTTTGACTCAACCAAATTACTGAATATAGAATTTTATTTTAAATTAATTAGATATAGTCGCAAACGCATTGGGAAGAAGGAATTAAAATACTTTAACTTTTCAATGTTCAAAACTAATGATGAAGCAGATTAATGAAACTAATCATAAATAAAATTCGTACTATAATTACATAAGTAAATAATTCACCAAAGCAAAAAGGAGATACAATTTATGAAGAATCTTACTTTATTAGGAAAAATAAACATGGGATTAGGCGTTGTTTTCTTCATACTTGGTATATTCTTGTTTGTTCAAAGATTTAATGAAACGATTGACTTTAGGGAGCAGTATCATTCCTTATCATTTATTTTCATTGGCATAACCATATTTCTTCTATCCTTTTTATATAAGAAGAACGAAAAATAATACAAAGCCCAGCAGCACCGTTCCCTGTTCAGGGATTAATACGGGTGCTGCTTGAGGTTATCCTATATGGCATGGCAGCTTTAGTTTTATAGGCTGTTGATCAACCTGTTTTAGCAATCATATTTTTATTTCTGGTGGTAATGAATTCCAACTTCTATTTATGTTTGACCACTTAGAAATAACAGGAATGGGGAGATGTTTTTAGTGAAGCGTTTTTTATACTATTTCACGTGGACAATTGGTATTGGTGTATTTATCTATTTTGGATTAAAGTATCAAATCCATATAGAAGAAAAGGCAAAAATGGAATTTCAATTATTGCCTGTTGTTAGATTTGCCATTATATTTCCTGTTTTAATTGGATTGGTCCTGCGATTACCTAAATTAATTATGGAAATAAAAGAGAAAAGGCTATGGACATTTGATTGGGTTAGATTTGTCGCGATTGCATTACCATCTCTTATTATCATACTAATGGCATACTTGCCCTTCACATCTTTTGGTGGAAATCTAGTTCCCTTATCACAGATAATGCTGATTGGAGGTCCAACAATAACAACCGTAGCTGGTATTGTTTTTGGTTATGTCTTGTTGGACTGTTTGAAAAAATAGCATATATTAATGCGAACGGCGTGCGTCATATATAGCAGATATGTTATTGCAAGATTGGAGGTAGAGAATGGACTTCTTATATGATGTGCGAGATTTTTTTTATAATGACTTGTTTCTTTTTGGAGTAATCATTGTACTTATTACGGTCTTTTTACGGTTATTTTTCAAAAAACGAACAGCTTTCATTATTGCGGTGGGTTTAGTGGCTATAGGAGGGATAGGAACAGCTTTCATTATAGACCAGATGAAATACACAACCTTTCAAGAAGTTTTTTCAGAACAAATTAATGAAAAAAGTGATATTAGGGGTATGTCGATTTCCATTAACGATGTATCTAACCGTATTCCAGAAACAAAAGCAACGGCTACCATAAGGGATGAGGAAATTATGGAACGTGTTTTGGCAGATTTCTTGAAACTGGAACTTAAGAAAGATGTTGATGCACAGCTATATCATAGGGATTATACCATAAAAATTACTACGAACAATGAGGTGGAAGAGGGGCGTTCCGTAACAGATAGTTTCACCATGTACGTGGATGAAAATTATATTAATGAATATGAAGTCCTTAGTGAGAAGGACCATCTGTCAACTGTTGATTTGCTTGTGGAGGATGATGCGATTGATTGGAGAGATGTGAATGAATGACTTTTTCATCCATGTCGCCATGAATAGGGACTGTATAACCTTTTGAACAATAGCTTCTTCTAAGTGGAAGGTCATACTAAAGAGCTTGATAACTAGATTAGAAAAACACATTTGTCAACTAAGTTGACAAATGTTCCTTTTTGAGTTATAATAAACTTAGTTGACAATATATATTAGGAGGAAAAAATGTTTACTATAGGTGAATTAGTCATTTATTCCACACATGGCATTTGCAAAATTGATGATATTTGCGAAAAGAATTTCTCAGGTATTACAAGATCTTATTACGTATTACGTCCCGTGGATAATAATAACCATCATTTAACCATAAGTACTCCTGTTAATAGTGATAAGGTGGTCATGCTTGAACTCATGCAAAAAGAGGAAGCCAATGAACTACTTGAAGTTTTTAAATGTCCGGGGATAAAATGGAATGACAGTGCTAACGCACGCCATAACATTTATTCTAAACTTGTAAATACAGGAAATCGAAAAGAAATTGTGAAAGTGGTAAGTACGCTGATGCGAAGGAAATCGGAAATGGAGCTTCTTGACAGGAAGCTTTATGAACAAGATCGAAAGCTGTTGGAAGCTACGCAAAAAGTGCTATTTCAAGAATTGGCTCTTTCATTGAATACTACTTCTGCAGAAATTAATAATAAAGTAACAAGGTTGATAAAAGAAACGGACTGACCCTATTGAAATTAAATTCTCAATAGAACCAGTCCGTTTTTCTTTTTTAGCAGCTGTTATAATCCCCAGTCTAGCTTTAATATATCTTTTAGAACTTTTACTTGCTCCGCACTTATATTTGCTGCAATTTTCTTCTCAAATTGGGCTTTTAGAGCCGCATTTTGTTCGTAGCACTCGTTTCCTAATGCCGTTAACTCAATACACTTTTCTTTCTTGTTGTATTCCACATTCTGGACTTTCACTAATCCTTTTACAGAAAGATTTTTGATAAACTTATGTATTGCCTGGCGGGAAATATCTACATTTTTTGTAACATATGAAATGGTAGGGCGCTTTTTATAAATTCGGGCCATAATATACCATTCAGAATTGGATATATAAATATTGCTTTTATCGTTCCACGCCTTCTCTGAAATTCTTCGTACCAAGATATGTCGTTCACTTAACAAATCGATAAGATCTAAATTTTGCAATTCAGAGTTTGAAGTCAAACGATTCACTCCAATCATAATCTTCGCCACTTACTATACAAAATTCGCTCTCAGTTGTCAATTTGATTGACTTTTTATTAGCTTACGTTATATGCAAAAATGAAACTATTTACACGGTAAAAACGTATTGATTTAGGTGATACTACTAAATTCACCAATTGAAAATAAGAGAGGTTAAACACGTAGCTGCATACGATCAGGAATACGGTGATACTAGTGTTTCCCTGATGGGAGTGAGCAGCTGGATTTGGGATAAGCAAGTCAAATGAATGCGATTGTATAATAGTAAAATAAACGAATGGGAAGCGAATGTGGTCTTCCGTCCTTGGGTATAATTTCATTACTTAAGTCCTGAGACTATTTAATCATTTACCTGTCTACGTCTGATTTTTGGAAAGATTGGTGATAAAGTCTGTTACAATTTCATTTAGTTGCGCAATTATTACTATTTTTAAATGAAATGGGGAATTTTGTGAAGAAAATAATTTTGTTAATAAGTTTAGCCATCCTCCTCACTCTTGTTATTGCAGGGTGTAAGGATTCAAAAGGAGAAACAGAACCAGAAGAAGATACTTCTGAACAACAGGAGGAACAAGTAAACGAGGAAGAAGATGAAGTGGCTGCTGAAGACACGACAGCTACTGAAACAATAGAGGTTGAGCCAGCTAAATCAATTGAGGAAATACTCGCACAGGAGTCGGGGGAGTTTTCGGTACTAGAATTTGATGAAGAGGCTGTCTGGGGGAAACTGGATGAAATGGATTTCCAAGATCAGAGTGCTGACCAGATTTTCAACAGTTTTCTAGGACTGATGAGTCAATCAGAAACGTATAAGGAATATGATCAGTTTATTAAAGAATTCAATGCTTCTATTGAAGCGGTATTGTCCGATCAGCCGGAAGGAATGGAACTGAAAGACGGGCAGGAAATGGATGGAACAGCCAATATTTCTATTTTGCTGGATGCGAGTGGCAGTATGGCACAGCAAATTGGCGGTAAAACAAAAATGGACCTGGCCAAGAAAGCAATTGATGATTTTGTTGCGTCTATGCCAGAAGAATCTAATATTGCCCTGAGAGTCTATGGACATAAAGGAAGCAATCAGAAAAAGGATAAGGAACTGTCATGTGATAGCACGGAAATGGTATACCCACTACAGCCTTATCATGAATCAGACTTTAATAAGGCAATGGATTCGGTGAAATCAACCGGCTATACACCACTTGCTAAGGCTATTTCCGAATCGAAAAAGGATTTTGAGCAAGCAGGTAATACAGACCATAATATCATTTATGTCGTCAGTGATGGTATAGAAACATGTGGCGGAGACCCTGCCAAAGAAGCAGAAACACTCCATCAATCCAATATGGAGGCGGTTGTCAATATCATTGGTTTTGATGTGGACAGCGAAGGTCAGCAACAATTGATGGAAGCTGCTGAAGCAGGTGGGGGTAACTACGAAACCGTTAATTCCGCGAAGGATTTCGAGAAAGTCTGGGAACGGGAACGTGTTCGTCTTTTTAATGAGTGGAGCTCGTGGAGAGCAGATAATTTCAACGAGGTTTCATCCGAACAATCCGATAAACTGAATGAATTGTATGGAAAGCGAACTGATTTCATGAATCTGACATTTAAAGAAGAAGGTCGTTTGAAAGACGCAGCATTGTATCTTGTGAGACAGGAACAAATAGATTCTCAGATGAGAGGAGAATTATTCGACTTAATCTCTGAACGTCAGGATATACTGGAAGGCATGAAGGATGACTTCAATGAGCTTGTCGATAAGGCAAAAGAGGCAGGAAATAAACTAAAAGAACAAATTCAGGAAAAAGGAAAGGATATGCAGGATAAATACAGTAAATAATGAAGCTACATGATCAATCACTATCTGAACGTTTCCCGGTATTGCTCTAAAATATAGCAATGCCGGGGATCCGATTAGGGTACAAACGTGATTTTTATATTTCCTATACCTTCATATCTTGCTTCGTATGTACCTCTTCACAGGGATGGGAGAGATAAATGTACCGGAGGAAATGACCCTGAGGAGAAAATCAGCTGGAAAGAATGGTTGTCAGACCAGTTCGCATACCCAATGCCTTAATGATGAATAAAACTTTTTATTAAGCACCATGTTAAGGTTGGAGGTGTTTAACATGGGAAAAGACCGTCAAGAGAAGAAAATGAGAGAAAGTGGACGTGTGGAATCAGACAGGGATGTTGGTCTTCGCTTTAAAGGTGCAACCAAAATGTCAAGTCCTGAAGAAGCCAGAAGATTAAATGATGGGAAAAAGTAAAAGAATAAAGCGTTCATTTTAGAAAGACGATCGTGTTCTTTATAATCGAGTCTATAAGTTTATGCAACAAAATCAAGGCGCTTTTCTTATTATGGAGAGCGCCTTTTTTTAAGATGACATGGTTTCAGATAAAGTTATGCCTGAGATATTAATGGAGACTGCTTGTTTACGTAAATCTAGCACCCGAAAATGAATTAGGACAAAATTGATAAATAATTTCCTTGGTTTTACAAATAGTTAGTGATATTTATGTTATGTTGAAATAAATGTAGAGATATTTGCCACTAACGAAAGATAGGAGAATGAAAAATGAAAACAGAAAAAGAAAAGATGATAAGAGGAGAACTGTATAATCCAGCAGACAAGGGATTATCGAATGACCGAATTAGAGCAAGGTCTCTCGTACGCTCCTTTAATGAGACAAGTGAGGCAGAAGAAGAGAAACGTACGTCTTTAGTAAAAGAGATGCTAGGTTCAACGGGGGAAAAAATCTATATAGAATCGGCATTTCGTTGTGATTACGGATATAACATTCATGTCGGGGAGAATTTTTATGCGAACTTTGACTGTACAATTTTAGATGGAGGGCGGGTAACTATTGGAGATAACTGTATGATAGCACCCGGTGTACATATTTATACAAGCACTCATCCATTGCATGCAGAAGAACGGATAACAGGAATTGAATCTACCAAACCAGTAATAATTGGTGATAATGTGTGGATTGGCGGGAGAGCTGTCATTAATCCAGGCCTGACTGTTGGGAACAATGTTGTAATTGGTTCTGGATCTGTGGTGACAAAGGATGTCCCAGATAACGTGGTAGTCGGAGGAAACCCAGCCAAAGTAATAAAGAAGCTGGTTTAGATAGACGGTTTTTTTTAGGTTGAGAAGCAATTAGTAAATAATTGTGTGTATTTCGCAATTGAAATTTGAGCTACCTAAATTTTGATAAGATATGTAACCAACTAGATAGTTACCCAGTTTAAGGTATGTTGTTAGGTATTCTTCTGTAGAAGACATAGATATAAAGATAATCTCATCAAAGTCCTTAGTGATACGGACCACCTGTCAACCGTTGACCCGCTTATGGTGGATGATGAGATTGATTGGAAAGATTTGAAAGGAATGAATGACTTTTTCACCTATTGTCATCTTTAATATGAAGCATGTGACCTCTAGAATTATGGGTTCTCAGTAGGAGTGGGAAATGTGGTCTTACTCCGCTAGGAAAACTTACATAGCGACTTGAAATAATTTAATGTACTAAATAATTCTCGTAGGTGAACTTTTCCAATAAGGTGGAAGTTCGTGAGTTCAACAATAAAGTGCACCTATCCTTCTTGAATGAATGCATCCCTTCGTTGAGAATCATGTTTTTTTCAAACTAGCTTCATAAAAGTCTATAATCTCTAAAAACCTCTCAGCTTCTCTGAATGTATGGTCAGCTAAAAGTGGGTGAATGTTACTTTTGATACGACATTCTTCTATTAACTCTCTTGCTGTTTTCTTAAAATCCCTCAATGAAGCAACGGATACTTTATTTTGGTCTAAAAATTGACTTAGTATTGGTTTGGTTTCAGATTGTGGTCGCATAGAGTCCAAATCAATAGCCTGAAAAACCAATTCGTCAAAATCGTGACTAAATTCTCTAGCTTGTTCTACTAG
Organism: Virgibacillus tibetensis; assembly: GCF_036026595.1. NCBI lineage: Bacteria > Bacillati > Bacillota > Bacilli > Caryophanales > Bacillaceae > Virgibacillus > Virgibacillus tibetensis. The sequence continues at coordinate 1,561 of NZ_JARZFX010000003.1, read as the reverse complement.
CTTTCTTTCTGAAGGGTCTAAAAGATGACCGATAAACTTAGCATGGTCTGCCATAATTTTAAGGAAGAAAACATTCTCTTGAATGATAGCTTCTTTTTTTGGAGCTAGTATTCCTTCATTGAGTTCTTTTAATCGGTTTGCAAAGTAAGCTGCTTCTCTGCTAATGTGGTCAACCAATAATGGATAATTATTTGAAATGATTTCACACCGTAATGTTAAACCCAATACTTTTCTCTTATAGTTCCAAATAGCTACCGCTGCTTGATAAACCTCACTATTGAAAGCCTGGATTTGACTCAAATCAGAATGCACAGTAAACCTGCTCAACTTTTCTTCTATTCTTTCAAAAATAGCGATAAATTGCTGTGCTTCATTAATTAATTTTTTCTGGTCATGTGTAAATCCCAAGCTTAAAAATAATGAATGTTCTTTCATAATTCTAGACCAAAATTTAATTTCGTCTAATGACCGTACAACAATCGGATTAGCCATATACTACCTCCTAATTATTCATCTCCTTTCAAATTTATGAGATAGGTAATTGTCCTAATCCTAACTTTTATAACTTCCACCATAATTTGTAGTATTCCTGATCCATATACAATCAATTATTTCACATCTCTGCAAAGATGTAGGTAGCCAATAGAGGTAATACGATTAGTTACAGCCCATAAAAACATCTTTTCATGGAGTTCTTCTCACCCTGAAAGAAAAAGTTCTTCTAGCTGCGGAAAAATGCGAGATTCCCTCTAAAATACATCGCATTTTCTTTGTGCAATGTAAACGTTGCCGAAGCTTACCTTGTCCTATGGGTCGGCTGAAAAACGGTCATGTCCTATGACCAACGCCGATACTAGAAAGTCATGTTCGTCGAAATAGGAGCAGTCTGAAGATCCCGGGGGGTGAGCGCTTTTGCAACTGTTGGCCTTCGCTGCGGGCAGTCGACTCCTGCGGGAATAGCAACATTTCTTTTCGGTGGGACGATAATCGCAGTCCCAGCTGAAGATCCCGCAGGAAGTGTTCTTTTGGTTCTGAGAAGGCTGAGGCCTTGCCCATGGATAGCGAAGTATTCTGCCGGAGCAAATCCATGCACTCAACCATCTTTAGAAACTGAATCCATTTGAAGATTCGTATGTCTTCTCTTACGGTCATCGTAATCCACAAGGTTTTGCCTGGGATGATGATGGCAATATGTATAGTTCAGAGCATGGCGATTCAGGTCATGATGAGATCAATTTAATCGAAGCGGGAGAGAACTATGGCTGGCCTGTAATTCAGGGAGATGAGGAAGCGGAGAACATGAGAACTCCAATTCTCCATTCAGGTGAAGAGACATGGGCACCTTCAGGAATGGCATTCACTGATCGTGAGCTGTATGTTGCATCCTTAGCCGGATCGAAGATTTTCACCTATAACATTGAAAATGAAGAGGTTGGTGAGTTTTTCGGAGATGTCGGTAGATTACGCGATGTGCTAATCGAGGATGATGCGTTATTTACAGAATTTAAAGCGAGAAAGCCCACTTTTTCAGATGTGTGATGAATCGCTTTTGTTTGAAATT
>NZ_JARZFX010000029.1:0-14653 GCF_036026595.1 Virgibacillus tibetensis | reverse complement strand
TCTGACCAGTCGCCTGCACTTTTCTATGTCTAGTTCCGGCTCCTAGAGGTTCCCGTCATAAGCAATGAACACTTCGAGTACAGAAGATCGTGTACTCTTCGGTCCCTTGCTTATGCGTGCACCTCTGACCAGTCGCCTCCGCTTTTCTATGTATACTTTTTTTTATTTTTGGCGATAATGTTGGGGAAATAGTTGGGAGGTAATTGGGCGTGAGAAAAGGAACATTGAAGCAGATCTTGCTGATAACGGATGGGTGTTCGAATAAAGGTGAGGATCCTGCTGCAACAGCTGCTTTAGCTTATCAGCAAGGGATAACCGTAAATGTAATTGGAATATTAGATGATGATCAAACAGAACAGCCAGAAGGGTTGCAGGAAGTAGAAGATGTAGCTCTGTCTGGGGGTGGTGTTAGTCAATTAGTGTATAAACAGGCTTTATCTCAAACTGTTCAAATGGTAACGAAACAAGCAATGACACAAACATTGCAGGGTTTTGTTAATAAAGAATTGAAGCAAATATTAGGATCAAATCAATCGTTGGAGGACCTTGAACCGGAAAAACGGGGAGAAATCATGGAAGTTGTAGAAGACATGGGGGAAACTTGTGATCTTGAGGTGCTTGTTTTGGTTGATACGAGCGCAAGTATGCATGATAAACTCCCTACAGTTAAAGAGGCACTAATAGATCTTTCCATAAGCTTAAATGCGAGAATAGGCCGTAATCGTTTTTGTATCTTCAGTTTTCCAGGAAAACGAAAGGATATTCAAAAAGTATTTGATTGGTCACCTAAACTGGATGCTGTATCCACTATTTTTCCAAAGCTTACCAGTGGTGGAATTACTCCAACAGGACCGGCTATTCGAGAGGCAATGTATCAATTTGGTAAGAAGAGCTTACTAAGGAGCTTTAGAGATGAAGATGAACCAGGAATGGAAGAAGCATGGCATTGAGGTAAGGCCTGGAATGCAATTAAAGGGAAAATGGCATAAAAAGAGTTATCTCATAAAAGAGAAACTCGGATCCGGGGCGATTGGAACTGTTTACCTGTGTGAAACAAATGGCAAACCTGCAGCACTGAAAATTAGTGATAAAAGTACATCAATGACGGTTGAAGTCAATGTGTTAAAGTCGCTCGGAAAGGTCCAAGGAAATCGTCTTGGACCTTATTTAATAGATGTAGATGATTGGACTTCGCCATCCGGTGTAACCTATGCCTTTTATGTAATGGAGTATTTACGGGGCGAGTCGATGGCATCCTTTCTCAAGAGTCATGGAAGAGAGTGGGTAGGTGTCTTCATGCTTCAATTATTGGAGGATCTTGAACGATTGCATCAGTCTGGCTGGGTCTTCGGTGATTTAAAGACTGAAAATCTCCTCATTCTGAATTCACCTCCCAGAGTACGTTGGGTTGATGTAGGCGGAACCACTCAAATAGGAAGAGCAATTAAGGAATATACCGAGTTTTATGATAGAGGCTATTGGGGGCTAGGATCAAGGCGTGCCGAACCGAGCTATGATTTGTTTGCATTTGTTATGGTCTTTTTAAATGTTTATTATCCGAATCATTTTGAAAGAGGTGCCCCTCCTGAAAAAGTAATTTTTAAAAAAATAAATGATGTAAAGATATTACATCCATATAGCATTCCACTTAAGAAAGCAATAGTAGGAAAATACCAAACCAGTGCTGAGATGAAACGGGAAATTACGGATATACTCTATCGGCTTCAAAAAAAGAAACGATCAAGGTTAAAGCGAAAAAAAGAAACGAACATCGCTTTTTTTATAGAAGCAGGTGGGATTACAATTATAGCTGCAGGGTATTACCTTTTTTCTCTACTTTTATAGTGGAAAAAGGTATGATAGGGTAAAGATAGATTGCTAACTTGGGGTTGAATGGAAACATGATCAATAAAACCATAACTACGTTTATTAAAAAACATGGACTGCTGATGGAAGATACAACTGTATTAGTAGGTGTCTCTGGTGGTCCCGACTCGATGGCTTTACTCCATTTTTTACATTCTATTAGAGAAGAGTGGAACTTACAATTGATTGCAATTTCGGTTGACCATCAGCTAAGAGGAGATGAGTCGAAGGCAGATATGGACTATGTAAGGCATATATGTGATCAATGGAACATTACATTCATTGGAACCTCTGTGGATGTTCCCTCGTACAAAATAGAAAAGCATCTAGGTACACAACTTGCAGCAAGAGAACTTCGCTATCAATTTTTTGAACAGCAAATGAAATATCATGATGCAGCATACTTAGCATTGGGACACCATGGAGATGATCAAGTAGAGACTATGCTGATGAGTCTTGTGAGAACGGCCGATTCAAGTGCCTTTTCTGGAATCCCAGTTAAACGTAACTTCGCAGCAGGCCACATTATCCGTCCCTTACTATGTGTATCTAAAGAGCAAATCCTTACTTATTGCTTGGAGAACCGTATAGCACCAAGAATAGATCCAACAAATCATGAAACAGAATACACCAGAAATTATTTTAGGAAGTACTTACTTCCATTAATAAAAGAGAAAAACAGCAATATACATAATACAGTACAATACTTAAGTGAAACACTTCAGGAAGACGAAAGTTATCTCCGGCAAGAAGCATCCAAGCTTGTTGATCGTACGGTGGTCTTTCATGCTGAAAGTAAGCAAGCATCATTTGAAATCAGTCTATTTAAAACACATTCATATGCTTTACAAAGGCGTGCCTTTCATCTAATATTAAACTATCTGTATGATGATTTGCCTGGAAGTTTATCCTATATACATGAGCAGGATTTTTTCGCATTGTTAAAAAGTGATAAAAGCAATGTTCAAATTGACTTTCCATCCAATTTAAAGTTGGAAAAGTCTTATGAAAAAATGGTTATCTATTTTGCTGAGCATCACGATTCTTCTTATCACAAAACACTGGAGATACCCGGGGAAATTAAATTACCAGACGGCTCCATGGTTCGTGCTGACTATGTAAGTGTTTATTCTGAACAAAATGAACAGACTTACATTTGTGAGATAGAACAGGTTGCTTTACCATTACATATTCGAACACGCCAACGAGGAGACAGAATGCGTTGGAAAGGATTAGATGGAAGTAAAAAGATCAAGGATATTTTTATCGATGCAAAGGTGCCACGAAAAGATAGAAATAAGTGGCCAATTTTGATTGATAACAATGGAGAAGTTTTATGGCTTATCGGGCTAAAAAAAGGACAACCTGAAAAGGAAGTGGGAAGAAACGCTTCTTACATCCGAGTACACTATGAAAATGGCAGCTTGTAGGAGGAACAGTATATGCATAACGATATTAAAGAGGTTTTAATATCAGAAGAGGAAATAGAAAGAAAGTGCAGAGAGCTCGGGCAACAGCTCACTAAGGAATACAGTGGGAAGTTCCCATTAGCGATCGGAGTTCTAAAGGGTGCAATGCCTTTTATGTCAGATGTTCTGCGCTACACAGAGATTCATTTGGAAATGGACTTTATGGACGTCTCAAGCTATGGCAATGAGATGCGTTCATCAGGTGAAGTGAAGATTGTGAAAGACCTTAATACGCAAGTGGAAGGACGAGATCTGTTAATAATTGAAGATATTATTGATAGTGGTCTAACACTGGGGTATCTGGTTGACCTGTTTAAATACCGCAAAGCCAAGTCAATTAAAATTGTAACACTGCTCGATAAACCATCGGGAAGAACAGCAGATATCAAAGCGGACCTGATAGGCTTTGAAGTCCCAAATGAATTTGTTGTAGGGTATGGATTGGACTACCAGGAGAAATACCGCAATTTACCTTATATTGGTGTGTTAAAGCCAAAGATTTATGGCGGAGAAGAATAGAATCAGGGCGATTTGAAGTCAGATATAAAAGTATTAATTTAATAACCCATTCTACGCTTAAAAATAAAAAATATTTTTTATGGATATCATAAGCATGTTTTACAGGAACAAATTAAATAATGGATTTAGAGTTAAATTAGTTGTATTCCAACTTTTTCATATGGTACGATGTTATATAGTTTTTCCCCGCTTGGGAGGAGGTAGGCAATGAACCGGATATTTCGGAATGTATTCTTTTGGGTACTCATATTTCTAGTCGTAGTCGGCATTATAGGAGTATTCAATGGACAAAATGAAGAAGCAGAACAATTTAATGTACAACAATTTATTCAGGCTTTAAATAATGGTGAAATCGAAGAAATGACGATGCAGCCTGCAAACGGTATTATTCGCTACACAGGAACGTTGACGGATAAAGGTCAGCAATTCGTTGCGCAAGTACCGGATAACACAGATATCATTGCGTCAATAACAGATCAAGCAAATGAACAAAGTGTACTTAAAGTAGCAGAAGAGGAACAACCAAGCGGATGGGTTACGTTCTTAACGACAATGATTCCGTTTCTGATTATAGGACTATTTTTCTTGTTTATTCTTAGCCAAGCACAAGGTGGCGGCGGCGGTGGCCGAGTCATGAACTTTGGTAAAAGTAAAGCAAAAATGTACACAGAAGAAAAGAAAAAAGTTCGTTTTACAGATGTTGCAGGAGCAGATGAAGAAAAACAAGAACTTGTTGAAGTTGTTGAATTTCTGAAGGATCCTCGCAAATTTACAGCAGTAGGTGCACGTATTCCAAAAGGGGTACTTCTGGTAGGTCCTCCAGGGACAGGTAAAACATTACTTGCCCGTGCTGTTGCAGGTGAAGCAGGCACGCCATTCTTCTCAATTAGTGGTTCAGACTTTGTGGAGATGTTTGTAGGTGTTGGTGCTTCTCGTGTACGTGATCTATTTGAAAATGCGAAGAAAAATGCTCCGTGTATCATATTTATAGATGAGATAGATGCTGTTGGTAGACAACGTGGCGCAGGTCTTGGTGGAGGTCATGATGAACGTGAACAAACACTAAACCAGCTACTTGTTGAGATGGATGGTTTTGGTGCGAATGAAGGAATTATCATGATCGCAGCAACCAACCGTGCAGACATTCTTGACCCTGCATTACTGCGACCAGGACGTTTTGACCGTCAGATTACAGTGGATCGTCCAGATGTTAAAGGTCGTGAGGAAGTATTACAAGTCCATGCGAGAAACAAACCGTTGGATGAATCTGTGGAACTGAAAATTATTGCAATGCGTACACCAGGTTTCTCTGGTGCAGACTTAGAAAACCTGCTGAATGAGGCGGCTCTTGTTACAGCAAGAAATGATCGAACTGAAATTACTATGTTAGATGTCGATGAGGCAATTGATCGTGTAATTGCAGGGCCTGCTAAGAAAAGCAGGGTTATTTCCAAGAAAGAACGCAATATTGTAGCATACCATGAGAGTGGGCATACGATTATCGGTATGGTGCTTGACGATGCCGATATGGTCCACAAGGTTACGATTGTACCACGTGGTCAAGCTGGCGGTTATGCAGTTATGCTTCCTCGAGAAGATCGTTACTTTATGACCAAGCCGGAACTGCTTGATAAAATAACCGGACTATTAGGTGGTCGCGTTGCTGAAGAAATTATCTTTGGTGAAGTAAGTACTGGAGCACATAATGACTTCCAGCGTGCCACAGGAATAGCACGTAAAATGATTACCGAATTTGGTATGAGTGATAAAATCGGTCCACTTCAATTTACCAGTGGAAGCGGCGGAGACGTCTTCCTGGGTAGAGATATTGGAAACGAACAAAATTACAGTGATGCAATTGCTCATGATATTGATAAAGAAATGCAAAACCTTATTAATATTTGTTATGAGCGGGCAAGAACTATTCTTACCGAAAATAAAGATAAGCTAGAGCTTGTTGCGCAAACACTTCTAGAAATCGAAACGTTGGATGCCAAACAGATTAAAGGATTATTTGAAGATGGTGTACTTCCTCCGGAGCTTGAGGTGGAAGAAACTAAACCAAACGAGGACTTGAAAGTAAACATCCAGTCTAAAGATGAGGATGCAGATCCTGAATCCTTCGAAAAAGCCAAAAAAGAAGCTGATAACAAAGTAGAAGAGAGAAAAAGTCACATTAATGATCCGATTATGAGAGATAACACGCCTCCTTCAGATGAAGAGGATAAGAAGAAGTAACATAAGCAGCAGCCACCTATTAATAGTAAGTGGCTGCTTTTAATTTTCTTAGAACCAACCTGTTAACGCAGCGTTCCTCTACAGTTGAAGAAGGGAAAGTCTAAGTGAATCTTATACTCTGGAGTGAATCTCCTGCGCCAGTGGAAGATTGACTAACTCTGCCGCTTTGCACGGCAACGTCGACCCACCCGCGATGCGCGGGCAGCGCATACGGTGATAAACGGGCGCCCTGCGCCTTTGTTCTTTCTAATAAATTCTAAAGTATGGTATATTAAAAAAATAGAAAAGACAGGAAGGTTTGGTTGGCGAAATGTTATTTGTTCTCGATGTAGGAAACACAAATACGGTGTTAGGTGTCTTTGAGAAAGATCAATTAAAGTATGAATGGAGAATTAAGACCGATCGACATAAAACCGAAGACGAATTTGGTATGTTAATAAAATCTTTGTTCGACCATAAAGATATCACTTTTTCGGCTGTTGAAGGAGTTATAATTTCATCAGTAGTCCCTCCAATTATGTTTGCCCTTGAAAAGATGTGCCGTGATTATTTCAATTTAGAGCCTTTAGTTATAGGGAAAGAAACAGTCCAGTCATTTTTGAAAATGAAATATCCTAACCCAAAAGAAATTGGAGCGGATCGTATCGTAAATGCTGTAGGTGCGATAAAAGAGTATGGAGCACCCCTTATACTAATTGATTTTGGTACTGCGACCACGTACTGTTATGTAAATGAGCAGGAAGAATATGAAGGAGGAATCATTTCTCCGGGGATTAATATCTCTATGGATGCACTATACAGTAAAGCCTCTAAGCTTCCTAAAATTGAAATTGAAACTCCAAAGAACGTTATTGGGACTTCTACTGTTGAGGCAATGCAGTCGGGGGTTCTTTATGGATACGTAGGACAAGTAGATGGAATAGTAAAGCGTATGCAGGATCAAATGAAGGTAAGTGCAACTGTTATTGCTACAGGTGGGTTATCTTCATTAATTGCAAAAGAGTCAAAAACGATCAATTATGTAGACCAGCATCTCACCTTGAAAGGTCTGTATTTAATTTATCAATTGAATTGAAAAATGAAGGAGAGTACACCATGAAAGATTATCTTGTAAAAGCTACAGTTTATGATGGCAAAGTTCGTGCATATGCAATAAGTTCAACAGATACCGTAGAAGAAGCGCGTAGACGTCATGACACATGGGCGACCACTTCTGCTGCTTTAGGAAGAACAATAACCATAATAACCATGATGGGAGCAATGCTTAAAGGGGATGACTCTGTTACGGTTAAGATTGAAGGAAATGGGCCAGTAGGTTCCATTCTAGCTGATGGAAATGCTAAAGGAGAGGTGCGGGGCTATGTTATGAACCCCCATGTTGATTTTGATTTAAATGAAAAAGGGAAATTGGATGTAGCTCGGGCAGTAGGAAAAGAAGGCAGTATCAGTGTAATTAAAGATTTAGGTTTAAAAGACTTTTTTACTGGAGAGGTACCTATTATTTCCGGGGAAATTAGTGAGGATTTCACATACTACTTTGCTACTTCCGAACAAACACCTTCTGCCGTAGGTGCTGGGGTTTTAATTAATCCAGACCATACAGTTCTTGCTGCGGGTGGGTTTATTGTACAAGTAATGCCTGGTGCTGACGAGGAAATTATTAGTCGCTTAGAAGAACAAATCCAAGCCTTTCCTGCAATTTCAACCCTTATTCAAGAAGGAAATTCGCCGGAAGAAATCTTACAGCGAATGTTTAGTGAAGAAGAGATTAAATTTCACGAAACGCTACCAGTGACATTTCGCTGTAAATGCTCGAAGGAGCGAGTGGAGAATGCAATTATTGGATTGGGAAAAGAAGAAATCCAAAAGATGATTGAAGAAGATCATGGTGCAGAGGCTAACTGTCATTTCTGTAATGAAACCTATCGTTTCACAGTAGAAGAATTGGAAGAGATAAAACAACTGTAATAGAACGAACTGCAAGAAATACAGGGGGAAGAAACCTATGTCCAAAAAATTACTATTAGGTGTAATTATCGTCCTTTTAATTACAAATATCGCTTCGTTGTTGTTTTGGAACAAGGATGAAACTGTTGTAATAAGTACAGATGAAGAAGGTTCGGAAATAAGTAGAGAGCAGCCGGTAGCCGTAATTGATGGGGAAGAGATATCCTATGATGAATGGATGTCTGTGCTGAGAAGCAACCATGGGGAAAAACAACTGAAAACAATGATTGACGGCGCAGTTGTAAAGCAGTTAGCTGATGAAAGAAATATAGAGATTGATGAAAAGGTTATCGAGCGAGAAACAGCTATGTTGACAGCTATGCAGGGTGTTATGAGTCAAGAAGAATTTGAGCAGATTGCAAAGAACTGGCGGGATGATATTATCTACCGGTACCAATTGGAAATGCTTTTAACTGAAGGTACCTCAATCCCGGAGGATGAAGTCGAATCCTATTATAATACGTATGGAAATCAATACGATTACACATCTTCCATGCAGCTTTCACATATTATTGTACAAAACTTTGATGTTGCAGAACAGATTATAGAAGAGCTAGAAGATGGTGCCTCCTTTGATTTGCTTGCACAGGAATATTCTACGGATGAAGAATCAAAAAACGATGGTGGTTACCTCGGGTTTATTTTTACCACAAGTCAGTTTTTCCCGAATGGATATGAAGAAGTGGCTAATAACATGGAAGAACACTCCTATAGTGAACCATTCCGTGCCGATTCTGGTGTAGCCATAGTATATCTCCACCGCAAACTTCCTGCTATTAAATTTACGTATGAAGAAATGAAGCCATACATTGAAAGTGAACTTGCATTGAGAAAATTAGAACAATCACTTAACGCCAATCCGTTATGGGATGAACTACACATAGAATGGCTTTATGATGAATAGCCGGTGCATATAAAAATAACGCCTATTTTTTGGTTTATTAGTTGACATTCTGATGTGTAAAACGTACATTAGAATTAAATCATACAAAATAACTAGGGATTAGGAGGTAATTTGATGAGAGTTGCTAATGATATAGCTGGTTTAATTGGTGAAACACCTATAGTTAAATTAAATCGGATGACAGACAAAAACAGTGCCGATATCTATTTAAAATTAGAATTTATGAATCCAGGGAGTTCAGTGAAGGATCGTATCGCTATAGCAATGATAGAAGCTGCTGAGAAAGAGGGTGTCCTAAAAGATGGGGACACAATAATCGAACCTACAAGTGGAAACACTGGTATAGGCTTGGCGATGGTTGCGGCAGCAAAAGGTTATAAAGCTGTTTTAGTAATGCCGGATACAATGAGTAAAGAGCGTCGTAATTTATTACGGGCTTATGGGGCAAAGTTAGTCTTAACCCCAGGAGCAGAAGGTATGAAGGGTGCAATCAAAAAGGCTGAGGAACTTAAAGAAGAAAATGGTTACTTTATGCCGCAGCAGTTTAACAATGAAGCAAATCCAGAAGTGCATGCTCGTACAACTGGAAATGAAATTGTTGAACAGATGAATGATGGATTGGATGCTTTCGTATCTGGTATTGGTACGGGCGGAACGATTACTGGAGCAGGTAAAGTACTCAAAGACCATTTCAAGGGAATTAAAATGTATGCAGTAGAGCCTACGGATTCCGCCATTTTATCTGGAAGAGCACCGGGTCCACATAAGATTCAAGGGATTGGTGCAGGGTTCGTACCTGAGATACTAAATACTGAAATATACGATGAAGTTATTACTATTGAGAATGAAGAAGCGTTTGAAACATCACGTGAAGTAGCAACAACAAACGGAATACTTGGCGGAATTTCCGCTGGTGCTGCTGTTGCAGCAGCTAAAAAAGTAGCAAAGCAGTTAGGTAAAGGCAAGAAAGTTCTTGCAATATTCCCAGATAATGGGGAGAGATATCTATCTACACCACTTTATCAGTTCGATGAAGAATAATAAGTAAGACAAAAAGACTGGCATCTTATAATTTTAGATGCTAGTCTTTTTTCATTATGATACGATAGAAAAGCCAAAGGATTAGTGAAAGAGGGTAGATCATTTATGATTTTAAAAACTAGAACAAAAACATATAATTTAGCTGAACGCACACATATAATGGGGATTTTAAATGTAACCCCAGATTCGTTTTCAGACGGAGGCTCTTACACAACAACTGCAAATGCAGTAAAACAAGCAATGGAGATGGAGAGACTTGGTGCTGATATTATTGATGTAGGAGGCGAGTCGACACGGCCAAATCACGAGCCTGTATCACTTGAAGAAGAGTTGATTCGCATTATCCCTATTATTAAAGCATTAAATGAAAAGCTAACCATTCCAATATCAATTGATACCTATAAGGCAGAGGTTGCCAGGCAGGCCGTTGAAGCAGGTGCTGATATTATTAATGATGTGTGGGGTGCTAAAAGGGAACGGGAGATCGCCACAGTAGCAGCGCGTTACAACGTACCAATTATTCTGATGCATAACCGTACAAATAAAACTTATAATTCTTTAATTGAAGATATGAAGAATGATTTAAATGAAAGTATTAAAATTGCAACACAGGCAGGAGTTCCTAAAGAAAATATAGTACTAGATCCAGGAGTGGGGTTTGCTAAAACAGCTAAGGATAACTTAGCAGTAATGAATAACCTGGAAAAATTCAAAGATTTAGGTTACCCAATTTTACTTGGAGCATCGAGAAAAACATTTATAGGGGAGATCCTGGATCTCTCAGCTGAAGAGCGCGATCATGGCACGGGGGCGACAACATGCTTAGGTATATCAAAAGGTGTCCAAATTGTTCGGGTCCATAATGTAAAAATAAATAAAGAGCTAGCGCAGGTAATGGATGCAATGCTCAGCTCGGAAGGTAGTTAAAATGGATAAAATACTGCTTACTAATTTACAATTCTATGGCTATCACGGATTACTGCCAGAGGAGAACAAACTTGGTCAGCGTTTTAATGTGGATGTAGAAATGATAGTTGACTTAAAGAAGCCTGGTATAACAGATGATATGAATGATTCTATTCATTATGGACAAGCATTCGAACTAATAAAAGAAATCGTAGAGGGAGAGCCATATAATCTAATAGAAGCAGTAGCGGGCGCTATAGCAGAAAAACTGTTAACATCGTTCAACTTATTAGAAGCTTGTACAGTAAAAGTAATTAAACCAGATCCTCCCATTCCGGGACACTACCACTCGGTTGCTGTGGAGATTTACAGGGAGAAAAGTAAATGAATATAGCCTATGTTGCATTGGGAACAAATATAGAGCCGAGAGACCAGCATATCGCGAACGCATTGGAATTAGTTTCAGGACACGAACATATCCGAATAAGTAAAAAATCGTCCATCTACCAAACAGCGCCTGTAGGATATACAGATCAAGCAGACTTTTTAAATATGGTAATCGAAATTGAAACATCGCTTTCTTCCTTGGATTTATTGGGTTTTTGCCAAAAAATCGAGCGGGAATTAGGAAGGAAACGCGAAATCCGGTTCGGTCCTCGAACAATAGACCTTGACATTTTGGTCTATAATCAAGAAAATAGTGAAACGGAGCGGTTAACTATTCCGCACCCAAGAATGCATGAACGTGCGTTTGTGCTCATACCATTAAATGAACTGGCGCCAAACTTAATTATTTCAGCAAACGGAAATCGTAAGTCTGTTGCTGATTATATAGATAGGCTTTCAGAAAGAGAAAAAAAGGATGTAGTCAAATGGATACGAAACGAATCGGGAGAAGAATAAAGGCCTTTCGAAAGTTAAAAGGGTATACGCAGATAGCTTTTGCGAATGAATTAGAAGTCCCTATTGCGGTTATGGGTGCTGTTGAACGAGGGACAAAACAAGCATCTGATGAGTTACTGGATCGGGTTTCTGCCACGTTGGCTATTTCAAAAGAGGAATTGACACTGCGTGAAGCTAATCAAGATGTTAAAGGTGAGAATATGGAGGAATAACAAATTGCGAAGCGGCGTTTAGATGAAACTGGTGTGGATGCTGTAATGATTGGCCGTGCGGCACTAGGTAATCCGTGGATGATCTATCAAACAGTGAAGTACCTGGCAATGGGAAAATCAGACGCCGTATTAATGAAGCTGAAACTCGTGAGGGGTTATTGGATATCTTATATGCCTACGCTCTTGAATTAAAAGCAGAAAGACAAGCATCTTAATGGGTATTTTAAAGTTATAGCAGAAATCTGCCAGTGATCTAACTGGCAGGTTTTTGTACATAAAGAAAGCAAAGCAGGTTTAATTAGTTAAGAGAAGGTTATTTTCGTGAAAGAAATAGCGTTTTCCGATATACTTACCTATAACAATGACTGGAGTGATGAGTGGTGTCAGAAGAAATAAATGAACAAATGCAAGTTAGACGAGATAAACTTAATGTATACCGAGACCAGGGCTTGGATCCATTTGGAGGAAAATATGCAAGAACACATTTAGCAAAAGAACTACTTGAATTGTACGATACATTTTCCAAGGAAGAATTAGAGGGCAAAGAAGATCAGGTAACAATCGCTGGCAGAATGATGACGAAGCGCGGTAAAGGAAAAGCGGGTTTCGCTCATCTTCAGGACCTTAGTGGACAAATCCAAATTTACGTGCGCAAAGATGCTATTGGTGACGAAGCGTATGAAGTCTTTAAAACCACTGACATTGGAGATATTATAGGTGTTACTGGCGTAATGTTTAAAACAAACGTTGGTGAGTTATCGGTAAAGGCAACAGAGTTTCACCTATTAACAAAGTCTCTTCGTCCATTGCCTGAGAAATATCACGGACTCAAAGATATTGAGCAGCGTTACCGTCAGCGTTATTTGGACTTGATTACGAATATGGATAGCAGAGAAACATTTATAATAAGAAGTAAAATCATACAATCAATGCGTCGATATCTTGATGAGCAAGGTTTTCTGGAAGTGGAAACCCCGATGATGCATGGCATTCCTGGTGGGGCTACTGCGCGCCCGTTCGAGACCCATCATAATGCATTGGACATTCAATTGTATATGCGAATTGCAATCGAGCTGCATTTGAAGCGGTTGATCGTAGGTGGAATGGAAAAAGTATATGAAATTGGACGCGTCTTCCGTAATGAAGGGGTATCAACTAGACATAACCCAGAGTTTACTATGATTGAATTGTATGAGGCGTACGCTGATTATCATGATATTATGTCTTTAACAGAGAACTTGATTGCCCATATCTCTAAAGAAGTATTAGGAACGGCCAAAGTAACCTATGGAGAAACAGAAATCGATTTGGAGCCAGAATGGACAAGACTTCATATTGTTGACGCAGTAAAAGAAAAAACTGGTGTAGATTTCTGGAAGCAAATGACTAATGAAGAAGCACGCGCATTAGCAAAAGAACATGGCATTGCTATAAGTGACACAATGACATTTGGTCATATCTTAAATGAATTCTTTGAGCAAAAAGTAGAAGAAGAGCTGATCCAACCTACATTTATCTATGGACACCCAGTAGAAATCTCTCCGTTGGCAAAGAAGAATAAAGAAGATGAGCGATTTACAGATCGGTTTGAATTATTTATTGTTGGGCGTGAACACGCAAATGCGTTTAGTGAATTAAATGATCCAATTGATCAAAGAGAACGTTTTGAAGCACAAGTAAAAGAAAGAACAGAAGGTAATGATGAAGCACATCTAATGGATGCTGATTTCCTGGAAGCATTGGAATATGGAATGCCTCCAACAGGTGGGTTAGGTATTGGTATTGATCGTCTAGTTATGCTGTTGACTAATTCACCATCTATCCGAGACGTATTACTATTTCCTCAAATGAGAAATAAATAAGATCAGTTAGTATAAGGATGGCTCTGAAAGAAGCGATTTGATTAATAAATCGGTCTGGAAGAGCCATTTTTATATTAAAAAACTTCGAACTGCAGGTAAGTACCTTTAGCATAGAGGGAAATCAGTTTAAGATATGTAGCGATGCATTTGCACTTGTAATGAACGAATAGGCTTAGTCTAAGTATGAGCTCCGTTAAGCGGCTGAGTAAAAAGGGAGAATCACAATATACATTTCCAGTAAATTCCTATGTAAAATACTATTGATTTAATGGAATAAACGTGGTAAATTAAATGTCGTTGTTTAAAATAACAGCATAGAAAATCATTTAATATACTTCATTAAAAAAGAAATGAAAAAAGTGTTGACTTACACAAAGCAGCATGGTATATTAATCAAGTCGCCAATTTGGGGCAAGCAATTAAACACTTTAAATGAATTAAAAAAAGTGTTGACAAGAAACGTGAAAAAATGTTATGATATAAAAGTTGCTTTAAACGGCAGCGATTGAATTTGCTCCTTGAAAACTGAACAAAACAACCAGTATGTTAAGAAGGCGAAAGCATCTGCTTAGCGACGTATGGGCTGGACTGATCCGCATGAGACAAAGGAAACACGATGAACGCAAGTGAATCGATGTTGACTTGTCGCAAGGAGGAAAAGGAAGCCAATTAGTCGCTGGATGCTGGAGCTGGACTTAAGAGAAACATGAATTTGTTTTTCGAAAT
>NZ_JARZFX010000028.1:0-17428 GCF_036026595.1 Virgibacillus tibetensis | reverse complement strand
ATTTGTCAAATCGATCATTAAACAGTTCAAAAATGGTATTAAATGTCTAAAAATACAAGCAAATATTTTAGGTGACTGCTATAATGGTATTAAGTTTTGCAGGGAAATAACCGATATAATATACAGGATATATAAGGAGTAATAATTATGCAGGATCGAAGCCCTCTTTTAATATGGATCAATAAATTATCCCCAGTTCAGGTTCTATTGATCTTCTACTTTCTAGCAGTTCTTGTTTCTACTATTGTGATGTCAATGCCCTTTGTTTACCAGGATGGGGTTGACATTCCGTTCATAGATGTTGTCTTTACATCTGTAAGTGCATTGAGTGTAACTGGGCTAAGCTCTATAACGATAGCAGACACTTTAAGTACTTCCGGTATTATTCTTCTTGCCTGTATTCTGCAGTTAGGTGCAGTAGGGGTAATGGCAATTGGAACATTTATTTGGTTAGTATTAGGTAAGAAAATTGGACTTAAAGAACGCCGTTTAATAATGACAGATCAAAACCAGACTTCATTTGAAGGAATGGTTCGTTTAATTATACAAATTGTTTATGTACTCTTAACCATTGAATTGATTGGTTTTATCATTCTCGGCACTTACTTCCTGCAATATTTTCCTACAGCAGGAGAAGCGTACTTAAATGGTTTCTTTGGTACAATTAGTGCGATCACTAACGGAGGATTTGATATTACAGGTCAATCACTGATTCCGTTTAAAGATGATTATTTTGTGCAATTTGTTAATATGCTCTTAATTATTTTTGGAGCGATTGGATTTCCGGTGTTAATAGAAGTAAAAGAATTTATTTTTGCGAATACAGACAATCGCCGGCATATGCGCTTTAGTTTGTTTACGAAAGTGACGACGTTTACGTTTATGATTTTAGTCGTTGTAGGCGCCTTATTTATTTACTTATTAGATATAAATGGTTTTTTTGCAGACAAGTCCTGGCACGAAGCTTTTTTCTATTCATTATTCCAATCTGTCACAACTAGAAGTGGCGGTTTATCTACAATGGATGTGAGTGAGCTCTCTGATCAAAATCATTTGTTTATGTCTTTATTAATGTTTATAGGAGCTTCTCCAAGCAGTGCCGGTGGTGGCATTCGAACTACTACATTTGCTTTAGTGCTTATATTTATATTTACTTACGCTAGAGGTGGGAAGAGTCTTCGTATTTTTAAGCGCGAAGTATATAATGAAGACTTATTAAAAGCTGTTACAGTAACCTTAATGGCATTTATAATTGTATTTTGTGCAATCTTAACTATTTCGATTGTAGAACCGTTCTCTTTAACAAAGATACTTTTTGAAGTCACATCTGCCTTTGGAACAGTAGGTCTTTCACTTGGTATAACCAGTGAAATTACCACATTCAGCAAAATTGTTCTTATGTTATTAATGTTTATTGGCAGAGTTGGAATAATTACATTTATATTTATGTTCAAAAACAACAAGAAAAGTGGTAATTATCATTATCCAAAAGAAAAATTAATCATAGGATAACTGTTTTTAGTTGGGAGAGGAAGTTTATGTCTAAGGGGAAAGTTGAATTACCATTCCATCCTAAAGTACTATCTAATCTAAAGGAAGCTATCCTTTATGTGCATGAAAAAGGAAGTATTATTGAAGGGAACAGCCCGGCCTTTTCGTTACTCGGCATAACTGAAACAAGTAGTATTTCGATTTATGATTATTTGGACTTTAAATCATTAAAGGAAACGGGCAATTCACATTTGTTGGTTGAACCGGCAAATAAACCTAATACGCTAATTGAAGTTAGATGCATTCAGGTTAATCGCACACTATATTGTTTACTTATGAATGATATCACGATAAAAGGGAAGTCCGAGGAAGTAAAAACATACATAAATTGCCTGATTGACCCTAGTGTGGAAGGAATGGTTATGTATGACGGAGAAAAGATTATTGATTGTGATGAAACATTTGCCCATATTTTTGGTTTCTCCCTTCAAGAGATAAATACAATGAAGTATACCGAACTGCTTGACCGTGACAGTGCTCATAAATTAATAAATGAAATCCAACAATATCCGGGTAAACCTTATCAGCTAACAGGGAGAAGAAAAGATGGGCTGCCAGTTTATCTTGAAGTAATAGAGCACCCTTACAATAATAAAGGGAATATAATTCGGGTAAGTATAGTAAGAGATATCACGAAACAGGTTGAAAATGCGAAGATGATAGAATATATGGCTTATTTCGATGACCTAACAGATTTGCCAAATCGTAACTTTTTTATAAAAATGCTGGATGATGCTATTGTTAATGCCAGGAAGAATGAGGAATTACTAGCTGTGTATTACTTGGATTTAGATTATTTAAAAGAGATTAATGAGACGCTGGGTTATGCTTTTGGTGATAAGCTGTTGAAAGAGTGTGGGACCAAGTTAAAGACGTTTCTTCAAACAGACACGTTTATTGCTAGAATGAGCGGCGATGAATTTTTAATTTTAAAGTATGGAATTCCTGCTAAAGCCAATGCAGTTGAACTAGCAGAAAGTTTAATTACAGCGTTTGAGAAACCAGTTCAAATTGATGATTATGAAATTTATACATCGATTAGCATTGGTATAAGTGTTTTTCCAGATAATGGTCTTAAGACCCGCGATCTTATTAAACAAGCTAATTCTGCAATGTATGTAATTAAAGAAAAACATCGAAATAATTATAAGCTATTTGAATCATCTATCTCGGAAAATTTTAAATCGATGCTCACCATGGAAAGCGAATTACGAAAAGCACTGAGTAAAGACCAATTTGAAGTCCATTACCAGCCTCAAAAGAATTTAAAGACTGGAAAAATAATTGGAATGGAAGCATTACTGCGCTGGAATCACCCCGAAAAGGGTTACATACCACCATTAGACTTTATATCGCTTGCTGAGAAAACCGGGTTAATTATTGAAATAGGAGATTGGGTAATTAAAGAAGCATGTATTCAGAACAAAACATGGCAGGACAACGGCTATACGCCTGCTGTTGTGAGTGTAAACCTTTCAGCTAAACAATTCCATCAAAAGTCACTTGTTGAAAAAATAACAAGCATTTTGGAGGAAACAGGTTTGGCTCCGGAATACCTGGAGTTGGAACTAACTGAAAGTATGGCCATGACGAACGAAGATTATATCTTAGCTACCATGCAGCGTTTGCGACAACTCGGTGTATGGGTTTCAATAGATGATTTTGGTACGGGATATTCGTCTTTAAAATACTTAAGTCTTTTCCCAGTAACAAAACTAAAGATTGATAAAATGTTTATGGATGGGACACAGAAACAAAATAGAGCAATCGTAAAGTCTATAATTCATATGTCACACTCCTTGAATATGAAAGTGATTGCTGAAGGGGTAGAAACAATCGAGCAGCTTACCTTCTTGGAAGAAGAAAAATGTGATGAGATGCAAGGATTCTTTCTAAGTAAGCCACTTCCTCCTGAACAATTTTCTAAGCTATTCGCTACGAGTAATTAAAATCTAGACAAATAAAAGGAAATGCCACTTCCGTTAAGAGAGGTGGCATTTCCTTTCTGTAAATGCTTTAAGCAGATAATACTGTTTTATTTACAATGCTTCTTCCTTGGTGATTGTGCCCGTACTCTCCTGTTTGTCCGGAAGGAGCAGGCTGAAAACAACTCCAAATAAAGCAGCTATAAAAAAGGTCGTAAATCGAGATGTAAGCAGCTCTTCCAGTGGCGTTGAAATCCATAGTAATGTAGAAATCAAACCGGCAGATATAGTCGCTACAACACCTGCGCTGGAGTACCGTTTCCAGAAAAATGTCAGTAGAATAGCAGGGGAGAGTGTGCAACCAACACCTGCCCAGGCCCAGCTTACAACAAGATACAAGAGTGAATCTGATACAAGTGCTATAACCATTCCAATTAAGCCGAAAATAACAACAGAAAAACGGGATAACCATACGAGTTGCTTGTCCGTCAGTTGGACGCCTAATGCTTTATGAATAATATCTTCACTCACTGACCCCGTAACAACCAGGAGTTGAGAGTTTGCTGTTGTTATAATCGCAGCTAACACACCAGCTAGCAGGAGACCAGCAATCCAGGGTGGCATCAGCTGGAGGATCATGGTTGGCAGAATAATTTCAACATCACCAAATGAACCCTGATCATACATAGCAATCGCGGCTAATCCGATTAAAAATGCTCCACCATAAGCTAAAAATGTCCATATAACGGCTACAATACTTCCATGATTGGCTTCTTTATCATTTTTTAATGCCATGAATCGAGCGCTAAGCTGTGGTTGACCACCCAAGAAACCAAAAAACCAAGCGAAGTTATTAAAAAACAATACCCCTAATGCAAAGCCTGTTAAGCCACCAAACCAAGAGTCAAAGGAGGACCCTGCACCAACAAGTGATTGACTTATTGATAAATCGTTTGTATTTATATAAATTAATGCAGCAATTGGAAGAGCAACCAAAGTGATGACCATCATTACACTTTGAATCATATCTGTCCAAACTACAGAAATAAAGCCCCCTGCAAATGCAATGATAATTATAATAATCGTTGCTAGGACGATACCACCAGCTGGAGAAAGTCCAAATGTTGTGAATAACATTTTCCCTGCACCGGCCATCTGTGCACCAACATAGAACATCATAAAACCTACAATCAATAGGCTTGCTAACCAGCGTATTACATTCGCTTTTTGCCCAAAGCGTGCAGCTAAGTAATCCGGAAGGGTCAGGACATCATATTTTTCAGTTTCTCTCATGAATATTTTTGCTAAAAAAAGCCAGGAAAAAATAATACCCAGAGCTATTCCTGCCGCAACCCATATTCCTGATAAACCTGTCATAAATACAAAACCCGTATAACCAAGGAGCAGCCAAGCTGATTCACCAGTTGCTCTTTCAGAGAAAGCCAGGACCCAGCCGGGAATTTTTTTCCCTCCTAGTAAAAAGTCAGATTGGGTTTTACTAATTTTACTGAAATAATAACTGATCCCAATAATGATAGTACAATAAATAATAAACTGAACCATAATTATGTTCATCATTTAACCTCCATGTTTATTTTAGTTCTTCAGTAGAAGCAATAATAGCGATGAAACTCCCCTGTAAACGCTTACAAAACTACAGGAATAAATCAACTCCTTTTGAAAGATAAAAATGTGTCTTAATTAAAGCCATATCTGTAGGCAATTAGAAGTAAAGTACTTCTAATATGTAAAAGAAATATGCATGTGGAATACGTGATGATCAAAGGGAGGAGGTTCTTACAGCAAGTAACCTCCTATACAATAGCTCCTTCAATAATCAGTTCTTTTTCATCAAACCTTTCAAAGCGCAACGGGGCCAGATCGATTGTCTCATATCTTCCTTTTAATACTAATTCAGAAAGCCCTTTACCTACTGCTGGTGCTTGTTGCATACCGTGTCCACTGAAGCCACATGCTAGATAATATCCATTTAGCCGTGGATGCTCTCCAATTATGGCATTTTGATCTACTGTGTTGTAACTGTACATACCAGCCCAGCCTGTAAGAATTTTTGCACGTTCAAAATTTGGTATTCGATGACTGAGCACTGGCCATAACTGATCGAGGAAAAAAGAGCGTTTCCATCTAAAGTCTATGCCAGGTTTTACTTCTTCGGAGAATCCTGAAATTAATGTTTTTCCTTCGTGGCGGAAATAGACTCCTGTTGGATCAACAGTTAATGGAAGGTCGCATGTTAACTCTTCTGCAATATCAAATTGTATAATTTGTCTCTTTAATGGTACCACAGGAATTGGCATCCCAATCTTACTGCTCAGTTCTGGTGCCCATGGTCCTGCACAGTTAATAACAATAGGAGCTTTATATGTATCTCCATTAGCTAATTGAACTCCTGAGATGTTTTGTCCCTCCGTTATAATGGATTCTACTTCTTCATTAATGTAACTTGCACCCAGCTGTTTTGCTTTGCGAATGTACCCTTGCATCACTGAGTATGGATCGAGGTACCCATCTTCCTGACAAAACAGACCACCACTTAGATCTTCAATGTTCAGTTCAGGGATGATAGATAATAAATCTTCTCTACTTAATAATTCGGAAGGTACACCAAAGGATTTTTGTAGACGATTTTGCTTATCCAATTGCTCCATATTTTCACTTTTGGATAAGAAGAGGTAGCCGTGTTGTTTGAAATCTATTTTGGCCGCTTCATTTCCAATAGCCATGTCGTGAGAGAAGGTCATATACTTTTTTAGACTGTATCTGCTGATTTGTATATTAATTGCTGTTGTAAATAGTTGCCTAATACCACCTGCACTTCTTGGTGTGGATGAAAATTCATATATATTATCCTTCTCGAAAATCGAAATGCTTCCATTGTAGCCGTCATTTAATAAATTAAATGCAATGCTTGAACCAATAACTCCTCCTCCAATAATAATGATATCGGTTTTTTTACTCATGTGATCACCTCTTGTGAGTTATTTTGACTATTCATAACATTCATTTAACCTTAAGTTAACTATGAAATCTATAGTCAACATGACTAAAAATTAGAGTGATAATTGCATTAGTTTTAAAAAAACACATTACTGTGATAAAATAAACGATAATTATATACTTAATAGGAGGGAGAGGGTAGCAATCGAATCATTAGTGCAATCTGCACAAAGAGTAGTGAAAGCGGTTTCAGATATTTCTCCTTTTCCTATTAGCCTGAGTGATGAAACAGGTTATATTATTGGAGACAGTAATCCTAGCCGGATTGGAACGTTACATTCACCTTCTATATTAGTTATAAGAGAAAATCGATTTCTTTCTTTTGATAAAAATAAAGTATCGCAAATGGATAACGTGCTGCCAGGGGTTGCTGTGCCGTTAATATATGATTATGAGACAGTTGGAGTTTTAGGAATTATAGGAGACCCGGAAAAGGTAAAACCATATGCCAATCTAGTGAAAAGATATGTAGAATTGATGTGGCAGGAAACTTTCCATCAAAAAATGGAGGACTTAGAAAGAAGCTCCAATGAAACATTTTTGCAATACATATTGCTCAATGAGTCATTAAATAAAGAGAAAATCATTAAGTATTGTGAAATGCTTGGCATTAACTATTTCTTAAAGAGATTTTGTGTAGTTATTGACATAGGAGATTCCCTGTTGAATAACAGAAACGTTATACAAAAGTTATTACCTGCCGATCATTTGAAAAAGCTATTGTTGGAGTGTACATCAAGAGTGTTTGAAAGTACTGATGAATCGATCTGCACTTTTTTGAATACGGAGAAAATAGTGCTCTTAATGCCAGTCGAGTCAGATAATAAATTTCTGGAATTAATGAAGAAGTTTTCTGATCAGAGCAGCCAACTTATGAAATTAGTTGAACAATATCATGTATATGGGGTGGCTATAGGAGCAGGCAATCCATATTCCACTCTAAAGCACATCAATCAATCCTACCATGAAGCTGAACAGGTAATAGAATTTGGTAAGGAACACAACTTATCGCCGCCTATTTATAATTATTGTGATTGGGATGTATTGTCGCCGTTACTCTCCGCTAAAATGGATGAGAATTTAAAGGATAAATTACTGTTTCGTCTAAAACCATTCATCGGTTCATTTGGATTTTCCGAATTGGCAAATGACTTTATGATGTACTGCAAAAACAATATGAACAGCAGCAAGACAGCAAAGGAGCTCTACATTCACCGAAACACGATGATCTATCGACTGAAAAAGATAGAGACTATTACGTCATTGGATCTGGGAAACTTTGAACATTGTACCATGTTGTATTTAATTTTAAAAAATTATGTGGATGTAAAAAAATAGTAGCTTGTGCTATAGATGGGATAGCACAAGCGTATAGTTAGCAATAAAAAGCGGCGCCTACAATGATTAGAAGAATAAAAAGCACCACGATAAGCGCGAAGTTGCTTCTAATTCCAGCCGTGTGGCAGCCATAACCATGACCGTATCCATAACCGTAATCCATTCACTTCACCTCCCGCACTTCTTACAGTTATACTATATGTCAATTAATTCAAAAGCGTTTAGACGTTTTACCCAGGGAAAACTAAATACCCAAAGAAAAATAACTGCAGCTTCGTTTAGAAGCAGCAGTTATTACTTAGTGAATAATTTATCGTCTTTCCGAAAGAAGACTCCTTCTTCAAGCGTGTGAAGGGCAGAGCCCAGCGGTAAGGGGGAGATGAATTTCGGTTGGCGTTAGCCAAAAAGATCCTCGCTATGGCATAACGAGAACAAATGTTCTTGTGAAAGCGAGGTGAATTTGATGCTAGTCAACAAAGCGTATAAGTTTCGTATCTATCCCAGCAAAGAACAGGAAATTCTAATTGCTAAAACAATCGGAAGTAGCCGTTTTGTGTTCAATTATTGTGGGATCGTGCATACAAAGAAACAGGTAAAGTTTAACGTATAACGCATGTTCTTCTCAACTAACACAACTAAAGAAAGAATTAGGATGGTTAAAAGAAGTTGACAGCATTGCCATTCAATCCTCATTGAAAAACCTTGCTGATTCATATTCACGATTTTTCAAGAAACAGAATAAAGCACCACGATTTAAGTCTAAAAGGAATAGAGTACAGTCTTACACAACCAATATTGTCAAAAACCACGACATTATTGGTATTGAAGATTTGCAAGTGTCGAACATGCTAAAGAACTACAAGTTAGCAAAAGCCATTAGTGAAGTATCGTGGTCACAATTTCGTACCATGCTTGAATACAAAGCAAACTGATATGGTAAACAAGTTGTAGCGGTTGCGAAGAATTTCGCATCAAGCCAACTATGTTCAGGTTGTAGCAACCGTAATAAAGACGTTAAGAATCTTGCGCTACGTAAATGGACTTGCAGTCATTGCAACTCGCATCACGATCGTGATCTTAATGCAAGTATGAATCTTAAAAATGAAGCGATAAGACTTCTAACCACAGGAACTGCGGGGATAGCCTAATAAATAACTGGCGGTTACGTTGGTGTTCTTAGGAATCTCCCACTTCAAACTACCGCAAGGTCGTTAAGTGGCGAGAGGTTCAATTATTAGTAACTGTGATTATTTTTAATTGATCATTTTCATAACCAATAATAAAGTCGAATGTATGTGTTTCTTCGTTTGTCTCTTCTTTATTTGGCAATTTAGTTTCGATTGTTAAATCAACAGTACTGTTAACCTGGTTCTGGTCGGTAACTTCACTCGAAATATCTGAATAACTTAAGTCAACTATATTTATATAATCTTCTCTAAATTGAGAATAGGATAATTCGGATTGTTTTGCACTCCCCAATAGGGTATATGCATTTACATAATCTCTGATCTCAATGCTCTCCAGAAAATAGTCTATTATATATTCAGCATCCTGTAGGGATTGTTCAGGATCATAGGAGTTAATAATATCTGCAGTACTGGCAAATTCCAATTGTTCATTCTGTGCCTCGTTGGACCATTGTTCCACCTGGCTTATTACCTCATTGACTGGAATACTAAAGCCAATAGTTCCATCTTCTGTGCCTACGGAGTTGATTCCGATAACCTTTCCGGTTTCTCTATTAATTAATGGCCCACCACTATTACCATGCGTAATTTGAGCGGATATCTGGTATACATTTGAATAATCAAAACCATCAATATGAAAATTGCGCTCAGATCCAGAAATTATCCCAAGTGTAACGGTATTTTGAAATCCGTGTGGGCTACCTAGAGCAATTACCTCATCACCAATTTCTGCTGTTTCTTCTTTCTCAACAGATAAGTAGCCCTGGCCTGAAAGCTGTGGCACACGTATTACTGCAATATCTAATTCCTCGCCAATTCCTACTACAGCAGCTGGGTAGATTTGGGCATTGGCAGTTCTGACATAGACTGCTTCTGCATCTTTAATTACATGTGCATTCGTAATGATATCCCCTTTTTCGTTATATAGGAATCCGGAGCCAGTAGAGGTGTTGTATTCATTATGCCCTTCAATTTGAATTACGTTTTTCTCTGCTTCATGAATTATTGACTTTAGATCAAGTGACTGAGAAGACATGGTGACTTTATTAACCACAGGGTTACTTACGGATAGTTCCTGTGAATTCCAGTAATCATAAATAACAATCATACTACTAATTCCAATAATAATAACCGCAATGGAAACAATGATTGGAAGGGACCTTCTTTCACGCATTGATCTTCACCTCACTGTTTGTATTTATTAATCTGTATACCATGTAATTTTATTAACCACTATCTCCAGGTTTTTTCCTTGTTCATTCATGTCAAAATGAGTGAATTCAAAATTACCTTTCTCTCCAGGATAGAGCCTGTCAGGGTACACATAAATTTCATTGGATAAAAGTTCTATTCCTTCTCTATTTAACAGAGCATACTCAACTAATATGGAGTTGATAGGGATCGTAGCAACGCTTTTTACTTCTCCCTTTACAACTAATCTTCCTTGATCATCACTATTAATTGCTGCCGAAAGCAGATCAATCGCATCATTCTCATTTACTTGCTGTTCTTCAGCTGCAGTGTTCATTGCTTGTTCCAATCTTTGTTGCTGAGCTGTTTCAAAAGCATCTTGTTCATTTTCTATCGTAGTTTGCAAGCTTAGTAGTTTTTCAGAATCCGGGGCATATTTCAGACCATCTTCTACAAGTATATATGCATCATTAAATTGTTTTTTATTAAGTTGTTCACTTGCTCTGGAAAAGGTAAAATCTATAATTTGATTCTTAATGTCCAATGTAATTGAATTTGCATCCGGATCATTTATAGCATCTGCTTCCCAGAGGAGTATTTTTAGGTTATCAATATTCGGTTCTTGCTCCAGAACGTTCTCCAGTTGAGCAATCTTAATCGTATTTCTTTTTGTTACTATTTGTTCAATTAGTTGATTTACGGCTGGACCGTTAAAATTTCTTAAATCGTTTTCGGCTTCCGTTATTAATGACAGGGCCTGCTGATAGTCCTGTTTCTCCAATAGATCAGTAGATTGTGCCATTGCCGCTTCAACAGTTAAGGCTTTATTCATGAAATCAAGGGATACAGCAGCCTGAGGAAAGTTTTTCTTATAATTTAATGATTCTTCAAACAAAACCCTTGCTTCTTCGTAATCTTCGTTAAGTACGCTTTCTCCACCTTGTTCAAATAATTCTTTTGCTTGTGTTGAATAATTTAATAAAACTAGATAAAAAACAGATGAAGAAATTAATAATAACAGCAAAATTCCTAAAGGAAGAAACCAAAATTTATTAAATTTCTTTTTACGATTCATGCGATGGTATATATCTGAAGGTAATTGTTTCCCACATTTGATGCAAAATTGTTCATCTTCTTTGACATTTGTTCCACAATAAGGACAATGGAGCATTCTTTCACCTGCTTTACTCAATGAGGTTAGATATAAGCATTTATAAATAAAAGCTTAAGATGTATACTTTATTTCATTTTATCATATTTTTACTTTATTTAGGGGGAGTATATTGGTATTATATATGAGAGGTGTGTTTTATATATAAACTGGATTCATGTATTCTGGATTATACATAGACGATGTGAGGGAGGTGCAAGCTCATGTGGGAGCTAGCTTTTGGAATTGTTTGTTTTGGGATAATAGCACTTAATATAGGATATTGCATTTTTGACAGGGAATAATAGAGAATGATAGGGCCGGAGAAATAATCCGGCCCTTACTTGTACCGTATGCTACAGGGAAAACGAACTAAAATAGGTGTATTATAACTTGTCGGTGAAGTGTTCTTTTCTAAAGCTTGCCGGGATTCATTAGTCAGGCAGCTATCTCGTTCTGGACCATTCATTAAATGGAAAAATAATAAACTCCGATCTTCCAATGATATCATCTTCATCTATAAACCCTAACCCGTTTCTGCTGTCCTTACTAATTGCACGGTTGTCTCCCATTACAAAATAACTGTTTTCCGGTATATGTATCGGGCCAAAATTACCAGTTCTTCTTTGAGCGTCTTCACCCAAGAAACTCTGTTCGTATTTATCTCCATTGATAAACAGATTGCTTCCGTTTATTTCAATTGTTTCTCCCGGTAGCGCGATTACTCTTTTTACATAGTTTTTAAAAGGCCTTTGTATAATGACAATATCTCCGCGGCTAGGTTCATTAATTAAATAAATAGCTTTATTAAAGATAACTCTCTCGCCACTTTCTAATGTAGGATTCATACTTTCACCCTCTACAATGGATGTAGCGAATATAAAAGATCTTATAAAGAAAGCAATCAGCACAGCAATAATAATAGCTTTAGCCCACTCGAACCATTCATTTTTTTTCTTTGTTTCTGTCACCGAATACATCCTTTCCGATGTAGCTATTTCATTAATATAGTAGCATAGTGATCATTGCTATACGAGTAATATATCCTGTTCTATCAAGGAGCAGGAATAGAGTGCTGAAAGTCATCTTGTAAAGCGAAATAGTGAGGAAAGGCTTGTCACTATGCACTTAACTGTGCTAAAGTAAAGTAAATCATCAGAAGGAGGGAGCTAGACTACTATAATGAGCGCCCCAGAAAATCTTCTAAAACGTATAGAATTTCTAAGAAACAAAATGACGGTAGTTGCACTGGAAAAAGGTTTCACTAATTTGGAATCGGTAGCGATAAGTCAAGAGTTGGATCGACTATTAAATCTTTATGAGAGTATAAAAAGAAATGAAGCAAATCAATAGAAAGTTGACAAATCAACTTTAATTTTTCTTCTGTAAAAATGCATCTAAACGGTTTAAGCCTTCTGAAATTGTATCCATATCATATGCATACGAGAGTCTCATGTAGCCCTCCCCTATAGGTGAAAAACTGTCTCCTGGCACCAAAGCTACTTTTCCCTTTCGGACTAAGTCCAAACCTAATTGGAAAGAGCTCATTTCTTCGACTGGAAATTTCGGGAAAAAATAAAAAGCACCCTCTGGTTTATTAACATGCAATCCCATCTTAACTAATCTTTCATAAACGTAATCGCGTCTTATATTATATGAATCACGCATTCTGATAGCATCTTCCTTCCCGTTAAGCAATGCTTCGAGAGCGGCATACTGGCTTATTGAAGATGCGCAGGATACATTATACTGATGTACTTTTATTAGGTGTTCAGAAAGCCATTTGGGTGCAAGGACATAGCCGATTCGAAAGCCCGTCATAGAATGTGACTTAGAGACTCCGTTAATGACGATTACTTTATCTTTCATACCGTCAAAGCTTGCGATAGAGGTATGTTGTATGTCATATACTAATTCACTGTAAATTTCATCAGCTACTATGAAGATATCTTTTTCCCTGAGTATTGAAACCAGTTCTTTCAGTTCTTTATAGGAAAAAGAGGCTCCTGTAGGGTTTGAAGGATAGGGCAGTACAATGCATTTTGTATCATCACTAATGTGCTGCAATAGTGTCTCCTTCGTTAATTTAAACGCATCTTTCGTTGTATCCACATAAACAGGTTTGGCACCTGCCAGCTTTATTAATGGTTCATATCCTGGATAAATTGGTCCAGGTAAAATCACTTCATCGCCTGGATTTAAAATAGTGCGAAAAGTAATGTCGATTGCCTGTGATGCTCCTGTAGTAACAATGATTTCCGTTTCGGGATCATAGCTAATTTCGTAATTAACTTCATTATAACGGGATATTGCTCTTCTTAGTTCGATTAATCCGGCATTATGGGTGTAATTTGTTTTATTTTCTCTTAATGCCCCAGCAGCAGCGTCTTTTATATGCTCTGGTGTGTAGAAGTCAGGTTGTCCAATTGTTAATGATACAACATCCTGTTCATCTGCTACGAGGTTAAAAAATCTTCGAATTCCGGAAATCTCAATATCTTGTACTGTTTTATTAATTAAATGACGCAAAAGGGTAACCTCCATTTTTAAATTTTAGAAAATGTTATAAAGTGTTCAAACAATTTAGATTAATCAGCCGTAAAATAGGGTATAATAACAATGTAGCTTAAAAGGAGTGTATCATATGAGACCAAAAACGTTAAATTTTGAACAACTTGTAAGTCAGAATAAGCAAGAGTTGTTAGAAGATGAAAAAATTATGTCACAAATAGAATTACGTATTGAGAAGAAACAAGAGAAGCAAGCATTACAAGAGCGTAAAAATGCTAACTAGTTTCGAAAACAAAAAACAGGAGTACTGACATTTCAGTACTCCTGTTTTGATTTTAAATTCTTTTAAAAAGAATGTTATTTTCCAAATGGACGTGTTGAAAAGTGTTGGACTCCATTTCAGATAATCGGGCATAAGTAATACGATATGAATTACAAGCATCTGCTGGTGGTTCAAAATCACTTGTAATTTCTCTCATGCTTTTCAATAGATCTCCAGTTGCTTCATGCTCGTCTTCCAGCTCAGCATTTACTTCATGAATGTGCTGTTTGAGTGCTTCACTAGGATTTTGTTCATACTCTTTAATCAAAGGAAACACGACGCCTTCTTCTTTAATCATATGTTCTTCCATATCCACCTTAAAGGCGTTATACAGGCGATGCAATTCTTTTAGATGAGTGTGGTTTGTTCCATGTACACGAAAAATCTTGGTTACAAATTGCCCAAGGGCAGGAAGTTCTTCATTTAAATACGTATGATGGGTATGCACAACATGGTCAACCAATTCTGATAGAGGAACTGTATCCCAATCAGTTAATTCGTGGTCTTCCATAGCCCAGTTTTCATAGGCTGTGTTTAGTTCAGACAACACTACTGCCGGGTCCAGCTTTTTTTCCGTAAAAACTTCAAAAAGAGGACGGTCTCCACCACAGCAAAAGTCGATTCGACTTTTTTTAAATAAGTCACTTGCTTTTGGAAAAATCTTAACAATTTCAGCTGGTGTATGTTCAGCGCTAAATGAATTCATTATCATTACCTCCTAATTGTGGATCTGTTTAAATGATAAATGTTTTCATTTGATTTTTCCGTGATGCAAATCACTTAGAAGAAATAGTTAGCCTGTCCTGGATAGTTGTTTTATCTTTGGTTTAGAGTACACCTGCATTAAAATAACAGCCCCTATGATGAAGCCCATTCCAAGAATTTGAACAAATGAAAATGCTTCGTGAAATATAAATACCCCTATAAGTGTAGCTACAACTGGTTCTATTGTAGATAAGATAGAAGCCTTTGAAGCTTCTGTCTGGTTTAATCCATAAGTATATACAATATAAGCAAATGCAGTAGGCAGAAAACCCAGTCCAAATGCAAAGAGCAGAACTGTTGGATCCAGTAGTAAATACGATTTTTCCTGGTACGGGAAAAATGGCACTAAGGCTACGGCTGCAACAATAAAAGTATAGGTGGTAATACTGAGACTTGTGTATTTTTTTAATGCAAATTTGCTGAAGATACTATAAAGTGCATAACCAATACCAGAACCAATCCCAAACAGAATACTGCTGATTTGGAGTGCTTGTAAATTTAAAGGGACTATACCAACCACTAAGCATGTTCCCAAAAGTGTAACAAATAAGGAAATGACTTTTATTCTAGTAAGGGGTTCTTTAAAAAGAAAAAAAGAAATAATCGTTACAAATGCAGGCGCTGTGTACAATAAAGCTGTTGCTACGGGTATAGTTGATAATTCAATAGCTGTAAAAAGACAGTAATTAAAAAAGATGATGCTTAGTATACCTGTACCTAAAAAGTACTTTATATCACTTCGCGCTTTTAGTTTGAGTTTTTTTGGTGACACGATTAATAAGTATGCTACCAATAAAATCGCAGAAGACCAGGCGCGCAATGTTACGACTTCCATTGCTGTAAATCCAAACTCGTATAAATTTTTCACATACCAGCCAATGGTTCCCCAGAGTGCTGCTCCGATTATTATGTATAGAAAAGCTTTGTTCACATTACCAATCCACCTTTTTAAGACTTGTATAAAGTGATTATATCAAATATTTAATAATTTAAAGGGATAAATGTATATTATTGTTTATATAAGTAGAAACTGTTTACTAGCTAAGAAGAAAAGGTGGTTTCTATGCATGCTTATTCTGTAGGTTATTGGATTAGTATACCTCAGCTCGCAGCATTAGGTATAAAAGAAGAGTATATATATTTTGCAATCATAACGATTGGAATAGTTAGTAGTTATTTATTGATAAACCCTATTATTAATTGGGTTGTGCATCTGCAATCTGCAAGATTACTAAGTTATATCTTAAGCAGCCTGATTATCATTGTGCTCTTTTTCATTGTTGTATTGATAATGGGAGAGGTACATCCGGCCATGTTTGGATTGTTTAAGTTTGGATTACAGGGATTAGCTTCATTCGGAATTATTTTATTACTATATTATAGCTATAAGCGAATATTCGGTAATATATAGAGGTGGAGCCAAAATTAAATAGTATGCGAGATGAGATTCAATAAAAAAACAAAAACGTATGAATTTCATACGTTTTTGTTTTTTTATTGGAGTACTTGTACATATTATGCTACTCACCGTCTTTAACACTAAATCTATTATGCATAGTTTCCAGCCATTGAAAGACCGGGTGAAAAACCTCGTCAGGCGATTGGAGGTTTTCGGGTGCTGCTTCCATCACCATATCTTTTTCAGACTCTGTTAATTTTTCATATTTATCCTTCAATGTATGCGTTTGGTTAGCGTAACGATGCAACTCATAAATGAAGTCTTTAAGTTCAACCATTTCGCTGCCTCCTTTATTTATGTTGTACCTTTAAACTAAGGGATTAAAACATAAATTTGAGCAGGAGTTAATAATTACGATGCGTTTTTTTAGGTGGCCATTCCATTTTCCCTAAAGAAGAAGGGGTGAAATAGGAAGAAGAGTATTGTTTTTGTGTAATTTTTTTCTTTTTTGGCTTCCAATCAATATATCGATAGATTACATTTTTCGCTTGAGATAAAGCCATTTTAGCTTGTGGGTTCCGGTAATTCTGATCCAGTGAACCTAAATGCTCAAGTTCTTTGAAGTCTTGTTTTGTTGGAGGTATATGAAAATAATAAGCATCTACTTTTACAAGTAGTGTGGAGTGTTGATTACTGAATTTTGGATGTTCAGAGAAATGAAGACCTATTTTTTCAGCACGCTTCTCGCTTAGTAATCGATTAATTGCCTCTTTTTTTATAAAATATAAATGCTGTGGTTCTGGCGCCGTTTTCGCATGACGATTAACTGTATATAAGGCCTTTGCTATATCAGCTAATTGAACTTCGCTCTTCATATTACTTCCTCCTTTCCAGTATAAATTAATAGCTTGTCTTTATCCTATCGCAAAGCTAGAATTTCTGCAAATGAACTTATATTAAAAACTTGTTTTCTAAAAGCTAGGGACTATACGAGAGATTACTTTGTACTAAAGCATAGCAGTATTTCAGTGAGGCATATTGCGATTACACGGTTACGAAACGAGCCATAAA
>NZ_JARZFX010000027.1:0-17564 GCF_036026595.1 Virgibacillus tibetensis | reverse complement strand
CCTCTGATTATTCACTATCTGATTTGCCTCCTGCAGGATTTTCTTCATAGCTTACGTCTATTCCCGCAAGTTCATAATATTCTTTTTTTAAGGCGTTATATTCTACTGTTCCCTCATTGAATTGATCATTTGCTTCTAGTACTTCCTGATAGCTGTTGTTAATTGTGTTTATTTGTTCTGTCAAGTCCTCTTGCTGTATGTCCTCTTGCTGCAGCATTGTATAGAGTTGTTCCTCTAACATAAGGGATTCTGTATAGGCATCATATAAAGCATAATAGGCACTATACCGGTTATTCATAACGTCAAACATGGTGGAGGCTGTATCTTTAACTTCCTGTTCTTCCAGATCGTCGATAAAATCCGCTGTCTTTGTAAATTCTACTTCGGAAGCTGCAATACTTTCTTTCTCTAGATCTATTTTCTCTGATCGCTGTTCAATAATTTCTATGGCCTGCTGTGATAGTTCTTGAATCTTTTCAAAATCTTCCATACCTAAGTTTATAATCTGACTGTATAACTCCTGTTCCTGTCTCTCCAGTTCGGTAATTTCTTTTTGCTGTTCTTCAAAGCCTTTCTCTAGCTCGACAGCTTCTTGTAAATGGCTATGTATTTTCTCCTCAGTTGACTCACTGCTACATGCAGATAAGAATGCAAGTAAACTTATGATAAGTACAAATAGTTTTCTTCTACGCAGCATTCGATATACCCCCTAAATTCCTGGTTGCATTTTTTTTATGTTTTTCAGTATAACATAAAATGAAATGTCTATATGGTATACTATACATTAATTTTAGGTTGTCCTAAAGGAATTCTATGATTAATATGACATAGTTATGCTAAAATAATAAATTGATGCGCACAGTGATATTCTACATGGAAAAGCATTTTTCATTCATCGGCGATGACTGAGTGCAAGATCATTCTTTAATTTTGTGTTCCAAGAAGCTATACTGCTTGCATGAAATGTGGAATAGAATTTAAAAGTAAAGAAAATTTTCGTATTAGGAGTGAAGAACATTTGATTACAATGAAAGATATCGTACGAGAAGGCCATCCATCATTAACAACAATTGCAGATCATGTTACTGTTCCTCTAGATAAGCAGAATAAAGACCTTCTAAATGACATGATTACCTTTTTGAAAAATAGTCAGGACGATGAAATTGCAAAGAAATACAACTTAAGAGCAGGTGTAGGTATAGCTGCCCCTCAACTAGGAATTAATAAACGGTTAATTTCAGTTCATTTTGAAGATTTAAATGGGAGTCTGTATAGCTACATGTTAGCGAATCCCAAAATCGTAAGTCATTCTGTCGAGAAAGCTTACCTCTCTTCAGGAGAAGGCTGTCTATCTGTCGACAGGAATGTTGAAGGCTATGTCCCACGATATGCTCGTATTACAGTTCGCGCAACCGACCTGGAGGGAAATGAATTAAAATTACGTCTAAAAGGATATGCAGCTATTATTTTTCAACATGAAATTGATCATTTGAATGGAATTATGTTTTATGACCACATAAATAAAAATAATCCTTTCTCAGTTCCTGAAAATGCGACCGTAATTGAATAAGAAATAGAAGAACAGCTACTATTAAGTAGCTGTTCTCTTTATCTTCAAAACGCTTATGTATAAGAATACATTCTTTGCAAAAAATACTGGAAACAGGCTTATGAGGTAATCTAATTTTAATCATTAATTTAATTTTTTCATATAAATAAAGTATTTTTATTCCAATATTACTCAAGTAGTACTATACTATAGATAAGAGGTTGGATCGGTAGGAACGTTTTTTGTTGCTTTTCTTAAATAATCGAAAGGAGATGTGTATCGCCATGTTAAAACGCCTAAAAGAAAAGCTTAAGAAACGCTGGAAAGACTTTTTAGGCCAAGGACGTGTACCTACAACTTGCAAAAAAGACTACCATTGATATATAACCATTCATACCCACACGTACCATAGTTCGTACGGAAGAACTAATTGACGGAAATAATGTATAGGAATTTTTTAATCCAAGTTATCGCTTTTTAAAGCATAGCTTAATTTACTAATCTTTAAATAGACATACCAGAAACCAGTTAGGAGAGATGAAATGATTTACAAAGTATTATATCACGAGTTTCAAAATGAAATACCGGTTCGAGAACGTACAAAAAGTGCTTATGTAGAAGCTGATTCTGAGCGTGAGGTACGCCAAAAAATCAATGATCGAAAATATAACATTGAATTTATCCAGCCTTTAAATGAGGCTCATCTAAATTACGAAAAACAATCAGAGAACTTTAAATTGGAGAATGTGTAATATGAAATTTGTAAAGAATGATCAAACAGCAGTTTTTGCATTAGGTGGATTAGGGGAAATTGGTAAGAATACCTATGGAGTACAATTCCAGGACGAGATAATTCTTATTGACGCAGGAATTAAATTTCCTGAAGATGAATTACTTGGAATCGACTATGTAATACCAGATTACACCTACATTGTACAAAACCAGGATAAAATTAAAGGTTTATTTATAACTCATGGACATGAGGATCATATTGGCGGAATTCCTTACCTTTTACGTGAAGCCAACATCCCCATCTATGCAGGAAAATTCGCAATGGGCTTAATAAGGAACAAGCTTGATGAACACGGCTTATTAAGAACTGCAAAATTAAATATAATTCAAGAAGACGATATTATTAAATTCCGAAAAACTTCCGTCAGCTTTTTCCGTACAACACACAGCATTCCTAATTCCTATGGTGTCGTCGTTAAAACACCACCTGGAAATATTGTGCAAACAGGTGACTTTAAGTTCGATTTTACTCCTATCGGTGAACCGGCCGATTTGACCAAAATGGCTGAAATAGGTAAAGAAGGCGTACTTTGCTTACTTTCAGATAGTACTAATAGTGAAATTCCAGGTTTTACTATGTCGGAGAGTGTTGTTGAAGGAAGTATAAATGAAATCTTTGGCCGTTCAAACGGTAGGTTAATTTTTGCAACTTTCGCCTCCAATATTTACCGATTACAACAGGTAGTATCTGCAGCCGTTAAGCACAACCGAAAAGTAGCTGTATTTGGCCGCAGTATGGAGTCAGCAATTAAGCTTGGACAAGAACTTGGGTATATACAAGCACCAAAAGAAACGTTTATAGAAGCAAATCAAATTAACCGTCTTCCAGCCCAGGATGTTACGATTCTTTGTACAGGCTCACAAGGCGAGCCCATGGCTGCTCTTTCTCGTATTGCAAACGGTACACACAGACAAATTCAAATTATACCTGGAGACACTGTAGTATTTTCATCATCCCCGATTCCAGGGAATAATGTAAGTGTCAGCAGAACAATCAATAAATTGTATCGTGCAGGCGCAGAAGTTATTCATGGTAAATTAAGTAACATCCATACATCCGGCCATGGTAGCCAGGAAGAACAAAAGCTAATGTTACGATTGATGAATCCGAAATACTTTATGCCGATCCATGGTGAGTATAGAATGCTTAAAGAGCATACCAAACTAGCCATAGAATGTGATGTAGAGCCTGAACATACGTTTGTGATGGATAATGGAGATGTACTTGCATTAGGAAAAGATAATGCCAGCATCGCCGGTAAAATCCCATCAGGAGCAATTTATGTTGATGGAAGTGGAATTGGTGATATTGGAAATATTGTACTGCGTGACCGTCGTATCTTGTCTCAAGAAGGATTAGTTATGGTCGTTGTCAGTATTAATATGAAAGAATTCAAAATAGCAGCAGGTCCGGATATCATATCACGTGGATTTGTTTATATGCGGGAATCAGAGGACTTGATTAATGAAGCACAAAAAATGGTATCTACTCATCTTAATAAGGTAATGGAAAGAAAGACTACTCAATGGTCTGAAATTAAAAATGAGATTACAGATACTATAGCACCATTTCTCTACGAAAAAACAAAGCGCAGACCAATGGTCTTACCAATAATAATGGAAGTTTAAAAGCGAAAGCAGCTAAAACAAAACTTTAAAGGTGACATGGCAGTTTTAAACACAGCCATGTCACCTTTAATTTTAATCATCAATTACAAGCTGTTTTTCGAAACGTGAAATATCTTTGTCGGATCCAATTACAATGAGGACATCCTCTTCACTTAAAACATCTTCTGCACTTGGGGACACGTTAATCTCTTTTCCTTGTTTAATTGCTACAACGTTACAGCCATAATTTGCTCGTATATCAAGATCAACTAATGTTTTCCCCAACATCTTTTTCCCTGCTTTTACTTCTACAATACTGTGATCATCAGATAATTCCAAGTAATCCAGAATATTATTAGAAATAATATTATGTGCAATACGTTTACCCATATCCCGCTCTGGGTGCACGACATGATCCGCACCAATTTTATTCAATATCTTCTCATGGTAATCATTCTGAGCCTTTACAGTAATCTTCTTTATTCCTAAATCAGTTAATATTACAGTAGTTAAGATACTCGCCTGAATATTATCTCCTATAGCAACAATGACATGATCAATATTTTTTATACCTAATTCTTTCAAAGAAGCTTCATCAGTGGAATCAGCAATCACTGCATGTGAAGCGATATTCTTATATTCATTTACTTTATCTTCGTCATTATCTATCGCTAACACCTGCATTCCTTCCAAGCTTAACTCACGACAAATACTTCCTCCAAATCTTCCTAATCCTATTACTGCGAACTCTTTTTTCATAAAACTTCCTCCATCAATATTTACTTAATTTAAGTCTACCACATTGTTTCAAATAAAGGATAGTGACTAGAAACAAAGAAGCAATTTCCCATTATAGAAATTGCTTCTTTGCAGTTTAGCTAAATCGCATCCAGCATTTGAAATTGTGATCTTACCAAACCGAAATACTCACCACGTTGCGCCATTAGCTCACTATGGCTTCCGTTTTCCAATACTTTCCCATTTTCCAATACAAATATATTATCCGCTTCTCTAATAGTTGATAGGCGGTGAGCAATAATAATTGCAGTTCTACCTTTCAGCAGTTTGCCGAGAGCCTTTTGGATTTTTACTTCTGTTTCTGTGTCGATACTTGCTGTAGCTTCATCAAGAATTAGAATACTGGGATCTGCCAGTAATGCTCTGGCAAACGACATTAATTGCCGCTCACCTGCGGACAGTACGTTTCCTCGTTCTTCCACCTCTGTGTTATATCCTTCAGCAAGTCGCTGGATAAAGTCATCTGCCCCCACTACTCTTGCAGCATCGATAACTTCCTGGTCTGTTGCATTAGGACGACCAAAACGTATATTTTCCAAAATAGTACCGGAAAAAATAAATGTATCCTGTAATACAACGCTGATCTTTTGGCGGATCGAATTCAATTTAACATCCCGCAAATCATATCCATCTATCTTAACAGTCCCCTTAGAAGGATCATAGAATCGGCTGATCAAGTTCGCGATGGTTGATTTACCACTTCCTGTATGACCTACTAGAGCAATCGTTTGACCCTGTTTTATTTCAACTGAAATTTCATGCAATGCAACTCTGTCCTCGTCATAAGAGAATTCCACCTTATCAAATTCAATATGGCCTGCCATCTCTTTGAACTCATGTGCATCGTCCTTTTCTTCTACGTTAGGCTGTTCATCGAGGTATTCGAATATTCGCTCTGATGCTGCCATAGCCATAAGTAATTGATTGTACATCTGACCAAGCCTTGAAATAGGTTCCCAAAACATGCCTAAGAAGAAGGCGAAGGAAACAAATGTTCCTAATTCAATACCACCATTATCTGGTCCCAATAAAATCAAATACGCTCCGTATGAAATTAGAATAACAGTACCAATCGCGTTACTCATTTCTACAAACGGACGAAATAAAGCACTTTTTTTGGTCGCTTGCCGCCAGCTTTGGTAATTGTCTTCATTAATTCCATTAAAAAATTCAGCGTTTTCCTTCTCTTGAGAAAATGATTGTGTTATACGCATTCCTTGTATACCCTCATTCAGATGGGAATTAAGTCGGGACTGTTGAATGCGCACGTCCTGCCAAGAACGTCTGATATTCCTTCTAAGTTTCGTAGATATATAAAACATAAGAGGTAATACAATCATAATTGCCAATGCTAACTTAGGACTTAGTGCAAATAGAATCACAATAATACCAATCAATGTAACAATGTCCATTAGTAAATTTATAATCCCATTAGTAAATAGTTCCTGTAATGAGTTAATATCATTCATAATTCGCACTAGTATTGAGCCCGCTGAACGGTTATCAAAAAACCTATGTGAAAGCCGCTGTACATGGGAGAAAAGATGCTGTCTTAAATCGAAGATGACATTTTGCCCTAAAATATTAACCCATTTTATTCGATATACGTTTCCTGCATAACTTACCAAGTATAATATCCCAATGCCGATAACCAGATATGTCAGCATTGTTACATCTTCATTTTTTATTGCGACGTCAATAGCAACCTTTCCTATAAGGATTGGTACAATCAGTCTTACCGCAGTTGAAACCATCATGGCAATAACTGCAGCAGGAAGATAGGTCTTGGAGTATGGTTTTAAATAGATCAGCAATCGCCACATTTGCTTCCAGTTAAAAGGCTTCTCAATTGCTGTATCCACTGTATAAGAGAAACGTTTTAAATGACGGCTTTTCTCTTTTTTACTTTTCGAAATAGTCAATGTTCGTCCCCCCTTTATTAATTTACTGCATTCATAATCTCTTCACGATCCTGATATTGAATATCATATATACGCTGGTAGGTTCCATTATTCCCAACTAAATGATCATGGGTACCTCTTTCTACAACTTTCCCGTCCTCAAGTACAATTATTTCATCTGCATGTTTTAATGAGGAAATCCGGTGAGCAATGATAAAGGAAGTTCTTCCCTTCATTACCTCTTTTAATGCTTTTTGTATTTTGAATTCTGTCTCCATATCTACTGCAGATGTAGCATCATCCAAAACTAAGATACTTGGATTAATACATATAGCTCTAGCTATTGCAATTCGCTGCTTCTGTCCCCCGGATAGCCCCATACCGCGTTCACCAAGCATGGTTTGATACCCATTCGGCATTTCCATAATAAACTCATGCGCTTGTGCCCTCTTTGCCGCATTAATAATCTGCTCATCAGACATATCTGGGTTACCATACGCAATGTTTTCTCGAATGGAGGTTGAAAATAAAAAGGGTTCCTGTAAAACAAAACCGATACTGCTGCGTAAGGATTTCAGCTTATAATCAGAGACAGGTCTTCCATCCACCAATACATCGCCTCTTTCGGGTTCATAAAAACGGGTGATTAATTGAGTGACACTGGTTTTTCCCGATCCTGTAGCACCAATTAAACCGATAACCTTTCCTGGAGGAGCATCAAAGCTAATGTTTTTCAGTGCAGAATCATCATCCTTCGTATAGGTTAAAGTTACATCATTAAAAGTCACATGCCCCTTAATTTCAGTGGCTATGGCATCATCTTTTTCAACAATATCTTCCTCTGCCTCCAGTATTTCAAGTAATCTCTCAGCTGAGGCTTTCGATTGAGAAAACAGATTAATAACAAACCCAAGGTTCATAAGTGGCCCCATAATATACCAGACTAAACTGAAGAATGCGACCAGTTCACCAAGTGAAAGTCCCCCATTTATAACTAAGTATCCGCCAAACGCAAGTAGGGCTACTGCACATACGTTTCCGATAAACTCCATCATTGGAAAATACTTTGACCAAATTGACGCAGTTTTAAGATAATTCTGGCGATAGTCGTCATTACTGGAAGAAAATCTTCCTATTTCAAAGTCTTCTCTTGATAGTGATTTAACCGTATTCATACCACTAATGTTTTCTTGCACCCGTGTATTTAATTGACCAAAAGACTTTCTGATCTTTCGAAATGCTGGGTGCACACGGCGGTCAAAACGATATACCACCACACCTAACAGTGGCATTGCAGCCATTGTAACGAGCGCCAGTGGGATCGAAAAATAAAACATGACGCTTAAACTTAATACGATTAACAATGTGATGCGAATCAGCTCCGCAAACCCTAAAGACAGAAAAAAGCGAAATCCATCAACGTCTGCTGTTAACCGCGACATAATATCACCTGTTTTAGCATTATCATAATACTTGAACGATAACACGTGAAGCTTCTCATATAAGGCATCACGCATCTTGTAAACTGTAGTAATACCAAACAAATCACCTAAATACTGATGATAGTAAGTTGCAAATCCTTTTATAATCATTAATACTAAAAAAATGATGCATATATATGGTATTAAATAATATTGATCGGCCAATACCACATTATCAATGGTTTGTTGTAAAACGATTGGATAGACTACTGTAATTGCAGTTACAAAGAATAAAAAAAACAGTGATAAGAAAAAATACTTTCTGTATGGCCAATAAAAATGCTTTAGTTTTTTAAATGTATGCACATTGTTCCCTCCCCCGGTTTATGTTTTCCAATAACTACTAATATAACGGGTTCCGAAATAAATATCTACTCTTTTAACTTAATTTTTTAAATTATTTTCAAATTACATTTACCCAAAACAAAAACCCTTGTTTCTACAACAAGGGCCTTTGGAAACAAGTACTATTCTTTTATTCCTAAAACGCGGTTAACACGCTTTCGCAGCATTTTCATGCCTCCGCCGCCTGCTTGAAAATGTCTTAATTTCCCTTCCTCATCAAACACATAATATGCAGGTACATACTGGTTATCAAAAGCATCGGTTAATTTATGGTCATTATCAACAAAGATCGGCTGAGAAATATCATGTTCTTTTGCAACGCTTTCTATATCTTCCAGGTCCAGGTCTTTTTCAGAACGAGGCATATGAACCGCAATCACGTTAAGATCTTCTTTATATTCATCGCGAAATTCATTTACATTTGGCATTGCTTCTTTACATAGTCCACAACTTACAGACCAGAAGTGAATTAATGTTGGTTTAT
Organism: Virgibacillus tibetensis; assembly: GCF_036026595.1. Lineage (NCBI taxonomy): Bacteria > Bacillati > Bacillota > Bacilli > Caryophanales > Bacillaceae > Virgibacillus > Virgibacillus tibetensis. The sequence continues at coordinate 8,606 of NZ_JARZFX010000027.1, read as the reverse complement.
TGCCAACTAAATCCTTCTTTTCAATTGCACTGCTGTTAAACCATTCTGTTGCCCCTTCAAGCTCAGGCATTTGATCTCTTAATTTCATGGTTACTACCTCCTGAATATATCATCAAAAAAGAGCTGACTCTGACAAAGATCTTTTCTTTGCTTCAAAGAAATATTCCTTATTAGTTGAGCCAGCTGTTTTTTATTATCTCATATTATTAAATTTTATTTAGAATGTTCCTTATAGTGTTTCTTGGCCTGGTTTCCAGTTTGCCGGGCAAAGTCCACCAGTTTGCAATGCTTGTAGAACACGTAACGTTTCATCGACATCACGGCCGATGTTATTATGAAATACAGTTTGATACTGCAATTCACCTTCTGGGTTCACAATAAATAGACCACGTAAAGCGATACCTTCATCTTCAATTAAAACACCATACTCCTGTGACACAACATGGTTTGTATCTGCAGCCAATGGATACTCTAAAATGCCCAAACCATTCTCGTCACGCGCAGTGTTAATCCACGCTTTATGCGTGTGGATAGTATCTGTTGATACACCAATAACTTCTGCATCCAGATCTTCAAACTCGTCATATCTATCTGACATTGCAGTGATTTCAGTTGGACAAACAAATGTGAAGTCCATTGGATAGAAGAAAAGTACTGTCCATTTGTCATTCTTCATATTTTCTTCTAAACTTACTTTGCCAAATTCTTTGTTTGGCATAACAGCATCCATCTCAAATCGAGGTGCTTGTTTTCCTACCATTCTTTCTGCCATGAATAATCCCTCCAACTATATTAACTAGTTCCACAACTGTAAGTATAAGTAATCTATCAGGTAAGTTCAACTAATAGGGTTTCTAAGTAATAAGATTTCAATTATTTGTCGCACTAATTTGTCACAATGAGAATGCTTTAACTAGTATGCCCCTCTATAACAGAAACCAATAATAATAACAGTAAAAAGTTACTCTTTTATTAAGGTGACTAATTGGTATATTTTTAATCCGTTTGTTATCCTAATTCTAGTTTCAACTTTATAGAAAGAAAGGAGCAGTTTGCTTGAATATAGCAGGAATAGATTTTGATCTTACAGAAATCGCAAGCTTCTTAATACCACTAGCACTTAAAGTGGGTATCCTTGCTTTGGCTTTTTTCATACTAGTCCCCATTGGGAAAAAGTTGGTTAAAAAAACAATTCAAAGAGCTGGTAAGAATGAAAAAATTTCCCCCAGCCGTGTGAAAACTCTTGAAAAACTTTTACTTAACCTATTTTCCTATACCATGATATTCCTGTTTATCGTTATGCTTTTCGCCATATTAGAAATTCCAATTGGCCCATTGTTGGCTGGTGCGGGGATCGTTGGTTTGGCAATTGGCTTTGGTGCGCAGGGTATTGTCAGCGATGTTGTAACAGGCTTTTTCATCTTACTTGAGAGGCAATTGGAAATTGACGACTATGTAACGGCTGGAGGTTTCGATGGAATTGTCGAAGAAGTTGGTTTAAGAACAACAAAGATCCGCAGTTTTGACGGAACGCTTAATTTTGTCCCTAACCGTCACATTGAAGGGGTTGCCAATCATTCTCGTGGGAATATGAGAGCGTTGGTAGACATTGGAATTAGTTATGATGTTAATATCGATGAAGCAATTGCTGTGTTGGAAAAAGTATGTGTGGAGTTTGAATCAGACGAACGCTTTAAAGAGGGTCCTAATGCCATCGGTGTACAAAGTATTAATTCTTCTGATATTGCACTACGTGTAGTAGGTCAAACAGAAAATGGATTGCAATGGGAATGTGAAAGAGACATGCGCAAACGAATCAAAGAATCGTTTGATCGTGCAGGGATCGACATTCCATATGAACACCAAGTTATCGTTTTAAAGCAGGATAAATAAGTCGTTAATCAAATAATCCACGTCTTACTTGACGTGGATTATTCTTATTGTTGGAATCTTTTTAGCTTAATTTTTCATTTACGATTTGAGTAATATCTTCTGCATTATGGCCAGCAGCATTAATAACGGGACCCGCTATACTTGTGGTAGCCATTCCCATTACATCCTTATCCTGCCCGGAAATGATACAGCAATCACAATAAGCTGCATCTTCTGCAGAGCGCAGATCAACAACCTCATGTCCCATCTCCATTAACGCCTCTTTCACATCAGTTAAAGTACCTTCAACTCCAATACGAGCCATTTGGTCCGCCTCCTATATATATGAATGTCTCGTATATAGTTTTTACTATAGAGTGAAAGATATGCAACGAATGATTTTCAGAGAGCTGTAATGGTATTAATTACCGAGCGAACCCCTAATTCAAGTGCATCCTCATTAGGGCTTAGTTGTGCACTATGAAGACCATGTGAAGAATCCACGCCAAGCCAGAACATAAAACCGGGTATTTCTTTGAGCATGTATCCAAAATCTTCCCCTGTCATTGCTTCATTAGCAAGGCGATAGGTAATACCATGGGTTTCCATTGTTTGTTTGAATTTCTCCACCCATTGGGAATGATTAAATACTTGATAGTAATTTGCGCCATAATCAACTTCTATAGAGCAATCATAACTAATTTCGAACCCACGGATGAGCCTTTCCAGCTTTTCTTTAACTGTATAGATTGTATTCGGGTCTAGTGTCCGAATTGTTCCTTCCAATCTTGCTGTCTCTGCTATTGCATTCTGTACAAAACCACTCTCCATCTTTCCAATGGTAACTACAGCACTTTCAAGCGGATCAATTCCTCTTGATACAATCTGCTGTAATTGAACAATAAAGTTACTCGCAGCAACAGCCATATCTTTAGTTAAGTGAGGATAAGCTGCATGACCTCCCTTACCCAGGAAATCAATAAATAATTCACTTGTGTTTGCAAATAACAATCCTGGCTTACTCGAAACTGTACCAACTGGCAGCTCAGGTGCTATATGTAAGGCAAAAACTACATCAGGCTTCCATTTTTTAAATTCATTGGATTGCATCATTGGTAAAGCCCCACCAGGACCCTCTTCTGCTGGTTGAAATATAAAAAGCACCGTGTCATTTATTGGATGCTCTATGAAGTGTTTTAGAACTCCTAAAGCAATAGTCATATGAAAATCATGGCCACAGGCATGCATCCTGCCATCATGAACAGATTTAAACGCGTAGTCTGTTTGTTCTGTAATTGGTAAGCCATCTATATCACTGCGAAATCCAATCGTTTTATTGGGAGATAATCCAGAAACTCGTACGAGAATCCCTGTTTTCCAACACTGGACCTCTACACGATCTGTTTTAATTTGATTAATTTTACCCAGCAAATACGCCTGTGTTTTAACTTCTCGAAAACCCAATTCAGGAATTTGATGTAACTCTCTTCTTATTTTTTGTAACATAGAAATAGTCATTAGTATCCCTGCTTAGTTATCTAATTTTCGTAGCTCATGCTTGATTTCTGTTTTTGTCTTTGTATTTTCATCAATTTCTTTTAGCACTTTCGCTGGTGTCCCTGCTACTAATGTATTTGGCGCAACATCCTTTGTAACAATAGCGCCAGCAGCCACAATTGCTCCTTTTCCAACGGTAACTCCTTCCAGAACTACCACGTTTGCTCCAATAACAACATCATCTTCAATGATTACCGGTTTTGCTGAAGGAGGTTCGATGACTCCTGCGAGTACAGTACCTGCACCAATATGGCAGTTTTTCCCTACTGTTGCACGCCCACCTAGAACTGCATTCATATCTATCATTGTTCCAGCACCGACAACAGCACCAATGTTGATCATCGATCCCATCATAATAACGCAACCATCACCAATCTCCACTTGATCCCGAATAACAGCACCTGGTTCAATTCGAGCATTTACCCCTTTAAGGTCAAGCAGCGGTATAGCTGAATTCCTGCGGTCATTCTCTATAACATAATCGGTAATTACTGTCTTATTCGTTTCTAAGAATTGGTTAATTACGTTCCATTCGCCGAATAACACACCGCTACTATTTTCAACGAATGCCTGAATAGTTTCATCATAATTTAATGTATTCAGATTTTCACCTTTAATGTACACCTTCACCGGTGTACTCTTTTTACTATTTGAGATAAAGCTGATAATTTCATTTGCATCCATCATTTTCACTGTCAATTCCTCCTAATACGTGATTCCTTTACTTTAGCAGACAGTTTTTTTACTAGCAATAAATAACCCCTTTTAGAACAAAATCGCAGGGCTCCCGGTTAGGGACGTACGGGCTGCGACCGCCCACCCGAGGGTGGATCGACGTAGTCGATCTTATCGGCACTAGGACGTCCTGGGACTGCGCGCTGCTCGTCCCACCGAAAACATTAATCCGTCGAATCTGAACGTGGCTGTTTAAGTGTAAGAATTAATTGCAGCCAAAATTTTATACTCCCGATTTCTTTAAAAAAACATCCCTGCAAACCAATGGTTAGCAAGGATAAATAATCATATAGTTTGCTATAGGTCAGTTGTGTATATATCTCGTTTTAATTGCTTAAGAATCGCTCTTCTTGTTAAAATCCCATCAAAGTAACCTTCCTTATCAGCAACACAGACAAACGGGTGATTAATTATAGCGTTTAAACCCTTCATAAAGGAATCTTCACCGGACAAACAAGGGATCTCTGTATTCATCACTTCATGCACTCGCATATCAGAAAGTTTCTCGATTTCAAAACGCTCCAGCCCTAGAATTTGATTTAAAATGATCGTCTTGCCTACTACTCCTACCAGTTTATAGGAAGCATCCAGTACGGGTACTGCCGAATACCCAGACTTCACCAACACTAACAATGCGTGTTCCAAGGGATTATTAACCTGTACATGCGCGACCTTTTCAGATGAGATCATCAAGTCACCAACTTTAATATCAGTTAACTTTTTATCTTGTGTTAAACTCATAATAAAACGCCCCTTTTAATTCACTTTACTATTTATTTCATTTCATTTTCATTCTCTTGAAGATATATTTCCTATTTTTTAAAAAATTCTTCTATAAACAGTTTACCATAATTATTGAGGAAGAAAAATTGATACTTCTTACTTGAAATAATTAAAAACAAATACTACAACATAGCCATATGATTCTACTAGTTCGCCTCAATTAAAATATTTAAAACAATTACACCTTGTTAAAATTCATGGATCACGTCACCACCCAAATCATACGCGCATCCTTTTTTGAAGCTTCCTGTTAATTTTCACCTTTATGATAGTGGAAGCTATTGGCTGTGTGCTTATTAATAGTTTAGCTTTATTATCTGATGCCGGTAGAAGAATCCCTTCATAGTATAGAAAGAGTAGAGGAAATACATGACCTGCATATATGGTCAATAACTTCCGGTTTCCAGACGTTGAGCTGCCATCTAGTTGGTTACTGACTCAATAGATCGATCTGTTATTAAAACAAGCAAATGGAAAACTGACTTTACTATTTCCCACTGCACTATACAAATTGAAGGCTTGAATACACACAATCCATGTAAACTGTAATTCCTGTATTTAATTTACATTGTTATCCCATGTCAAACTACGCAGCTGCTCATTATATTTATATGATGAAATAGGAGAAGGTTTCTAATGAAAATACACACTTTTACCAAAAAAGGAGAAATTGTTAATGCCAATTACCCACGGCATAGGTGCAGTATTAAGTACAGCAGGATTAATTTTGTTAATTTTATTTTCGGCACGAAGTGGAAAACTCATGGCAAATAGCCTCTGTCACTATCTTTGGCAGTACGATGCTGTTCATGTATCTTGCTTGCACCGTCGTACATAGCCTGCCGCAAGGAAAATGGACGATTTTTTGGAATAGTTGATTCATTCCGCTTACCTATTTATTGCCGGATCTTACACGCCTTTATTACTTGTTTATTTGCTAGCGAAAATGGGATGGGTTCTCTTTGGAGTTATTAGGGGAATTGCATTCATTGGAATAGTCTTCAAGATATGTGGTTTAAATAAATGGAGCGCGTTCTCTTGTAAATGTGAACACGCTCTGTTTAATGGGTGCAAGTTAAAAAGGGAACTGATTAAGCCATTGACCTCCGTCCATCGTTACTACCTCTCCATTTATGTAAGCAGCTTTATCTGATAATAAGAAATGAGCAAGATCTGCAATTTCTTCCGGATTTCCCAAACGCTGCAAAGGCACAGATCTTATCGTTCGCTCAGCGGCTTTCTCCGATTCAAATAATTTATCAGCACCACCTGTTCGTTCAATTGGACCTGGCGCGATAGCATTAACTCGAATCCCGTACTTCGTTCCCCACTCCACAGCCAATGTGCGGGTCATATTCAAAACTCCCGCTTTGGCTGCTGATGAATGAATTACTCCAGCTCCAGCATTCCAAGCATAAGTTGCAACCATGTTTAAAATTGTTCCCTTTCTCCCGTTGTCGATCCAGTACTTGCCAACTTCCCTACTGCAGTAAAACGTTCCATTTAGGACAATGTCAATTACAGAATTCCAACCATTAATGGAAAGGTCTTCAGCTGTAGTTATAAAGTTTCCTGCAGCATTATTTACTAAATGATCAATATTACCATACTTCTCAACAGTCTTCTCTACCATTCTCTCGACATCTTCTGGATTTCTGACATCCATAGGGACAATATATATTTCTCCCATACCATGCTTCATTATATCTTCTTTTGCTATTTTAAGTTTATCTTCATTCCTTCCGGTTATAACAACATTTGCACCTTCTTTTGCAAACTTTTCTGCCATATACTTCCCCATACCGCTGGAACTGCCTGTCACAATTACTGTTTTATTGTTCATATGGTCCTCCTTAATAAAGTATTAATCTCCTATAATAATATTCATTGTATGTTACGGTGTCAAAAAATACAGATAATTACAACAATACAATTTCACTAATATTCACCAGCATACATGCTATAATTCTAGTATAAAAGAAATGTAACGTTAGAAAGGTTTGAAAGGAATGAATAGAAGATCCTTCTTAAAGAAAGCTGCAGGAAGTTTATTGGCGTTAGTAGGTCTGAGCGGTGGGACATATTACTACGCACGGGAAATTGAACCTACTCTACTTGAAATAAATAACGAAATAATTACTTCCAATAAAATTTCACCTGCATTCAACAATTTTAAAATTGTACAATTTTCAGATACACACATAGGTTTTCATTATACAAACGAGCAATTTAAAGAATTGGTAACAAAAATAAATAAACAAAATCCAGATATAGTTGTGTTTACCGGCGATCTTGTCGATGAACCCCACCAGTTTGATTGGAATTACGACCTGGTTGAATCATTACGCTCACTAAAAGCAAACCATGGGAAATTCTGGATTTACGGTAATCATGACCATGGAGGGTACGGCACAGAAATAATTCAAAGCGTTATGGATCAATCTGGATTCACATTGTTAAAAAACAATCACACAACTATTGAGTTAGATAGTGAACGCATAGTTCTTGCAGGTATAGACGATGTAATGCTTGGTCAGCCTGATATAGAAGCCGCTTTGGATAATGTGAATCCCGACTTATTTACTATTTTGTTAGCACATGAACCGGATATTGCTGACACGGCTGTTAATTTCTCTGTGGATGTTCAGTTATCAGGACACAGTCATGGAGGTCAAGTCCGCTTTCCTTTTGTCGGACACCTCTATACCCCAGCTTATGCTGAAAAATATGTACAGGGAAAATACGAATTGGGAGGAGAAAAACTCACTCTGTATGTAAATAGAGGAATTGGAACAACTCGATTACCTTATCGTTTTTTGTGTAAACCAGAAATTTACTCCTTTACATTGGAAAGTGGTAAGCAGATGTAACCTCCCCCATTGATCTGAAAATCAAAGTCTAAGTACCACAAGAAAAGGAATATTACTATTTCAAGGAGGATATAAAGTATTTATTCCAGTTGGATGATACATAAAACTACCTATTATTAACGTTAACATTTTGTACATGGTATTTTTAATTTTGCCATGCTACACTTGATACGATTTCATATAGATGGAGGATGTACATATGTTAAAAAAGTACAAACTTGTTTTACCATTACTTCTATTACTTATCATTCTGGCAGCATGCGGAGATGATTATGAAGGAGATTTCTCATATCCAATCCAGGATTTCTCATTTACAAATCAGGATGGTGATACAGTTAGCAAAAGTGATTTGGATGGGGAGTTTTGGGTTGCAAACTTTATATTCACAAACTGTGATACTGTTTGTCCACCAATGACTTCTAACATGGCTAGATTACAAAATCAATTAGATGAAGCTGGATTAGACAGTGTACAATTAATTTCATTCAGTGTCGATCCGGAAAACGATACACCAGAAGCATTAAAAGAATTTGCAGAATCCCGGAAAGCTTCTTTTCACAATTGGAACTTCCTTACAGGTTATGAATTTGAGGAAATAAAAGAATTCTCAATAAAATCGTTTAAATCACCATTAGAGAAAGTAGCCGATTCCGATCAAATGATGCATGGCGTAAGTTTCTTTGTAATATCACCCGAAGGTAATGCAATAACTCGTTATACTGGTACACAGCCAGCTGAAATGGAAAGAATTGTTCAAGACATCAAAGAAATGTATTAACCAATAATTTT
>NZ_JARZFX010000026.1:0-23757 GCF_036026595.1 Virgibacillus tibetensis | reverse complement strand
CTGCGAACGGTTTGGTACTTTATAATCCCATTGCTTCAGCTGTGGGAGTGTCAAGCAGTATTTGGCAAAATACGTTATAATCGCTACAATAGATATAGTTTTAAATAATCGACCGTAGTTCTAATCAGGAGGTAAGAAGGATGCAAAAAAATGGGAAAAAATTTTATATAACTACACCAATATATTATCCAAGTGGTAATTTGCACATTGGTCATGCTTATTCCACAGTAGCAGGGGATGCTATTGCACGGTATAAACGTATGCGCGGCTATGAAGTTATGTATTTAACTGGTACAGATGAACATGGTCAGAAAATACAGCGAAAAGCAGAAGAGAATGGGCAAACACCCAAAGCATATGTTGACGAAATTGTTAGCGATATTCAGGATTTGTGGAAGAAGCTCAAAATTACAAATGATGACTTTATCCGTACAACCGAAGAACGGCATAAGAAGGTAGTTGCAAAGATCTTTGATCAATTGTTAAAGCAAGGTGACATCTATCTCGATCAGTATGAAGGCTGGTATTGTACATCAGATGAATCGTTTTTTACGGAACGTCAATTAGAGAATGGCCATTGTCCGGATTGTGGAGCACAGGTTGAAAGGGTGAAAGAAGAGTCCTACTTTTTCAAAATGAGTAATTATGTAGATCGACTCGTGCAGTATTATGACGATCATCCCGAATTTATTCAGCCTGAAAGCCGTAAAAATGAAATGCTGAACAACTTTATTAAACCAGGTCTGGAGGATTTGGCTGTTTCCCGTACAACATTTGACTGGGGTGTCAAGGTTCCAGGTGATCCTAAACATGTTATTTATGTGTGGGTGGATGCATTAAGCAACTATATTACTGCTCTTGGATATGGTTCAGACGATGAAGAGAAATATAAAAAGTTCTGGCCAGCAGATGTACACTTAATGAGTAAGGAAATTGTTCGTTTTCATACGATTTATTGGCCGATTATGCTGATGGCACTCGATCTCCCATTACCTAAAAAAATCTTTGCTCATGGCTGGATTTTAATGAAAGATGGGAAAATGTCTAAATCAAAAGGAAACGTAGTTGATCCTGTCAGTCTTACAGATCGCTACGGTCTTGATGCATTGCGTTACTATTTATTACGAGAGGTTCCCTTTGGTTCGGATGGTGTATTTACACCAGAAGGCTTTGTAGAGCGTACTAACTACGATTTGGCAAATGACCTTGGAAACTTACTCAATCGTACGGTGGCAATGATTGAAAAATACTTCGATGGTGAAATTCCGGCGTTTAAAGCATCAGAAACGGACGTTGATGAATCGCTTGAAAAATTTGCTTCAGAAACAATTAGCAATGTGGAAAATGCGCTCGAGAACATGCAGTTTTCTATCGCCCTATCCTCTTTATGGCAGTTAATCAGCCGTACCAATAAGTACATCGATGAGACGGAACCGTGGGTGCTGGCAAAGGATGAGAGCAAAAAAGAACGCCTAGGTAATGTAATGGCACACCTAGTGGAATCCCTACGTAAATCAGCTGTTATGCTGCAACCATTCCTAACGGAGTCACCGGTAGAGATTTTCAAACAACTGAACGTGACAGATGATGCATTGAAAGAATGGGATAGTGTATATACAAATGGTCTCATAAAGGCAGGTACGCGTGTGCAAAAAGGAGACCCGATTTTCCCACGCTTAGATGTAGAGAAGGAAGTCGAGACTATTAAAGCAATGATGCAAAAACCTGCTTCTGAGGAAAAGAAAACGGCTAAAAAAGAAACGGTGCAAAAAGAACAGATAGCATTCGATGATTTTATGAAACTCGACCTGCGTGTTGCAGAAGTTCTTAAGGCTGAAAAAATGAAAAAAGCCGATAAACTACTAAAAATTCAGCTCGATGTAGGTACGGATAAACGTCAGGTAATATCGGGCATTGCAGAATATTATAAGCCAGAAGAGTTAGTCGGTAAAAAAGTTATCTGTGTAACAAATCTGAAACCAGTAAAGTTACGCGGGGAGATGTCAGAAGGAATGATTCTCTCTGGGGAAGATGATTCAGGAAAGCTGGTATTGGCATCAGTTGAAGAATCGTTACCAAATGGCTCCGTTGTAAAATAAATAAAGTATCTTTTTAAAATTGGCTTTTCAAGCAGCCTAAATAAAAGGTATTCAAAATGCATAAAATAAGGCCAAACTTCAATTTTGAGGTTGGCCTTTTCACTTGATAGGAGGAACACCATGTTATTCGATACACATGTACATTTAAACGCAAGACAGTTTTCTGAAGATCGAGAAGATACAATTCAGCGTGCCTTTGCTGCTGGGGTGAATTATATGGTCGTCGTTGGTTTTGATAAAGAAACGATTCCGCTGGCTATTGAAATAGCTGAACAGAATAAAACTATCTATGCCGCAGTAGGATGGCATCCAGTTGACGCGGTAGACATGACAGAGGCCGATTTAACTTGGATAGAAGAATTATCCTCTCATCCTAAAGTCGTTGCGATTGGTGAGATGGGGTTGGATTACCACTGGGATAAGTCACCGAAAGAGGTGCAGAAGGAAGTGTTTCGTCAGCAGATCCGCCTTGCGAAGAAAGTGAATATGCCAATTATTATTCATAATCGGGAAGCGACAGAGGATATTATAGAGATTCTGCAAGAAGAAGGCGCCGAAGCCATAGGAGGCATTATGCATTGTTATAACGATTCAGTTGACTATGTACAGGCGTGCCTGGATATGAATTTTTACATTTCACTAGGAGGTCCGGTTACTTTTAAAAACGCAACCATGCCGAAGGAGGTAGCTGTAGAAGTTCCTTTAGACAGATTACTTGTTGAAACAGACGCACCTTTCCTTGCACCTCACCCATATCGTGGAAAGCGAAATGAGCCAGCACATGTAAAATTAATCGCAGAAAAAGTAGCAGAGCTTAGAGGAATCTCTATGGAGCAGCTAAGTAAAGTAACTACTGATAATGCATTTTCTTTATTTAGGATAGCAAAATAATTTCTGTAAAAAACGTAAATTCATTGTAATAAGAAGCAAACTTATACTTTTTAAGGTAGGGCTGATGGATAAATCAGTCCTATTTTTTTAAAAGTTTATTACAATGAAAAACGCTGTCATAGCGGAGTTATTATATGCATTTCTCCAACAAAAGCAACGCTGGATTATAATTTGTAACCTAATTGTAAAGTAATCGTAATCGGAAATACTTTGACTTTGCATATAACTGTTAATATAATCAATAGCGTTATGAGGAGGCAGGAGCATGCGATTAATTCATAGGCTAATGCCGGCATCTAAAATGAAGCTGGTTATTTCAAGTATTGGTGTTTTAGCACTAGTAGTATTTTCAAGTGTCGTACTATTTGAAGCTTCGAAGGCAGAAGTAGTAATCACAGATAATGGTGAAACACAAACAGTGAAAACACATACAAATACAGTTGAAGGACTGCTTGCGGAAGTAGGTATCACAGTAGGAGAGCATGATGAGCTTTCCTATGACAAGGATGCACCAATTGAAGATGGAATGGAACTAAAATACGATACGGCTAAACAGGTTTTAGTTACCATTGATGGTGCAAAACAGGAGTATTTTACTACAAGTGCAACTGTTGAGGGGTTTTTAAAAGAAAATAACCTATCATTTGCAGATCACGATGAGATATCTCATACAGATAAAGAAGCAGTTGAAGATGGACTACATATAGAAGTAAACCAAGCATATAAAATCACTATTATTGATGGTGGAGAAAAGAAAATGGTTTGGACAACAGGAGGATCTGTTGAGGAAATCCTTAACTCCAATGAAATTATGGTCAATAAGAAGCTGGATAAGATCGAACCTGCTATTGACCAGGACGTAACCAAAGATACAGCTATTTCTATTGTTCGAGTCGAAGTAGCTAATGATGAAGTAGAAGAGAAAATAGCTTTTGATACAGAGAGAAAGAATGACAGCTCGTTACTTAAGGGGAAAGAGGAAGTAATTTCGGAGGGTCAAGAAGGAATACTGGTTAAGAAGTTCGAAGTTACATTTGAAAATGGCAAAGAAGTGAGCCGAGAATTAGTAAAAGAAGAAGTTGCTAGCGAAAGCAAGGATCAGGTAGTTGCTGTTGGTACGAAAGAGGAACCAAAGCCGCAACCAAAACAGGAGCAGAACCTTGTCACACTTTCCAGCGAGTCCCAATCTAGTGGCAGCACGAAATCCGAGTCTAGTAACACGAGTTCAGGTGGAAAAGAATATACGATGACAGCAAGTGCGTATACAGCAAGCTGTAGCGGCTGTTCTGGATATACAGCAACAGGTATAAATTTAATTGCAAACCCAAACATGAAAGTAATTGCAGTTGACCCGAGTGTTATCCCTCTAGGAACTAAAGTGTGGGTTGAGGGTTATGGTGAAGCAATTGCCAGCGATACCGGTGGTCATATTGTAGGAAATAGAATTGACATTCATGTTCCAACTAAGGCAGAAGCATATAAATGGGGAGTTAAAAAAGTTAAAGTTAGAATAATTAACTAAGGCTCCTGCGGGAGGAAAGGCATAGGTGAGACTCCACAGTGCGATAGCACAAGGAGGCTCACCAGCCGCCCAACTGCAAAGTGAACGAAGTGAAGCTGAGCAGATGTTGCACTTGTACCCGGAGTGGTGAAAGCGAAGTGTATTTTCCGTAGCGGAGTTAGTCAATATCAAGTTACGTCGCAATTTATAGATTGTGCCAAGAAATACAATATTTTAGAAAACAGGCGTAATGAATGATTCTAATTGATGAAAAACAGCCTTATATATGTGGGATTAATGCTCTTGCCATGATATGATGGTGAGAGCATTCTTATTGTGGAAAGAGGATATATATTGAAAATAAAAGAAATAATAATAGTTGAAGGCAAAGATGACACTGCTAAAATAAGGCAGGCAGTCGATGCGGACACGATAGAAACAAATGGTTCAGCAATAAACCGGGAAATCATAAAACAAATACAGCATGCGAAAGATAAACGTGGAGTTATAATTTTTACAGATCCGGATTATCCGGGGGAAAGAATACGTCATATTATAGATCAGGCTGTACCTGGCTGTAAGCATGCCTTCTTAACGCAGGATAAGGCCAGGGCAAAGCGCCCACATAATAAAAGCCTCGGAATTGAACATGCAACTCCTGAAGCTATACAGGAGGCTCTGTCTGTAGTATATGAGCTAACTGACATACACGAAAGTGATATAGTAAAAGCAGACCTGGTTAATTATGGACTCATCGGTGGTTCAAAGGCCAGCAAACGCCGAGATCGGCTTGGTGAGTTACTGCAAATCGGGCATACTAACGGAAAACAATTATTAAAACGGCTAACGATGTTTCAGATAACGAAGGTCCAATTTGATGAAGCATTTAAACAAGTGCAACAGGAGGAAAACAATGACGTCTAAAAAGCTTATAGCTACTCCTACCCGGACAAAGGAAATATTAAAGAAATACAAGTTCGCGTTCAAAAAAAGCCTCGGCCAAAACTTTCTTACCGATGTAAATATTCTTGAAAATATTATCAGCCATACAGGAATTGATAAAACTTCCGGGGCAATTGAAATTGGCCCGGGGATTGGTGCGTTAACTGAACAGTTGGCGATCCATGCGGATAAAGTTGTTGCTTATGAAATAGACCAACGCTTGTTACCTATACTAAAGGATACACTACAGGATTACAGTAATGTTGAAGTTATTCACCAGGATATACTTGAAGCAGATGTCCGTGAAGCAATAAAAACTAACTTTAATCCTGATCAGCCTATCCATATCGTTGCTAATCTGCCATATTATATTACGACTCCAATTCTTATGAAATTGGTCAGAGAAAACCTGCCTGTTGATAGCCTGACAGTAATGATTCAAAAGGAAGTAGCAGAGCGAATGGCAGCTAAGCCAAATAGTAAAAGCTACGGCTCCTTAACTATAGCAGTTCAGTATTACACGCATGCAAAAGTTGTAATGAATGTACCTAAAAGCGTATTTATGCCACAACCTAACGTAGATTCCAGTATATTAAAACTGGTGGTAAGGGATAAGCCACCTGTGCAGGTAGAGGATGAAGCATTCTTTTTTAAAATTGTAAAAGCTTCTTTTGCCCAACGCAGAAAGACATTACGGAATAATTTAACGAGTCACTTCAATGAAATATACGACAAAGAAATGATCAGTCAAAAGCTGGAAGAACTCGGAATTGATGGTACTAGACGTGGGGAATCTTTGGATATGGAGGAATTTGCAATTCTTGCCAACGGTTTTCACCAAAAGTAAAAAATCTAAGCTATTGCCTTAAAAAGGTAATGGCTTTTTTAATATGCATAATACGCACAGGCAGGTGTCATCACTCATAGTCTATAGGAAGGGAATGCTTTTCGTAGTTCGAAGGCAGTGAGTGAGGTGAATGTATGGATGTTACAAAAGGAGAGTTGGTCACAAGAGCGTCCTATAATAACGATCTGTTATTTCGAGTAGCATCAGTGAATAGCGATGTGGCACGTTTATTTGGAGTGGATGTCCGTTTAGAGGCAGATGCTCCCACAAAGGACCTTGTTCGTGTGCAAGATAGAGAATTAGAAAAAAGAAAAAAAGCAGAAAAAGAACAAGAGGAATTCTCATACCGATTATTCAGGCAGGATTACCAGCTAATGAAAGAAAAAAGGGAGTACCAATCTTCAGAAGGGTACCAGCATGATACGAAATCATTTCAAATACCAGCTAAGGTACTTCATTTGGATGGGGATCAAACCTATTTGAGAAAGTGTATTGAATTATACCAGCGAATGGGGATGCAGGTGCATGGTGTGCACTTAAATGAAAAAGATATGCCACTTGAGATCAGTACTTTGGTGGAAAAGATTCAACCTGACATTATTGTGATCACTGGGCACGATTCCTTTTCAAAGAATAAGGGTTTGAAAAATGATTTACGTGCATATAGGCATTCTAAATATTTTGCGGAAACAGTTAGAGAGGCAAGACGGATGAATCCACACTTAGATCAATTAGTTATTTTTGCAGGTGCTTGTCAATCCCATTTTGAGTCATTAATACGTGCAGGTGCGAATTTTGCCAGTTCTCCTTTGCGGATCAATATTCATGCGCTCGATCCGGTTTATATTGCAGCAAAGGTAGCTTACACACCGTTTATGGAAAAGGTTAGCGTATGGGATGCATTAAGAAACACGCTGACTGGGGAAAAAGGTATGGGTGGGGTTGAGACAAGAGGGCTACTTAGAACGGGGATGCCTTATATGGAGGAATCTCCGGATCGTTAATGTAATGTATTCCTTATCTGCGTCTGCGCATTAATGACGCAGTTTCCCTGTCCTTTCCTCCGAAGCTGGACATGACCTAATTAGTCAAATGGAAAGAGATACCCCTTCAAAATCTTCGGGTTAAGCAGGCAGTTGCCTGCATGTTCTACTATTTATGTGAAATAATACATAAATTTGTTAACAATTACAAATAATAATGGAAATAAGCAAACTTATTGTTGACATGAAAAATGATATATTGTTATAATATAAAGTTTCATTTGACTATAAAACAAGCTTGTGGTATTATTAATACAGTGAGGTGGAGTATAGTGGCTAAAACATTAATCGAAATTAAGCAAGGTCTTGAAGGTCACGTCGGAAAACGCTTGAAACTTAAAGCGAACGGCGGAAGAAGGAAAACAATTACCCGGTCGGGTGTACTATCAGAAACGTATCCTTCTGTTTTCGTTGTTGAGCTAGACCAGGAAGAAAATGCCTTCGAACGTGTTTCATACAGCTATGCAGACGTTTTAACAGAAACAGTGGAATTAAAATTTTCGGATGAACTAACAATAGCAACAGTGATTGAGCAGTAGACAACTTGTTTACTGCTCGTGTTTTTTTATTTAAGTTGATAATGAAATAGTTTGAAACGGGGTTGCACGATGATTTCAATAGAAAACAGTACTACCAGGGAAATATGGAAAGGTATTGAGCGGAAACTGGAAGCAAATAAAGAACCCTATGCAACACTGAATGCTATATATGAATTTCAGTTAACAGATGAAGAGAACAGTATATACCAACTTGCATTAAAGGACGGGACAGCTACTGTTCATTTTAACCGTCAGAGTGAACCGGACTGCACATTAAAAATGAAAGAAAAATATTTTAAGAAATTTTTGCTTGGGAACCTGAATAGCACCACAGCATTCATGACAGGCAAGTTAAAAGTTGATGGTAATATAGGTTTAGCGCTTAAACTGGAAAATATGCTGAAACAATTCGATTTCACGAATTAAAAATTACCTTTTTTGTATACATATTACTGGAATCTATTTTATAAAGCTGCACAAGCTATAAATGTCGTAAGG
The DNA here is from genome assembly GCF_036026595.1 of Virgibacillus tibetensis. NCBI lineage: Bacteria > Bacillati > Bacillota > Bacilli > Caryophanales > Bacillaceae > Virgibacillus > Virgibacillus tibetensis. Next base: position 15,397 of record NZ_JARZFX010000026.1, on the reverse strand, counting down.
ACTCATGACAGAAAGGGGTTGTTCTTTCATGGCTAGACGTCGAGGTATCATGTCAGACCATTTGAAAGAAGAAATTGCCAAAGAGTTAGGATTTTACGACACAGTACAACAAGAAGGCTGGGGCGGCATTAAATCAAGAGATGCCGGTAATATGGTGAAACGAGCAATTGAAATGGCCGAGCAAAACATGAATAACCAAGACAGACCCTAATAGGGTTTGTCTTTTTTTATAATTACGGACGTACGGACTGCGCTTGGGCTGGATAGGTCCCTTGCTTATGCGTACATCCCTAACCAGTCGCCTTAGCCTTTCATAATATGTTACAATTTGTTTATTATTTTACGAGAAGGTGACGGTGATGGGTCTTTTTGAAAAGGCACCTGCGAAGATCAACTTATCGCTTGATGTGTTAAGTAAACGGGAGGATGGTTATCATAATGTTGAGATGATCATGACTACCATTGATTTGTCAGACCGTATTGAATTAAGTGCGATTGAAGAGGATCGGATTAAAATATCTTTGGAGAGCAGATTTGTGCCAAGTGATGAGCGCAACTTAGCATATAAGGCTGCTGAGATGTTTAAGGAGAGATACGGGATTACAACGGGTGTGGATATTAAGATTGAGAAGCATATTCCTGTATCAGCTGGTTTGGGTGGCGGCAGCTCGGATGCAGCTGCTGTTCTTCGTGGTTTAAATAAATTATGGTCAATGAATATACCTTTGGCTGAACTTGCAGATCTCGGGGCAACACTTGGTTCTGATGTCCCATTTTGTGTATATGGTCATACTGCGATAGCAAAGGGACGTGGAGAGGTAATTGAAAAGCTACCTTCACCTCCTTCAAGCTGGGTTGTTTTAGCAAAACCAGACATTGGTGTTTCCACACGAACGATTTTCCAACGGATTAATACGGATACTATAAATCACCCGAATACAGAAAATACTATAAGAGCTCTTACTAATAGAGACTTTTCAATGCTATGTGCCAATATGGGAAATGCCTTAGAATCGATTACCATGTCTATCTATCCGGAAGTACAGCAAATAAAAAATTTCATGAAACAAGCAGGCGCTTCCGGTGTACTAATGAGTGGAAGCGGGCCAACAGTATACGGTATGGTTAAGCATCAAAGTACGGCGCAGCGAATTTATAATGGAATGAGAGGTTTTTGTAACGAAGTATATCTAGTCCGTCTATTAGGTTAGTTATTGGTAAAATACGTATGAAAATGGTATATTAAGAATTAAATATATGGTTTTGAGGTGTAGAAATGAAAAGAAGTAATCGGTTGGTTGCGTTAACGAACTTTTTCCTGGAAAACCCAAGAAAACATAAACAATTACCATATTTCGTGAAGACTCTTAATACTACTAAATCGTCTATAAGTGAAGACTTGGATATTATTCATACGGTTTTTCAGAGTGAAGAACTTGGATATTTAAAAAGGGTTACTGGAGCTGCAGGTGGAGTGCAATACATTCCGGAATATTCCCATGAGAAAAGCATTCAATTCACATATGAGTTGTGTAAAATGCTAGAAGATCCTGTTCGCATTCTCCCTGGCGGCTATCTTTATATGAGCGATTTATTAGGTAATCCAAAAACAGTAAGAGAAATTGGTCGAGTATTTGCTTCAGTATTTTCACAATTAGATATAGATGTTGTGATGACAGTAGCTACAAAAGGGATACCATTAGCCTATGCAGTTGCATCTTTTCTGGATGTCCCCGTGGTTATTGTACGTCGTGATCCAAAAGTAACAGAAGGTTCCTCTGTCAGTATTAATTACGTTTCAGGATCCTCTCGTAGAATTCAAACGATGGTATTACCGAAAAGAAGCCTAAAAGAGGGCTCTAATGTATGTATTATTGATGATTTTATGAAAGCCGGCGGAACTATTAATGGAATGATAAATCTTTTAAATGAATTTAATGCCAATGTAACAGCAATTGGTGTACTGGCCGAAGCGGACGATGAAGAAGAAGAACGTGTGGTAGAAGGTTATACTTCGTTAGTAAAGATAACAAATGTTGATATAAAACAAAACTATATTGAAGTACATCCAGGAAATTATAAAGACAAAAGCACTAGGACTTAGTAAACAGTAATAGAATTAATAGAAAAAATATCCTGTTTTAACCCAGTTATTGCCTCCATTTTGAAAATATTTAATTTTTTTTAAATATTTAGCAGGAATTTCCGTAGTTTTGTTGAACTACTTATATTAAGTTCAAATGGGAAAAGGTGGTGAAACATCATGGAAGTAACTGACGTTAGATTACGCCGCGTTAATACGGAGGGAAGAATGCGAGCAATCGCATCGATCACGCTGGATGAGGAATTTGTAGTCCATGATATCCGAGTAATTGACGGTAATAATGGATTGTTTGTAGCAATGCCATCCAAACGTACTCCTGACGGTGAATTCAGAGATATTGCACATCCTATTAATTCCGGAACACGTGCTAAGATCCAAGACGCTGTCCTAGAGGAATATCGACGTGTTGGTGAAGCTGAAGTAGAGTATGAAGAAGCAGGAGCTTCCTAATAGTTATGGATACAACTAGAGGTCTAATCTACATAAGGTTAGCCTTCTTTTTTTTGTAAGGTAAGAAATTTTGACTGCAATTAATTCTTACACTATAAACAGCCACGTCCAGCTCCAGCGCCCAGGGACTAGCGAGACTTCCTTCACCTCCGTACGATAAGTTAACATCGATTCGAGAAATAAAAAGGAAGGCCGACTAAAACCGGGCTTTGCACCCAACGTCGGCATACCCCTATGAAGGGGCATGTTTCCTTTTAGATGAACTTGACTTATTGCCAGGAATGGCGAAAGTCTAAGTGAATCTTATACTTTGGAGTGAATCTCCTGCGGCTCAGTCTAGTCCGTACGTCCCTAAACGGGCGCCCTCGCTTTTGTTCTATATTAGAATGCCTCCAGGTAATCTGTTGAAATAAACAGCTTTTTAAGATATATTCATAATGGGTAAATAGAAATAATGGAGGTTTCTCTATGATGAAACGATATGCTGTTATTTTAGCAGCAGGCCAAGGAACTAGAATGAAGTCTAAACTGTATAAGGTGCTTCACCCTGTTGCTGGACGACCGATGGTGCAACATGTTATTGATCAGGTAAAAGCAGTACAACTAGATAAAACGGTTACAGTAGTAGGCTTTGGAGCTGAGAAAGTAATTGAATATATTGGTGGCGAAAGTGAGTTCGTTGTCCAGAAGGAACAACTGGGAACAGGACATGCGGTCATCCAAGCAGAAGATATATTAAAAGATAAAGAAGGAACGACTGTCGTAGTGTGTGGTGACACTCCATTAATTACAAGCCAGACATACACAGCCCTCTTTGACCATCATGAAAAAGAAGGTGCAAAGGCAACGGTATTAACTACAAAGGCACCAGATCCAACTGGTTATGGACGGGTCATTCGTAATGCGTCAACTAAAGAGGTTGAACGTATCGTTGAACATAAAGATGCCAATGAAGATGAACTCATCGTTAATGAGATAAATACAGGTACATATTGTTTTGATAATAAAGCTCTATTTGCAGCGTTGCAGCATGTTTCCAATGATAATTCCCAAGGAGAGTTCTACTTACCGGATGTCATCGAGATTTTACGTAATCAATCTGAAAAAGTAAGTGCATTTTTAACACCGAATTTTGAAGAAACGCTTGGGGTAAATGATCGTGTTGGCTTAGCGCAAGCTGAGAAAACGATGAAGCAGCGGATTAACGAAAGGCATATGCGTAATGGCGTAGCGATTATTGATCCAGATAACACATATATACACCCTGACGTTGTAATCGAGCAAGATGTAGTGATACATCCTGGTACAATAATCTCGGGCACTACAACAATTAAGTCGAATGCAGAGATTGGACCAAATAGCGAAATTGCAAATTGTTATGTAGGTGAAGAAACTATAATTAAACAAAGTGTAGTAAATAATTCCAAAATAGGTAATCGGGTTAAAGTTGGACCGTATGCTCATATACGACCGGAATCCGTTATAGGTAACAATGCAAAGGTAGGCAACTTTGTAGAAATAAAAAAGACCAATCTTGGCGAAAACAGTAAGATTTCTCATTTAAGTTACATGGGGGACGCAGAAGTAGGCAACAATGTAAATGTCGGTTGTGGTACAATAACAGTGAACTATGATGGGAAAAATAAATTTCTTACAACAATTGAAGATGATGCTTTTATAGGATGCAATTCAAATTTAATTGCACCAGTAACAGTTGGTAAGGGGTCTTATGTTGCTGCAGGTTCAACCATTACCAAGAATGTCCCGGAAGATTCTCTTTCAGTTGCCAGAGCAAGACAAACGAACAAAGAAGGATATGCTTCAAAAATTAAGAACAGACAAAAAGATTAACGGAGGGTTTATCTTATGGCATCTACTTACAAGGACTCATCTTTGAAGGTATTTACGTTGAATTCAAATCGTAAATTAGCAGAAGACATCGCAAGTCATATCGGGACAACTCTAGGGGAGTGTACAGTTAAACGGTTTAGCGATGGAGAAATCCAGATCAACATTGAAGAAAGTATTCGAGGTTGTGATGTATATGTGGTACAGTCTACCAGCTCACCGGTAAATGAACACTTGATGGAATTGCTGATCATGATTGATGCGTTGAAACGTGCGTCAGCAAGATCAATCAATATTGTTATGCCATATTATGGCTATGCCAGACAAGACAGAAAAGCCCGCTCACGTGAACCAATTACAGCTAAGTTAATTGCAGACCTATTAGAGACTGCGGGGGCTACTCGTGTTATTACGTTGGATTTGCACGCTCCTCAAATTCAAGGATTCTTTAATATTCCAATTGATCATTTGCAAGGAGTTCCAATTCTTTCTGATTATTTTGAGGCAATGAACATGAAAGATATTATACTTGTTTCTCCTGATCACGGTGGTGTAACACGTGCACGTAAAATGGCGGATCGTCTGAAGGCACCAATCGGTATTATTGATAAACGCCGACCACGTCCCAATGTGGCAGAGGTCATGAATATTGTTGGTAATATCGAAGGCAAGACAGCTATACTGATAGATGATATAATTGACACTGCAGGAACAATCTCGCTTGCAGCTAACGCATTAATTGAGAATGGTGCGAAGGAAGTTTATGCATGCTGTACACACCCTGTATTATCAGGCCCTGCTATTGAGCGTATCAATAACTCTAAAATTAAGGAATTAGTTATTACAAACACTATTCCGCTAACAGAAGATAAGCAAAGCGATAAGATAACAGAGTTATCAATTGCTCCCCTTATAGGTGAAGCTATTATCCGTGTGCACGAACTGCAATCTGTCAGCATTTTATTCGACTAAGGTTTAATTTGGCGATTTAACGGGTACTCTCTAGAGGGAATGTTTTGGAAAATACTGCATGAATAGACACAATATCAATGTTAAAGAGAGAAACTTACTTAAAGTTCTTTTAAAAATTTGGAGGGTGATCAACATGACAGTTAAGCTAAAAGCAATAAAACGAGAAGATCTTACTAAATCCGCGACAAAACAAATTAGAAATCAAGGCGGATTACCAGCAGTTATTTATGGAAAAGCAAAAGACTCACTATCCATTTCAGTAGATAGTATTGAGTTAGTAAAGACAGTTCGCGATGAAGGTAGAAATGCTATTATTTCTCTTGATATCGAAGGGGATAAACCGGTAGATGTAATGCTGCAGGAATATCAAATGGATCCTATCAGAGATGAGCTAGTTCATGCAGACTTTTATATTGTAAATATGTCTGAAGAGATGGATGTTGAAGTACCATTACGTTTAGAAGGCGAAGCCCAGGGGTCAAAAGATGGCGGCGTATTACAACAGCCATTATATGAACTGCAAGTACGTGCAAAGCCTGCCGATATTCCAGATGAAATCTCAGTAGATATAAGCTCCCTGGCAATTGGAGATGTTATCACTATTGCTGATTTACCAAAAGGAAGCAAATACGAGTATCTTGAAGAATCAGATACAACGGTTGTTACAGTACTTCCACCTGATACTCTGGATGATGTTGAAGAAGCTCCAGATGAGAATGCAGAGCCTGAACTAATAGGTGCTAAAGATAAAACAGAAGAGTAATCAATAATAGAAGCATATAAAACAATACTCCCTCCTAGATCAGCAGGAGGGATTGTTGTATGGCACGAAATTCTGATGTATAAAAAGGAAGAATAGAAATGAAGTGTATTGTCGGACTGGGAAACCCAGGAAAAAGGTATAAAGATACTCGTCATAATGTTGGATTTATGGCGATTGATGAACTAATTAGACGCAATCATTGGGAATTGGATAAGTCTAAATTTAATGGTAACTATACTGTGGAACATATCGGAAATGAGAAAGTGATTCTCCTTCAACCACAAACCTTTATGAATCTATCCGGTGAGTCAATTAAACCATTAATGAACTATTATAATATTGATGTAGAAGATGTCCTGGTTATCTATGACGACCTGGATCTGCCTGCAGGGAAAATCCGTTTACGCCAAAAAGGCGGTCATGGGGGTCATAATGGCATAAGATCAACAATTGACCATCTAGGCACCAAAGAATTCAAACGGATCCGCATTGGTGTCGGCAGACCGGTTAAACCTATACCTGTAGTTGATTATGTCCTCGGGAATTTCTCTGAAGAAGAACAGGCTGATATAGCAATAAGTATAAAAAATTCAGCTGATGCTTGTGAGATGTGGCTAAAAAAGCCCTTTTTAGAAGTAATGAATGAATATAACAGTTGAACTGATCATATGGTAACTTACAATGATACTGTAAATGCAGGCTAAGTAATCAACGACCAGATCTATACAGATTAACTAGTAATCGGTTTTTAGCCTGTATAATACGGATGATTTTCGGATAAACTTTCTATATAGTTGAGGTTTATTCGAGGAGGTTTATCATATGTCTATTGTCTATAAATGCAGGCACTGCGGACATGAAATTGGAAAGCTGGAACAACAAGTTATTGACACTTCCATGTTGGGATTCGATCAATTAACCATGAGGGAAAAAGAAGAAATGATAAATTATAAAGACAATGGTGATGTTCATATTCATGCAATTTGTGAAAACTGTGAAGAGACTTTGGGACATCATCCGCACTATCATGAACTAGACTTTTTTATACAATAGAATAAGCAAGAAAAGCTTTGGTTATACAGCCAAGGCATTTTTGCGCTTATACATGTACTGTCAGCGGGGGTTAATAATGAAGGGTATTAATAGTTATTTACGTTCAAAGGAAGATATGCAATCAATTATAAGTGGAATTTCCAGTGGGATGAAAGAGCAGCTAGTAGCTGGGCTATCCGGTTCAGCAAGAAGTCTGCTCGTTTCGATTATTAATGAGTCTATTAATAAACCTATACTGTTAATAACACACCAACTAGTACAAGCACAACAGCTTTATGACGATCTAACTGAATTTATCGGTGAAGAAGATGTTCACTTATACCCTGTCAATGAATTGATAGCCTCTGAAATAGCGATTGCCAGTCCAGAATTGAGAAGTCAACGGATTGAATCCTTAACAGCATGGGCAAACCAAAAATCAGGTATATTGATAGCCCCGGTGGCAGCGTTAAAGCGAATACTACCTCCACCTAGCTATTGGAACAGATACCAGTTACAATTCACGATGGGGGAGAATATAGCTGTTGCTACATATTTATCTTCCCTTATTGATATGGGATATGAACGGGCTTCTATGGTAACAACGCCGGGAGAGTTTAGCCAGCGTGGTGGAATTATAGATATATATCCAATTACAGAAGAGCATCCGATCCGAATCGAATTATTTGACGAAGAAATAGATTCTATACGTTATTTTAACGCAGAAACACAGCGTTCATTAGAAAAGATGAAAGAAGTAACTGTCGGACCTGCAACAGAACTGTTATTGACGGAAGAAGACATAATTTCAGGTGCAAATCGTCTCGAAAACGCATTGAATGACTCATTAAAAGAAGTAAAGACCGCTGAAGCTAAAGAGCGACTTTCGGAAGTAATGGAACATGATATAGATCGTCTTAAAAACCTGGAGCATTTTCAGGAAATGAATAAATATATTGGATTTCTTTATAATAAACCTGCTAGTTTATTAGATTATTTACCATCTGATGGATTAATTGTTATGGATGAAATGAGTCGTATTCAGGAAACAGCTGCTAACTTGGACACAGAGGAAGCGGAATGGTACAGCAGCCTCTTAGAATCCAACCAAATGGTAAGGAATAGTAGATTCTCCTTCGACTGGATTACTGTATGGGAAAAAATCGACCAACAACGGCTATACTTATCCGTTTTCTTAAGGCATATTCCCAATACGCAGCCCCAAAATATAATTAACCTATCTTCTCGCGCTATGCAAGAGTTTCATGGACAAATGCACTTGTTTAAAAATGAACTACAAAGGTGGAGGAAAGGCGATTTCTCTGTTGTAATATTAGCGCCTACAGAAAAGCGGGCTGAAAAAATGCATTCTATATTCCTGGATTATGATATAGAAGTTGGGATGACCAGCAACTTGGTGCTGCCAGTTAATAAACCGACTATAGCAGTCGGAAATATTACGAGCGGCATCGAATTACCTATGCATAAATTAGTGCTTATTACAGAGAATGAATTGTTTAAAAAAAGATCCAAACGGCCGAGAAGGCAGCAGAAAGTTTCCAATGCAGAACGTATCAAAAGCTACCAGGAATTAAAAGTCGGTGACTATGTTGTGCATGCCAATCACGGAGTCGGCAAATATTTAGGTATTGAAACACTTGAAGTAAGTGATTTGCATAAGGATTACATGCTAATTAAGTATTCAGGTGATGATAAGCTTTTTGTACCAATTGATCAGATTGATTTAGTTCAAAAATTTGTAGGATCAGAAGGAAAAGAGCCACGCCTTTATAAACTGGGAGGCGCAGAATGGACGAAGGTCAAACGGAAGGTTCAATCTTCTGTTGAAGATATAGCAGATGATTTAATTAAGTTATATGCAGAGAGGGAAGCGCAAAAAGGGTATGCCTTTTCTAAGGAAACTGAAATGCAGCGGGAGTTCGAAGCATCCTTCCAGTATCAGGAGACAGATGATCAAATCAGATGTATTGAAGAAATAAAGGAGGATATGGAAAAGGAACGGCCAATGGACCGGCTTCTTTGCGGAGATGTTGGTTATGGCAAAACAGAGGTGGCTATCCGCGCAGCCTTTAAAGCAATTGCTGACGGCAAGCAAGTTGCTATCTTAGTTCCGACAACCATACTGGCCCAGCAGCATTTTGAGACAATAAGGGAACGTTTCCAGGAGCATGCGATCACAATTGGTCTGTTAAGCAGATTTCGTACAAAGAAACAACAGACAGAAACAATTGAAGGCTTACGCAAAGGAACAGTTGATCTTGTGATAGGTACCCACCGCATCTTATCGAAAGACCTGAAATACCGTGACTTAGGCCTGCTCATTGTGGATGAAGAACAACGATTTGGTGTTAAGCATAAAGAAAAAATCAAGCAACTAAAAACAAATGTGGATGTTCTTACATTAACAGCTACGCCAATTCCACGTACATTGCATATGTCCATGCTGGGTGTTCGAGATCTATCCGTTATTGAAACACCACCGGAAAATAGGTTCCCGATCCAAACATATGTAATGGAATACAATCCTATTTTAATAAGAGAATCAATAGAACGCGAAATGGCACGCGGGGGGCAAGTGTTTTTCCTCTATAATCGGGTGGAAAATATCGATAAGGTCGCCAGAGAGCTTGGTACGCTAGTTGATGATGCCAGAATTGCAGTAGCACATGGACAAATGAATGAGGCAGAATTGGAAAATGTAATATTTGCCTTTTTAGAAGGAGAATACGACGTTCTAGTCAGTACTACTATTATAGAAACAGGTGTAGATATCCCCAATGTAAATACATTAATCGTTAATGACGCAGATCGTATGGGACTTAGCCAGCTGTATCAGTTAAGGGGGCGGGTTGGACGCTCCAATCGTGTGGCATACGCTTATTTCACCTATAAGAAGGATAAAGTACTTACAGAAGTTGCAGAAAAAAGACTTCAAGCAATTAAAGAGTTTACAGAACTTGGATCCGGTTTTAAAATCGCAATGCGGGATTTATCGATTCGCGGGGCAGGAAACCTGCTAGGGTCCCAACAACATGGGTTCATTGATTCAGTTGGCTTTGATATGTATTCACAAATGCTGAAAGAAGCTATAGATGTTCGAAAGGCAGGGAAACCGGTCGAAGATATTAAGCCATTTGAACCAGAACTGGCATTAAACCTGGATGCATATATACCAGATACTTATATTAAAGATGAGAAACAAAAAATTGATATCTATAAGCAATTTCAAACTATTGAATCTGCCGAGGATATAGAGTCCCTTCAAGAAGAATTGATTGACAGATTCGGGGATTACCCTGAAGAAGTAGGGCATTTATTTACGGTTACTTCTTTAAAAATGTACGCCAGAAAAGAGCGAGTTGCCTCTATAAGTGATAAGAATAAGAAAATAGAAATACTGGTAGATGAAAAGCGCAGTCAGCAGGTTGATGGCTCTAAATTATTTACATTAGCTAATACTTTTGGTCGTGGTGTTCAATTAGGGACAGAGAACAATAAATTAAAAATCACCTATACATGGCAACGCGAAAATCACCATCAACGCTATGAAGTAGTTAAAGATTTTATCACCCAATTAGCTGAAGTAAATAGGAGTTAAATTTATAATACCCACTTATTAGCGAAAAAAAATGGAAGAGTAATGTATAGTTATTTTCAGATGATTTATACTAAAACCACAGCTGAAGTTATTTTCACGGCAAGATAGAAAAAGAAAAGTGAAAAGTATTAAAACAATCATCATAGAAAGTGAGGCTCCCTACTAATGAAAGCAACAGGAATAGTACGTCGAATTGATGATTTAGGTAGAGTAGTCATCCCAAAAGAAATTAGACGAACATTACGAATCCGTGAAGGAGACCCATTAGAAATTTTTGTGGATAGAGAAGGCGAAGTTATTTTAAAAAAATACTCCCCTATAAATGAATTAGGTCACTTTGCAAAAGAGTATGCGGAAGCATTGTTTGATTCTCTTCAATCACCTGTCATAATATGTGATCGTGACGAGGTAATAGCTGTTGCAGGAGAATCAAAAAAAGACTACTTAAATAAGAACATTGGTGCTAAGTTAACGAAAACAATTGAAAGTCGTACACAGGTCTTTGAAACAGAAGCAGGCACTGTGGAAATTATAGAGGGACATGAACAGGAAGTTAATTCCTATTGCATAAACCCAATTATTGCAAACGGCGATCCAATTGGTTGTGTAATGATTTTTTCAAGTGAAGGAGACAAACTTAGCCAGGTTGAGCAAAAAGGTGTTGAAACCGCAGCAAGCTTTCTGGCCAAGCAGATGGAATAATGAATAGTGAAAAGAAGCTGCATCAAAAAGCGCAAAACTTTTTGATGCAGCTTCTTTCAGTCGTAGATAAGAAATTTTTGGCTGCAATTAATCCTTACACTTAAACAGCCACGTCTAGCTCCAGCGCTCCAGTTAGGGCCTTCATCCCCGCTTGTTCCAACGCTAAATACACTATGAAGTCAATAGCTCTAGCATTCCTGCAAAGTTATCCCTCTATGCTATAATGAAATAAAATTTGGTTTATAGAAAAAAGGGCGTTTGTCATGAGCGGGAATGAAACAAATAAACTGGTGAAGGGCGCTTTACTGCTAACATTAGCAGGTCTGATTAGTAAGATCTTAAGTGCCGGATACCGGATTCCCTTACAGAATATGTCTGGGGATATCGGGTTTTATATATATCAACAGGTATATCCGATCCTTGGTATGGTGATGGTACTATCTTTATATGGCTTTCCATCCGCTATATCAAAAATGAGTGTAGACATGAAGGAAGAAGGTAAGACACTTTCCTTTAAAGGTTTTTATATACCAATTTTCATTATATTGTTAGGCCTCAATGGGGCGTTATTCCTCTTCTTGTTCTTTAATGCTTCTTCCTTGGCTGTGTGGGTAGGTGACGCTAGATTGGCAAATACCTATCGTTTTGCTTCTTTTGCTTTTCTGCTGGTACCTTTTACCTCCTTAATGCGCGGCGTATTTCAAGGGAACTATTATATGAAGCCAACAGCCATCTCCCAAGTTGGTGAGCAATTTGCACGTGTTTTCATTATCATTTTTGCTGCTATATATATCGTTATTCATGGGCAGGATATTTATAAAATTGGACAGGCTGCAGCAATGGCATCGATTGTTGGATCTTTTGTGGCTGTACTTGTTCTCAGTGTGTTTTTTATAAAAAAGAAGCCCTATACAAAAGAGACAGTTAACATTCCTTGGAATTACTATGTAAGAACGGTACTCACCCTGGGTATAGTGGCTGCATTAAATCATATGGTGCTTTTGGTCATTCAATTTGCTGATGCTTTCACCTTGATCCCTAGTTTGATGGACTATGGTTTAACAAGCCTTGAAGCTATGGAAACAAAAGGTGTGTTCGATCGTGGGCAGCCATTAATACAACTGGGAACTGTCTTGGGTTCAGCTTTCGCATTAGCCCTAATTCCGACCATTTCGAAACAGAAATTAGAGAACGATCCGGAAACGTTCTACCAGTACATCCAGGGCACATTGTTATTCAGCTTCTATTTAGCGATCGGAGCAACAATAGGATTAATTGTCATTTTTCCAGAAGCTAATGTATTATTATTCCAAAATGATAAAGGAACTGTTAACTTACAAATACTGGTATTGTCTATATTTCTTTGTTCCATGGCTATCACAGCTTCCTCCATCCTCCAAGGATTGGGACATATTAAACGGACAGCAGGGTTTATAATGATAGCTTTCTTTATAAAATGGATTTCTAATCAGCTATTGGTTCCAATTTGGGGAATAACGGGGAGTGCAATTGCCACAGTTTTAAGTTTATCCATGTTATGTGTTGTGGTATTAATGGAGCTAAAAAGGAAATTGCCCCAGTTGAAGTTTTTCAGGCGAATAAATTGGTGGGCACTTAGTAAAGCTACACTAGCTATGATTAGCTATTTAATAGGATTGAATTATATTTTCTCACTTGCTGGGGTGACATCACGAGTTCTTTTGTTACTTTATGTCCTGTTTATTGTTAGTACAGGAGGAATAATCTATGTGTATTGCTTATTAAGGTGGAAGGCATTTACCGAGAAAGAACTTAGAATGTTACCTTTGGCTCCATTCTTCATTAAGATACATAAAGGGAGGAATTAAAAAATGAGTTATAAAATAGATATAATAGGGTTAGGTGCAGGTGATATAGATCAACTGCCTCTTGGAATTTATAAAAAACTAACTGACTCGAAACAGATAGTCTACACAAGAACTATCGACCATCCAGTCATTCAATCTTTGCAACTAGAAGGAATAACCTTCGAATCCTTTGATGAGAACTATGAAATAGAGGAGCAATTTTCGGATGTGTATCAAGGAATTGCAGATAGCCTGCTTTTGAAAGCGAAATCGCAGCATGTAATTTATACAGTGCCAGGACATCCGATGCTTGCTGAGAAAACAGTTCAGCTTTTATTAGAGCAAAATGAAATTGAAGTGGAGATTGCAGGTGGTCAGAGCTACTTGGATGATATGTTTACTGCATTAAAAATTGACCCAATCGATGGATTTCAGTTTATTGATGGTACCTCCTTTGACCGAAGTATGCTTGAATATCGCTATCATATTATTTTCTGCCAAGTGTACGATCGATTTATCGCTTCTAATGTAAAGCTTGCGCTGCTCGAGGATTTGCCGGCTGATTACGAGGTAACTATTGTGGAAGCAGCTGGCAGTAAAAACGAAGTGATCAAGACTGTTCCATTAGTAGAGCTTGATCATTCTATTGAAATCAGTAACTTAACAAGTGTTTATGTACCTCCAGCGCCGTCAACTCTTTTAAATCATACGTTCAACCGGTTAAGAGATGTTATCGCAACATTAAGAGGGCCCAATGGATGTCCATGGGATCAAGTGCAAACACATGAGACCTTACGAGAGTATGCGATAGAAGAAGTGTATGAGTTAATTGATGCGATTGATAATGAGGATGACGAAAATATTGTCGAAGAGCTGGGTGATGTTCTCCTCCAAGTAATGCTGCACAGCCAAATTGGTGAGGATAATGGGTATTTTACAGTAGATGACATCATTCGTACGATTACAGCGAAAATGATTCATCGGCATCCGCATGTATTTGCCAATACATCTGTAGAATCTGTCGACGATGTGTATAAAAACTGGGACGAGCTAAAGAAGGAGGAAAAAGGAACAAAACGTAAATCGATCTTGGATGGTGTCCCTAAGCAGCTGCCATCACTGTCAAAAGCATACAAGCTACAGAAAAAAGCAGCTAAGGTAGGATTCGGCTGGGAGAATGCGAGTGATATATGGGGAAAGTTGGATGAAGAGCTTCTCGAAGTAAAGGAGGCTATCCAAACGGAAGACAAGTTGGAGATAGAAAAAGAATTAGGAGATGTACTATTTGTACTGGCCAATATATCAAGGTATTATAAAATAAACCCGGAAGTCGCATTAAATCGGACAAATCAAAAATTTATGACTCGCTTCTTTTATATTGAAGATCAGTTAAGCGAGCAACAGAAAGAGCTAAAAACAACATCCTTAGAAGAGATGGATGATCTGTGGAATCAAGCAAAGGAAAGAGAGTGATAGAATTGCGTTTAGATAAATTCTTGAAGGTATCACGCTTAATTAAACGACGAACAATGGCAAAAGAAGTAGCAGACCAAGGGCGTATTACGATTAACGGCAATCAGGCAAAAGCTTCTACTGTTGTATCCAGAGGGGACGAAATGGTTATTAAATTTGGTCAAAAACGGGTAACGATTCAAGTAAATGATTTAAGAGAAACAGTTAAAAAAGACGAAGCAGAGACATTATATAGTGTAATTAAAGAAGAGAAAGCCTGAACCGCCACCTTACTAAGAGAGTTCTTTTGTTGAAATTTCAAGAAGCAAATCCTCTGAGTTCAATATAAAACGTTTTTATTTAATTTATGTGTGAATGTATGGTAAATAACATACCAAATAACAGAGTAACACTAGTTATAGTTATCTTGTAAATAACAAACGTTTTTATTTTATAACTATTTTATTGCTAATCCCAAGCTAATACTTTGGCGCTGTATTTATAGTTAGATTTATCACTACTCAAAAACATAGATTTAATATGTGAAAATCGACTTTAAGCAGAATATTAATGAGGCTGGGACATAACTAGCCGAAACAACTTAAAAATGGTTCCAATCATCGGTCTTT
>NZ_JARZFX010000025.1:0-25701 GCF_036026595.1 Virgibacillus tibetensis | reverse complement strand
ATTAAACCAATATGAGCTATTCAAGTAAAGGGTCAGTTTAGTGGAAGCATCAATCTTAAGTAGTGCAGGATTTTATTTCAGGTTCGAGGGAAGGGAATATAAATGAACTATAAGGTAACTATAAACATTCCAATTTATTATAATGAAGTACCAGAATTAAGAGCACTTATTGGTTGGGGCAGACGAGATAAAGATTACCCATCCTTGTTTGAACTCTGTAATTTCTGGGTTGGAGTTAGGGATGAAAATAATAAACTGATTGCTTTTGGTTATGTATGTGGAATGGGTTTAGAGCACGGATATATGGAAGATATAATCGTTCATCCTGATTATCAAGGACAGGGCAATTGAGGGTGCTTTAAACTCCGGTATTAGCCAGATATGACAGTGTTATTTCAATTACGTCGGTCAATAAAGACTTTAATCGTGCAAGCTCGTCCGCAAAAGGAAAAATAGACTTTGCGGCACCCGGGGTGGATGTATTATCCACAAATAGTGCTGGCGGATATTCTTTATTTGACGGAACTTCTTTTGCAACTGCTTATGCTTCCGGCTTAATCGGCGAATTTCTAAGCGAATCAAAGGAAAAATTTAGTCAAAAAGAAATTAGAAACTTGTTAATTGGAAATGTTGAGAACCTTGGAGATAAAGACTTTAACAGAGAATATGGGCACGAAATAATAAATTTTAACGGGATGGTTAAATGAAAAAGTTTCTTTCTGTTTTTCTGGTAGTGATGATGATTTCTACAATTCTACCTAATTATGCGTACGTGCTGGCTGATGATAAAGAGGAGAGTGAAGTTGACCTCCTTGAGTTGGAGGATGAAGAATTTGCAGAATGGGTCGACGAAATTGAGGCGTCATTTGAGGATTCGTTTGAAGAATATTATGAAGAACTGTTTCATGAGTATGATTTATTAATAGAAGAGTCTTTAGAAACTATTGAAGAAGAGATGACATCAGAATTCATTGAGGAATTAACAGCAACTATTGTTGACCAAGACACAGGAGAAATTTATGAAGTAAACACAACAGAGTTACAGGCCTCAGCTCTTCCTGTATTCGTATATATTGTTGGCGCAACAGTAGTAAGAACGGTAGCTACTAGAGCTGCGTCCAGTGCTGTTCACAGAGGTTTTACCAGCTTCACTTCCCAAAAGAGATTTTTGGGTCCTGCTGGTAAAAACAAACACTGGCATCATATTGTTGAACAATCATAAATCTCAAGATCAGGATTTAGTTCCAGTAGTATACACAATACAAAGAATGTTGTAGCTATTGATAAAAAGAGTACATGTAAAAATTACGGGGCATTATAATTCCAATCCTGCAATCTTGGGAGGAAAGACGGTTAGACAATGGTTATCAGGTAAGAGTTATAAGTATCAATATGACTATGGTATGAAAATTTTAAAAAGATATCAGTAGGATAAGGATGATTAAGGTGAAACAAGATACATCTCTTCTTGTACAGGAATATAAAAAACATGCAATTATATTGGCAGATACACAAGAGACCGGGGACTATAAAAAAGGGAATCGCTCTTCAGATCAACTTTTGAAAATCAGCAAGATAATGAAGGAAGACAGAGAGCTGGCAAAGAACGTTTTGGACAGTCTAATGGAAAGCGAGGATCCTAAAGTTTTAAGTTCGTGTTGTGTAGATGCTTTAGTGTTAAAGCACCGGACGGATGAAGCATTAAATCATTTGACTAAAATCGTAAATTCCGATCTTGGCATGATGAGCTTTAACGCAGAGACAACTTTGGAACTCTATGATTCGGAAGAATTATTTGAACTTCATGGTGTAGAAAAATAGGAACTAAATAACTGCATTACAGCACGATAAGAAGACTTTCTCTATGGGTGAGAAAGTCTCCTTGATTAATAAAACATACAATGTGTGGCAGAAGTTGCTTCCAAATAAAAATGAATTAAATTTCATTTCTTTCCCTTGTTTTATGATAAATAGTTGCTCTTGGTACCCCAGTAAGTCTCAGAATATCATTCACACTCATTTGATTATTTTTACGATCCATGTAAAGTTTTATGGTACGATCTAAATCCGCTTTAGGTCGTGATGGTCGCCCCATGTGTTTCCCCTGTTTTTTCGCTCATTCGCGTCCTTCACCGGTGCATTCCCTGATCAGATCCGCTTCAAATTGGGCAAAAGAGCCTAGAACGTTAAACATTAAAGATTGCATGGAGTTTTTCTGCTAGCCAGCCGTAAACGTCATGTTGTCTTTTAAGAAGGTGATACTTACGCCTTTAGTGTTCAATTCCTCCACAAGTTTATTTAAGTCAATAATCGACCTTGCCAGGCGATCAATCTTTGTGACCACAATCTCATCCTCTGGTTGAAGCATCTCCATGAGGTTTTCCAGCTCTTTACGCTTTTTGGTACTGGTACCGGGTTCCTTTTCCTCAAATCTTTTCGCAGCCGGATTGTTTCAGCTGTTCAATCTGACTTTCGAGTGACTGGCCGACCGTTGACACCCGCGCATATCCAAATTTCACGAGAACGACTCCTTTTGCGTATAAAAGTTAACACTTTTAGATGGTCAGAAACAGCTTAATAGATACTGTGTTGTCTTAACAATGGTTAATTTTACAAACCTTGGGCAAGCGCCCACCACCTAGTGCCCTTCCGCTTTTGTTCTGTCTAAAGTCATTTGACTACAGAATAACAGCTCAAAATAACTTGAACCCCTACAAGGTTTGCTCATTAAATGTTCGGTTAAGAATATGTATCCATTCATGGCTATATCATTACCAGAGCGAGTGTCCGCCGTTTCTTGACAAATTTAACTGAGTTTTATAAGGTAAGGGATAATATAAATTGCTTATTTCTTTTTATGATAAGCTCCTATTATAGAATCTAGATACACGATGTAACGATCGACTATATGGTAATTAGCTATTAAACACTAAAGACAGAATCTACTCCCGTCTTTATTTAGAGATAAGAAATTTGGCGTCTATAAAACTCTCTGATAGCAAGAACGACGGACAGGACAGGGAAAGCTACATCATCAGCGATACATCGCACGAAGAAAAGCTGATCTTCCTTTTCGAGGACGTCCTAGTGCCGGAATCGGGCCATCCTAAAGCGTGCGAGTCACGCTGCACCAGATCGGACGATTTACACGCTAAAAGTGTCGACCGCTGAATGAAGCGTGTTGAACACGGGATTAAGCCGAACAAGCGCGGGATAAAGTGGACCGACCGCTGAATGGGGGAATCACTATTAAAAGTATAAAAAAACTAACTGTAAAGAAAGATTATGAAGCGATTTTTTCACTGTCTCAGTTCGCTTTTCAATACGAGTTAACAGAAGCAGAGTTAACTAAAAAATGTGAAGAGGCGGAGCGCCATACAATTTGGGGGTGGATGGATGCAGACAAATTAGCTGCAAAACTACATCTTATTCCGTTATCTTGTTATATTAATGGTGAATTGTTTGAAATGGGTGGTATAAGTGCTGTTGCAACATGGCCGGAATACCGCAGGCAGGGAATGGTTAAACATCTTTTGAAACATACTCTTCAAGAGATGAAGAAAAACGGACAAACCCTTTCATTCCTTCATCCGTTTTCTATTTCTTTTTATAGAAAATATGGATGGGAGCTCACGTTTGTGAACAAACTTTATTCGGTCCCACTAACTAACCTAAAAAAAGTTTGGGATGTAAAAGGATATGTTAATAGGATCGATCCTGATGTTCCTTTGTTGCATAGCATCTACACCCAGTTTGCAACTAGGTTTACCGGGATGCTTGAACGAGATGAAAAGTGGTGGACCCAACGTGTCTTAAAAAATAAATCACATATCGCTGTTGCATATAATGATAATGGGGAAGCGCAAGGCTATATTATTTATCAAGTAAAGGATAATCTCTTGACCGTAAATGATATGGCTTATACTTCGGTAGATGGGTGGAAGTTATTACTTCAATTTATCGCAAATCATGATTCAATGGCTCAGAAGGTAAATATGATTGTGCCACAAAATGATAACCTTTCACTTCTAATAGATGAACCAACTTTTGAACAGAAAATAGAACCCTTTTTTATGGCAAGAATAGTGGATGTTGAGAACTTTTTAAAACAGTATCCATTTGAGATAAATGAGGATTTAGCTCGGTCGCTTCCTTTACTCCTGCATATAGAAGATTCCTTTTTGCCGGAAAATAGCGGTGTATATGAACTGAAGTATACAAACAAAGGAGTTAGTGTAACTTTCTTAGAAGATGTTGATCAATGTAAAGCAGGAATACATTGTACGATTCAGCTTCTCACTTCATTACTTCTCGGGTATAAGCGCCCTATGGAACTTTACCAAGCGGGACTCCTGCAGGATGAATTAGCGGATATCAAACGACTGGAACAGCTCATACCAATCCAGCAAACTTATTTTGCGGATTTTTATTAGCCATTCAAAAGGTGAAGGTTAATACATCTATGTTCAAAGGCCCTCAACCAACATTGGTTGAGGGCCTTTTTTTCACTTTCTAATTTTATATTTTTTAAATTCTTCCTCAACAAATCCTTTTGCAATTAAGTTCTGAACACCTTTTTTTATCTTCCAATACGCTTTATTAGTAGTTACTTCATCAATTGATACCGTTCTAGGATACTTCTTATCAAGCTCTACAAGTATGCTGACTTCAATTAAGCTAAGCTTATTGTTTTGGGCAATTTCTAAAATGTTTGTCATGATGTTCACCAGCCTTTGTAATTTACATAGTAGATACTTAATCAAATAAGTATCCGGGGAACTCATTACCCTTTTAATGTGCGATTTATATTGTAAGTAACTATTTCCCTTGAAAACGTCGCATAAAACTTATTAAATATCTCTTTACTAGTATCTTTATAATAATTGTAGATTCTCTCTGGTAGGGCCATTTCGATAAATGTAATCATCGGCTTTTAAGAGGTCCTGCAAATTTCCAGGTGGTTATTTTGATCACATACTCTCCTCCAAACTTGCACCTATCACTGTGTGTAATTACCTGCATCTTTTGAACTATTTCCTCGTTTGGTGTAAAAAACTTCTATATCATACCTACTGTTTTGTCTAGTTCTATCGATTCAATTGCAGGTTTCTATATTGTCTTGCATTTACCGATGTGCTAATATTCACTGTATTAATTAAAGTCTGAATATTCGAGGGGGAAATGTAAATGCGAGTTCATAAACATAGGCATCAAAAGTTTTATGCTTTGTTGATGATCTTTATGTTGATACTTTCATTAATTACACCTCAGATTGCAAGCGCAGAAGGTACCACAAGTCTTGATATTAACACATTAGAGGAAGATTTAGAGCTAGAAAGAGAACTTGAGCAGAATCTGGAATCCGGCGAAAGCGTGGAAGAAGTTGAGGAATCCTATGATGTTAAGTTTCCAGAAGAAGATGGTTTACCACGATTAATCGACGGACTGGATATAAATTATCCTCAGTTTGAAGATACATTAGAAGAAATGAATGAAAATCAGTATGATGAAAAAGACTTTACCTCGAATGGTAAGGTAGAGAAGAAAATTCTTCAATCTTTAGAAGAAGAGGATACAGTTGCTGTAATTATTCGCATGAAGGAGCAGCAGGATAAGGTGAAAATGTTCCGCGATGCTGCAAACGCCTCCAATCGTACAGAGCGTTTGGAAATTGTTCAAGAGCGATTGAAAGATGTTGCAAGTAAATCTCAAGCAGGAGTGCTTGAGAATTTAAGCATGTTTGAAAATAATGGACAAGCATTTAAAATTAAGCCCTTATGGATAATTAATGGAGTAGCTGCTGAATTATCTGAAGATGCATTAAATAAAATATCCCAACGTGATGATGTAGAACGAGTTCTACTAGATGAAGTATATGAAGTCCCTGAAGTAACGGTAGAGGAATCATCACCAAGGCTGCCAGAATGGGGTCTTGAAAAAATAAATGCTACAGATGTATGGGGAGAGTATGGCATAGATGGGGAAGGTATTGTTGTTGGAATAATGGATACGGGGGTAGAAGGAGAACATGAAGCCTTAAAAGAAAATTATCGTGGTCGTAATGGGGATCATGCTTCTTCTTGGATTGATCTATCAGGTCACAGTTATGAGACACCAAAAGACGGTAATGGTCATGGAACACATGTGGCTGGTACAGCGGTCGGTGGTGGGGAAGGAGAACCGGTAGGGGTTGCTCCTGGCGCCGAATGGATTGCAGCGAAAATATTTACCGATAGTGGCAGTACAACAGAGTCTGCTATTCATCAGGCATTCGAATGGTTTATGGCCCCAGGTGGAGATCCAGCAAATGCACCCCATGTCGTAAATAATTCATGGGGCAATTCTAATACCTATAATGTGAGTTTTTATGATGATGTACAGGCGTGGGTAGCGGCTGGTATTTTTCCATTGTTTGCTGCTGGGAACGATGGGCCAGGTTCGCAAACAATTGGTTCACCAGCAAGTTTTATTGATTCATTTGCTATCGGAGCGACGGATAGTAGTGATCAAGCTGCAGGTTTTTCCAGCAGAGGTCCGGTTTTTTGGAATGGAGAACGGTACGTGAAGCCAGATGTTTCTGCACCTGGTCGGGAAATATACTCTGCTTGGCCAGGGAATGGCTACCATACAATCAGTGGAACATCCATGGCAACACCACATGTTGCAGGGGTAATAGCTTTGATTATGCAAGCCAACCCTGACTACAGTATTGATGAAGTAAAGCAGTTAATGAAAAATACGGCACGATCAGAAAGTCATATGGGTCAATTACCGAATGACTCATATGGAAGCGGAATAGTTAATGCGTATCAAGCTGTCACTGAAGCTGCTTTTGCAGGTGAGGTACAGGGGCAGTTGCTTGACAGTAACGGTGATGGTATAGCAGGACAAATAGTTATTGAAGAAGAGAATATTCATGTTCAAACTGCAGAGGATGGGTCTTTTCAGTTTAAAATTAGAGAAGGCACATACAATGTGACGCTACAAGCATTTGGTTATTACTCAAATGATGAAACAATAACGATAGAGCAAGGGGAAGTAGCCGAAGTAACATGGCAGCTCTCAGAGGCCGCGCGCTATAATTTAACCGGTCTAGTTGAAAAAGAAGATGGGACACCTGTTCCTTATGCATATGTAAATATACTAGGAACACCGTTTGAGTTTGCAAGAACCAATGAACGTGGAGAATTTGAGTTTATAAATATTCCAGAAGGGATTTATGATCTCACGGTATCTGGTCAGGGAATTACGAGTAAAGAACAGACTATTGAAGTGAATCGAGCAAGTGAAGTAATCGTCACCGTTTCAGATAGTACTGCCGTTTCTGATGCAGACTGGGTGACAGCAAATAACAATTTAACTCGTAATGCATTCTCAAATGAGGATATTTCTGTGGAGCATTTAGAGGAATCGTGGTCCTTTAATACAGCAGGGAATATCGTGTTTTCTTCACCGGTTGTAAATGAGGACACGATCATTACAGTAACTGACCAAGGCCGTGTACAGGCAATTGATCAGAATACAGGAGAAGAAAAATGGCAGTATTCAACTGGTCAGCTTAATCGCAGTACACCTACAATTGCAGATGGGAAGGTTTTTGTAACAGCAGGACAAAATAGAGCTTTATACGCATTGGAAATAGATACGGGTACAATTCTTTGGGAAAAAGAACTGGAAAACGTACCTGTATATGAAACCCCTCTTTATGAGGATGGAATTCTATATGTTAGTTCTACAATTAATGACAATACAGTCGTTTCCGCTTTAGATAGTGAATCGGGTAATGATATATGGTCAACAACTGTACCATCTGGCAGTTATTTTGGTGCAGCAGTGGCAGACGGTGTGCTTTTAATTGGTACGTATGAAGGTGCTACATTACATGCTTTGTCAACAAACGACGGTAGTGAACTATGGACATTTGAAGCTGGTGGAGAAGGATTTGCTTCCCATCCAGTAATTGAGAATGGAACAGTGTATGCTTTTAGCACTAACTTTACTAGTAGAAACGGAACACTCTGGGCTATAAATGCTTCAACTGGAGAAGAAGTATGGAATGCAGATGGTATTGGGGACACGCAAGCGGCTTCACCAATTGTTTACGGTGATGCAATCATTGCAAGCTCCGCAGCCAAGCCAGTGTTAAAAGCATTTGATAAGTCTACAGGAGCATTATTATGGGAAAATAAAGCAGTGAACACAACAGTAAACAATGGTGCAGTCTCAAGTAATGGAATTTTGTTTATGGCAGATAGCTCAAATACATTAAAAGCAATTAATACTTTTAATGGGGAAATAGTTTCGGAATGGTTATTAGATGCTTCCAGTTCCTCCACGCCAGCGATCAATGCCGGGCAAGTTATTGTCGGAACGCAAGCAGGAGTTACAGTGTACGAAGCTCCAGGAGGACTAGCTGGAACAATAACTGATGCAGATGGTCAACCTGTTAAAGGGGTTGCGCGCATTGTCGGTACAGATATAAAAGCAGAAGCAGATGAAACTGGCAACTTTGAATTGCTTGTTCAGCCAGGAACATATGACGTTAAAGTAACGAAGTATGGGTTGGAACAAGTGATTGAAGAAAAGACGTTTCGTTCTGGGTTTACCCATGAAAACACCTATTCACTAGAAACTGTTCGTGACGGACAAGTATCTGGAACGATTATAAATGAACGAAGCGGAGAGCCTGTAGAGGATGCTTTACTTCGAATACAGGGTTCTTCTATAGAGACAAGGTCAATTACGGATGGGACATTCACATTTGATTCAATTGCTGCCGGAATCCATGAAGTTATAATTGAAGCTAGTGGATATGTTAATCAGCAAGTTACAATAGAAGTACATGCTGACGAGAGTGAAGAGTTAACGGTGCAAATGGCCCCAATTGATGTAGCGGTGCTAGATGATTATGATCACGCAATAACATCCCTATTAAATCGTAACGGGATCCCTGCTGAAGAACAGCAATGGGACAAAATACTAAATGAACTAGAAAATTATCAAGTACTATATTTAAACGGAGCTTATACTTCAGGTGGTAAGAAGCCTGACCAAGCAGAAATGGATGAGCTGCTCGAGACAGCTAAAATAAATGATGTGAGTGTTGTATTCACAGAGGCATGGGGGCCAAGTTACGGTTCTATTCAACAACTATCTGATTATTACAATGATCCACGTACAGTCCAAAGCGATTTTAATGATTCTGCAATATCGATTGTCATAGACCAGGATCACCCTGTTTTTGGGGAACATGAAGTAGGCGATCGAATTAGTATTATGAATAGGGGAAAAGGCTCTTGGTTTAATGGCTTTTCTGGCAGGAACTTAGCGGCCTTAGGCAGCCAACGACTGGGTGATGTAGGTACTGGAGTAGCTTATAAGGCGGTATCACAAAATAGTGCTCACTTCTTACTATCTACCAATACCGCAGCATCGTGGAATATGCCGACACAACATTGGTTAAAAGCACAACATGATTTATTAATAAATAGTATTTCCTATCTGGTGGCAGATGCACAGTACGGGGAACTAACAGGCCAGATAGTAGATCAAAACGGTGATTCATTAGATGCACGAATTGAAGTTCGACAGACAGGTGTGTTTGTGGAATCTAATGATGACGGGCAATTTGATTTATTCCATGATGAAGGAACATTTGAAGTTGAAGTGCGTAAGACTGGTTATGAAACGCAAACAATCGAATTACATTTTGAAGCGGGTAATGTGATATCAGAGACAATAGAGTTAGTCCCATCCAATGAAGGTAGGATTTCAGGAGATATAACAGATGCAATTACATCTAATCCGATCTCGAATGTGGAAGTCAAACTTTATGATGACAACGGGGAGGTTGTCAGCGATGCAACTACTTCAGATAATGGATACTATGAATTATCCGATTTAAGTGAAGCGGTATATACAATAGAATTTATCCATGCTGACTATGTTTTGGAATCAGAAGAAGTAGAAGTCGTTGGTGTGCCGATTGGTTTAAATAAAGCATTAAATGCAGCGCCGAATGTTGCAGTGATTGGTGATAGAGCATATGGTGACGATACGTTGGTTCACATATTGGGAGATTTCAATATTGAAGTAACCAACTATAGTTCAACGACTGCGTTAACAGAGGAAATAGAGCAGTATGATGTAGTTTTCTTTAATAATGAAAGTGGACTGAGCAAGGCTGATTTTGACTTATTTGAGCAAGCTGCAGATGATCATGGTGTAAGTATCATATATGGCGATCAGTATTTTAGTGGTGGCGGTATCAGAAACCTTGTAGGGTTACGAGATAATCCTCAAAGTCAGCAAACACTTAATATAAGATCCAGTTCTGCACAATATGTTATTGATGAATCCCATCCAGTGTTTGGAGATGCAGATGCAGGTGATGCGGTTAACATATTAAATCCGGACGGCAGCAGGGTAGCTACGTTTGATGGGTATGACGGATTTATATTAGCAGCAATTAAACATGAAGAAAATGAAGAGTCACATGGGCCAGGTGTAGCTTACAAGCCACGTACGGAAGAAAGTCTTGAACTTTTAATGAGTGGTCATAGTATTGGATTTGGTCATACAGGCGAAGACTATACAGAAGCAGGAATCAATATGTTCAAGGATGCAGTTATCTGGGCAGCGTATGAAAATTTCAATGTTGTACAAGGAACAGTAACGGACAACGATGGAAACCCGCTTGATGCAGAAGTTACAGTCACTATTAACGAAAAAAGCTTAACAGAGAAAACAAATACAGAAGATGGATATTTTAATATAGCTAGTTTAGATGGCGATGCAGAAGTTACAGTTACATCGTTTGGTTATCAAACAGAAACCTTCAACGTTACAGTTGATGAGGCGCTAGAAGCAATGACGGTTGATTTGGAAGTGAAAGAGAATGCTGGATCAATTGAGGGTGTTGTAACAAACAGTCTATCTATTAATGGATTAGAGGACGTTCATATTGATGTTGTTGGTTATCCCCGTGAGGCAACGACTGACTTACAGGGAGGATATACGATATCTGCCCTCGAGCCAGGTACGTATGAACTGAGTATTACGAAAGAAGACTTTGTACAGGAAGATATTATAATAGAAATTGGTGCTGGTGAAACAAAACAAGTCGATATTAAATTAAGGCCATCACCTACTGTTGGAATTGTAGTTGATTCGCAATCTTCATCAGCTACATCATTAGCGGATTACCTGGAAGATCGTGGATTTAACACAGTTTCTATGTTCTATGATGACTTAGATATGCTGGAAGAAGTGGATGTAGTCTTTGCAAATTCTGACTACAATAATAGTTTAATACCAGATGAAAAAATGTTTAAACGTTTTGTATCAGCATTAGATGAGTCTGAAACATCTGTTATATGGACAGGACAGCATGGAGGACGTGGAAGCATTCGTTACTTGGTAGATTATACAGGTAACCCAAGTATAGAATACCGAGGTAGTGGATCTGGTACGATGACAGCTCAAATACTGGAAGATCATCCGATTTTTCAGGGAGTAGAAGATTCATTTGAATTTACCAGTCAATCTGGATACTATTATGGTTTTGATGGGTACAGTGGTACGATGTTAGCTGATTATAATCATTCCGGATTAGAAGAAGAAGGATATATGGTTGGTTATAAAGGTCGTACAATTAATAGTGTGGAAGTACTGCTTGCAGGTATGACAATAGGTCATAACTTCCATTCGGAGAGTATTCACTTTGATGAAAACAGAGAGCGGATTTTAACGAATGCAATCTTATGGGCAATTGACCACGAAGATAGTTATGCTGGGGAACTTAGAGGCAGTGTCCTAAATGACCTGGATCGTTCAATTCAAGCTCAAATATCAGTAACAGAAACAGGGGAAACAATAGAAACAGATCATGAAGGAAACTTTTTCGTAGGCCTGGATGAAGGCAGCTATACCTTGCAAATAGATGCATTTGGGCATGATGGAGAGACGTTTGAAGTTCAGATTGTAAATGGTGAAATTTCACAAGAAACCTTTATTTTACAATCACAGAATGCCGGGGAAATCGCAGGAGAAGTACGATCTGTTTCTACTGGTGATTTAATTGAGGGAGCTAACGTTGAAGTTCTTGATACACCACTTAACACTGAAACAGATGCCGGAGGGGAGTATACAGTTACTGTTCCTGCTGGGGATTACCAAGTTCGTGTAACTGCTTCAGGTTATCAACCGCAAACTGTTGACGTTACAGTGGAAACAGGTGAAATAACAAACACGACAATTTTAATGGATGATTCAGAAGCAATTGCTTTAATTGCATCATCCTTAAACCATAATCGTCTGATACCATTTCTGGAAGCCAACGGATACGAAGTGACTGCGTTTAATCGTAATGAACATGAGGCAGTGAAGGAAAATATGGAAGACTTTGCGCTAGTCATATTTAATGACTCTGGACAAAGTATGGCAGAATCTGATTTCACAGGGTTAATTGATGCTGCGGATGAAGCACAAGTTAGTATGGTATTTACTAGTCAATGGGGTAATGGATCGATAAGTCACTTAGAAAACTATTTAGGTGATCCAAACGAATCCTCCCATAGTTATGTTCCAAACAGTGTACAGTACGAGGTATTGGAAGAACACCCTATATTCAGAGGGTTTAATACTGGAGATACTATTCCGTTGCTTGAAAGAGAAGGTTATAATCAGCAATATGCCGTATTTGAGGGCTATAGTGGAACAACAATAGCTGATGTTGTGCATGAGGATGTGGGGAGATTAGGTGGGGGATTAGCGTTTGATTTCCGCTCAAGTAATCACGTACATGTATTACTGGGAAGTCTCTCTTCAAGCTCATATGGACATCCAGAAGATCGTTGGACAGATAATGCTCGTACCATTTATCTTAATTCAATTGATTGGGCCATGACTGCTTCACTTGGTGAATTAACAGGTGTTGTGGAAGATGAGAGTGGGGACCCAATTCAAGGGGCGCGTATTACGGTTGACGGAGAAGGTGCGTCTACACAAACGAATGATCAAGGGCGTTACACACTTGGGGTTGGTATTGGCGAGCACCAAGTAAACGTAACAGCTATAGGCTATGAACCTGTTCAGGAGACCGTTCAGGTTGAGGAAATAGGAGATAGTGTAGAGTTAAACTTTACACTTGAGCGATCTGAGCAAATGACCTTGCATGGGCAAGTAACCAATCATTCCACTGAAGAAGGATTGGAAGAGGTTACCGTCCATGTTACCTCAAAAGAGCATAAAATGGATTGGTCGGTCGTAACAGATGCAGGCGGTAAGTATGAAGTTTCAGATCTATTAGAAGGAAATTATACGGTTACATTTACAAAAGATGGGTACCATTCTGTAACACAGGAAATTGAAATTGAGAGTGGTCAAGATCGTGAGTTGAACGTCTCCATTAGTGCTTTCAACATAGGGGTCTTGGGCGATTATAAAGGTGGACTTAGCGCCTTGCTGAATGATCATGAGCTAGCTGCAGAGCCAGTGGATTGGACTGTGATTGATCATATGGATCGTTACGATGTTATTATCGTAAATGCTAATAAAGGAAGCGAAGAGGATGTTAATGCCTTACTAGAAAAGAGTAATGAGCATCAAACCAGTCTTGTATTCTTGGATACTTGGGGCGTAGATAGTGGTTCTATTCACTTATTGGCAAAAGCAGTTGGATATCCAACGCAAGATCAGCAAGGATATGATGAAGGTGGTGTATCCATTAACGCAGATGGTAATGAACACCCTATCCTACACGGATTTGAGTCAGAGATACAAATTTTAGCAGAGAAAAGTCCTTATGCTACCTTTAAAGGCTATGAAGGAGTAGTTATTGGAAACGTAACTGTAGATGGAGAAGAAAAAGGGTCATCTATCGGTTATGAGTTCCAAAGCGATAAGCATGTACAGCTCTTGCTATCAGCTTTTTCCGTCAATAATATGGTCGGACCTGAACAAGGTTGGACTGAAGATGGGAAAACACTATTTGTACAGGCGATTGAATGGGCTAGGGATGCAAAAGTAGAATTACCTAATCCCCCTGAATGGAAAACAGAACATGAACGTTTCCATCAAGAAGAGGTAATTATTGAAGGTTATGCAGATCCAGGTGTCACTGTTCGCATTTTGGAGGATGAGGAAGTATTAGCCGAAGTAACCGCAAACAATGAAGGAGTATTTACAGCAGAATTGGAACTTGCTCTTGGTTCCCATAAAATTGATGCGGAAGCGGTAAATCTCGCAGGAACTGTAAGAAGTAACAGTCAAATGCACGTCATTGTCGTGCCTAAGCCGGGAAATCCAGGGAAGCGTTAGTAAGTATCTGAACAAATAGTTAGCGCTTAACGCCCTTTAGTTTAGAGAGGGTTAAGCGCTAATTTTCTTTTTACTTTATATAATCATTTGTTGCGCTGCTAGTGTTTTAGACCATGTGCTTACTATATGGGAAGAATTATGGTACGTTTAAGCATAGGTAGTTTATGGGAAAATTAGATTATTTAGTTATAAGAGAGGGGTAGAAGTAATTATAGCAATCTTACTAACATATGAGGAGTGTATACATGGTTGATATAAATGCAGAGAGATCTGGCAGCGAAGTAATTGTGGAGGAAAACCCACTCTCTAGATGGTTGTTTACAAACACAAAATCAGCTTGGATTTGGCTTATTTTAAGGGTATATCTTGGGTATACTTGGCTGGTTGCTGGTATTGGAAAAGTTACTTCTGATGTATGGACTGGTGAAAATGCCGGCACTGCAGTAGAAGGATTTATGCAACGTGCTGTTTCCCGAGCGGAAGCAGGTGAAGTTGCGGGTTGGTATGCCTGGTTCCTGGAGAACTTTGTAATACCTAATGCGACAGCATTTTCTTATATGATTGCATGGGGTGAAGTATTAGTAGGAATTGGATTAATAGTTGGCCTGTTGACCGGTATCGCAGCGTTTTTTGGTGCATTAATGAATATGTCATTTTTGCTTGCAGGTACGGTCAGCACGAATCCTGTAATGTTTATGATTGCGATCGTATTAATTCTGGCATGGAAAGTTGCTGGATGGTATGGGGTTGATCGTTGGGCATTACCTGTCTTGGGAACACCTTGGACAATAAAGAGGAAATAAGGGAAAATGGCATTCTCCACAATGATGGGAGTGCCATTTTTGAAACTTGGTGGCCGATTTGGTAGGGACATTTACCTGTTATTTCAGTAATTTACAAAAACCATAGAACTTTACTAGAATTTAAGTTAAAATTAATACAATAGAAATAAAGCTTCAAGCCCTCATTTAGCTGAAACTGGGTTGAATTTGATGCTTTATCAAATTAGCTTATTTATGGTTAAACAAATCTCTTAGTCTCTTAATTACATACTGAAAACTTAACAGGTTATATACAGAAAAGGAATGGACTAAATGACTTATCACATTAATGTATTTAAAATCCTCTTTTCACTGGACGATCATTTATTTCGAATACATAAGGCGGAGAAAATTTATAATCTTTGGAAAGTTAGCGCATTACTCGTTCTATTTAGTATGGCAGTCTACAGTTGGATGGCTTTTCTTGGGATGGGTACTACACTAATTTCACCGACAGCAGTTGGGCTAAGTTCATTGGAGTATGAGCAGAGTAAGTTTTGGTTTATGGTTGGCCGAGCGGTATTCGCTATTATACTAGCAGCGCTTATTCTTTTTATACCTTCCCTGCTGTTTTACCTATTAACAGACATTCCTTATCGCAAGCTGCTAATTATGCAACAGCTTGTTCTTGCTGTGATGTTACTTGAGCGGCTGTTGTGGATCCCGTTAGCATTATTCAATGGGTTGGATTGGTATGTATCTCCTTTATCGTTTGGAATCATTGCATCCTATCTGACAGCTGTGCCATGGGTGATCTATTTCTTCGGAGCAATTTCATTATTCCAGCTCTGGATTATTTGGTTTCAGGTTAAATACCTTACGTCTTTTTCGGGCACTAAAAAATGGCTGATTTGGGTAAATGTTATTTTGCTTCACCTTATATTTTGGTCTGTAAGTACATTATTAGCTGTTGTAGATACGTACATAATAAGTGGGTGGTTTGGATGATACGCAGGAGATGGATGCAGATTACGATTTTGCTGTTTATTGGACTGAACTTCTTATTAGTTTATTTAGATGATGAAGATAAGGTAGATAGAATTTCTTATATCAATAACTGGTCTGAGGCATTTCAATCAGATATGTCCGAAAAGCTCTATACTCCTGGAGTGTTAGCTTATGTCAAAGAGGACTATGTGTACTTTAATAAGAACTTAGGAAGCTTCCAAGAGTTTCTAACTGAAGAAGGAACTCAAGTTGATATCGGCGACTCGCTTTATTCATATCAAATAGATAACTTTTATGAGACAGAAGCGGGCTTAATGCAGGAAGTTGAGAGAATTAACGGTGAACTCGCAGCTATAGAACTGGCGATATCCCAAATGAATGCATATCAAATTCCTAATACATCTAGTCAACCATCAGCATCTCCTTTATTTACGGAAGAGGAACAACAGGAAATTACAATTGATTTTCCTCAAGAACCAATTGCGGCGGAGTTAATGAAGGAGCAATACGTTGTAGAAAAGGAAAAAGATGCTGCACAAAAAGCAGCTGAGCTGAAAAGTGTGGAGGCTCAGCTGACATCACTACAATCCACCGGTGATTCTATAATAGTGGGGAGCCCGTATGAAGGTAAAATTAAATCGCTATCTGCATCGCTAAGTGACCCGCTAATTACAATTGAAAATACAGAACTGCATGCAGAAGGTCAGTTGACGGAACAAGAACGCACCTTGATAGAAGAAGGGTACCCAGTTGAAGTCCAGGTCACAGAGAAGGAAGCTTTGCTTGAAGGGGTTATCCAAGAGTTGGATGAATCACCCAGAGAGCTTGCGATAGCAAGTGAAAGCATTTACCCCTTTACTGTGGCGCTGGATCAGGAATCGGATATAGATGATTTGTTGCCTGGATATCATGCGACGCTGGCTATAACAATGAATGAATCAAATGATGCTACAGTACTATTTGATGAAGTTATCGGTGCCGGTTATGCATGGAAAATGACTAATGAAGGTAAACTAGTAAAGCAAAAAGTTGATACAGGCATTCATATGGATACTATGATCGAGATTACCAGTGGAGCAATTCCTGGGGAGTGGGTTGCAGAAGAGCCAACCAGCCAGTTTCGTTCTGGTGCTTCGTTTATTACACCAATAAAATGGGATCAACATAAATGGAAGAGTCTTATTACCTTGGATAACGAGGGATGGAGCAGGCATTTCGTAACAGGCCTTTTATCGAGGTAAGAAGGAGATGTTGGGACAAAAGAGGAATTATTCAGGGAAATCCGAACATTAACGCCTGTGCAAATGTATCGCTTCGGCAAAATACTTCGCTTTTTCGTGGGCACGGCTTCAGCTAACTGTGTGAAGAAGAGCACTTCACACAGTGGATCTTCAGCTCGTGCTGTTCCCACAGGAGTTTGCGTATTTTGCCTACGCTAAGTTCCGATTGTTCGGATTCTCATTCTTCCCATTTAGTTATGTCCCAGCCTCTCCATTTACATGCTCGAAACGTGGTGATGTTCGGGCTCTTTTTGAATGTAATTTCGATGGTACAAAACATTGACTACAGCACCGGTCATAAGAATTAACCCAGTCAGGAAAAACCAAATCATTAAAATAATTATACCGCCTAAGCTCCCATACGTAGCCGAATAGTTTCCGAAATTACTAACATAAAATGAGAAGCCCAACGATACTATTTGCCATAAAATGCTAGCCACAAGCGCACCTGGTATAATATGCTTAACAGGTAACTTTTTATCAGGAGCAAAACGGTAAAGCATAATAAGAAGAGCTGTCAGTACAATAATACTTACCGTCCATCTCAATAGCTGGAATAAGATAAGCATTGAACCGGAGATTCCCGTTATTGATTCAATAAGGCCTAAAATGACATTTCCAAAGACTGGTAGAAGAATAGCAATTACCAAGGCCGCAATCATACCGATCGTCAATCCAAGCGCTACTAAACGAACTACTAAGAAATTACGTGTTTCAGCAACACCATACGCTTCGTTTGTGGACTTAATAAACGCATTTATCCCAGCCGAAGACGACCATAAAGCACCAATTATTCCCACTGTCAGCAAGCCGCCACGAGGTGTTTCCACCAGGCTTACAATATTTTCTTCAAAAATGGATGCCATTTCACTTGGTAGTACATTTTCAATAAAGGTAATAGCATCGTTAGGATTTATGTTGAGATAGGGTATTATTGCAAAACATACGATTAACAAAGGCACAATAGAGAGAAGGTAATAATATGCTTGTGCAGCTGCCAGTACAGGAACATTATCCTCTTTAAATTTTGTTGAAAAATCTTTCATATAGTTTTTTAGTTTCGACATATATGTACCTCCAACTAGTTGGTTTCTGTACGTATACCCTGCATCGGAACGATTCAATCGTAAAAACGTCTAACGTTTTATTTGCTATAACTAGTGGTATAATGCTTTTAAAGAAAGGGGTTTATCGAATGGAAATAGTATACTTTTCTACCTTGCTGATAGCCATAGCATTCACAATTGTAGTTATATACATCGCACTCCTTCTCCATCGTATTTCTGGGGTGATAAACACCCTGGGGTCTACTTTAGGAGAGGTAGAAAAAGAACTTGATAATATTACTCCGCAATTAAGGCAGGCGGTAAAAGAAACTGAAATTATGGTTGATGATATGGAAGATAAACTTAAATCGACCGATAGTTTTTTTGATACAGCTGAAAATGTAGGTACTTCGATTAACACACTCAACAGTACGTATAGTAATCAAAAGCTTTCAACAGAACAGTTTGAGAAGAAAATCCAGCCATTTGTCGAAGGAATTACATGGAGTGAAGCTGCTTTTCAGTTATATTCTAAGTGGAAACAAAAGACTCCAGATAAAAAAAATGAACTTATGATTCGAAATAAAGAGACAAACATTGTACCACTTAATCAAACAGGGAAAGAGGGATAACATGTTAATGGGAATAGGCGTTTTAATCATTGGTATCGCTTTTTTGGTTATGGCATTCTTTATTGCACATACCTTATATAATTTAGCTGGCATACTTAGAGGGATCGAAAAAACAGTAGAAAAACTACCAAATCAACTGGATGATGTATTTAAAGAAACGGGAAACCTGATTCATCAAAGCAGTAACACAATAGCCGATGTAAACGATAAGTTAAAGCAGATGAGTCCATTGTTTTATATTGTTGGTGATGTAGGGAATGTTACTAGAAAGTTTTCTTCATCCTTAGTAGATGTTACGGATTCGATCAAGTCAAAAACGGATAACGGTAAGGAAATTGCGGAAAAGAATAAACTGGGTGGAGTCTATGGGACATTTGCATTAGGTTATTACTGGCTCCAGAAACGCAAACAGTTAAGGCAAGCTGATTCCGAAGGGGCGAACTCAAATGAGCAAAAATAACACAGAAAATATAGCGCCTGTAGTAGTTGGTGCTGTTTGTGGCTTTTCATTAGGGTGGATAGCTCGACAATACAACACCAAACGACTAAAACTGGAAGGCAATAAACCCCTGTTTGATACGTTAAAAAGTTTTGAAAGAAAGGTTTATGCAGATGGTTTTAGACGTGCTGGACAGCTGAAGGGTATTAAACAAGATATTCATGATAAAGTAGCCGAATAAATAAAAAACCTTACATATAAAAATGTAGGGTTTTTTGATTGGAAACTTGCTCATTTTGTTTAGATTAACGGTTTTCTTGCTGTTTCAGAAAGGTGACTTTTACTTCTCTGGAAAACATAATAACCTAGTGTGAGTACACCATAAAGTCCTTCCAGGTTTTTACGATGCGTCAAATCATTAGCTTCTGCAGTCGTTCTTTCCATTTTTATTACTGCTTCAGCCAAAGAAGCAAACATTTGGTTTGTAGCCCTGCCAATATCACCAGCGATATAAAATAATGGGCTTAGTTCCTTAACTTGGTTATTAATTTGGTTTAGTGCATCATTTCCTGAACCTAATACGGCTTTTGCTTGTGTAGTAATTTCCTCTACCTGTTGGGGCAGATGATCAGTTGTTTTCTGCAAACTACCAAACAGTCCTGCCAGTCGATTAAGGGGCTTTATTAATAAAAGTACTAATACCAAGAATGCTAAACCAATAACAAGTACGCCAATCCCTAACCAATCCATTAGCACATCTCCTCTCCATATGTAATATCTTATTTAATAGTACCACTAATATTTTGTCTGTAAACGTTCCTGATATTAGTATTGCTTTGATAATTTCAATTATGTATTGTCATATTCCTATACCTTGTCCCATAAAATAGTAAAAGTTAAGTTAGAAGGGAACGGGGATAATGAAACGTATAAACAAATTCGGTTTATGGGGAATTGGTGTTATTTTACTGGCGTTTCTAGTGCAATATCCGATTCAGCAGAATGAAGCTGCTTGGGGCACATGGTCTCTTCCGTTGTCCGGGCAAACGATTGTTATTGACCCTGGTCATGGAAGCCCGGATGGTGGTGCTCAGGGGAAGGATAAAACTCTCGAGAAGGATATCGCGTTAACAGTCT
This sequence comes from Virgibacillus tibetensis, assembly GCF_036026595.1. Classification (NCBI taxonomy): domain Bacteria; kingdom Bacillati; phylum Bacillota; class Bacilli; order Caryophanales; family Bacillaceae; genus Virgibacillus; species Virgibacillus tibetensis. The sequence goes on along the minus strand of NZ_JARZFX010000025.1, from coordinate 5,079 downwards.
CTAAAAAACTGCAGAGTTACCTGCAACAGGCTGGTGCTCTTGTTTATTTAACGCGTGAAGATGATAATGATTTGGCGTCAGAGGATACCAAGGGACTATCACGTAGAAAAGCGGAAGATATCCGTAATCGGCTGCAATTTATTCATGATAAGAAAGCTGATTTTTTCGTGACCCTGCATTTAAATGCTCTCCCTTCCACGCGTTGGAGTGGCGCACAAACCTTTTATTATTCTAAATTCGAAGAAAGTAAGCATTTAGCAAGCATGATCCAGTCAGAAATCATTCGTAATATGGAAAATACAGATCGTAGCCCATTAGCTATTAATGGTATCTACCTTTTAAAACATGCCGAGATACCAGGTGCCTTGGTTGAAATAGGATTCCTGTCAAATGAAGTGGAGCGAGAATTATTGAAACAGGAGGATTATCAGCAAAAAATGTCAGCAAGTATTTACGAAGGAATTTTAAGATACGTGACAGAAGATCTTGAGCAGAGCGATAAATGAGTGTCAATAACCCTCCACTAAGTTCTGTTTGTTCTTATGATTCATATCACTTAGATATTATGTGATTTGTGTTATACTAGCCATGGATGGAATTAATAAGAATGACTCTATAGCTAGAAAAGGGCTGGTGATTTATTTTGTTAACGAAAGACGAAATCGAACAACTACTTAATCCTGTTAAAGATCCATTTATACATAGAACGTTGGAAGAAACAGACGGCGTAAAAGAGATTACAATTAAAGAAGAGAAAAAGCATGTCAGCGTGAAAGTTGCAATTGCTCAATTAAATACAGGCAAACAAATGCAACTGCAGCAGGAGATTGTTGGAATTCTAAAGAAAAATGGGGCAACCACTGTAGGACTGCGCTTCCAACAGTTGCCTGATGATATTATACAAAAATACCAACCAGCAGTAGAAAAGGAAAAAGAAGCGTCCCTGATGGGTGGTAATAATGATACTAAATTTATTGCAGTCGCAAGTGGTAAAGGTGGCGTAGGGAAATCAACTGTTACCGTAAATTTAGCAATTTCCCTTATGCGTCTGGGTAAAAAAGTAGGAATTATTGATGCAGACATATACGGATTTAGTATTCCAGACATGATGGGTGTGGAAGAGCGCCCGGCAGTACGTGCGGAGAAGATAATCCCTGTAGAACGTTTTGGGGTAAAGGTAATATCCATGGGATTCTTTGTGGAAGACAACTCTCCGATCATTTGGCGTGGACCAATGCTGGGTAAAATGATCAACAGCTTCTTTAAAGAAGTAGAATGGGGAGATTTAGATTACCTAATTCTGGATCTGCCACCAGGAACAGGTGATATTGCTATGGACGTCCATGAATTATTACCTACATGTAAAGAGATAATTGTAACTACCCCGCATCCAACAGCGGCGTTTGTAGCAGCACGTGCTGGTCAAATGGCTTTGAAAACAGATCATGAGATCCTGGGTGTAGTAGAAAATATGGCCTATTATGAAAGCAAGAATACCGGAGAGAAAGAATTTGTTTTCGGACAAGGCGGCGGGAAGAAACTTGCAGAAGTGCTTAATACAAAAGTGTTAGGACAGTTGCCCTTGCAGCAACCATATGAAGAAGAGGATGTTTTTGCACCATCCATTTATCAAGAAGACCATCCAATTGGACAGGAATATCATAAAATAGCAGCAAAAGTTATTGCAAAGATGGAGGATTAAAGAGCAAAAGAGGGCGTCTGGAGAGTGGTGTAGACGTCCTCTTTTTTGATAGCTAAAAATTGGCTACGTTCAGCTTAAGGGGAGTACAGGAATGATGCGCCTATCCATTCCATTTAAGAAACTTTGATTGTAGTCGGCATCAAGCCCCTATTATTAAAATGATGGACTACCTCGAATGTAAATTAACCACCTTCTTCACCGCCACCTTCACCACCACCACCTTCTTGGGATTGTCCGCCACCGCCTTCTTTTTTGCTTTGTTCTTCAGCAGCTTTCAGCAATATTTCTTGTATTTTTGCTTGAAATAGTGGTGTTTCTAACGTTTGCTGGATGGTTTCTTCTAAATGGGATCGGAATTGCTGACTTTTTAACACGCTTAGCATTTGATCAGTTATTTCCGGATTCTGTAATAATTCAAGCATTTGCGCTTGATAATCCGAATCATTCATTAGGCTTTTCATTAATTTTTTATGTTCATCTTCCATTGATTTAGCGTACCCCTCAACAAATTTCGGGTCTTCAAATAACTTTGTCCACATTTCTTTACCCTTCTCGGATACGAGTGTTTCATTTATGGAATCCTTAACAACATCAGATTGAATAACAAGCTCTTGTTTCAGTTTCTCGTCAGCCATAACCTCACCCAATGCCTTCTTACCATCTTCAGTCTGTAATATATCAACCACCATCTTTTTCGTCTTCTCATAATCGGCTTCTTCACCGGAGGCATTCCCGCCATTACATGCACTAATTAAGATGATGGATAGTCCCGAAATTAGTATTAAAAATAAACGAATCATTAGGAAATCCTCCTTTCTTTACATCCTTAATATGAGTGACAAAATTAAAAAATATTCGCTTCTATAAGGAAAAAAGTCCTTCAGCGTGATAGAATACCATTGGAAGACCTTGTTTTAATTGTAATGAAACGTTTACGGCGTCATATATAGTAGGGGGAAATTGTCTTGAACAGTCGAAAATTAGTAAATTTCTTTTTTAAAACATTATTTCTTGGAGGGTTAGCAGGACTAATTACCAGCTTTTTCGTAAAAGCAGAAGACTACAGAACTATTTTAAATCCTCTTGATCTCATGGAATTAGTGGGATTAGTAGTGTTTTTTGTAGGGTTAGGTTTGGTGTTCAGTATAATTAGTCAAACTGGGTTTTTTGCATATCTGTTTCTTAACCGGTTGGGTTTAGGTATCTTTAAATCGTACTGGCCTACTGTTCAGCTATTATTAATTGCTTTTGTCCTATTTGATTTAATTTATTTTCCATATAAAGCAACCGAAGGCGAAGTCTCTGTGTGGTGGTATATCCTGATGTCAGCAGCAATTCTTGGCTATGGTTTAGTAATAGCTAAAATTAAAGCAAAACAAACGCATAAGCGTGCCTTTGTTCCTGCATTATTCTTAATGATTGTAATGACAACTATAGAATGGATTCCAGGATTAACTACTGAGGGAACAGACTATGCCTGGCTGATGATTATCACATTACTGGCATGTAATACGTATCAACTACTAGTATTGCATCGTTTAAGCGGCAGTGGGTCTGATCAAACAAAGCACACAAAGAAAAAAACAAACCGAAAAAAATAAATGTGGAAAAAGAAAATATAAAAAATCCCTGATGAATAGTTTGTTCTCATCAGGGATTTTTATGTTTTACTCTACTAGATCAGATTCAGCGTGTGCCTGATTAATTAGTTCTGTTACAGATACAAAAACAAACCCTTTATTACTTAGTCCAGGCAATATCTTTTTTAGTGAATTCGCAGTTTGCTTTGCGGAATCAGATGCATGAAGCAGGAGGATGTCACCGTTTGTTGTTTTCTTCATAACTGTGTCCACGATAGCGTCAGTACCTGGGTTTTTCCAATCATTTGTATTTACATTCCAGTGGATAACCTTGAAATTCAGATTTTCTGCCAGTTCAATAATCTCCTTATTAAAATGTCCGCTAGGTGTTCGCAGGAGATCTAAATCTTCATAACCGAGCTTTCCAAATACTTCCCGTGCATGCAATAAATCTTTCCTAACCTCTTCAATCTTTTGGTCGAGGTAGCTTTTATAACGATAACCCAACATACCAAGATCATGTTCTCCTTCTGATATTTTTACCAAAATATCAGGATGGCGTTCTGCCCACTCACCGCTAACAAAAAAGGTGGCCTGGACTTGCCTGTTTTCTAGCTCCTTTAAGATATCATGTACTCTTTCTTCGCCCCAACTAATATTAAAGGTTAAGGCAATATTTGGTTCATTGGTGTTCCCTTTTGTTAATGCTGCTGACTCATCCTGATTGAAAACGGAGAACGCGCCGTCTCTTTCAAACCAAATAAAAGTAGCTGTAAACAATGCGAAGACCAATACAACAAACCAGCGCTTCCATCTATTAAACCGCCAAACATAAAAATGCTGCATAGTTATACCTCCTAAATAACATGTCCTTTTCTTTTAGATTATGAGTATATCGAGCAAATAAGAACTAGTTGTCCCTTTAATGTAAATAAATAAAATAGTTAATTATGGATGAAAAGAGATTAAGTCTGGGAATAGTAAACGTAATGATTAATAAAACTATAGGTTTGAAAGTGCCTGGCTAGAGGAATAAGAAGAAATATTGCAGCAACCGACAAAATCCGTCAATCACTACGAAAAGATTTAATAATAGAGTGTATGGAAAATGGACCTGATAATTTAAAAAATTAACTGTTGAAAAATTGAGGTGACGTCATGTTAGGTTTATTGATTAATGAAATAGAACAAAAGGAGATTGAGTACCTGCTTAAGCGTGAACTGGAAGAATTGCTGATGGACTTGGAAGATCAACGAATCGACGGTTTAGTAAAGCAGGCCATGAGAGAAAGGTATCGACTTTTATTTCAATTATTTCGCAGGGTAGCAAGTAAACAAGAATGTTTAAAGTATATGCCGAGACGAAGAGAAAATCAGTAAGGGAAGGAGGGGTTGGTTACTAGCCTGCAGTCTATAAGAAGGCAGACTTTCTCGTTAGATAACCTGCCTTTACCTTAATCAATACACTTATAGTGGGGCGAGTCTCTTCCAGGACTAACAAATATAGCGCATCCTCTTTTTAGACAGAACAATAACTTTAATCACAACTACAAACAACTGCTTTCAAATAAAAAAGAACGCCTTCTACACCTATTGAGATGATTTATAATTAATAAAGGAATCTGTTTTCTTACTTATCTATTGATCTTATAGTATAATTATGCTATATTATTTTTTGTTGCCATTTAAGAAACACGGACGACTTACTTGAAAAATGTTTTCGAAAACCTATTGACAATCATTAGGAATCATGGTAAATTATATCTCGTCGCAAAAAACGACAAAAGAAAATATTGA
>NZ_JARZFX010000024.1:0-27592 GCF_036026595.1 Virgibacillus tibetensis | reverse complement strand
GACCGCGGGAAAAAATAGGTTGAACGCTGAATGAAAGCAGGGATAGTTTAAAGTATATATTTGAGCAGCCTTCTGATCGAAGGCTGTTCTCATTCCTGCTATACGCTTTATATAATACCTTTTTGTTCCAGATAACTGAAAATTTCTTTGGCAGATTCCCGTACCGTAGATTGATCTGTGTTTATTGTCAGATCCGGATTGATTGGTGCTTCATATGGGGAGTCAATGCCGGTGAAATCATGAATTTTCCCATTTCTGGCTTTTTGATATAACCCCTTTGGATCTCGTGCTTCACATACTTCGAATGGACAGTCAACAAAAACTTCAATAAACTCTCCCTCTTCAAAAATACTTCTCATTTCATCACGGTCCCTTCGAAAAGGCGATATGAAGGCGGTTATCACAATTTGCCCACTGTCTACAAATAGTTTTGCAACTTCCCCAACTCTCCTAATATTCTCTTCCCGGTCTTTTGGGCTGAACCCTAGTTCCTTGTTCAGCCCATGTCTTACATTATCTCCGTCAAGTACATAGCTTCTGATTCCTGCTTCATACAGTTGTAGATCAAGCTCATTTGCAAGCGTGGATTTACCAGAACCGGAAAAACCGGTAAACCACAATGTACAGCTTTTATGATTGTTTAACTGCTGACGTTCCTTTTTTGTTACGGCAGATTGATGCCAAACGATATGTGATTGAGTCACTATTATTTCCCCGTTTCTATTAACGTTTTAGATAAGCCTTCGATTAGTTTAGATGCAACCTCTGGGCGACTGAACTGTTTTGGTGGCAATTTACCTTCACTAAGCATTGCTCTAACCTTTGTACCTGAAAGGGATACATGATCATTGGAATCATGCGGGCATGTTTTGGACGTTCCCATACTTTCACATTTCTTACAGTAAAAACTGTTTTCAAAGCAAAAAATATGGATGCCTAACTCCTCATCAGTAAAATGCTGGAATATTTTCTGTGCGTCATAGGTTCCATAGTAATTACCGACGCCAGCGTGATCACGTCCGACGATAAAATGGGTACATCCATAATTTTTTCGGACTAACGCATGAAATATAGCTTCTCTCGGGCCAGCATATCGCATGGCAGCTGGAAATACAGAGAGAAATACCCGGTGCTTTGGATAATAGTTATCCAGTAAGATCTGGTAGCATTCCATTCGTAATTCACTTGGAATATCCTCTGCTTTTGTTTCTCCAACAAGTGGATGGAGCAGTAGTCCGTCGACTGTTTCCAATGCTGACTTCTGAATATATTCATGAGCTCGGTGGACAGGATTTCTTGTTTGAAATCCAACAATTGTCTGCCATTCCAGTTGCTCAAATCTTGCCCGTGTTTCAGCAGGCTCTAAATAGTATTCTTGAAATTTAGTCCTCTTTGGATAGCGAAGCAATGTTATTGGGCCGCCCAGGTATATGTTAGGACGCTCCAAAAGCTTCCGTACTCCCGGATGTTCCGGGTCTGTAGTTTGATAGACGAGCTTTGCTTCTTCCTGTTTATTGGGAGTAAACATATCGCTGACTGATAACACACCATAAATAATGCCGTCATGAACTAAGTTAACTGTTTCTCCAATTTCTATCATACTTGCTTTTTTTGCCTCAATCGGCAGTGTAATGGGGATACTCCAGGGAAGGTTATTTGGGAGTCTTATAGAATGAACAACCGAATCATACTCTTTTTTATTCATAAACCCAGTTAAAGGACTATATGCTCCATTCGCAATCATTTCAAGGTCACTTAAAGCAATGGGATCTAAGTTTACTTCTGTGTTTGCGGTGTTAACTTGATAATTTTTATTAATCCTGTTTACTAGTAAACCACCATGAGGTTTATTCATATTAATTACCTCCTATTTTTTTCGGTACAACTTTTTCTTGATACATTTTTTCAGTCGGATTCCACAAGGTTAGTAAATAGGCAACTACAATTAGGCCAAATGCTGGTGCTAATCCTGAAAAATCAAGGTCAATAAACACTTTGACTAAATTATAGGAAATGACAAGGGAAAAAATCGGGGAGAAAACCCAGGTTTTTATTAGTTTTGCAATGATCGCCTTTCTAAATATTTCCTTGCCTTTATCGGAAGCTCCGACTCCTAAAATACTGCAGGTTGTTACTTGGGTGTGGGGAACAGGTATGCCAAATATGGAAGCAGCAATTACTAATGATGCACCAATACCGGATACGGCACCACCCTGCAGTAAACTGAGGTTTGTTATTCGCTTGCCATTCGTTTCGACGACCTTTCCACCAAGAAACAATGCCCCAAGTGCAACGAACAAACCCCCGGTGATGGTTCCCTGATTCACGGTTATAAGACCAGATGCAACAAGTGGACCGACTGAATTGGCCACATTATTCATTCCTGCTGAAAATGCTTCCAGAAACCCGGTCAGAATTACAATAACAGCTAAGATTTTTGGCCATCTTCCCTTAGTAAGAAAGGCGTATTTTCTCGTAACAACGGCTATTCCTTTATTCGTCACATATGCCAGGAGAAAGGCAACAAAGGGGAGAAAAATCCAGTACATAACAATAGTAACGAGTGTCTCAACATACAGTACATTAAATGCAATGCCAACACCTACTACTGCGCCAACGGTAACTTCACTTGTAGAAAGCGGGATACCGCTTAGATTTGCAATAAACAGAGAAACCGAGGCAGAACTAAGGATGATGAGCGCAACCTGAGCAGATACGATGCTTTCCGGAATGATTTCCGAGCCAAGTGTTTTCACGACTTCTCCTCCACCAATTGCAGCCCCGAGGAACACGCCAATAGCACAAATAGCTAATGCTAATCGCTTATTTTTTATTGCGCCTGACCCGTAGGCAATTCCCATCGAAGCCGCAGCACCACTCGCCCCAATATTTACAGCGAAAAAGAAGGCTGTTAGAAATAAGAGGATTATAATTATCAATGTAAACAGCTCCTACTTAAGCTTGGTGGAGCCCACACTCTTTTTTTTCAAAATCTGCCCATCTGCCAGACCGGGTATTTTGATCATCGCCTGTTACTGGGAGGGTGCACATCTCACAACCAATACTGGGGTAATTTTTATCATGCAATTCATTATAATGGAGGTTATTCAGTTTAATATATTCCCAGACATCATCCCATTTCCAGTGAATTAGGGGACATATCTTCACTCGTTTGAACCGTTCATCTTTATTTACATATTCTGTGTTTTGTCTGCTGATCGATTGTTCTCTCCGTAATCCGGAAAACCAGGCATCTGCATTTTTCAGCTCCTTTTCCAAGGGTTCTATTTTTCTGAGGTGACAGCACAGGTTTGGCTTGTGTTCCCATAACTTGCTTTCATATTTAACTGCTTGTTGATCTAATGTTAAAGAGGATTTGAGTATTTTTATGTTAAGTTTCGGATAGCTTAGTTTCACTTCATCAATTAGGGAATAGGTTTCTTTAAAGTGCAAATCCGTATCCAGAAAGACTACAGTTGCATATGGATTCACTTTATAAATTAAATCAATGAGAACTATCCCCTCTGCTCCAAAGCTGCAGGAATATATTATTCTTTCTCTATAGGTATCAAAGGCCCACTTAATTACCTCCATAAAATCTCCTGGATTGTTATTTATTTGTGCCTGTAAGTGGTGATCCCATCTATCGTAGGTCAGTTCGCTCTCCATATCTTCCCCTCACTTTATTCTGAATTTCCAATATATTTTTTTCGAAAGAATTTATATAGGTATTCGCCCTAAAGTAAATGTATTCAGTTGAACAGCATAGTGTTAAAGGAGTAAGAGCCCATTTCATTGAAAATAGAAGATTTACTAGGGTATGTAACGAATATGTACTGGGCGAATATACATGGTGTATGTTCCTCGCGAGCAGGAAATCCTAAAATTGCAGATAGGGGATATGCCGATGCAGATCACTATATATCAGGGCAGAAAATCTCCACCGATCTCTGCCGATATTACGATTGTAATTGATGTTATTCGTGCATTTACAGTTGCTCATTATGCCTTTATAAATGGGGCTTCCTGCATATTTCTTGCAGAAACAACGAAGCAGGCCTTTCAACTGAAAGAGGAAAAACCTGATTATCTGTTGGCTGGTGAGGAGGATGGCCTGGCCATAGAGGGCTTTGATTTAGATAATTCTCCATATAAAGTAAGTAAAGAAAATCTTTTCCGAAAAACACTGATTCAAAAGACAACTAATGGTGTTCGAGCTACCTTAAATTGTTTGCAATCAAAACACCTCTTTGTTACTGGATTTACAAATGCGAGAAACACAGCAGAATTTATTAAAAAGAAATTGGTGGATGGAAGAAAGAAAACCATTCATATCATCGCATCCCATCCGAGCGGGGATGACGATCTTGCTTGTGCCGAGTATATTAAAGCAATACTAGAAGACTCAAATGCTGTTTCTTCTCAGAAAGCAATAGAAAGAATTAGACACTCCCATGTGGCTGATAAATTTTTTGACATGGAGAATGATGCATTTGCATCAGTGGATGTTGATTATTGTTTAAGGGAGCTGCATTCAGATTTCGTAATGAAAATAAATAAGACGTGTAAAATTCCGATGATTGAGAGGGTCTATAAATGATGAAGCCAGAGTTAATTTTACCAGCAAGGGAAGTGAAGCCAAGAGATAAAGGGTTAACTGTCTTAATTGACAATGGAGCGCCGTTGAATTTATTCAAGGATACTATTAACAGCGCAAGTGACTATATTGATTTCGTTAAATTTGGTTGGGGTACGTCACTTGTAACAACTTTTATACAGCAAAAGATAGATTATCTGGGTGTTCATAATGTTGAGTATTTTTTTGGGGGAACGTTATTTGAAAAGTTTTTAAATAAGGATAAAATAGATGACTTTTATAACTACTGCAAGCAATTTAACTGTAACTATATTGAGATTTCCAACGGGACTGTGGCACTATCCAATACAAATAAAGCAAGGTTCATCCGCGATTTTGCAACAGAATTTACAGTTTTTAGCGAAGTGGGCAATAAAGATGCTTCCAAATCCAGGGATCAGAGTTCAGCTGAATGGATTGAATACATTCATGAGGATATGGAGGCCGGTGCAAAGAAAGTGATCACAGAAGCGAGAGAAAGTGGTACTGGTGGAATATGTCAGGAAGACGGAAAAGTGCGAACAGACATTTTTGAACAACTCACGGATTCTGGTATTTCGTTTGAACAGTTAATTTTTGAAGCGCCAACTAAAGCAATGCAAACTTTTTTTATTCAACAAGTGGGTTCGAATGTCAATCTTGCCAATATTCCTTTATCAGATGTTATTTCTTTAGAAACATTACGTTTAGGGTTGCGATCGGACACGTTTTATCTGGATGTGTAGAAGTTAAGCTAACTAAGGCTCATTTTTTTCGAGGAGGAATTGGTATGAGAGAAACAAATAAAGTGTTTCATTTAGCGATCCCATGTAAGGAGTTGGATGAAACTGCAGACTTTTATGAAAAATTGGGATGCAGAATGGCAAGAAGATATAATGATCGGGTAACATTTGATTTTTTTGGTGACCAGGTAGTTTGTCATTTAAACCCAGATAGTATAGATGAAATGCCTCAAATGTATCCACGTCATTTTGGGGTTACCTTTTTGGATAAGGAAGAATATGATCAGGCGCTGAAATGTGCAATTAGAGAAAAATTACCATTTTTTAAAGAACAAATGATACGTTTTGAAGGAAAACAAGAGGAACATATGACATTTTTCCTGGTGGACCCAGCTAATAACTTATTGGAATTCAAGTATTATCATGACCCTGTAATGGCTTATTAACGTAATTTGGATTAGTTGAGAAATACCTCCTGATCAGGCGATAAAATATAAAGATGGATGGAGATAAATTAGCTGCAGGAGGGGACCACACTGTTTGGTTCTCTCCATTTCTATTCAGGTTATTGATATGCTGATTTACTGTTTGCAAAAAAATACTGCTGGATTTATCTGGGGAAAGAAAGTATTCCGGATTTCTGTTATCATAGATAAGGATAATACTAGTTTCATAGGGGGTTGACCATTTGGATTTTAGAGAAAAAATGAATGTAAAACAAATTGAGAAGTGGAAGCGGATCGGTAATCGGATCGGCGTTATACTGGGTATCCTGGTATTACTCTTTATTTTGTCCTTATTCGCTTTTGATTGGATCACAGATTACATATGGATGAGTACACTTGGCTTTAGTGATGTGTATACTACTATTTTGGGAAGTAAAGTATTGCTTGGTGCTATAGGGTTTTTCCTGTTTTTTGCACTTAGTTATTTAACACTTTCATGGATACGAAAGTCATATATTAATCATTTCGACCAGCACCAGCTGCCACCAGTTGTACTGAACCGGAAAATGAGTAATCTTATCATATTTGCTGCTGCACTATTTATTGGAGCAATTGGCAGCAGTATTGTGCAGGGGATAGGTTGGGAGCCATTCCTGAAATTACTGAATCATGCAACATTTGGTGAAACCGATCCTTATTTTAACATGGATATTTCATTCTATTTATTTATCCTGCCATTTGTAGAGTTTGTTATTTATCTCTTGCTTGGCTTTAGTATCTTCTTCTTGATTCTGGAGGCAGGTGCTTATTCTGTTTTCAATATGTACCGAATGAGCCGTTCAGCCCAGCTGCACATGGGCATAACACTTGGATTCATTGGCTTGCTTCTGGCTGGCCTGCATCTATTGGCGCCATATGGCACGCTTTTGACAAATAATGTGAATATATTTCAGGAGAGTGTAGTGCATGGCTTAAGTTATACAGACCAGCTTATTAATATTCCGAAATCGTATATTCTGGCAGCTGCAGCAATCATTGGAACGATTTGGATGATCATTTCACTGAACCGTGGAAAGTTAGTTTCGATGGCTGTTCCAGTAGTTGTTTACTTGGTACTGGTAATAGCAGGTCAAATAACTTCCGCACTTGTACAGAATTATGTTGTTTCACCTAATGAATTCTCTAAAGAAACCCCTTATCTGGAGCATAACCTTTCTTTTACGAGGGATGCTTATGATTTAGATCGTATCGAAGAAAAAGAACACCCGGGTAATGATTCCCTGGACGCAGAAATGATCGAGCGAAATCAACTGACTATTGATAACGTACGAGTTAATGATTCAAGACCATTGCTCGATATATATAATCAACTGCAGACATTTCGTACGTATTATCGATTTAATGATATTGATATTGATCGTTATGAAATTGATGGAGAGTACGAGCAGGTCTTTATTGGTGCAAGAGAATTAAGTACAGGAGACCTGCCATCACAGGCACAAACATGGGTTAACCAAAACTTGAGATATACCCATGGGTACGGGGTGGCGATGAGTCATGTTAATAAGGTTACCAGGCAGGGTCAACCCGAATATATGTTGAGCAATCTGCCGCCAAAAGGCGTGCTGGATATAACGCGTCCACAGATTTACTTTGGCGAAGAACCTTATGGAAATGTTATTGTTGGGACAAAAGTTGATGAATTTGATTACCCGTCAGGTGATGAAAACATCTCCTCCCGTTTTGAAGGAGATTCAGGAATTCCTTTAGCTGGGATCAATCGGCTGTTGTTTTCCTTGAGTGAAGGCTCTTTCAGAATGCTGGTGTCTGACCAAATAACGGAGGAAAGCCAATTGCTGGAGACACGTAATATTATGGAGAGGGTAAAGCGAATCGCACCGTTTTTCCAATATGATCAAGATCCATATATTTTTGTCAGGGATGATGGCAGTCTTGCTTGGATTATAGACGCTTATTTAACGGCCGAACGTTATCCATATGCAGAGTCACATAAAGGCAATGAAAATTATATTCGAAATTCGGTAAAAGTAGTCATTGATGCTTATACTGGGGAAGTGGATTTTTATATTGTAGATCCGGATGAGCCATTGCTGCAAACCTATCAGAATATATTCCCTGATTTATTTACGGAAGAGATACCAGAAGATGTGCAAGCGCATTTCCGTTATCCTGAAATGTTGTTTTCCATCCAGGCTGCTATGTTTGGAACATATCATATGTCTAATTTAGAAGTATTCTATAATCGGGAAGATTTTTGGCAATTTCCCACTGAAAAATATTTCAATAAAGACGTAGACGTTGAACCTTACTATATCACCATGAAGTTACCTGAATATGATGAAGAAGAATTTATTCTTATGATGCCATATACGCCAAGAAATCGTCAAAACATGGTTGCGTGGATGGGTGTTCGGAATGATGGAGATAATTATGGAGAACTGTTTGTTTACCAGTTCCCTAAACAAAAAAATGTGTATGGACCGCAACAAATAGAGAACCGGATAAATCAGGACAGTACGATCTCCCAACAGTTGAATTTATGGTCACAAGGCGGATCAGAGGTTATACGGGGAAATCTGTTAGCAATTCCAATTGAGGATACGGTCATGTATGTAGAACCGATTTATATTGAATCATCCAATGCAACATCACTACCTGAAGTTAAACAAATTGTCATTGCATATGAAGATCATATTGTAATGGAAGAAAACTTTGACATTGCCCTTGAGCGGATGCTCGCACTGATTGACCCAGAAGTGCAAGTTGAAGTGGATGAAGAAGCTGCTGAGGGAACAGAAGATCCAGTACAGGTCATTACTGGTGCAGAAGAAACGCTACTCGAGTTCTCGGATTTGTTTAATGCTTATCAGAATGCATTATCTCAAGGAAACTGGGAAGAAGCTGGAGAGATTATGACTGAAATAGAAAATATGTTAAGCGAAGTTGAATAAGTATTATAGGAAGGCGCTCCAGTTAGTTGGAGCGCTTTTGTTCGTTGTATGGACTGTAATATATTGAATATGTTATTGGCAATTTTAAGTTAATTCTAAATTCATACTTGATTTATCGGATTAATTCGAATACACTATATCTAATAATTAAATATTCTTATCAAGAGAAGCTGAGGGAACTGGCCCTATGAAGCTTCAGCAACCTCTGACATATGTCAGAAAGGTGCTAATTCCAGCGGGAGCAATTCTTGAGAGATAAGAGTGGAAATAACTAAAATGGAACAGCCCTCTTTTCTCATTAAAGAAAAGGGGGCTATTTTGTGGAAATATACAGTTAGGCATAGCTAGTTCAAGAAGTCCAGTGAAAAAATGACACATCGAATTAGAACACGACTATAAAAAATTGCGAAAAGAAAGGTTGATCGTCATGAGTGACATCGTTATTTTATCAGGAAGTCCCTCTGAATATTCCCGGTCTGATAAAGTGCTGAAATACTTAGGAGACTTAATTCAAGATGAAAATTTCAAGGTAAGTCATATTTCCGTAAAAGATGCACCACATAAAGACATATTTCAGGGGAATTTTGAAAGTCCGGCTATCAAAGAAATTGCGACATTAATACAGAATGCTAGAGGAGTTATTGTTGGATCTCCGGTTTATAAAGGCGCTTATTCTGGAGTTCTCAAAGCATTAATTGATGTACTCCCACAGGATGTGTTGCAACATACGCCAGTATTACCATTAATGACAGGCGGAAGTATGTCCCACCTCCTGGCGCTTGAGTATACATTGAAACCAGTGCTGGCAACATTAAAAGGCCATAATTTAAAAGGACTTTACTTACTTGATAGTCAAATAGATAAAAATAAGAAAAATCCAATTATAGATGAGGATCTATTAGGACGTACAAAAAAGCAGCTTTATTACTTTCTCGAATTAGTAAACAATCAAAATCCGGTAGTCTCATCAACTTACTAAGTATCTGTAAACATGAACAATAACCTAAAGGAGGAAAAATAATATGGCAAAAAGAAGAATTTATTTGAATGCTTTTGATATGAACTGTGCTGGTCATCAGTCTCCGGGCTTATGGACCCATCCGGAAGATGAGTCCCACCGTTATAAAGATAGCGAGTATTGGATTGAACTTGCTAAAACATTGGAGAAAGGACGATTTGATGCTGTTTTCATTGCAGATGTGCTGGGTACGTATGATGTTTATGAAGGATCAAGAGATGCAGCAGTGCGTCAGGGGGCACAATCCCCAGTTAATGACCCGTTATTAGTTGTACCGTTAATGGCTGCAGTAACAAAGCATCTCGGATTTGGTGTGACAGCTTCAGTTACGCATGAGCATCCCTATCCATTTGCTCGCAGGATGACTACATTAGATCATTTGACGAAGGGACGTGTGGGCTGGAACATTGTCACCTCCTACCTGAAAAGTGCAGCAGTTAATATGGGTTTGGAAGATCAAATGAAACATGATGAGCGGTATGATTTAGCGGCAGAATACTTGGATGTGTGCTATAAACTATGGGAAGGAAGCTGGGAAAAGGATGCAGTTAAGTTGGATAAAGAAAACGGTATTTTCACTGATCCCAGCAAAGTACATGATATTCATCATGAAGGGAAATACTTTAAAGTCCCTGGCGCCCATTTAAGCGAGCCATCACTCCAACGGACACCTGTCATTTATCAAGCGGGAGCATCTGCGAAAGGTCGTGCATTTGCAGCTGAAAACGCAGAATGTGTTTTTATTGGTTCACCAACATTAACCGTAGCTAAAGAGACGGTTAAACGGCTGCGGGATGATATCGAGAAAACTGGGAGATCACAAGAAGAAGTCAAAATTCTTACGATGTTTACACCGATCGTCGGCAGAACGGAAGAAGAAGCTCATGCGAAATATAATGAGTATAAGAATCATATCAGCCATGAAGGAGCATTAGCTTTATTTGGTGGTTGGACCGGAATAGATTTATCCGAATATGACTCAGATCAGGTTATCAGTTATATAGAGAATGATTCGATTCGTTCAGCGCTTGAAGGTTTTACAAAAATAGACCCTAATAAACAATGGACAGTTGAAGAGATCAAGAACTTTGTAGGTATTGGCGGCATGAGCGCCTATGCTGTCGGATCACCCGAACAAATTGCCGATACGATGGAGGAATGGGTTAATGAAGCTGGAGTGGATGGATTTAATATTGCCTATGCAATAACTCCCGGCACGTTTAAAGACTTCATTGAATATGTAGTACCAATTCTACAAGAAAGAGGTTTGGTTCAAAAAGAGTATGAAGGAACTACATTAAGAGATAATCTGTTTGGTCGTGGCGAGGAATTGCCAGATCATCATCCGGGAAAAAGGACAAAAGAGGTGTTGGCAAAACAGTAATTACCTTATGAAACTGGCATGCTGACTAGTAGTTGCACTTCTTTGAAAAAAGAGCCCTGTATCCTTAACCTTTGTCTATTCAGTCCCTAGGGAGGAAAGAAACCACGGGATGAATAACGGGTTTTGATACCTATCACAAAACTCTATTTTTCATAGAAAACGAAACGATCTTTTAATGAAGGAAAAGAGGTTGGGACATAACTAAATGGGAAGAATGAGAATCTGAACAATTGGAACTTAGCGTAGGCAAAATACGCAGACTCCTGTGGGAACAGCACGAGCTGAAGATCCACTGTGTGAAGTGCTCTTCTTCACACAGTTAGCTGAAGCCGTGCCCACGGAAAGCGGAGTATTTTGCCGAAGCGATACATTTGCTCAGGCGTTAATGTTCGAATTTTCCTGAATAATTCCTCTTTTGTTCCAACCTCTTTTAACTAGAAGGAAAGCTATTTAATTAAAGAAATAATCGATTCTTTACTATCTAAAGTACGCGTATGTTCGGAACGGAATCTGTTCCGATAACTGCTATGAATACAAAAAATCTTGTTTATGCAATCATCCATGACTGGCACCGCCTATATGTATTGGAGAACTTTCGTTTTTAAATACATCGCCAAGCTTAGCACCTATTACCATGTATTCACTTTGCATTTCCATAAAATTCTAGGGTGGTTCTTTTAAATACGAAGATGCGCTTTAACTGGTAAATGATCAGAGGCATGAGGTAGTTTTGTTATTATTTCCGTATTAATAACTTCAATACTGGGAGAGGAAAATATGTAATCTAACCTCGATCTCGGTCGGAGTGATGGATAAGTACTTCCTTTACCATTTCCTGCAATATACCACCCATCGGAAAATTCACAGATCAATTTCTTCCAACCTCTTGAACCAGGCTTCATATTAAAATCACCTAAGATAATTAGGGGATGAACATAATTATTAACTTGGTTCACCAAAAAATTCGTTTGCATTCGTTGAAGAAACGGATTCAAACTAAAATGAGTTACATTTACTTGAAGTAGTTTTTCGTTTAGTTGAAGGGTTACATCAAGTATTGACCTTCCTTCGATCAGTCGGGATGCAACATCAAACGGAAGTGTTTTTGTGTTTAAAATTGGAAAACGTGACAAGAGGGCATTTCCATATTGTCTTACAGTTACTGAATTCCTGACCGTCAGTGAGACTGAGGGAGCAAAAGCATAATCCATATCCAAATGATTTGCAAGCCACCTAACCTGATCCTGATGGTGGCTACGTTTGGAATAGTGCTTATCCACTTCATTAAGACCTATAATATCTGCATCACTTTTTTCAATTATTTCAGCAATTCTATAAAGATCTACTTTTTTATCCATTCCTTTTCCATGGTGAATATTATAGGTCATCACTTTAATTTCCATTATATTCACGCTCCTCAGGTAACATCCTTAATTTAAGTGTTTGATCGTTGCCCCTGTTTTCATTCAGCGATCGCTCCACTTAATCCAGCGTTCGACATGCATATTCCCGCGGTGGGACCAATTTATCCCGCGCTTTTCAGCTTTATCCCGCGTTCAACCGGGTTTATTCAGCGATCAACCGTTTGGGCATCAAAACTGGCTGAACTTTTCGCTGGGCTCGCGCTGAACTCCTCACTCGTAAATGTGGTTTACCTGTCCAGCTCATCTGTCGGTTCAACATCGATTTCCTCTGAATATTCGGTTTGTAGTTGGTTTGTAGCAGGTCGTTCTTTTCGTTCATTTGCAAAGCTGTTTATTATAAATGCATGAATAAATGGCTCACAAGCAGTAATAAAGACTGCCGCAAATAATGAAGCGGTTATTAGTGGGAATCCAGCGCCTATAAACAAGCCTCCTAATGCCCAAAGTATAATAAATGCTAAAGGGAAATCTGCTATTGTTGCTGTGAGGTTTCCGTATCTTCGTAGTATTAGCAAGTCTCCAATAACGTAGGATACACCTGTGAGAAGGATGCTTATCCAAAATAGACTTGTGATAGTAGCACTGCTGAAAATCACAAACACAGAGAATACTACAACAAAAAATGCGATGAATTTTATCGCTAAAGCCTTTACATGTTCCATAGTAGTTCACATCCCTTTTCTATTTTTGTGCATCTGTTGATTTATGGCGAATCCTTACACTATCTCATTAGTATTTTGTCTGAAGTAGATTACGTTATGCATTTTATTGATATTCTCAGGTTAGTTTGCTATTAATTTTCGTGAATCCTGTTATTTTGAGTGAATTAACTAATACTAATAGCAGAAAGGACGGATTCATCTATGGGACATCTTAAAGTACTGGGGATAAAATTTCTGGTAATATCATTTACGATTTTTGCTATACTGGGGATTTTTACTTTCTTCACTTCTACAGATTTGCTCTTAATTAGTTTCCTTGTAACGGGACTAGCATATCTAATTGGTGACTTGTTTATTCTTCGTAAATTTGGCAATATGACAGCTACAATTGCAGACTTTCCATTAGCATTCCTATCTCTTTGGATAGCAGGGGGGTTATTCGGTGGCGGTGACTATCCTGTTATTACCACTTCCTTGTTAGCTGCTTTTTTTATCACTGCATGTGAACCATTTATTCATGGCTACATTGTAAACCAGTTTTCTGCTTATAGTCGGAAAGATCATAGAAAAGTGAATCAGTTACAGACCGAATTTGCAGAAGAAACCGATGGACAAAAGATTTTTGATGGTAAAGCATACAGCGAAAAGAAGGGGAGGTGAAGGCTTATGCATTATGAAAATAATAAAGATAATCCTAATCAGTCTCAGACAAGCAAAAGTAAGAAAAAAGAGCGTAATCAGCAAGCAAACAATAAAAATGGAAAAGAGACAGTTCTCTCAGAAAAACTACGCTATAAAAATGCCGATGAAATATACGATTGATCTCTAACAAAAAGCATACTCCCTAAAATGTTCGATAAGGGAGTATGCCTTTTTCAAGTTAATCTCCACTTGGATCTAATTCATCGTTGATAAGCCTCGTAACTCTCGTTGAATCACCTTTTTGTATTTCGGAATTAGTTGCTTTTGTTCCATATGAATCCTCCTCGTCGATACCAGGAGCGGCATTCTTATTTTTATGTGAAGATCCTTTTCTTTTATCCATTTTCTTATTCCTCCTAAAACAAATTTTAGCACCCTACCGCGTGCCTCTTCAACGTAATCAAAATAGGCTTCTCTCCTTTATCTAACTCAGCTTATATTTCCCGAATTGTTATTTTTAAAACGGAAATTTACTAAATAAACAATCAATCAACTGCCATATAGATTGATAACTATTTAACAAGTTCATGTGAATCTGATTGTTAGCATTATTGCAGTGTAACTTGAATAAGATTAGGAGGGAGAGCTGTCCAATAGCTGTACTGTATGGTGTGAATTAGGAGGGGGCCCATGAAACAATTCATGATAAAAAATGGACTAGTTGTCGCGGGAGGTGCTATTCAGGGATTGGGAATGGGACTATTTTTATTTCCTCATTTTATACCATCGGGTGGGGCAGGCGGGATAGCTGTGCTGTTAAATTACTGGTTTAACATGGATATGGGGATAGGACTTTGGATTGTCAACTTTTCCATGCTTTTGCTTGCGGTAACATACCTTGGTAAACGCGTTACGCTTTGGACCATTATTGGAATTACGGTGACATCCATTTCGATTCAATTATTTGAACAAATACATATCCCGAATCGAAATATTTTCTACGATCTTGTATTTGGTTCTGTTCTTCTTGGGACAGGAATTGGACTTCTTATGCGTCAAGGTGTATCCAATGGGGGAGTAGGTGTAATTGCCCTTATAATTGCATCTGGGAAAAATATTTCGCCAGGACAACCTCTGTTTTGGATCAATTGTTGCATTTTTTTAATTACAGCAGTAATCATTGACTGGAAAATTATTCTACTGGCACTTACTAGTCAGTGGATATCTACAAGAATAATTGACCTTATATGCCAGGTGACTTTCCATCAAAGTTACACATTAGGTTGGCGAAAGAAGCCATAATTTAGCCTTCTACAGATATTTGTAACGGACAGCTGTTTGTTTATTATCTGTCCCGTCTTTTCCTTTTACATGGAGCAAAGTCAATACAAGGAGACCGACGATTAATGTAAAGGCAGCTATAGTTAAAAACATACCAGTCCTTGACCAATCCATTAAGCGGGTAAAAACCGGTGGACCAAGTGCAACCCCAAGAAACCGGACAGATCCGTATAAAGAAGTAACAAATCCTCTACGTTCTTTTCCGACAGCTCCTGTAATAATACTGTTTACACATGGCAAAATAAGCCCGGCACCTACACTGCTGAGAGCAAGCACAATGAGAAACAGAACAATCTTTTCAAACATAACGAGTAATCCAAATGAAATCGTCATAAGTAAAAAACCGAGAACAGCCAGCTTTTTCATTTTTTCCAGGTTTTTTCCGATCTTACTCCCCGTTATATAAGATGTGGATACCATGACAAGTAAAGGTAGAGCTAAAATAAGTCCCTTCAGTACCCCTTCAATAGAATGTTTTGACTCCAATATATCGGATAAATAAAATAAAATACCAAATAATGTAAATAAGACGGTCCCTCCTGCAAGATATGTTGTAAACAACCAGCGTCCTTCATGCTTAAAGACACTTAATAATCCTCTTACATATTTAGGAAAGGGAGGAGGCGCTTGCCGATTACTTTTTTCTTTTACGAAAAACCACACCAATAATAGGGAGATGATTGAAAACAGAGGAAATGCAAAGAAGACAAGATGCCAAACAATTAATGCAATAAGTGAACCGATTATTGGTGATAAAACTTTGCCGAGTCCATTGGATGCTTCAAAAACCCCCAAAACACGACTTTGTTCGCCTCCCTTGAACAAGTCTCCTGTTAATGCCATCGCAATAGGTGCTGTTCCTGCTGCGCCAATGCCTTGAATAATCCTTCCAATGATGATCCATGTATAGGAATTAGAGAAAAAAGCAGCCCCAAGTCCCGCAAGCAATCCACCAAGTCCAAATAAGATTAGTGAGGGGATGATGATTACTTTTCTTGAAAAACGGTCTGAAAGATATCCGACCACGGGGATACATATAGCCCCTGCAATGGAGAAAACAGTAATGGTTAAGCTGACCTGCATTTGGGAGAGGTCTAAAGAGGATTTCATTTTAGGGAATATTGGAATGAGCATGGAATTACCCAATGTCATAATAAGAGGAATGGATCCAATTGCTGCAATTACCATACCCTTCTTTTTGGATTTCAATTTTTTCTCCACTCCTTGGATGCAGACTTAGTTTATTTAATGTTTATTGGCGGAGAAACAATCCAGCCTTTGTTTTTTGTGATTTTCAATACTTTAAGTTCATACTCATCTTTTTGAGTATGAAACTCTCCAAACATTGTCCGAATGTCTTCGCGAATGGCAATGCCTGTTATATAGCTGCAAGTCATTTTACCTATCATTAATTCTTTTTGTACAAGTACAGCGATTTCCGGGTCGTTAAAACGGGCTCCGGCAGGAATATCCTGAAGTTCAACATTCGGCCGATCAGGTGGAGCAGGAGGTAACCGTATGCCGGTTTCCTTTAAGAGGGCCTCAACTTGCTGATCTTCCTGTGTGAAGGCATTCTCATAAAGATCTTCAAGAAACACCTTTAAATCATTATCTCCTGTGTGATTAATTAATGTCTGTAATGTAACCAAAAAACCCTTTGTACTATATAAGTATGTCCAAAGATTAAAAACCTCGCCGGAATGCAGTGGTTCTTCCTGCGGTTTTGTATCTAACATGCCCATTAAGATAAACCTCCTGAATGATTGTTTAGTCAGTTTTCCATATAAAGTGAAAAATAAAGTTTCTAATGAACCAAATCGTCCTTATTATCTATATACAGTGTTCCATCCTGCTGAACCTCAGCGTAAAAAACTTCAGAAGGGGTCTGTATTCCTGCTTGATGTAATTTCTGTTTTAGCCAGTTAGTATCCAAATGCAATTTAGATAAGTTTTTCGTGTTAATAATCCCGTCTGAAATGACTTCAGTCGAGGCAAAATAAACGTTTGGTTTTGTGTTCATAATATTCATATCTTCTTTTGTTACAGTTTGTTTGCTATCTGTTTTTCTGACTGAAAGGTTACCACTTGTTTCAAATACAGCATAATCGACTTCGGAGAGGGAGAACACATTATTTTGTCGCAGTAGCGAATTTAGTGCGTCCATATCCAGACGGGTTTTACGAAGTGCATTATCCATGATCTTACCATCTTTAATTACGATTACAGGTTGTCCGGTAGTTACTATTCTTGCTCGTTTGTATTTAATATCTATAAATCCCATAGCAATTGTAAATACTGCCCAACCTGCTAATGCGATTATTCCATTGCGGATACTTAAATTTTGGTTGATAGCCAGGCTTGCAGCTATTGAACCAATTGAGATGGCAGAAACAAAATTAAAAAATGTCATTTGACTGATTTCTTTTCTTCCCATAATTCTGGCTAAAGTAAATAATACTAGGAATGATAATATGATTCGCAGCAGCAATTCGTATACGTCCATGTTCAGCCCGCCTTCATAAAGTAAAGATGTTCTATTTATGTGTAAGTTTTATAAAAGTATACCCTTAGGTAAAAAAGTATATTTGGAGTAACACAAAAATAGTTAAAAAAAGAATCACCCTGTTGGATGATTCCTTTTCCTTCACCTTAATTTTTACTTTTCACTTCATTGCCTGTGACCTGGTTAGCCAATTCTTCTTTTTTCTCATATCTCACTCTACCTAAGTCCAGATCATCAGGTATGTTATTTTTCCCTGGTATGTTTTCCAGTAAATCTTTTACATCTATACCAGAGGAAGCCTTCAGGGATTCCTGTAAGGTAGACATCAAATCTGTTGCATAGCCTGTTACTTTATTTGCACCACCATTACTGCCACTGCCGCCGGTGTCTACAACTGTAATCTTATCAATATTGGCTAGTGGGCTGGCTACTTGTTTCGCATATTCTGGTAGCATATCCATGACCATATCCAGGATAGCTGCTTGACCGTATTGCTCGAATGCTTCGGCAATCTTCCGTTTTGCTTCTGCTTCTGCTAACCCTTTCAGACGAATAACATCTGCTTCAGATTCCCCTTGTGCTCGTTGTGAATCAGCTTTAGCAAGACCATCCACGCGTATCTTTTCCGCTTCTGCTTTTGCCTGGGACTCAATGCGATATTGGTTTGCATCAGCATTAGCAATTTG
Source organism: Virgibacillus tibetensis (assembly GCF_036026595.1). Classification (NCBI taxonomy): domain Bacteria; kingdom Bacillati; phylum Bacillota; class Bacilli; order Caryophanales; family Bacillaceae; genus Virgibacillus; species Virgibacillus tibetensis. The sequence goes on along the minus strand of NZ_JARZFX010000024.1, from coordinate 9,156 downwards.
TTTTGCCTTATCGGCAACAGCAGCTTGCTCAACAGAATAACGGTCTGCGTCGGCTTTCTTTTTAACCTCTGAATCGTATTGCTTTTCACGACGGAGAATTTCCTTTTCTTCCAATTCAATTTGCTTTTGACGCTCGATGATTTTGATTTGCATTTCGTGTTCGGTAACTTCCTGTTTAGCACGGGCACTTTCCAAATCATAGGCTTGGTCTGCGCGTGCTTTAGCGACATCTTGCTCACGGCGGTAGTCGGCTGTCTTCAGCTGGTTTTCCTTCTCCGCTTCGGCAATTTCGGTTGCACGTTCTAATTCTGCCTTCTGTGCCTCTTTTGCAGCTTCAGCACGCTTAATACGCGTCTCCTTATCGGCTTCTGCTGTAGCGATATCTGCATCGCGTTTTACTTGGGCAATTCGAGGTTTTCCTAAGGATTCCAAGTAACCATTCTTATCCCTTAAGTCTTTAATAGTAAATGAAACAATAATTAAACCCATTTTAGCTAAATCCTGAGAAGCTACCCGTTGAACTTCCTGGGAAAATTTATCTCGATTCTTATAGATTTCTTCTACTGTCATCGAACCAAGAATGGAACGAAGATGACCCTCGAGAACTTCTTTTGCCTCATTTTCCCGATCTTCTTTTAACTTGCCTAAAAATTGTTCAGCTGCAGTAGCGATTTCATTAATCGATCCACCAATTTTAATGATGGCTGTTCCATCAGCCATTACAGGAACACCCTGCTCGGTATAGACCTCTGGTGTAGTAACTTCCAGTTTACTTGACAGCAGACTCAGTGGTTCTGCTTGCTGGAATATTGGTAAAACAAAGGTACCTCCACCACGAATAATTTTTATCTTGTTCCCGGATTCGTCAACGTGGACATTTTTACCTCCCAGATAACTACCCGTAACAATCAAAGCTTCATCAGGACCTGCAGTGCGGTATTTCGATACGAATACACCAATAAGAGCAATGACTAAAAAAACAGCTAGGCCAATGACAATCCAAATCGCATCAAACATTTCTTTTCCCCCAATTCTTATTATGAAATTTTATTAAAAAATACCTGTTCAGATGAACGGATATATCTAATCAGAAGAAGCATGACGTAAATACTATGTAAACAGGTAACTGATAACATGATAGGGCTTTATAGTGAGTCCGTCAGCTTTATTATACGATTAGATCTGGTAATAAGTTTCATAAAATAAATAATCTTTAAAAAATAATTTTATGTCTGGATAGTGACCATTAATCAATCATGAGAATGTTGATAGCCACGCCAAAGTTAAAGCCAGTTAGTTACCGGTGTATATGTCTAGCTATCTGCTATAATAAATCTATACGATATCGTTTGAGGTGAATAAGATGAATAAGACGATCGGAATATTAGCACATGTGGATGCAGGAAAAACAACGTTTTCTGAACAACTCCTTTACCATAGCAATAGCATTAAAAAGAGAGGTCGGGTAGATCATAGGGATGCGTTTCTGGATAGTCATAACATAGAGAAGAGTAGGGGAATTACTGTTTTTGCGGATCAGGCTACATTCACCTGTAATGAATCAACCTACTATCTGGTCGACACTCCTGGACATGTTGATTTTTCAGCTGAGATGGAACGTGCTATTCAGGTGATGGATTATGCTGTTGTTATTATCAGTGCAGTTGAAGGAATTGAAGGACATACGGAAACAGTTTGGCAGCTGCTTAAGAAGCATAATGTACCCACGTTTTTCTTTATTAATAAAATGGATCGTGAGGGCGCTGATTCAGATAGCGTAATAGCAGAAATTAGAAGCAGCTTAACGGAGGATGTTTTTGATCTCAGCTTATTTACTTCTACTGGAGAGATGAAAGAAGATTTAATAGAATTTATTGCAGAACGTGACGAAGCGCTTTTAGAAAGATATATGACGATTGGCTATGACAGGGAATTGTGGCTGCATAAGTTAAAAAAGCTGATTCAGGAAAATGCCGTTTTTCCTGCTTCAAAGGGATCTGCTCTAAAAGATATTGGTATTGTCGAGTTTCTTGGGAAATTAGATCAACTTACTGAAGTTACCTACACTGAAACAGGAGATTTTGCAGGTCGGGTGTATAAAATTCGCTATGACGACAAGGGTAACAGAGTCACCTTTATGAAGACATTGAGAGGAACGTTATCTGTTCGGGATATGCTCACTTATAAAGGCGGAGAAGATAGAATCACGGAAAAAGTAACACAACTTAGAGTTTATAATGGCAGTAATTTTAAACTAGTTGATCAAGTTAAAGCAGGAGAACTATTTGCAGTGGTTGGATTATCGAAGGCTGCGGCTGGCGATGGAGCCGGTGAACTAAAAGAAAAAGCCCTTTACGAAATGATTCCTGCTCTCAGGTCCAAGGTTGTGCTCGATTCATCTGTTTCTGTAAAAGAAGCCTTGCATTGTTTTACATTATTGGATGCTGAGGATCCTTCCTTACAGGTTGAATGGGATGAGCATTTTCAGGAGATCTATATACATGTAATGGGTGTCATTCAATTGGAGATAGTAACACAGCTGATTACAGACAGATTTAAATTCACGGTTTCATTTGAGGAGCCAGCAATCCTTTATAAGGAAACGATTACCACAGTAGTGAACGGATATGGCCACTTTGAACCTTTGAAACATTATGCGGAGGTACATCTTAAGATCGAACCTGACGAGCGAAATAGTGGTATACACTTTGAGAACTGTTGCCATGCGGATGACTTGACGGTTGGTCATCAAAATTTAATCCGACATCATCTATTTGAAAGGGATCATCATGGTATTCTTACAGGTTCCGCATTAACCGATGTTAAAATCACTTTATTAAGTGGAAGAGCACATCATATGCATACTTCTGGAGGAGATTTTCGAGAAGCTGCATATCGTGCATTACGTCAAGGATTGGAAAAAACGGAAAACATTCTGTTGGAGCCTTTTTATGATTTCAAAATAAAAGTGGAGCAGGACTTAGTGGGAAGAATTATTTCGGATGTTCAACAAGCACATGGAAGCTTTGATCCGCCTGAAGTGGTAGGGGAGAAAGTGGTAGTAACTGGAAGCGTGCCTGTAGCTACTTTCATGAATTACAGTGCATCCTTTGTTTCTTTTACCCATGGCAAGGGGGCATTGAATCTACGGTATGGTGGGTATGGTCATTGCCATAATGAAGATGAGGTAATCAGGCAAATTGATTATGATAAGGAAGCCGATCCGGAATATACCTCCAGCTCTGTTTTTTGTGCTAATGGAAAAGGTTACACCGTTTCTTGGGATGAGGCTGACAAGAAGATGCATGCTTTATAATATAGAAGTGGACTACATACAAGAGTTTGGGACTAAAGAGGAATTATTCAGGAAAATCCGAAGATTAACGCCTGAGCAAATGTACCGCTTCGGCAAAATACTCCGCTTTTTCGTGGGCACGGCTTCAGCTAACTGTGTGAAGAAGAGCACTTCACACAGTGGATCTTCAGCTCGTGCTGTTCCCACAGGAGTCTGCGTATTTTGCCTACGCTAAGTTACGATTGTTCGGATTCTCATTCTTCCCATTTAGTTATGTCCCAGCCTCTAATCTGCCATATGCAGATCATTTTCATATGGAACCACAAATAAAACTCCGTTTTTAACTTCGATAACGAGCACTTGACTACCTTCAGCAATTGGGCCTTCTTCATAACCGGTAGCAGGTTTCGAGATTATTCCAAACTTGCTTTCAATAATAATCTCACCAAAACCATCTTCTGGAATCGGTATAATGATCTTTCCAACCCTTCCTTTTAAGGATTCCTCTGTATAACTTAACGACTCTTCAGCAGAAGACAACGGGATAAGCACGAAGATATTGAGCAATGTATCAAGTATTAATGCAATTAATACAGATACAGCCATGATTAGTAGACTGGAAAACGGAGTGACATGTTCCAGAACATAACCTGTAGCAGAAAAAAAGGTTAGGAAAGCTAAGATGAGAGCGGGATTCAAAAACCCACTGGCTTCACTGATCCCATCTAATATATCCCCGAAGAACAGATATAAAACTGTCAACACACCTGCAGCAATAAGTATTATTAAGTATATCGTATCGATCGGTGTCCCGAATACAGTCATAGCAACACAACCTTTATATAGTTAGTTGAAGCGTTTATCACTTATTGTATATACGATTCATTTATTCAATTAGTTTCAAAAGAATTTCGACAATTGGTACAGCATATAACTTATTCCCCAGTAAATGAAATCAAGCTTAATGGGAATACTTCCAATTACAAAGAAAATTGTAAGGGAGGATCCCTCATTGACTTTAGTCCGACTTGGGTATGCATCCATCAGTATGCATGTTAAGAATTGTTCTACATCAAAAACCATGACGTACGCCAGCTTTTCCAAGCTAATAGATCAAGAAGCTGGATTAAGAAAGCTGGAAAAGATAGCACAAACCAACTTGGCTAATCTTCTACGATTATTTAAGCATAATTTAGCACATGATATACACTTTTTCCGAATGACTTCCAAAATTGTTCCATTGGCTAATCATCCAAATCTACCAGCATGGAATTATATTCAGCCTTTAAAAGAAGGGCTTGAGCAAATTGGACAGTTTTTAGCTCAACACCCAACTATGCGTGCCGATTTTCATGCGGATCATTTCGTTTTAATTAATTCACCAGTAAAAGAAGTTTTTGTGAATTCAGTAAAAACGCTGCGAATGCATCATCGCCTCTTGACTGGAATGGGGATAGAACCAAATGAACGTTGTGTCATGCATGTCGGAGGTGGATATGGTAATAAAGAAAAAGCACTGGAACAGTTTATTCTTAATTGGGGCAGACTTTCCACTGATATACAACGTATGATTATTCTTGAAAATGATGATAAAACATTCACATTGTCTGAGACATTGTATCTATGTGAAAAATTAGGTATACCTATCGTGTTCGATTATCATCATTACCTTGCACATCATACAGAAGGAGAAAACTGGACAGATCAATGGGAAAGAATTTTATCGACTTGGCAAACTTCTGCACTCCCTGTAAAAATGCATATATCAAGTCCACGATCTGCTGAAAAGTATCGAGCGCATGCAGATTACATAGATGACAGCATGTTTATGGATTTTTTACAGGAGATTAAAGGGAGTGTTGATCATATTGATTGTATGATTGAAGCAAAGCAGAAGGATGATGCATTATTTGATTTAATGAAAAAGCTGCGCAGCTACCCTGAAATTGAAATTGTGGACGGCGCAAGCTTTATTATTACGTAATATGCAATATCTTCCTATTATAAATTAAACCGTTTTAACCAAGCTAATACGTGAAAGGGAGGTTATAAAATGCAACAACAATTACGAAGTATCATGACATCAAATGTATTTACAGTCAATGAGACACAGTCTATTCAAGAAGCAGCTGCTGTGATGAGTGAGCATAATATTGGAGCGGTTCCCGTTGTGAATAATAATGGGGGAATAGTTGGTATTATAACTGATCGTGATATTACGCTTCGATCAACAGCGCAAGGTGAAGCAGCACAGACACCAGTATCTCAAGTAATGACTGCACAGCAAATCGTTCAGGGATCACCTGATATGGACGTGCATCAAGCAGCAGAATTGATGGCACAACAACAAATCCGCCGACTACCAGTAGTTGAAAATGGACAAATTGTTGGCATGGTTGCATTAGGTGATATCGCTGTAGATAATCAGTATGATAATGAGGCTGAAGAAGCGTTAACGAGTATTTCAACACCATCAGCACCTCAAAAATAGCTATGTAATTGACGCTCCCGTTTCACAATAATTTAAGCAGAACAACTATTAGTTGCTCTATGGGTTAATACCCTGGAGCAACTTTTTTATATAAGGTCATATTTCAATAACTAGCAGATAAATATCCTGAAAATGCACACACTAATACTAGTATTAAAGGGGGATTACCAATGAATGAATTGTCTTATTCACAATCATGGTTCGGAAACATTAAAGGTGATATCCTATCTGGTCTAGTGGTAGCACTAGCTCTAATTCCAGAAGCAATCGCATTTTCCATCATTGCAGGCGTTGACCCGATGGTTGGTTTGTATGCCTCCTTTACGATAGCAGTTGTTATAGCATTTGTTGGTGGAAGGCCAGGTATGATATCAGCAGCAACTGGTGCGATGGCTTTATTGTTTATTGATTTAATTGCAGAACATGGACTGCAGTACTTATTGGCTGCGACTATCCTGACAGGTATTTTACAAATAGTTTTTGGTATTTTAAAATTAGCTAGATATATGAAGTTTATTCCACGTTCTGTCATGATTGGTTTTGTAAACGCGTTGGCTATCTTAATCTTCACATCTCAATTAGATCATTTTGTAGATGAGGTGTGGGTAATTTACGTATTAGCTGCTGGCACGTTGGCAATCATTTATCTGTTCCCATATATCTCTAAAAATGTTCCGTCTACCCTGGTAGCAATTGTAGTAATTACAGGTATAGCTATTTATATGGATTTTGGTGTGCGTACTGTAGGTGACATGGGTACTATTTCTCAAACACTGCCTTTATTTTTAATCCCGGAAATTCCCCTCAATTTAGAAACCTTCTATATAATACTTCCTTATTCCATAGCATTAGCAATCGTTGGACTACTGGAATCTCTATTAACTGCTTCTATTGTGGACGATTCCACTGCTACAGAAAGCAATAAGAATGTAGAGAGTAGGGGGCAAGGGATTGCAAACATAGTTACTGGTTTCTTTGGAGGTATGGCAGGTTGCGCTATGATTGGACAATCGGTAATCAATATAAAATCAGGGGGAAGAGGAAGATTATCTTCCCTGGTTGCAGGAGTTTTCCTTATGTTTCTTATTGTTGTACTGGGAAATATTGTCGTGCAGATACCAATGGCAGCCCTAGCTGGGGTTATGATTATGGTGTCAATCAGTACATTTGATTGGAATTCTCTTAGGACGTTACACTTAATACCTAGGTCAGACGCTGTGGTTATGGTGGTAACCGTATTGACTGTTGTCATAACACATAACCTGGCTATTGGTGTTTTTGCGGGAATTCTATTGAGTTCTATTTTCTTTGTTTCAAAAATTTCCCGAGTACGTGTAGAAAGTTCTTTAATAGGAGATAAAAGAATATATAAAGTAAGGGGTGAACTGTTTTTTGCATCCGTTACAGAGTTTTTAACTGAATTTCACTATAATGAAGCAATTAAACAAGTTGAGCTGAATTTAAGTGGTTCACACATTTGGGATGATTCAGCAGTAGCTGCTGTGGACAAGATTGTTTCTAAGTTTAAAGAGAATGGAATAGAAATTGAAGTAACAGGTTTGAATGAAGACAGTAGTGAATTGGTAGGTAAGTTAGCAAATAAACTTGGTACACATTAAGAGGGGGGTTAAAAGATGTATAAAAAAGTATTATTGGCTTCAGATGGTTCCCAACATGCTAAACGAGCTGCCGAAAATGCTATAAATATTACAGCATGCGGTTCGGACTCAACACTTGAAGTTCTCTATGTTGTAGATGCAGATAAGGCAAAATCTGATGTATTAAATAATTGGAATGCGATTGATGTAAATGATTCACGAAAAGTGCAAATGGAAGAAGTAGATCGCTTAGCAAAGGAAGCTGGTGTTAAGTATGAGATAAAAATTCTGCATGGTGAACCAGGACCCTCGATTGTGGATTACGCAAATAAAAACGATGCGGACATCGTGGTTGTTGGTAGTAGGGGACTTAATGGTTTGCAGGAATTTGTTCTCGGTAGTGTAAGTCATAAGGTAGCCAAACGAGCAAACTGCCCTGTGTTAATTGTAAAGTAGCAGATTATTTTAGCAATCAATAGTCTTCCCATCTGATCAAAGAAACTGTACCATTTAACTAAACGAAAAAGGATGGGGTCAGATGAGAAAACCAACTGAAAATACGGTCATGCATAGTTATCCTGGTATGGTTGCATTAGTTACTGCTTCTTATAATGGTCAAAATAATATTATGGCAGCAGGATGGCATTCCTATATTTCATTTCAACCACCGATATATGGTGTTGCTATTGGCAGACAGCGATATACCTATGATTTAGTAAAAAACGCAGAAAGCTTTGCGATTAATTTTCTTGCGCATGATCAAGCAGCTTTTATTCAGCAAGCTGGGGTTTATACTGGTGAGGATTTAAATAAATTTGCACAAGGTGGACCAGCATACGATCAGGGAATAACAATTTCAGCACCGATTCTTCGAGATGCTTATGTCGCCTATGAGTGCAAGACAATTGATATAAATACATATGGAGACCATGATTGGGTTGTTGGTGAAATTACGCAATGCTACCGTGATGAAAAAATGTTCTTGAAAAATGGGCTACCTGATTTTGAAAAGCTGGAGATCCCGCTTTATCTTGGTCGATCAAAATATGCAAAACTGGATAGGAATAGTAGTATTCATACCTATAAAGTAGAGGAATAATAATAGTCATTACTTAAAACTTAATTATGCAAGTCGATTAAATGGAGGAAGCTCTGGAAAAGAAGAGCATTTCTAAATAGGATGTTTACCTGTAAATAGTAGCTTACTTAATAAAGATCGACAGTAATAAAATTAAAGTTTTATGTTTAGAGTTCGTTTGTGGGGGTATAGTCATATAATTAGCCTACTTCCTATTAAAAGGAAGTAACTATTAAAATACAATCATTTATGGGTTATCCTGGAAAACATAAAAGTAAGCCCGTTAATTAGATGAAAGAAACGTTAAAAGGTAGTGTTGACATTTTTAGCTTTGGGCTGTAGTATTGATTTCCGCTGTTAAAAACATGGGAAATCACCAAGTGGAAAACAGTTAAAGTTTGCTCTCTATATTATTATTATCTTTTAGATTGATTTCTGAGATAAGGGAGCTAAAATATTAGTTAATTTATTTGTTGACATGAATAGATTATCTATGGTATATTAATTTGGCGCCAAATTGAGGCGAAATAAAAAACACTTTATCAGTAATAAAAAAAGTGTTGACATGAATCCAGAAATTTGGTATGATATTAAAGTTGCTTTAAACGGCAACCAAGTAAATTTGCTCCTTGAAAACTGAACAAAACAACCAGTATGTTAAGAAGAACATGAATTTGTTTTTCGAAATTTTTAA
>NZ_JARZFX010000023.1:0-28793 GCF_036026595.1 Virgibacillus tibetensis | reverse complement strand
AAAGCTCTAGTTTCAACGAAATTGTTGGCATTATTCACACCTCCTATACTACTTATTATATCAAACCGAACGTCAGTTTGTCTTGATATTGCTTTTTTATTTCAAACAAAAGCGATTCATCACACATCTGAAGAAGTGGGCTTTCTCGCTTTAAATTCTGTAATTTAAATTGGACGATAATAACAACACTTCACCTATCGAACTACGTATGCGTTCTTACCAGAAGGCCATCTGAAAAACGAAGCGGATTCTAAAAATAAGTCATCAAGCTATCATACCCAACGAATGTACAAGCTCAACGAACAGCTATAAAAAGAAATATACAGGTTTGATAACAGACAAAAAGAGGTAATTCTAATTAGCTACTAGTTAGCACACCAAAGGAAGTGGACAGCAATGGAGCGTAATTACAGTTTAGATTTTATTAAATTTTTTGCAATACTTGCAGTTGTAGCTATCCATACTGGAACAGTAAGAGGTGTTCAGATAGGAGGCATACATGGGGATGATGTGGACTTTGTAATAGATACACTAGCCCGTTTTGCTGTACCGTTCTTTTTCGTAGCGTCAGGCTATTTGCTTGTACAGAGAATGAAGGAGATTGCGCAAAAGCACCCAAGAGAAACAATGAAGCCCCAACTGGACTATTTTAGAAAATATACAATCAAGCTCGTTAAACTCTGGTTTGCATGGTTTGTGTTTTACTTTTTATTTGATCTGTCTATTAAATTTATTGAAACAGAGAAAACAGCTCCGGCATTACAAACTATGATCATCGATTATGCAGCGAACATATTTACGTTTGATCTCATCTATTATGGTGCGGGTCACTCGCAATATCACTTATGGTTCCTGCTTGCACTCATCTGGTCGGTGATAATTTTATTTATCTTTATGAAGTTAAAATTATTGCCATATTTAGTAATCATAAGCTTAGGACTGAATATTTTTGGGCTATTTGGCCAGTCCTACTCATCCTTTTATGAAGTAACTGTAAACACACGGGACGCCCTGTTCTTTGGTTTATTTTATACTTCGCTTGGCGGGATAATGGGTGCTTATGCACAGAAAATAAGGGAGATAGCTGTAAAAGTCCCCACATTTTTGTATGCCATCCTGCTCCTTTTATTAGCTGCAGCCCAATAAATGGAAGGCTACGTCACACTCAGAGTTTGGGAAGGAAATGAACAGAATTACTTTCTGATGACAATTCCACTAATTTTTGTTTTGCTCCTAGCGATAATGAAGCATAACAATCTGGGGAAAAATACATTTGTCTCGAAAATTGGTGCAAACGCTGTCGGGATCTACGTGTCACATGTATTTGTAATGGAAGTAATTCGAATAATAATGACAAGGGTGGACCTAGCACATGTTCAAGACACACTTATATGGAAGGTCACATTCACACCAGCTGTATTCATTCTTGCATATATTCTATACGGACAAAAAAGCAAGCAGAAACAGATCTTAGGACTATATCTAAACGCCAAGTTCAGCCAAACCTCCCGGAAATCACCCGAAAACATTCATAATTACTTAGGGAGAAAACAAAACGGTAAAAATACGCCTGAATCGTTTCCTATTCCCTTCTATGCATAGGAATATCCAAATTGTTCGCCTGTTTGTTTTTTGCTATAATTTCAACAGGTGACAGACGATATCCATTAAAACACCGCATAGGAGAGAGAATTGTTTCGAATCAACTAAAAAGGAGATCAATCATGAAGAAACGAACGACATTGAAAAAATCATTAAAGGCTCATTGGGTCTGGGCAATTGCCCTCGGATCATCTATCGGTTGGGGTGCATTTGTACAACCTACCACATGGATGGCATCAGCGGGCCCCTTAGGAGTTATTCTGGGCTTTGGAATTGGTGCATTATTAATGATGCTCATAGCCGTGAGTTATGGATTTTTAATAAAAAGCTTTCCTGTATCAGGTGGGGAATTTGCCTATGCGTTTATCAGTCTAGGACGTAAACATGCATTTATCAGCGGGTGGTTTTTAACACTCGGATATATATGTATCGTTGCACTCAACGCCTCAGCATTTGCTTTAATGTTTAAATTTGTTTTCCCGGCACTAATCGAAAATCTCCACTTATACGAAATTGCTGGTTGGGATGTCTATGGAATGGAAATTATAATAGCCTCTGTAGCATTAGGGGTGTTCGGCTTCCTCAATATGAGAGGAACTGGCATATCAGGTCGCATGCAATTTGTGTTTTGCAGCATCATGATCCTCAGTATAGTAGCACTTACCTTTATGGTAGGCAGTCAACCCGGAGCAGGACTATCCAATCTCCAGCCTTATTTCCCAGCAGAAACGACAGCTATTGCCGCGATTATCTCCATCGTCGCGATAGCGCCTTGGGCATATGTCGGATTTGACAATATACCACAGGCTGCCGAAGAATTTAAATTTTCATCTAAAAAAGCCTTCCTATTAATTATACTTGCAATATTTTTTGCGGCTGTTCTGTACAGCCTTATGATCATTGCTACAGCAATGACTCAGCCATGGCAACAACTAGTAGCTGAGCAGCATGTATGGGGTACCGGTGCAGCTATTCAGGAATTACTTGGAACAATGGGCTTAATCATGTTAGTTACAGCCCTGACAATGGGAATATTTACAGGCTTAAACGGCTTTATTATTTCATCCAGCCGTCTGTTATTCGCCATGTCCCGTGCTAAGATTTTACCTGCAGCCTTTTCAAAATTGCATCCTAAATACGAAACACCCTACGTAGGTATTATATTTACAGTGATCATAGCCATGTTTGCACCATGGTTTGGCCGAGACGCGTTATTATGGGTAGTAGACATGTCTTCAATTGGTGTAACGATCGCTTATTTCTATACCTGTTATACTGCGTTCACATTATTCAGACGGAAAAAGGACGAAAACTTTAACTCGAACAAGCATTCCCTGTCTCCATTCAAGAAATCAGTCGCTCTGGTTGGTATGCTGGCAAGTTTAACATTTCTTGGACTTCTGCTCATACCTGGCTCCCCCGCATTCCTCGGGGTAGAATCAAGAATAGCATTAGGAGCTTGGATTCTCTTAGGTATTATTTTCTACTTTGTTAAACGAAAAGAGTTTAACGAGATACCAAAAGAAGAGTTGAATTACCTTATTTTGGGGAATAAAGAAATTGTGGCGAAGAATAGAGACTGAATTAAACTAAAAGCCCGTTAGACAATATGTCTAACGGGCTTTTAGTCTTAGAATTACAAGCTCCAGTAGGAATAGCCTTTTGATTCACATTCTTTTCTATCATAGATCCCCTTTACATCCACAAGGACCTTCTTTTCGTTTTTATATACTCTATCTAACACATCAATAGTAAAGGTTTCTTTAAACTCATCATGAGGGACCGCGAGTACTACACAGTCAAGATCGTTTAATTCTTCTTGAGAGACTAGGCTGATGTTATATTCTTGATATACAGCTTTCGTTTCTGCAACTGGATCATGTACTAGTACGTTTACACCATATTCTTTAAGTTCGTCAATAATATCAACAATCTTCGTATTTCGAACATCGCCCACATTTTCTTTGAATGTAAGACCTAGAATAGCGACTCTTGCGCCATCTATTTCTTGTTTGGCTTTAATCATTTTTTTAATGATATTACTAGCAATATATTTTCCCATATCATCATTAATTTTCCGACCGGATAAGATAATTTGGGAATGATATCCCAGTTGTTCAGCTTTATATGTGAAGTAATATGGATCAACACCGATGCAGTGCCCGCCTACCAGGCCTGGAGTGAACTTTAGGAAGTTCCACTTTGTTCCGGCAGCTTCCAGAACAGCTTTTGTGTTAATATCCATTTTGTTAAATACCATGGATAGCTCGTTCATAAAAGCAATATTAATGTCCCGTTGGGAATTCTCAATTACTTTTGCAGCCTCAGCAACTTTTATGGATTCAGCTTCAAACACACCCGCTTCGATAATGGAGCTGTACACGTTGGAAATCTCTTGAAGCGATTCTTCATCAGATCCCGATACGATTTTAATAATTTTCGTTAATGTATTTACTTTATCGCCAGGGTTTATCCGTTCTGGAGAATAACCAACTTTAAAATCAGTGCCATATTTCAATCCAGATACCTTTTCAAGTATTGGAATACAGATTTCTTCCGTAGTACCAGGATATACAGTCGATTCATAAACAACAATAGAATCCTTAGTTAAATTCCTTCCTACCGTTTCGCTGGCGCTAATTACTGGATTCAGGTTAGGTGTTTTATCTGTGTTGATCGGAGTTGGAACTGCAATAACGTGAAACTTACATCCTTTAAGAACTGTTTCGTCACTTGTAAATTTCATTGTAGTGTTACGAACCATTTCATCTCCAACTTCATCCGTAATATCTACACCACTTAAGTATTTATCCAGTTTCCCTGCATTCACATCAAATCCGACGACATCATATTTTTTGGCAAATTCGATAGCTAGTGGAAGTCCGACATAACCTAAGCCAATTACAGCTATTTTTTCTTCTCTTAATTGTATTTTTTCAAATAAACTCATGTCATTTAGCCTGCCTTTTGTCCGTAGATTAAATTCTATGGAGAATACTATACAACTATATAAAATATAGTATAGCAATTACTATTATACAATGATTGACGATTTATTACATTAATTTATTGTTATCGATAAAATTGGATAGTGACAAACCTTATGATAAAATTATTTAGTAGAGTGAAAAAGGTAGTTTGATTTCCAGCATCTATATAATGGAGGAGTTAACAACCATGAAAGTAAAAAAGGCAATTATCCCAGCAGCTGGACTAGGTACACGATTTCTACCAGCAACGAAAGCACAGCCAAAAGAAATGCTGCCAATTGTAGATAAACCAACGATTCAGTATATTGTGGAAGAAGCAGTTGCTTCAGGTATAGAGGATATAATTATTATTTCCGGTCGAGGAAAACGAGCAATCGAAGATCATTTTGACACCTCATATGAATTAGAAGAAAAACTTGCTCAAAAAGGCGATATGGAGATGCTTGAAATGGTGCAATCCATTTCAAAGCTGGCTAATATCCATTATATTAGACAAAAAGAACCAAAAGGACTTGGACATGCAATTGCTTGTGCCCATAGTTTTGTAGGGAACGAACCCTTTGCTGTTCTTCTAGGAGACGATATTGTAGAATCAGACGAACCTTGTCTGAAGCAACTGATTGATGTTTATGATAAATATCAAACATCAATAATTGGTGTACACGATGTGCCAGAAGAAGATGTGTCAAAATATGGAATTATAAAACCGTTGACTACAAAGGATTTTGGCTCTTCTATCAATGCTATTGAAACATTAGTGGAAAAACCCGCAAAGGAAGATGCACCATCTAACTTAGCAATTATGGGAAGGTACGTACTCTCAGCGGATATATTTACTATTCTGGAGAATCAGGAGCCAGGTAAAGATGGAGAAATTCAATTAACAGACGCAATCAAAAAATTAAATGAAATCGAACAGGTACTGGCATATAATTTCACAGGTAAACGATATGATATAGGTGGGAAATTAGGATTTGTCCAGGCGACGATTGACTTCGCGTTAAATCGTGAAGATCTGCATGATGATATCAAAGCTTACATGGAACAAAAGTTGGAGTCCCTAAGTAAGGATTAGGAGTGGATAGTAGTGAATATAGTGGTAATAGGAACCGGATATGTTGGACTGGTTACAGGTGTCTGTTTATCTGAACTTGGTCACAACGTAACTTGTATTGACATAGATGAAGATAAAGTAAACACATTAAATAAAGGGATAAGTCCTATCTATGAAGAAGGTTTAACAGAACTTCTTCAAAAAAATATCGAAGCAGGTAATCTAGACTTTACCACTGATTATAAAAAAGGGCTCAAGGGCAAACAAATGGTTTACATTGCTGTTGGTACTCCGCAGGGGGAAGATGGATCAGCTGATTTAACATATATAAATAAAGCTAGTAAAGATATAGCGCTAAACCTCGAAAATGACATTATTATTGTTACCAAAAGTACAGTACCGGTGGGGACAAATGAACATATAAAAGAACTTATAAAATCAAACTTAATTAAAAATGTGCATCTTAAGATTGCTTCAAACCCTGAATTTCTTCGTCAGGGATCTGCGGTGTATGATACGTTCAACGGAGATAGAATTGTCATAGGTTCAGACGATGAAGAAGCACTAGAAGCGCTTGAAAAAGTAAATGCTGGATTTCATTTGCCTATCGTAAAAACAGATCTTCGAAGTGCGGAAATGATTAAATACGCGTCAAATGCATTTCTAGCTACAAAAATCAGTTTCATAAATGAAATGGCAAATCTTTCAGAGAAAATTGGAGCAAACATTGATCATGTTGCTGCAGGCATGGGAATGGATAAACGTATTGGGAATGCCTTTTTAAACGCAGGTATAGGCTATGGAGGATCCTGTTTCCCGAAAGATACAAGGGCAATTATATCTATAGGGAAGAACGTAAATTATGATATGCCTATACTGGAAAGCGTAGTAGATTTGAATGACAGGCAAAGGGGAATTATCGTTGATAAGGTTGCCGATCGTTTTCCTGACATAAAAGGGAAAAAAGTTGCAGTATTAGGCTTAGCCTTTAAACCTAATACAGACGACATGCGGGAAGCCCCGTCCATATTAGTGACTGAAAAACTCCTTGAAGAAGGGGCTGTTGTAAATGTTTATGACCCTGTTGCATCTGAAAACGCCAAAAGTATCTTGTCTGATGAATTAAACTACTATTCAAATATAGTGGACGCAATAAAGGGAACAGATATCACCATTATTTTAACAGAGTGGAAAGAAATTAAAGAGTTTCCATTAGAAAATTATAAAGAATATATGGTCGAACCAGTAGTTTTCGATGGGAGAAATTGTTACGAATTAGAAGATGCATCTAAAAGCGGGTTGGAGTATCACTCCATAGGGCGCCCAACCATTAAACGGTAATTTTTAAAAAGGGAGTCAGTCAGTGACTTCCTTTTTAAAATAGATCCACTATTAACCGTTACACGTTATAAAATTTGGCTTTATTCCATTATTATCTTAATGATTTCGATAATTTATTTATTCAGCTTGCTATGGTATAATGCCGTGAGTATTATTCGTATTTTAAAGAATTGCGTATTTAAGGGAAGGCTGAATGCTGTGGAAAAGAAAAAAGTGGTTTTTTTTATTTACCAAATGGGAGCTGGGGGTGCAGCGAGAACCTTCTTAAACATTATAAATAACTTAGACCGTTCAAAATTCATCCCTGTTTTGGTAACATTAAATTATAATGGTAATTATGAGGAATACTTAAAATCTGACATAAAATTTATAAAGTTAAATACTAGGCGATTAAGGTCTGCTATTCTTCCTTTGGCAAAGGTTATTAGAAAAGAGGAGACAGACATCGTTTTTAGTACGATCCCTAACTATAATACAATAGCGATCTTGGCAAAGCTGCTTTCTTTTACACGAGCCAAAAATATCGTAAGGGAAGCAGCTTATTTAGGTGGTAACTTCTCATCAAATATTAAATTAATAGTGTATGGAATGCTGTATAAAATGGCGAGTCAAGTGGTTTCCTTATCTGAAGGGGTAAAGGAGAACATAGTAGATCGTTATAAAATTAAACCACATCGCATTAAGGTTATTTACAATCCAGTAGACCTAGATGGTATAGAACAAAGTATGAAAGAAGGAGAAATAGCAGATGCACATAAAGCTATTTTTGAAGACGATGCAAAAGTCATCATTACTGCTGGCAGGCTTGTTAAAGATAAAGATCACCAAACCTTACTAAGTTCATTTTCCAAGGTTAGTCGCAGAATCAATGCAAAGCTGATAATCCTCGGAGAAGGAGAGTTAGAGGGAGCTTTAAAATCCCAGGCAAAAGAACTTGGTATTGAAAATAACGTTTATTTTATCGGTTTCCAGCGAAATCCTTATGTTTATTTTAAGCATGCAGATCTGTTTGTGTTATCTTCCATTCGTGAAGGATTTGGCCATGTGTTAGCTGAAGCATTAGCAACAGGCACTCCCGTTGTTTCGACTAATTGTAAGCCTGGAGCTGAAGAAGTGCTGAACCACGGAGAATTTGGCAAGCTCAGTAATGTCGGTGATGTTGACGAAATGGCTGATAATATTTATAAAATGCTAACATTGAAAAAAGAAGAAACTGCACAAATTATTGAAAGAGGATTGCAGCGAGCAAAAGATTTTAATGCCAAAACGATCGTAAAACAGTACGAAGATACATTCATTAAGACGATGGAAATAAAGAAAAGAAGCAGAGGATAGGAGATGATGAGCGATGACTATTTCTAAAGGGCGCATCGTACACCTTACTACAGTGCATCACCCATATGATCCGCGAATTTATCATAAGGAATGTTTATCTCTTCACAAAGCAGGCTTTGATGTGACCTTGATTGCCCAAGAAGCCGATCATGACCTAGGAAAAGATAAACCAATTAAACATATAACACTCAAGAAATACACGAACAGAATAAAACGAATGATTTTTGGAACCATGGATGCATATAAAAAGGCAAAGAAACTAGATGCAGATATTTATCATTTCCATGACCCAGAATTACTTCCTGTCGGCTGGCTGTTAAAAAGGAAGAAAAATGTCGTTATATATGATATCCACGAGGATTATGTGACAAGTATCATGCAAAAGGGTTATATGAGTAAGCCGGTTAGAAAAGTAATAGCGACAGCGTATAAGTATATGGAAATGTTTTTTGCCCGAAAAATGGAGCTCTGTCTCGCTGAGAAATATTATAAAGATATCTATCCCAAAGGGGTACGTATCTTAAACTATCCAACAATTAACGAGAAATTTATTGAACACCGCCGTGATAACAGACCATTGGAGGATAAATTATTGTATACTGGTAATGTGTCCTATGTTAGAGGTGCGCACATCCATTCGAAAGTTCCATTAATCGACGAGGCTGTTTCTGTTCATTTCGTTGGGAAGTGTCCAAGCGATTTGGCTGAAGAAATGTTTTCGATTGCCGGGGAGCGTAGAGATAACCTGAAAATTGAAGGTATTGATCAATTTATTGAGAAAGAAGATATTGAGGCGAGGTATCTTAGTCATAACTGGCTGGCTGGGCTGGCACTGTTTCCACCAACGGATCATTATATGAAAAAAGAACTGACAAAGTTCTTTGAATATATGAACGCAGGACTTCCTATTATATGCTCCAATTTCCCTGTATGGGAGAAATTTATTGAAACCTATAAGTGCGGTATTGCAGTCGATCCGTATAGTGAAACGGAGATAAGACAAGCTATCAAATACCTGCGAAATAATCAGGACGAAGCAAAAAAAATGGGCCAAAACGGAAAGCAAGCTGTTTTGGAAGAACTGAATTGGAACACCCAAGAAGAAAACTTGATTACATGGTATGACCAATTACTAAAGTACAACTAAATTGGTTAGTATGAAAAGAATAGGGCTGATAATTTGAAAAATAAACCCCCGTTAATTTCAGTTATAACACCTGCTTATAATGCAGAAAGATTTATTAAACAAACGATAGAATCGGTACTGGAACAAACTTATCCTAATTGGGAAATGATACTGGTCGACGATTGTTCAACAGATGATACGGTAGAAATTATAAAAAGATATCAGGAAGATGACAGCAGGATTAAGCTGATAGTACATGAAGTGAACAGTGGATCTGCGGTAGCACGTAATGCCGCTATGGAACATGCTACAGGTCAGTATATAGCATTTCTCGATAGTGATGATTTATGGTACCCAGAAAAATTAGAAAAACAATTACACTTTATGCAGGAAAAAGATATCGCATTTTCATTTACAAAGTATAGACGTATAGAAGAGGACGGTACATTAAGAAATGCAATTTCCAAAGCACCGGAATCAGTAGGGTACAATGATTTAATGAAACACTGCGTGATTGGCTGTCTGACAGTAATGATTGACAGAGAGAAAATCGGACATTTAAAAATGGTTAACATCAGAACACGACAGGACTATGTCTATTGGTTGACGATTACAAAGATGGGTTTTCGGGCTTATGGGCTCCCAGAGGTGTTAGCTAAATACCGCTCGGTGGAAAACTCCATTTCGAGCAATAAATTAAAAGCAGCGAAACGGCAATGGTATGTTTACCGGCAGATTGAAAAAAAGAACCTGTTAAAAAGCATCTGGTATTTTTTTAATTACGCTAGCAGAGGTATCAGAAATAGAATTAAATATAAGGTTTCACGAAGAAACAGTTAAAAAATACTGTAAGCACTTGTGAAGAATTAGGCGGTGTCATTTTTTTATGAAAACATATATACAGGAAATGCTTAAACGTAAAGATTTACTATTATATCTCGTTAAATCCGGATTAAAGGCTGAGCACAGAAACAGCTATCTGGGTTATTTTTGGTGGTTATTGGACCCTCTTTTAAATGTTCTCGTATACTATTTCTTAGTAGTTATCATTTTGGGAAGAGGAGAAGAGAATTATGCGGTATTCCTTGTAATCGGACTGGTTGTTTGGCGTTGTATAAGTACAACGGTAAATTCATCTGCAAAATCTATTATGAGGTATAGTTCTATCATTAATCAAGTTTATTTGCCGAAGTCACTTTTTCCAATTTCTTTTATATTGACTCAGCTATTTAATTTTGCATTTGGATTAGTTGTAGTCGGTATATTTTTAGTGATATTTGGCATTATGCCAGGATGGGAAATCATCTATTTACCAATGCTTGTGCTTATCCAGTCTGTATTTTTATTGGCGATCGGATTAGTCCTGGGGTATGTTACAGTATTCATTCGTGATATTGATAATTTGCTGACACATGTTACGCGGATATTCTTTTACGCATCACCAATTATTTGGGCGGGTGGGCGGCTACCTCCGGAGTACAGTTGGGCTGTTGACATTAACCCAATCGCGATTATCGTAGAATCCTATCGTGCTATATTAATGCATCAGACAAGCCCGGACTTTACTGGTTTAACAATAATTTTCATTATTTCCCTTGCAGTAGCTACATTTATGCTCTTTTACTACAGTAAAAATGAACATAAAATAATTAAAGCTTTATAAGGGTTATTATATCGGAAGCACTTTAATGGCAGAATACTTGTTAGGTGGGTTTACCAGCTTACAGTGTGTTCTATCACTAAACTTCAAACAAAAGAGGGTTTTTAATTTGGTTACAAAAAAAGATTCAACAATAAAAGAATCAAAGGAATCCGTAATAAAAGCCAAAAATATTGGTGTTTCCTTTTATGCCGGAAATTATAGAGAAGATTATAAATCACGTGTATTTCGCTTCTTTAAAGAAAGAGGACGATTTGAAAAAAATAAAAAGGTCTGGCCATTAGAAGATATAAATTTCACAGGAAACCAAGGGGAGATACTGGGAATAATCGGTTCAAATGGCGCTGGAAAAACTACGCTTAGCAAAATAATTGCGGGTATCTTGCAAGAGGATAAAGGTGAAATTCAGGTCGACGGAAAGGTAACTGCATTATTTTCATTTGGTATGGGCTTTAACAAAGAGCTTACTGGACACGAAAACGTATATCTTAACGGAATGATGCTTGGTATCAGAAAAGAACTGATCACACACTATATTGGTGATATTCACGAGTTTTCCGATCTTGGTGAGTTTTTTGACCAGCCAATGAAATATTATTCTAGTGGAATGAAAGCTAGACTTGGCTTTAGTGTTGCCGCACATTTACAACCAGAAATACTTATCTTGGATGAGGCTTTAAATACGGGAGATGCAAAATTCAGTAAAAAAGCCGCAGAAAAAATGAAAGAGCTTGTTAAACAAGCGAAAATGGTGATTATTGTTACCCACAGCCTGCGCTATGCGCAACGAAATTGCGATCGTCTAATGTGGTTGGATGGTGGTGTAGTTCGTGAAATTGGCGATCCCAAGGAAATAATTGAAAAATATAAAGCAACTGTGCCACCTCGTCCTCCAAGAAGACATCGTAACCTAGAGCTGGAAAAAACACAAACGACTATTGGAAACAGATCTATCATAAAAGCAGAAAATGTTGGAATATCCTATAAGCTGAATACGGGACTTTTTTGGGCCTTAAAAAATGTGGATTTTGAAGTTAAAGAAGGCGAAGTAGTAGGTATTATAGGTCACAACGGTGCTGGTAAAAGCACACTATGCAAAGTACTCACTAAAATCCTCGCACCTGACGAAGGGAACTTGGAGCTGCATGGGGAGACGTCTGCTCTATTAGGCTATGGAACGGGATTTAATGCCCATTTGAGTGGTGAAGATAACATTTATCTAAATGCAATGCTTTTAGGAATCCCTAAAGAACGTATCAAAGCAAACTATGAGGAAATTGTAGATTTTTCTGGATTGGAAAAGGCTATTAGTAAGCCTGTTAAGGATTATTCAAGCGGTATGAAGGCTCGATTGGGGTTCAGCATTGCTGCTATATTAAAACCGGATATTTTTATTATTGATGAAGCATTGTCAACCGGGGATATAACCTTTAAACAAAAAGCGAGTGAACGGATTCAAGATATGATGGAAAGGGCAAAAGCTGTAATTATTGTTACACACAGTATGACCTTTGTTGAACAGGTATGTACACGGGCAATTTGGATGGAACAAGGTCAGATACGTTTTGATGGGGATGCTGAGGAAGCAGTAGCAAAGTACCGGGAATCACAAGGTGTAAAGAAAAAGGTGAAAACGCACTCCAGCTCAAATAAGAAAGCTACTAGTAAAAAGTCAGCAGAAGAGAAAGCTTAAGATTTCAGAATGGTGGTGAGTTGAAATGTTTACTCAAATTAAGAAGATCATTACAGTCCCTTTAGACTGGCTGCTGTATACAGTCCTCAATGAAAAACAAAGGAAGTTTCTTACGGATCGGTTTTCTGATGAACAGAAAGAAAAGTTAAAAAGGCTGATTAACGGTAAAAAACAAGTACAGCGACAAAAACTAAAACAGATCAAATCCCACCTGTATAATCTAGGATTTACAAAAAGAGGTCTGAGTGAGCTGGAAGATTTCTATTATACAACTAAGGACGCTCAATTAAAGCGGCTGGCAGCTTGGGAACTCACATTGTGGCATGTTAATAAATATAATACAGATGGAGCGGAACAGGCACTGGAATATATTGCTGCTGCCATTACAGGAGAAAAAGATGATAATCAATTAAGAAGAGCAGCGATTATAAGGGCTGAGTGTCTAGAAACATTAAACCAAAAAGAAGAGGGCAAACGTGTACTTAAAGACATGCTTACATTTCAAAAACATCCTGATCTGTACTTGGCCTTATCGAATTTAGAGGAATCTATAGAAGAACGCGAGAAATGGATTAATAAAGCAATGGACTTTTATGGGATTCAGCCTGTTTTTTTCTCTTCAAATACGGATGAGGTAATATATGACGACTTAAAAACTGTACCGACCGATACGAAGATAGAAAATGGACCAAAGGTATCTGTGATTTTACCTGCCTATAAAGCAGAAACAGGAATCGTAACTGCTATCGAATCGATTCTTTCACAAACGTGGCAGAACATCGAGCTTCTCATTGTAGATGACTGTAGCCCGGATAACACGGTAAGTGTTGTAAAAGAATATATGGAAAAGGACTCAAGAATAAAGCTATTCACCACACCGGTTAACAGCGGGCCATATATAGCCAGGAATATCGCATTAAAAGAAGCTGCGGGAGAGTATGTAACAATTAATGACTCAGACGACTGGTCCCATTCGCAAAAAATTGAAAAGCAGGTCCAGCACCTTATTGAAAATAAACATATTATCGCTAATACATCCGAACACGCACGATTGACCGAAGAACTAAAACTGTACAGACGAGGAACACCTGGAAAATATATTTTTCCCAACATGTCTTCTATCATGTTCAGGCGTGCCCAAGTCATCGAAAAAGTTGGTTTCTGGGACAGTGTGCGTTTTGCTGCTGATGGAGAGTTTAAGCGCCGTCTTATAAAAGTTTTTGGAAAACATGCCTATGTTGATTTGAAAACAGGTCCCCTATCCTTACCAAGGCAATCTGTTTCATCCCTTACAGGAAGTTCAGCATTTGGCTACAACGGGTTTTTTATGGGCGTTCGTAAAGAGTATGTAGAAAGCTTTGAATTTTATCATAAACATGCGGAAACATTATATTATCCATTTCCACAGGTAAGTAGGCCATATTCAGTACCAGAGCCTATGTGGCCAAAACGGGAGGAGAAGTTAGCAGGTAATCGACATTTTGATATCGTAATCGCTTCAGACTACCGCATCGTAAACGCTGAATCTGCTGCTGTTAAAGAAATCCATAAACATGCGGCTGCAGGGAAAAGAATCGGACTTATTCAGATGTATCATTATAATTTAAACGCTAAAAAGGAAATGACCCCAGAAGTCCGCAAGTTGATTGACGGGAATCAAGTCCAAATGCTTGTATATGGGGAAAAAATCACTTCAGATGTACTGACAATTATAAATCCAATCGTACTGGAAAACTGGCAAAAATATATACCAACTATAGAAGCAAAAACTATTAACGTTATTGTAAATGAAATACCAGTTGTTTCAGCTAGTAAAAGGAAGCTGTATGAACTGAAAGATTGTGTTAAACATATGCATGCTTATTTTAGTGAGACAGGAACGTGGTACCCAATTGATACTAGTATTCGTGAATCATTAGTTAATTATGTTACAGATGACCTTCATCTCATCAATTTAGCTAGTGAAGACTGGGAGAATAGATCAAGCGATGGCGAATAATAAAGAGGCACTTGTCACTAAGGGAAACCGGGAAGTAGAAATGTTGGATGAAATAGCCAAGCTAGACAAGTTACTTGAGCAGAGAAAAAAGGAATTCCATCTATCAGAGCAAAGGCTGACCGAACTAGAGCGTCAGTTCACAGCAATAAATAAGAATGTGCTATGGAAATTATTGAAACATGCCAAAGCTATAAAAAAAGTTCCAAGAACAACGATCGCTTACCTAATTGGCAGAAGAAATCTAAAGCAACTTTACAGTAAAACCTATAAAAAGAAAAAAGCAGCAAATCAACTAAAAAAATATACGTATCACTTATATAATTTAGGGTTTTCAGAGAAAGCCTTATTTGACTTGGAGGCTATATATAAAGAAACAGGAGATAGGTATCTTAGAGCGGCGGTTGCATGGGAACTTGCATTGTGGTACTCGACTAAGTATACAGCCGATGGTGCCCGCCAGGCCAAGATATACTTCCTAGCTGCAATCAGTGAAGAAAAGAATACAGAACAATTAAGAAAAGCAGCAATCCAACTAGCCGAATGCCATGAAATCCTCGGGGAATTATGCGAAGGTAAAAAGATCATTTATGACGCCTTAACCACCCAAAAGCATCCTGATTTATATTTAGCAGCAGCTAATCTGGAGGAGAATCCAGCAGATCGTATAAAATGGATTAATAAAGCACTGGAAGTCTATGAGATTCAACCTATATATATACCATCAACCAACGGGGAATTGGTGTATGATAATTTGTCCACAGATCCTTTGAGTAGAAAAACAGCTAATGGTCCAAAGGTGTCTGTTATTATACCAGCTTATAATTCAGAAACAGGAATTCGAACAGCAATAGAATCTATCCTTACCCAAACATGGAAAAACATAGAACTACTAGTAGTTGATGACTGCAGCAAAGATAAAACAGCTGAAGTAATTAAAGAGTATACAAAGAAAGACCCCAGAGTTAAATTATTTCAAACACCGGCAAATAGTGGTCCATATGCTGCAAGAAATATTGCCTTAAATGAGGCTTCCGGAGAATTTGTTACGATAAATGATGCAGATGATTGGTCCCATGCAGAAAAAATTGAAACGCAGGTAACACATCTAATAGCCAATCAAAATATTATAGCCAACACGTCTGAACATGCAAGATTAACCGAAGCATTTAAGTTATACCGCCGGGGATCAGTAGGGAAGTACATTTTTTCCAACATGTCTTCGTTAATGTTCAGACGGGAACCAGTCTTAAGAGAAGTTGGTTACTGGGACAACGTTCGTTTTGCAGCCGATAGTGAGTATAAACGCCGTATGGCAAAAATTTTCGGGGAAGAAAATGTGGTTGACTTGAAAACTGGACCATTGTCTTTTCCAAGGCAAGCTGAAGGATCTCTTACTGGGAGCTCAGCTTTTGGATATAATGGGCACTTAAAAGGGGTACGGAGGGAATATGCGGAAGCTCACCGTTATTACCATAAAAAAGCAGCGAACCTGTATTATCCGTTTCAGCAAGAGAAAAGACCTTACCCTGTGCCCGAACCGATGTGGCCAAAAAGAGAAAAGAAGCATCATGGGAAACGTCTATTTGATGTAGTTATAGTTGCTGATTTTCGGTTAGCAGGAAAGGCTCACCAATTAGTATTAGAAGAAATTAAAATTCACCATAAGTTAGGCATGCGAACTGGCTTGGTCCAAATGGCATGTTATGACAATAAAGTGGAAAAAGAAATAAACCCTGAAATCAGAGATTTACTCAACGGAGATAGTGTGCAGTTACTAGTCTACGGTGAACGTATTATGTGCAACTTACTGATCGTCAGACAAGCATCAGTCCTGCAGGAGAAGCAGGAGTACATCCCAGAGGTAGAATCAAAGGTAAATTGGGTAGTTATTGATAGTTGCCCAAACTCATTGAGTAGACGTTATAACTTAAGGCAATGGGCTTATCAATTAGCTGAATACTTTGGAAGCCGCGGAAAGTGGTATCCACAAGATGCGCAGACCAGGGAGAAAGTAATGCGCAGTAATGCAAAAGAAGTGAAGTCGATTAAACTAGCCGGTGATAATTGGATCGATATTACGAAGGACAAGTCAGGCTACATTTCACTTCTAGAAGATTGCTTCGTGGATAGGACCTTGTTTCAAGTTAAAGAGGGGAGTGGTAACAATTAAAAATGATGATAGCAATCAGATGAATAATTGGGAAAAAGCAAAACGTTCCAACCACAACCTTGACCATTCACCGTTGGGGGAGTCCTCAAATAAGGACAAAGAAACAGAAGAGCTGATTGAAACGTTGATAAAAAAAGATGCTGAGATTAAAAAAACAGAAATTCAAATCAGAAGAAACAAGAAAAACATTAAATACATGGAACAAAGTAAAACCTGGAAATATTCAAGGCCTCTAAGAATAATCACTAGCCTGTTTACAAAGCTAACAGGTCGAAAGGAAGAAAAAGCACAGACTGAATACATAAACCAACTTAAAGCAGATCTGCATAATACACAAAAGGAATTGTATCAAACAAGGGAAAACTTACAGGAAATGATGCTAGATGACCGAAAGTTGGATAGCAATAAAGTGATAGAATTAGTAAGAAGTGCAAAAGAAGATGGGAACCTGATTGATTATATTGAAAAAGTTACACAAAATAAAGAGGTGCACGATGCTAACTATATAAAAGTACTAAGATATGCCGCTAGAGTTTTTATGAATGATAAAACAGAATATAGAAACTTGGCCTATACCAAAGTCATTGAGGGGCTGAAAATAGAAGATATACCAGAATTCATAATTAGAGCAGGGCTGGATGAAAAAGCAATCCCCCTAAAACAAGCCGCCTCATTTCGGGCAAGTTTAAATATACGTATGAGACAAAAGCAGCTGGTAGAGCCGTTGCCAGAATGGTTATTAGATAATAAGCAGGATGCTTATGCTTTTATTGAAAAGTTGGCTGTAAAAAAACCATGGTTCTCAGATAAGAAATATAAGATGGGTGAAATCCCACAGCAGGAGGGAATAGTCATAAAGCCTGCAGACGGCGCAGGATCCCGAGGAGTATACCTTGTATACAGTTTTAATGATATAGTAGATATAAAAAGATCTCAATCATTGGATAGCTGGGAAGCACTCAAGGCAAACATGGAAAAAGATATTATATCTAAATGGGTAGATGAAGATGAATGGATGATGGAAGAGCTCATTCTCGAAAGTACAGAAGAAAAGATTCCAGCAAGCGATGTGAAATTTTATTGCTTTTACGGAAAAGTTGGACTTATTTTAGAAATAACCCGCTTTCCAGAGCTTAAGTATTGCTGGTGGACAGCTGCGGGTGAAAGAATTCGTACAGGCAAATATGATGAAGATTTATTTAAAGGCAAGGGATTTACAGACAATGAGTTAGCTTTAGCAGCTGACATAAGTCTAAACATTCCAGCACCGTTTATTAGGATAGACTTTTTGCGATCTCAACACGGGCTGGTATTTGGTGAATTTACCCCGAAACCAGGAAACTATGATGAATTTGATCAGCATACAGACCAGTGGATGGGCGACAATTTCATTGAAGCCCAGGGTCGTCTTGTAAATGATTTGATAAATCGCAAACAATTTAAGGATTATCAGGAGCTTATAGAGAGTTTGGACAAGTAATAAAGTATTGATCGCGTCTTAGGAGGAAATAGGATGGAAGAAATAAATTCGCAATGGTTACCGCATCTATCGAATGAGATTGTTTCAGATGCACACGGTAATTTACTAGATGCATATGCAGTTTCACTTGAAGGCTGGAGAAGAGGCTTAACACTTAGGTGGCATGTAAAGGACTCCGAGAAGTTCAGCGAGATGAAAACTTGGTTTGTAGATAAACCCGGGCAACTGTTCTCACTTAGTTCTAAAGAGAAAACACATTATTTCTTTAGAACTCGAGGGGACAAAGTAACCAATGAAGCTGTAGAGATTGGTAAAGACAAAGAGAAAACAAAAATTGCAATGAAAAAGGCAGGAGTCCCTGTACCAGAGGGAAAACAGTTTACAGAGGAAGCAACAGATGAATCGATCATTCAATATGCTTCGAGTATCGGTTATCCAGTTGTATTAAAACCGACGGATGGAAGTTTTGGCAGAGGAGTAATCTCAAACATAACAAGTGCGGGCGAATTGGAACACTCTATTTCTTATTTACGTACTGAACTTAATAATTCTAATGTAATACTCGAACGATATATTCCAGGGAATGAATATCGTATTTATGTTGTTGGAAATCAAGTTGCAGGTGCAATCAACCGGATTCCTCCCAACATAATAGGTGATGGAATAAATTCTATTAAGGCATTAATTGAACTGAAAAATGAGGAGAGGGATCTGAATCCTCGTCTTGTTAGCTGTCCTATTCAAACAAATCAAGAAACACTGGATTTTATTGGTCGCTATGGATATACATTGGACACTGTTCCGGAAAAAGAAGAACTTATTTATCTTAGTAATAAAAGTAACATTTCATTAGGTGGCGACCCAGTAGATGTTCTTGACGAATTACCAATGGAAATAAAAAACACTGCAGTGAACGCTTTGCAGGCTGTTCCAGGACTAACTCATGGAGCAGTTGATATAATAATGCATGAAAATAAAGCAATTGAAGAAGCAGGATTTGTAATCGAACTTAATCCGACAGCACAAATAGGGGCCATTCTATATCCGATGAAAGGCAAACCGCGAGATATTCCAGCAGCAATAATGGACTTTTATTTTCCTGAAACAATTCATATGCAATACGACAAAACAAAAACATACTTTGATTTCCATGATGTCCTTGATCCCTTACAATCAAGAGATGCTAGTACAACGACAGTAACTCCATCTCCATTAGGGAAATTGTATGCTAAGAAATATATAGTCAGTGGCAGTGTTCAAGATATAGGTTATCACCGTGGTCTGCGTAAACAAGCATTTGAAAGGTATTTGCATGGCTTCGTTATGAATTTGGAAAACGGAGACATTGAAGTCGTTGTAGCTAGTACAGACCCAGTAATGATAGACGATTTTAAAAATGCGTTATGGGAAGATGAAGAAAGAGCGCATGTAATTGAAGTTCAAGAGAGCAACTACGAAGAACCAATAAAAGTTGGATTTGAAATAAAAGCAGATTTAAAAACACAGATAGCAGAACTGAAATTATTTAAGCAGGAGCTGGAAGTAACAGAATACCAAATGAAAAAAGCAGAGGTAGAGCGTCGGAAGTATTATGAAAGTGTATCTTGGAGAGCTACAAAACCTATTCGATCGATTGGGGCTTTATTTAAGAAATTCAAATAAAAAATAGTTAGTGGAAGTGTATTCTTTAGGAGGAAAAACATATGAAGGATCATCAATCAATCAGTCTGCCGCAGCTTCCAGGTGAAGTAGTTAAAAATGCAAGAAAAACAAGGTTGGATGCATTTGCTGTAGCTCTTGAAGGCTGGCGTAGAGGGTTGAAGCTGAAATGGTATACAAGGGATTCTGAGCATTTTCAAGATATGGTTATTTTTGGAGTTAACCCTCCAGGAAGACTATTTTCTCTTAGTTCAGAAGAAAGAACCCATTACTTCTTTAGAACAAGAGGCGATAAGGTGACCAATGAAGCTGTTGAAATAGGTTCGGAGAAGGACGATACAAAAGTGTGGTTATCTAAAGCAGGTGTACCTGTACCTCTTGGTATGGGATTTGGAGAGGAAGCAACTGATGAAGAAGTTATTAATTACAGCAAAACGCTGGACTTTCCTCTCGTGCTGAAACCAACTAATGCTAGTTTGGGCAACGGAGTTGTAACAAATATTAAGAGTGAGAAAGAGTTTATCAAAGCAATTAATTATGTAAGACATGAATTAGAATATAGTGAGGTTGTCGTAGAACAGCATGTGGATGGAAAAGAGTATCGAGTATATGTCATAGAGGATCAAGTAATCGCTGCTTATAATAGGGTGCCGGCTAACATAATCGGTGATGGTTCCCATACAATTGAAGAATTAATTGAGTTGAAAAATAATGAGCGGAAAAAAAATGCAAGATTGAATAGTTGTCTAATCGAGATGGATAAGGAAATTCTTGAGTTTATCCAATCAACCGGGTACACCCTTGACAGTATTCCTAACAAGGGTGAGCAAATTTACTTAAGACAGAAGACAAATGTATCCTCCGGTGGCGATCCAATTGATGTTACAGACAGCCTGCCAGAAGAGTATAAAACGATCGCAATAAATGCTATCAAGGCAGTCCCAGGTTTGTACCATGGTGGCGTTGATATTATAGTTAATGAAAATAGAGATCTAAGTGCTCCCGCGGTAGTTATTGAGTTAAATCCTACTGCACAGATCGGTGGTATACTTTACCCGCTCAAAGGGAAAGCACGTAATATCCCTGGAGCTATAATTGATTACTACTTTCCGGAAACCAAAGGAATGGATACATCAGACTCTCAAATTTACTTTGACCTAGTAAATATTTTAGAACCGTTAGAAAACCGATCAGCAATTGAAGTAGAAGTTCGTCCAGCACCGATGGGCGAGTTATTTGCAAAGAAATTTGTTGTGACAGGAATGGTTCAAAGGCAACGCTACCACCGATGGTTAAAGAAACATGCACTAGATAGAAACTTAAATGGCTATATTAAAAACATGGTATTCGATGAAATAGAAATAATTGTAGCGGGAACAAACAAGTCAGACATCAATGAATTTAAAAAGTTGATTGACCAATATCCACAAAGTTCCAAGGTGGTAAATATAAAAGAAGAAAATTGGAAAGAACCAGTAACAGTTGGCTTTGAAATCACAGAAGGATATAATACTTCTAGCATAAAATCAGTTGAATATGCATTAAGGAAAATGGAAAAAGACTTAAAACATTTGACGAAGCAAAGAAACAGAATTGAAAAAGATAACCAGCATATATTGGAGAGCACTTCGTGGAAGTTTACTATGCCAATCAGGAAAGTTAAATCTATGGTTAAGAGGAAAAAGTAAAAGAGCCTGTGATATTAGTGAATTTATATAGAGATTAGAATGAAAAGAAAAGCATAACCACTAAGCTGATTTGATATAGTAATTATATTAGGAGGTATTATATGTCTAAAGTAAAATTAGTAGCAACTGGCGACACATTACTTCATTCGAGAATTTATGATTTATGTAAAACAAAAGATGGTAAATATGATTTTACAAAAAAAATGGCTCCAGCAGAAAGTTTATTAAAAGCAGGAGATATTTCAGTAGTAAATTTAGAATCATTAGTTGCTGGCGAAGAATTAGGCCTAACTTCTTTTCCTAAATTTAATAATCCTGTTGAATTGGCAGAAAATCTAAAATCATTTGGTACTGATTTGGTTACAAATTCAAATAATCATACAATGGACTTAGGCGAGGAAGGGGCGTTAAAATCTATAGAAAATCTTGAAAAGGTGGGATTAATGTATGTGGGTTCACACAAATCAAAAAAAGATCAAAAGGAATTTCGAATCATTGAAAAAAATGGTCTTAAATGTGCGTTTTTATCATACACAGCTGTCACTTTAGGGAATAACGCACCAAAAAACAAAGGGTATCTTTTAAACACAATCGTAAAAAGTCAAACTAAAGAAATTAGAAGAGAGATTGAGCGGTTGAAGAAAGAGAAAAACCCTGATGCAGTTATTGTTTCAGTACATTTTGGTAGAGAATACCCTCTATACCCAGTATCAGCTCAAAAAGAAATAGCTGCTTCGATTTCTGATGCAGGTGCAGATATTATAATTGGGCATCATCCGCATGTTCTCCAACCTGCAGAATGGATTATAAACTCTCGCGGTAAAAAGACATTCGTAATATATTCACTAGGCAATTTTTACTCCGGACAAAAGGGTTTGTATAGACAAATAGGAGGGGCTCTTTCTTTAGATATAATTAAGAAATCGAATAAGTCAGCTGATATTAAAGTGGACAACCCAGTACTTAACTTGACTTTTGTAGATGCAAATAGAAAGAGTGGATATCAAATGCATCATTTACTAAATTACATTGAAAAAAATCCATATATTAAAACAGAGCATGGAGATTTTGACTCATTAGATGTGTATAGTGAATTATCTAAGAGATATAAGGATTGGATGCCAGAAATGAAGTTGAAATAATTTTTAGGTTTATCTGGGTAACAAAACTATCGAAAAATGTGACTTTAAAAAGCCATATCCTTAATAGATATGGCTTTTTAAAGCTTATTTTTTAAACTTTGCAATGGCTCTTACGGGTTTTGTAATTTTCCAGGAGGTACTATTTTCAATTTTCAGTAGTTGTTTTTTAAGTTGCTTATTCTGTTTTTTTGTTAACTCCATAATACTTTCTTTTTGTTCATATTCTGCTAATTTACGTGTAATTTTTTGGTAATCTTCCTTAAGTTTACTGTATTTTTGAAGCGGCAATTCTGACATATCGGCATCTGCTTTGTTGATTGTCTGCATATCGGCCTCTATATGAAAGCCATGTTTTATTGGAGTTACTCTAGATTTTTCAACGATTTGTACATTGTTGAAAAACTTATGAGCAATATTTTTTAATAACTTTTCAAATTGTTCAGCCTTTTGTTTAGTAGCCCCAGTAACAATTACAATATTTCCGTTATCTAAAGGTTTAATATAACCGTTAACTTTATGATTAAATGCAGTCCTCCTAATTCTGTTTGCGAATTGCTCAGTAAATTGGCAATTAGATAGAAGGTATCTCTTTAAAATTATTGGAGATTCAGTAATCTTAGGTAACTTTATTTCTTGAGCAGTTCTTGATAAACAAGAGTTATAAATGAAATCATAATCAATGTACAACTTACTAACTTCTTCTCGATTCTGATTTTTGGTGTTAGGAAAATAGTAATCAATAATACTGGTCGGAATATCCCTAGCATGACCTTCCATCGGAAATAAGTGCTGAGTAATATGAGCACGAGAGTTTAGCTCAATAACAACACCTGTATCACTTGCTTCATCAACTATCATATCTAATCCACAGTGAGGGAGCGAAGGGAAACTTTTAGTAGCTTCTACAGCAATTTTTTTTATATTCTTTGATACAAGATCTGTAACATCAACAGAGTCACCACCAGCTGATATATTATTTTTTGATTTTAAATAAAAAACTTCACCTTCAGGAATAACAGTATTTAAATCGTAATTTTTGCGTTTGAGCAGATTCTTGGTCTCTGCATCGATTTTTATTGGACGATTGGACAAAGAAGGGAGCTTTCTTCTGATTTTGTTTTTTTGATTGATTAAATCTTTTATGGTATTTTTACCATCACCTGTAATGTGTGACCTAATTCTTTTTAGTGCTCCAATTACCTCGCCATTCACTACATATATGCGATAATCCAAACCTTCATGGTACTTTTCTAGTAGGATGTGAGGTAATTTTAAATCTCTTCTGACATAATCAAGAGCTTCAATTAGCTCTTCCTCGTTTTGGATATTTCCAATAACACCTGTCCCACCGGTTCCTTGTAGGGGTTTTACTACAATTGGGTAGTCTAACTCTTTGGCATATTCTATTATTTTAGAATTTGATATTGTTTCGTTAAACTCTTTACCAATTGGAGTAGGAACGTTATTTTTGATTAAGTATTCTTTGGCAGATTGCTTGTTTTTAGTTAATATTTTGGCTTCTTTAGAAACAAGATCTCCCCTAGTAGCACTAAAATTATGTGTTTTTTTCCCATCAGTGATCGAATAATATGGTTCAATATTTCCGGATTTCTCTAATACAATTCGAATGGTTACTTCCAAGCCTCTTCGCCAAGCTTCAAGAATAATACTATAAGTACTTAGCATATAATTATTTGCTCTTTTAGGGATGCAATTATTAAGATGGGATAAGTATTTTTCACTTGTATTTTCCATATCGTATTCCTTTCGTAAATTGCTTTAATTAATAGTCTGAATAAGATAACTAGATTGTAGATACAATCATAAAGTACAATAAAATTCATAATTATTGTATCATAAATTAGCCTTCGTTTCTTATATTACATCTTAAATAGAATACAAAGTCTATCCAACTAAATGTTTTTGGGTAGTAAAAATAAAAAAAGTGGTTTAAGTAAACTAGAATGGAACTACCACTAGATGGTAATTTTAATACATATAATCAGAGTTCCCCAATTTTTAAATCTTGATCATTCTTGAAAGTTGGTAATTAAATTCTAAGGAGTGTTAGCATTCAAGAAGGAATTAGTCTGTTTGAAATCATAAAAATGTTTCTAATCACCTGGTAAAAGTCTTAGAAAAATATGATAAGGTTATGTTTTAACACCATTCATTTTACTAGGCAGTTTATCTGTAGATAAAAAGGGGAATTAGAAAACTGTTATTTTTGTATTTAAACGGACTAGGAATAGGTAAGTTTTATTAAGTTTTTAATTAGTGCGCATAACTCTTTTTTTGTTATATCGATTGCTTAATCTAAAAACCATTGCCTATTCTAGCGGTATTGAAAAAATGAAAACTAATTCGATAATTAGAGCCAGTATGGTAATATTTCTTTGTTGAGAAATAATCTTGCAACTATTAAATAAAACAAATATACTTAAAAAGTCATATAGGGTTTGAATATGAGTAAAAATTTTATATTAATAAAATTTCACTTATTTATACAATTACTTTTCTATCATAAGATTTATAGTGCTAATGTTTCGGAATATCAACTAACTCAATTTAAAGGAGAAATATTATAATGAATAACTTAAATGTAGAATTATTTCCGCACATTACGGAAGAAGTAGTATCGGATATAACAGGTTTTAAACTATGTTCTTATTTAGTTGCACTAGAAGGTTGGAGACGGGGATTAACCCTTACATGGTATAAAGATGAAACGACGCTCTGTAAATTAGATAGGTTGAAGAGTAGTACTCAGGGAAAGTTTTTCTCACTGAGTTCTAATAATAAAAACCATTTCTTTTTTAGGTCTAGAGGAGACAAAGTTTCTAATAAATCAGTACGAATTTGTCAAGATAAAGAAAAAACAAAAAATATTCTTCACCAAAAAGATGTGCCAATCCCACTAGGAAAAGTTTTTGAAACGAATGATAAAGATATATTTACTTATGCTGAAAATATAGGATTTCCTGTAGTAGTTAAACCATTAAGAGGAAGTATGGGCAAAGGAGTTCATACGAATATTAAGAGCATAGATGAACTAGATGACGTGTTGACTGAATTAAAATCAGCGTATAACTATTCTGAATATATAGTTGAAAAACACTACCCTGGACAAGAATATCGCATCTACGTTGTCGGCGATAAAGTAATAGGCGCAACCAATAGAGTTCCAGCGAATATTGTAGGTGACGGAAAAAACACTGTAAAAACATTAATTGAAAATAAAAATAATGACAGAAAAAAAAATCCATACTTAGCCCCAAAACCTATTAAATTAGATTATGAAGTTTTAAATTCGTTAAAAAATTACGGTTATGATATAGAGGGTATTCCAAAATTGGGCGAAAGAATTAATCTAAGAGAAAAAAGTAATCTTTCTTCTGGTGGGGATCCTATAGAAGCTACTGATGAATTATCAGAAGAGATCAAACAGCTAGCGGTTGATGCATTAAAGGCGCTTCCCTCAATTCCGCATGCTGGAGTAGACGTGATAGTGGATCCAGTCTCGAGTAACAGAGGAGTAGTTTTGGAAGTAAATGCAACTGCAGAAATAGGTTTTCATCTTTTCCCGTTAGAGGGAAAAGCAAGAGATGTACCAGCTGCAATTATTGATTATTATTTCCCTGAAACAATCAAAAAAGAAAAATCTAATTTCTTTTTTGACTATAACAGTATATTGGAACCGCTAAAGACATGGTCAGCAGATGAAGTTAGAGTTTCTTCACCTCCAAATGACGAAATATATGGCAGGAAATATATAGTAACTGGACAAGTCGAAAAAGTAGGTTATATGAACCGAATTCGAAGAGAAGCGTTAAAAATGAAATTACATGGATTTGTCAAAAAAATTGGAGAAAATAAAATGGAAGTTACAGTACTATGTAAAGACGAGAGTGAAGCAGAAAAATTTTTAGATGTCTGTTATAAAGGTTCCAAGAAATCAAAGGTTAATAATGTTGAAAGTCTAATATTAGAATCGCCAAAGGATAGTCCATTCAAATTAGGATTTGAAATTATAATATAACTAAATGACTTTACGTGGATCTTATGTTAAAAGTATCTATGTAAAAGAAGAAAGTATGTTTGAGGTGTATGAATCATGAAGATTGGAATTATGACTAATTTCAATAGACCTACTCGGCTAGCTGAATTAACAGCTATTATTTGTAAATATTACGATATAGAAGTTATATATTTAAGACCAAGAGATGTAAATATAGAAGAGGATAAAGTTAGAGGGAAAGTGTTAGTCAATAACTCTTGGTTGAGTATCGAAACAGAGATTCCGCCATTTATCGATATTGCTCCTTATTGTTATAAGAGAAAGAACCAAGAAATTACGACATATTTACGAAATAAAACTTTTTTATCAGATAATCGTGATAATGTACTTAGTAAACAAAAACTACAAGACAAGTTAAAAAGTACTGTCGAATTTTCAGACATTGTTATACCCACACAGAAAATATATAGTATAAATGATATTATTGATTTCTTAGATAAATACACAAAAGTTGTCATGAAACCAACGAACGGAATACGTGGCAGAGGTGTTTATGTATTAGAAAAGAAAAATGAATGCTATTATCTTGGTTATCAAAAAGAGAGCGTTACATTAACTTATAAAGAGTTAGAAGATTTTTTTCAAGAAAATATTAAGGACAGAGGTTTTATTTTACAAAAACATATTTCTTCCAGAACAGTTCAGGGAGACCCCTTTGATTGTCGTGTTCATGTCGAGAAAAATCAAGACGGGGAGTGGACAAGCGCAAAAAATTATATAAGAATTGGTATTGGCCAAAAAGTCATCTCAAACGTCAACCAGGGTGGTGGCATTAGTGAACTAGTTCCTTTTCTAAAAAGTAATTTCGAGGATGAATGGGAAAACATTGTTAAAAAAATAAATGAGCTTTCAGTAACTCTTCCACGTAAAGTAGAAGAGCTTAGAAATACGCATATAATGTCTTTGGGATTAGATATTGGTATTGATGAAAATGGGAGCTTATATTTGTTTGAAGTAAATGATGGTCCGGCTACCGCTACACTAACATCTGAAGTAGCTGTATTACGCAGTAGTTATTATAAATATATTTTAGAAAACTGTATCAATACTTCAGAAAAATATTCAACAGACAGAGAAGTAATCAAAAAGGATTACTTAATTATAGAGAAAAAATTAAATGATTATATGAAAAAGAACTATGAATTAGAGAATCAATTGAACTATTACAAGAAAAAGTATTTATCTATAGAGAATAGTACGTCTTGGTTTATAACAAAGCCTGTTCGTTGGCTAGGGAGTTTTAAAAAAAAGTAAATACTACTAGAAAAAGTAATTACTTTTTCATTTAATCTAAGAAGAAGGTAAGCAATTTTGAGAGTTGGGCTATAAGTAGTCCAATTCTTTTTTTATATTAAATAAAAAGTGACAAAATTTAGCAAAATAGTTAAAAAAGCACTTGAAATAAAACATTTAAAGTAAGATACTATACTAGTAACAAAAAAACAACAAGGAGGTGAAACTAGAGTGAGGATTAGAAATACAATAGCTCTATTAGTAATAACATTTTCTCTTTTCCACTTTAGTCCACAAGCAGCATATGCAGTAACAAGTAATGAGTCCAGTGAGGAAGTTAATACCAGTGAAGAAGAGTCGGAGGAATCTAATCTAGTAGATAAAGAGAAAGAAGATGTAAAAAACCCTTCAGAATCAAACGCCGCAGAACAAGAAGCAGAAGATTCTTCAGAAGCAGATACCGCAGAACAAGAAGTAGAAGATTCTTCAGAAGCAGATACCGCAGAACAAGTAGAAGAGAAGATAGAAGAGGAAGATATCAAG
>NZ_JARZFX010000022.1:0-37836 GCF_036026595.1 Virgibacillus tibetensis | reverse complement strand
TCAAACCGAACATCAGTTTGTCTTGGAATTTCTTTTTAATTTCAAACAAAAGCGATTCATCACACATCTGAAGAAGTGGGCTTTCTCGCTTTAAATTCTGTAAATTAAGTATAGCTTCTTTCAAACTTAAATTTATAGGCATAGAGTCTCCCTCAAAAATCGCGTTAAGGTTGTCTATATATTGGGCTTTTGGAATGTTGTTGACCTAATAAATATAGTATGCAACAATGAGCCTACCTACTGGTAGGGAGGCTCAAATGGTGACTTCAAATAAAATACGTGATGTAGCCCTTCATTATTTAGCCAATTATGATTACGATTCATTTTCATTAAATCAAATCGCAAATGATGTAGGCATTAGAAAAGCTTCAATATATGCCCATTACAAAAGTAAAGAAGACATTTTCTATGCAGTCTTAATGCATTCTATAAAATCTGGAAAGCATACAATCGTTTGTTTCTTTCATGACCATCATCAAGAACCACTTGAAAAAACAATCAAATCTTTTTTTTATTGGTTCTTGATTGAAAGCAAAAAGAATGAAGAATTAAAGTTTTTGCTCCGAATTATGTACTTTCCCCCTAGTAACTTGAAGAATTACTCTTCTAAATATACAGGGACTTTATTGATTGAGCTCGAACGCTTGTTAAAGCGTTATATAAGGGAAAAGATACAAAAAGAAAAACTGGAATTCTCGCAGCATGAAGGAGAAATCGCACTTTCATTTATTACAATCGCTGAAGGTTGTTTAATTGAACTTTATTTTGCGGATAAACCACGTTACGAACAACGTGTAGAAGTAATTTTCCCTATATTTTGGAAAGGGATTCAATGAAAGGAGTTTAAACTTGAATGGGAAAAAAATTAGAATATAAGGGTACCGTTGTTGTC
Organism: Virgibacillus tibetensis; assembly: GCF_036026595.1. Taxonomy (NCBI): domain Bacteria; kingdom Bacillati; phylum Bacillota; class Bacilli; order Caryophanales; family Bacillaceae; genus Virgibacillus; species Virgibacillus tibetensis. The sequence continues at coordinate 36,944 of NZ_JARZFX010000022.1, read as the reverse complement.
ATCTTAACAACAGCGTTTTTATTTACATTTAGTCAATTTCTATTAATTACGGCATATCCAACGATTATGAACGAATTTGATGTGAATGCAACCCAAGTACAATGGCTGACTACGGCGTTCTTACTCACAACAATTATTTTTATCCCAATGACAGGATATTTATTGAATACTTTTACAGCAAAAACGCTCGTAGTTTTTTCACTTTCATGTTTAGTAATTGGTGCGGTAATCGGAGGCTTGTCACCAAACTTTGGCACTTTAATTTTATCAAGAGTCGTTCAGGCCATTGGTGCAGGCATCATTCTACCACTGGTGCAAACAATATTATTGAAAGTATATCCTTATGAACAAAGAGGGTTTGCAATGGGACTTTTAGGAGCTGTAGTCAACGTAGCACCTGCAACTGCGCCGTCAATCTCTGGTATGATTATTGATTTTTTCAGTTGGCGTTCACTTCATTGGTTGATACTTCCAATAGTACTCGGCACCTTAATTTTAGCCATTTTTTTTATGAGAAATGTGTTAGAGAAACAAGAAGAGAAGTTAGATCCTTTTTCAATCATACTTTCTGCAATCGGATTTTCTTTTTTTATTTTTGGTTTAAGTAATATCAGTGTAGTAGGATTTACAGACATACTTGTCATCATACCGATATTAATTGGTGTTTTATCCCTTTTCATTTTTGTGCGTCGTCAATTGATTTTACCCTTACCGGTTCTTAATATAAAATTGTTTCATAACTCCTTATTTCGTTTGGCAATGATTCTTGTCTTTATTAATATGATGCTTCTTTTATCTGTGGAGACGATACTACCAATGTTTGCACAGGATGTTCTTGAAACGAGTGCATTTTTATCTGGATTTATTCTAGTTCCAGGAACTATCATTCTATCTATCGTAACAATTATTTCGGGAAATCTATATGACCGGTATGGAGGTAAGAAAATCATCTTTATTGGCTTTTCGTGTACATTCATATCTTTACTATTATTGAACACCGTAGGCATGGAAGGTTCGCCTTATTGGATTATGGCCCATTTTTGCATATTTATGACCGGTTTTGGATTAACACTTATGCCGCTTGTTACGATGAGTATGAATGCATTGGATGATGCAGACATCTCTCATGGATCTGCCATTGTAAATACTGTACGCCAATTTGGAATGACTTTCGGCATTATCATTCTCTCGACTATAATTAGTGTTACCAATTCAATCATGGACACTTCCTATGAAGTTGGCACATATTGGGGAACAACCTATGCATTTATTGTGATGGCTGTGCTAGCATTAATCGGACTTTCGCTGACAGTCTTTATTAGCGAAAAGAAGAGAGTAACTAAGCCATCTACAGAAAACTAAAGTGCTACAGCCACGTTTATTATTAAATTTTGTTCAACTTTTATATCTACAACTATGAGTACCATTTAGGGTTATTTGCCTATCGAAAAATCAAGCCTAAAATGAAAACATATCAGATAGTTCAATAAATTCTCTTCACTTACAATTGGAACACCTGAAATTCGATATTTTGCCATTAATAAATGGATGTAATTATAGTATTTAACCGAAGCAGAAAATTATTTATGTCTAATAAAAATGAATGGAAAAAAGTTTAAACGGTTAATTTATAACTATAGATTGCTCACTGATAACTCTACTTTCAAAGGTGTTATATTATTACTTCCTTTTCTTGTTTCCCATCGGACTATTTCTTAACAAAGTAAATTTAACGTTCATTACAAACGGTCTATTAAGAGCAATATTTCTGACTGCATAAAAATTGAATGTACTATAATATAGAAGAAAATAATAAAATAGTGTGTTTAATAAAACCTAAAAAAGAAAGGGAATTTTAATGAGTAAAAATCAATATAACCAAAAGGAATCGAAGGAACTTCTAAAGAATAGAATTGAAGTTGCATCCAAAAGAAGAAAAGCAGAATTAGTGATTAAAAACGGTAAAATTATAGATGTATTTAATCAAGATTTAATTGAAGCAGATGTTGCTATACAGGCCGGTGTAATTGTAGGTATTGGAGAATATGAGGGTGAACAAGTCATTGATGCAAATGGTAAGTATATTTCTCCTTCCTTTATTGATAGCCATGTACATATTGAATCTTCCATGGTTACTCCCAAAGAATTTGCTAAGGTAGTGTTACCACATGGAGTTACAACCATTATCGCCGATCCTCATGAAATTGCTAATGTAGCAGGGGTTGAAGGGATTCAATATATGTTAGATAGTTCCGAAAATCTACCACTAAACATTTACATGATGGTACCATCATGCGTACCAGCTACACCTTTTGAGCATGCTGGAGCGATATTAAAAGCAGAAGATTTAGCTCCGTTTTATAACCATCCAAGAGTTCTAGGCTTGGGGGAGGTTATGGATTATCCTTCTGTCTATCACGCAGACGAAAGTATGATACATAAGCTGCACGATGCTAGGGTACAAGGAGTTAAAATCGATGGTCATGCTGCTGGCTTAGATATAGATGCCATTAATGTCTATACAACAACTGGAATCAAAACCGACCATGAAGCTATATCTACTAGCGAAGCCAAAGACCGTTTACAAAGAGGAATGTACTTGATTATAAGACAAGGTTCAGTAGCTAAAGACCTACCACAATTAATTGATGTTGTGACTGATAAAAATGCTCGTCGTTGTTTATTTGGAACAGATGATAAACATATAGATGACTTACTTTACGAAGGAAGTATAAACCATAATGTAAAATTAGCGATTCAACATGGAGTGGATCCTATTAACGCGATTCAAATGGCTTCATTTAGTGCTGCAGAGTGTTATGGGTTACACCACAAGGGGGCAATTGCTCCAGGGTATGATGCAGACTTTTTAATATTATCAGATTTAACTCATGTTGAAATAGAGGAAGTATATTCAGCAGGTAAACGAGTAGCACAAAACGGAAAATACCTGCATCAGGATAGTTGTCAAATAAATCCAGTCAAATCGCTGCTAAGTAGTATTCAAATGAAGGAAGTTACTTCAGAACAGTTACAAATCAAGTTTAAAGAAAGTAACTTAGCTCATGTTATTGAAATTATCCCAAATAGTTTAATTACAAAACACTTAGTAGAAGAGGTTGAAGTTATAAATAATTGTTTTCAACCTTCAATCAAGCGAGACCAACTTAAGCTCTCTGTTATTGAGAGACATCACCAAACAGGACATATAGGTTTAGGAATCGTAAAAGGATTAGGTATTCAAAAGGGAGCCCTTGCCACTACTATTGCTCATGATTCGCATAATATTATTGCAGCTGGAACGAATGACAAGGATATGTTATTTGCAATAGAAAAGATAAAAGAGATGGGCGGAGGTTCAGTAATTGTTGAAAATGAAAAAGTCATAGCTTCTTTAGCCCTACCTATTGCAGGTTTGCTATCTGATAAGCCAGTAGAAAAGGTATACAACGAATTAATGAATGTAAAAAAAGGATTAGATTATATAGAGGCATCGAAGAAATTCAACCCTTTTCTAACCCTTTCTTTCTTGGCATTACCTGTCATTCCTAACCTAAAATTAACGGATATGGGATTATTTGATGTTAAAAAATTCAGGCATATTTCAGTACAAGCTTAATAATTCTTTTTAGCAATCCATACCCGAACATCAAAGGATATTTCTTTAATAAAGCCTACTTACAGAAGTAAGCCTTATTATTATTTAGTAAAATCTTGTAAAAGCATACACAAGCCACCCAGACAATTTTGATAATATAATAATAAACCAATAAAAAACGCGATTCATTGCTTGAATCGCGTTTTTTTGGATAGGAAGGAAATATTTTTCTGTATATCTGCCTAAAAAATTTAATCGTACATACTTCACATTTTAAAAAGCTGAATAATATACAGGGTACACATTACGAAGGAGGGGCTTTTTTTAATGTACTTTCAAGAATTTAATCCAGAAGAACCGTTTTCCCCACAAGATCAACAAGAGGTTGGCAGCGAATTAATACAGGAAGAGGAAAGACAATTCCCGACACAAACCGGTTACTACCCATATCCATACCCTAGACCGAGACCAAGACCACGACCACGTCCATATTATCCATATTATCCTCCATTTTTTTATCCATTTCCTTATCCATACTATCCATATCCATACTACCCTGGTTACGGATATGGCGGAGGTTATGGTGGAGGATATTAAAAGCAATTTAGCATTTTGATTAAAGGTAATATAGTACCAAGAGTCTGATAAATCACTTTATCAGACTCTTTTTAGATTGTAAGTGATAATCAGCGTATGCTATATTATGAGCATGTTTTTGATCATTGGGTAGGAGGCTTTTCTCATTACCCTTTTCCAAATAATCACTTTTTTAACCGTATCCACTTGGACCAGGAGCGTTTAAAACTCCCTTTCTAAACTGTGCCATCTAGAATATCTAGTTCTTAATAGGGCTTAAAATAGGGTAGCGCACTTCCTTCTCAAATAAATAAATAATCTTAAATATGTGCAAAAATTACTATGAGCAGTATGAGCATTTCAAAGATTTCCGCTAGTCAAGGACACAACTAGTGGCTTATTTATGATTGAAGCGATGTAATTGAATCCCATTGCCCCACTTACCTTCTTAATTAACCATTTTGTTCTTGTTTTTCCAAAATTCGTTTCGCAAATGTGCCTTTTGTATTTTGCCTGAACCTGTTTTTGGAAGTTCTTCTACAAAGCTGACAGATGTTGGGGCTTTATAGTGGGCGAGCCGTTCTCTTGCAAAAGCAATGATTTCCTCTTCCGTTACCGTTTCTCCATCGCGGACAGCCACAACGGCATGCGGGGTCTCTCCCCATTTTTCGTGAGGGATGGAAATCGCGGCAGCTTCCACTACAGCTGGATGCTCATACAGGATATTTTCCACCTCAATGGACGAAATATTTTCTCCACCGCTGATAATAACATCTTTTTTCCTGTCGACAATTTCGATATTTCCGTCACTGTCGACGACTCCCATATCTCCTGTATGAAACCAGCCATTCCTGATGACTTCATTTGTCGCCTTATCATTTTTCCAATAGCCTTCCATCACACCGTTGCTCCGAATTACAAGTTCTCCGATTTCCTGACCGTTAGGCGCCACTTCTTCATCTTGTTCATTGACCACTTTCACTTCGGTTAAGCTCATTTGATAGCCCGCCTTTGATTTCATCCGGTATTGTACTTCTTTAGGCTCATCCAAATGCTGGGCGCGGATAATGGATGTTAAGGTCAGCGGGGACGTTTCTGTCATTCCATAAACCTGTATGAATTCCCAGCCCATTTCTTCCTCCACTTTAGCTATAAATGTAACAGGTGGTGCAGAACCGCCAATGACAACCCTTACATTTTGATTTACATTCAGTTTATTTTCATCATAATATTGGAGCAGTGAATTCAGTACGGTAGGGGCCATATGCATAATCGTTACTCCATGCTTTTGTAGCTTCTCAAAAATGATATTGGGACGGGTTTTTCTTAACATGACCTGGGTAGCACCATTGCCTGTGTAATAAAATATCGAGCCCCAACCATTAACGTGAAACATTGGCAAAACATGAAGCAGCACATCTTGATCACTCACCCGTAAATGATGCATCACTTGAAGAGCTTGCAGATAATTGTTTCGATGAGTGAGCATCACACCTTTCGGGTCTCCTGTCGTGCCGCTTGTGTAAAGCAGGCTTGCCATATCTGTTTCGTCTATTTCTGCACGATCAAACGGCTTTGCTGGATATTTAGTCAGCCACTCATCGTAGTCGAGATCGTTTTCTTCAAATTTGATCTTGCTGCCCCCGTGGATAATGATTTGTTCCACATTTAACTGATCTCGGACCGGGTCGATAAGACCGTACAATTCATAGTCCACTAATAATACTTTGGTTTCACTGTGGTTTAATATAAACAAATAATCATTTGGTTTCAACCTAATATTTAGCGGGACGGTAACGGCTCCCAATTGAAATGCTCCGTAGAACCCTTCTAGCATTTCCAACGTATTCGGTGCCAAAATAGCAACCTTGTCACCTTTTTCGATACCCAGTTCTTGAAGCCCATGAGAAAGCCTGTTTACTCTTTCATTCAGTTCGAAATAAGTAACAACCTTTTCATCATCAATAACTGCCGTCTTATCTCCATACAGCTTCACGGCTCGATCTAAAAAATCTGTCAATAATAAAGGTACGTACATGTCAACTCCTCCAATAAAAATGATTTTAAAATATGGTATATTGTATTACATTATATTTATTATCCGAAAATCTCGTAGGTACGAGTGCAGGAGATTGATTTAATAATGGACCCTTCACAAGATCATCTGCCCCCTTCCCCATTGCTTAGTTGAACCGGCATTTTACACTCCTAATAGTGTCTGACAAAATAATGTCACTTGGACAAAAGGAATGGTTATGGTCTGAATTTAACAACTCGATTCAATAACGTATCAGCAATATAAATGTCACCATTTGCCCCTACAGCAATTCCTTGAGGAGAAAAGAAATTATGATCTTCTCCACCAAATTGCCCAATCGTATCTAAATATGTTCCATTTGAACTAAACTTTTGTACGCGATTATTTGATGAGTCTGCGACATAAACATTATCGTTTTGATCAACAGCAATGCCAATTGGGAGGAATAGGTCTCCGTTTCCTTCACCCCAATTGTCTAACGGATCAATTTGTGGGTTCCCACCATTCGTCCCCCACTTAGTAATAAAGTTGCCTGATTCATCAAACTTTTGGATTCGACTATTGTATCTATCAACAACGTAAAGATTATCTTGAGAGTCCACTGTGATAAATGTTGGTTGTCTAAACTGGCCATTTCCTAATCCTTCTGTGCCCCAGCTTCTTACAAAATAGCCAAATGGATTAAACATTACGACTCGATTATTCCCGGTGTCGGCCACATAATAATAGCCGTCGCTCGTTGTCGTTACCCCCATTGGAAAGCTTAAATTATAATAACCAAAGTTAAATAACCATGAGCCGTTTTGACTAAATACTTGGATTCGGGAATTTCCTGTATCGGCAATGACGATCTCATTGTATTTCCCGTTATATGTTATCTGCTTAGGAGCGATAAACTGCCAATAGTTAGTCCCGTATGCAGTTGGGCCACCATTTCCGCTGTTGCCACCCCATTTACCTAAGAGGGTTCCACTGTTATCAAATTTTTGCACTCGATGGTTAAACGTATCCGTAATATAAACGTGGTCGTTATTGTCAACCGCGATTCCTACAGGCTCCGAAAACACGCCATCAGCATTCCGTAAATTTCCTAAATAGGAATGAACAGAAGCATAGGTGGAATAGCCTCTAAATTTAACTAATCGACTATTACCTGTATCAGAAACGATAAAGTCCCCATTTCCAAGCGGCAATACTTGGGAAGGAAAAGCAGGCTCTAAATTATAAATACCTATGTCTGTCGAATATTGATATTGGTGGTTGCTATTATATTTCTTAATTTTATGATTTGTTGTATCAACAACATAGACATCCCCGTTTGTGTCTAAGTTGACACCTCTAGGATAAAAAAATCGGCTTCCACTATCTCCACTTTGACCAGTTGTGCCAATTTGTCCAAGATAATTCCCATTTACGTCTAAAATTTGCACACGATGGTTGTAAGTGTCGGCAACATATACTTTATCACCAGTTGCATCTTGTTTTATCGAAATTCCCTGAGGTAAGCGAAATTGGGCATTTGCCGTTCCTCGACTACCATATTGATACAAGTAGGTTCCACTTTGATCAAACACTTGAATACGATCATTAAATTCATCGGTAACATGATAGCGATTTTGACTATCAATGGCGATTTCTCTAGCTAGACCAAACTGGCCATTTCCTGAACCATGGGATCCCCAAGCCGTAATAAAATTAAAATTAGAATCAAACTTTTGGATTCGATTATTTGCCGTATCGCCAACTAAAATATTTCCATCGTTGTCAATCGCTACCCCAAAAGGCGTATTAAATTCCCCATTCCCGCTACCTAGCCTTCCGAACTTTTTAATGACGTTTCCGTCTTGATCCATCTTGACAATCCTATGATTACTCATATCAGCTACATAAATATTTCCACTTGCGTCCTTCGCCATCGCTACCGGGGAATTAAAAATTACCTCCGTTCCTTCATTAGCCTTTCCCCAAATATCAACAACCGATTGAGCACTAACTGATCCACTAAATAGTAAAAATGCGATTAAAATTAATGGCAATGTTTTTCCAAACCTTTTAACGCTTTGATTAATCATGTTTCCTCCTTTGTATTGAACGTTATTTTATTTAATAACCGTCGCTATAATTCTGTCATTTAATCAAGGGGTACTTTCCAGGTAGTTAAAGAATACGGCTTCCAAAAAGCGACAGGGATATCATCGAATCTAATAGATAATTATTTTAGGGATGGATATCCTTAGGTTTACTATAACGGAATGACTAACCAGGCAATTCTTTTGCAGGTTCATCGCTCCGGATTTTTTAAATTTTCGATAATTTGGTTATAAAATGTTCCTTGTGGAAGACCTGATTTCAAAGTAATTCCAACGATGGACTTGTCAAAATTACCTTTTCCCAAAATTCACCTCTGCTGCTGCCAATAATTTTTGTCTTGTCATCATCCCTTTCTTTGATATCTAATTTGTGTCGCTTGCTACTTATGACAGGTGATTCACTTTTCTCTTTTTTGATTATACTAAATTTTTTAAAAAGTTTCAACATAGTTTTTCTCCGAGTCTGTGTCCATCATTTGTGGGCAGTAATTTTTACCCTCTATATTTGTAAGCACTTCCAATTATGATATGATAAATCAAACTTCCCTTTCATACTGGATCTCATACATATAGAAAGAGGGGTACTTTATGCCCCTGTTGATGTAAAATTGTATCACTGGTATTATGAGAAACTAGCATTTGAATATGTAAAATCGTTAAAGAGGCCAATTTAACAGGTGAATTTAAGTCATTAGATCTTGAAACCATTGCTTATAGTTTCATGAGAGTAGGTAATTTCTTGTGAAGATGTAGGTTTAGTTTTCACAATTTCATTATCTCATTTATCCAGTTACATCTTGGAATGGTCAAAATAAAATTAAATTAGAGGTGATTCACTTGTCACTAAAAACTGATAAAAAATTAACGAAAAAAGGTTTAAACACACGAAGAAAACTATTAATAGCAGCTGAAGAGGTTTTTGGTACGAGGGGGTATTTTGAAGCGTCAATTGTCGAGATTACCCAAGGAGCAAATGTTGCACAAGGGACGTTCTATAAGTATTTTCCTTCAAAAAAGGCAATTTATGATGAACTAGTTCAGCAAATGAGTCGCGATCTACGCCTTTTTATTAAACAAGCGATCGAAAAATCTCCACAGGTCGATTTGCATCGGAGAGGTTTTGAAGCATTTTTTGAGTGGGTAGCTGAAAACCGAAACTTATACAGCATTGTTCTGCAGGCAGTTATTGTTGATAAGGATTTATATCGCTGGTACTACGAGAAATTAGCAACTGGTTATATTAGAGCTATAAAAGAAGCTGATAAAACAGGTGAATTTAAGTTACTAAATCACGAAGCATTGGCTTATAGTTTAATGGGCATCGGTCAGTTTCTCGGGATGAGATGGGTTTATTTGGAAGAAGAAGAGGTCCCTAAGGAAGTATTGGATGTAGCAATGGAGATGGTAATACACGGAATATCGAGGTAAGAAAATTACATAGTAGCAGGGAATTATCCAAGAATTGAGAGTGCCCTCTTATAAAGGAAGCTTGCTTGCAACTGAAAATCAGACAATTGTATCATAATTTTCAACCCCTCAACTCGTTATAACCTTGTATTACATTTACTTGAATACTATGTTTCTTGAAAAATTCTTGTTGTTCATTAAAAGCACATAATGATCGAGATAAACTACTTTACAAATAGGGTTGTTGTTCTTTGAGGTCGCTACAAACGATTCCAATTCTTCGTCTGTTAAGACAATTGCAATTCTGAGAAGTCAATTTCTCTTACATGACAAAGTAAGTCATCCGCATATTCGTAATAAAATCGGCTTTCAATAGGAATTGAATCGACTTTGAAGTATTTCAGGCTTTCTTCATAATTATCCATTTCTGTGACTCGCTTGATTCTCTCATATGTAACTTGACGGCAAATGTGCCAAGTATAAATTTTCTATTCTCACCGTTCCAATAACTAACTCCTCACTCGCTTAGACATACTCATACCTCTTTACTTGCAGAAGTAAAAGTCAGTCTTGAAGAAATAATGGATAGATCAGGTCACACAGAAGAAAGAACAACAAGAAATATTTATCTCCATGTTAAAAAAGAATTGAAAAAAGAGGCTTCTCAAAAGTTTGGTCAACTGATGAGAAGCCTATAATAATGTACCAAATGTTAGCCAAATGACTTTTCACTTACACAAACCCATATACATCAAGGTTTAGAGGGCAACTTACATCATACCGCCAGTAAGATGAGAGTGTGTAATCTCTTTAACGATAGGTAAAAAGTGTTCAAGATATCAAGGTTTTAAGGAATCTAGGATCTAACATATTTAACGTTAATTTATTGTTTTACATGGGAATACGTTAGCAAAATGTTAGCATTTTGTTTATACGTAGTGTTAAAAGAGATTTTTCATTGTAACATCTACTGCAAACTCAAAACCCTTACAGGCAGTTATTATATAGCTTCTTCCGTATAATTCCTTTATTCATGTTTATTCCCCTAACTATACCTCACGAAATCAGAGCGCGCGTCGTCCATATTTCCCCTTCAACCGATAAACTTCTTGCAATGGAGGAATATTTTCAAACATTCCAGCTTCTAGCTTATCCCAAATGATTCCTAATGCTGGTTTAGGATGGTTATTCTCTGTTTTTAGCAGGCGAGTTGGTGTCACGATATAATCAACAACGGTATCATATTCCTCTGGGTCAATCTCTGCATCTACAATTTGGCAGTCATGACCAAGACCAAAAACAATAGATTTTGTACTAACGATTCCCATTTCCCACATCATTCCCCACTCCAAATCAAAGTAGCCATGCCCCTTACCAAAACGAAGTCCATTTGGTTTCATTGCAGAAGCTCCAGTGAAAAGAAGTGGAATATGATTGAACTCATCTTTAATTTCCTTTAACGTGATTGGAGTTAGAAAAAGCTCAATCCCGTCTAATGTGGAAGCGAATTCTTCCTTACCCTCAGGTACATCCCCAGGGCGAACAATTTGGAAACCACGGTTAATTCCGTATGTTGTCATAATCAATGCCTTCTTATCTTTTAACGTGTACTCTCTTAATTTCCTCATGTTGTTATCCGGCGTAATAAATACAACCGACGCCTGGTGATATGCCTTCTGTTCGCGAACAATTTCCGCTCCTTGATTACTGCCTTCATAATCTGCTATAAATTCGGCAAAATCCCAATGAAAACGAGTATCTGGCTTCCCTACTTTTCTAAGTTCTGCCCAAATTTTTTCTCTTGCTTGTTCTGCGTTCATCATCATTCTCCTTTAGCTTTCTTATTATTTTTATAATCTGCTAATGTAAACCAAACCTGAAATCCAAAAACCACCAATAATCCAATAAGGGAAACCCAAATTAGTCCATTAAAAAATTCTAAAGAATACATAGATTCCATTCCTTTCCTTAATCTAGATTTTTAATCGTTTCTCTTAATTGATCAAAGTTGTATCCTGTTTTTGTGAACCTCGCACCGATAAAAATAATAAGAGAGGAAATCAAGATGGCCACTATAAAACTATTTAAATATTGTCCCATTAAATAAAGTGGAACCCCTATAATCAACCCAAATATCGTTCCTCCTGTCGCTAATTTTCCGCTGATTCGCTTATGATACAACCCAGCAATTACTGGAACTACTGCAGCTGCTGCAACTAAGTCTGCAAAAAGTAGTATTTGTAAAATAGACGGTGCCTGAAATGCTACGAGCATTGCAGCCACTGCGAAAATAATCGTGGAAATTCGTGCAACTTTTACTGCAGCTTTAGAATCCATGTTTGGCATAAGACTTTTCACGATATCTAAAGAAGCCGTAGAAGAGAATGCCGCTAAAGCGTCAGATCCTGTTGACGTTGTTGCAAGAACAATAATTAATACGAATAACATCGATCCCCATTCTGGTAATACCGTATGAGCGACGAGTGCCGTACCGATAGAAGTGTGTGGTAAATCCATTGCCATCGAAATAGCAATTAAACCAAAAACACCAGCAATAATTGCCATCGGGAATGTCATAATCGATGCATTGATTAGACCTCTTTTTACAACTTGAACATCTTTCGCAGAATAAACACGTTGCCACAATGCCTGGTTCAACAATTCAGCTGAAGCAACTGCAATAATAATCATAATTGCAAACTCTACACCAGGTCCGTGGAAAATATTCATCAGCTCTGGTGCATTTTCGACTACCCCTTCATACACAGCACCCGTACCACCTAGATTACGGAAAGCAAAGAAAGCAACGACGAATAATAATGGCGTTAATAAGATAGCTTGAATACTATTCGTAAAAATCGCAGCACCAAGTCCACCATATGTCGTGTAAATCATCACTGGAATCCCGATAATTAATACTCCCACACAAATTGGCATTCCACCTAGATATTGAAAGGCAATTCCTGCACCAATCAAGTTCGCAACAAGCAAACAGAACAGATACACAATAATGACAAACAATACGACAATAAACATCACATTTCCATAACGAGCCTTAACGTATTCGCCAATTGTATTTCCCGCTGGAAGAAGCTCTTTAATTCTACGAGAAATAGGAATAAAAATTAGGTAGGCAATTGAAAGTGCTAGCGCATATCCAACCATTGCCGTCATACCATCTAAATAAGCTGATTCAGCAGGTGAAAAAACCAAACCTGTGCCAACTGCATAGGCAATGAAAGTGGCTGTCATAAAGGAAACGGTTATATTACGACCAGCCGTAAAATAAGAATCATTATCTTTCATTTGTCTTTTACTAAATAAATATCCAAGAATAGAAATACCAAGCATAAGAATGATGCTAAATACAATCATGTATAAACCAAATGTGTTCAAAAGTGTAACCCTCCTCGGTTATATTCTAAAAGGCGAACAATGATTATAAAATATAACCATTTATTCACTTTTTAAATAAAAAACGTATATTTATTAGAACAAAAATAATAATAACAGCTAATAACCGAACAATCAACCCATTTAACATAAGTGCGAATATTAAATTTTGTCTCTAAAGTGAATTATCGAGAGACTTTTTTTCAAGCATAAAGTTCAAAACTAATTGACGGTTATACACCGTAGTCTAAATAGGAAATAATGGACTCCCAGGGGTGAGTTTTTTTATGAAGTGATAGGGCGTTTTTACAAACAGAATGGAAGTGAAAAAAAAAGAAATGCTCTTGTTGGCGATAATCTCTGGTTTTTTTGGAATTGTTTTAATAGACTTGGTTTTGGTAGTTTTTACAGGAGAGGTACAGTTCTTTATGTTATGCAGGAAATGATATCCAAATAACATCCTTATTCTTTATTTGGAAACTATTGTCATTTATTAGTCATAATATTGTGATGAACTAGCTTTATGTTCTCAAAAGTTTAGTCAACTTATGAGAAGCCTCCGTTAATAAACCTCAATGTTAGCAAAATGTTAGCATTTCACTCTCATCTTACACACAAAACCTTACGTAGCAAGGTTTGGAGCGGAAACTCACATATGCCACCCATATATTAACCAGTTAAATAGTTGAAAATAATCGCCCAGAACCCTATTAAAGCAACGTTTTTGTTTTCGTTCTGAACATGTAGATATACGATATTAAAACTTATCGGTCACTATTCGGAGACTAAAATATCATTCATAAAAATATAATTCATTAAAAAGAAGGTAATAAAAATGAGAACGAGGAAACTGATAAAATAATTAAAAACTTGGAGGGAGAAGTGCCTATTTATAAGAAAGTAACAGAGGTTTATGAGAATATCATTCATGAGCAAATTCAAATGTTGATAGATACTATTGAAATATACCGACCAGTAATGAAATAGTACATAGAAAATAAGGGTGATTTTAAACACCCAGATCTGCGTATTAAAAATGAAATCGGACCAATATTGGGATTTTCTGAAAGAAAAGATACATCAATCGTTTACTATATGAGAAAAAAATAATTATTAAAATAAAATTTACAGCATTAAGTAATGTTGCAGAACTTTATTCTTTTTGAAATTTAATACAAGATGGCTTTTTCTTAGATGCTCTTTTAGGACTCAAATATATAGAAGTCGGCTATTCAAAGAATATATTTGAGTTAAGGGGATTAATCAAGAAATATAAAAAGCTTCCATGTCCACCTCTATTTTCATTTTTTAAGAAACTAAAAATAGTTTTCTTACTTCTCTATACGTGCCCTTATTTCCCATCTCCTTTGCGCTTTCCATCCTACGGAATGTAACATCAAGCAGATTTTTATATTTGATTTTGTCTTACAAGAAGCCAATATAAATATAAGGGCATGAACTGAAATTCGTGCCCTTATTCAATTTGAATGATCAAGAATACGATTACTATGGACTAGCATTTAAACTAAATGAATTCACTAGTTACAAGCCTACATTTAAAAACTTGCACCATTTCAATGGATCAACCGATAGACCGTGTTCAATTGGAGGCTTTCCTGGAAAGAACCAAGAACAATTCTTGAGGGTAAAGGGGTTTATTAGACTAACAGTGTCGCCTGCGATGTACTTGTTTAATTATGCATATGGATATCCAATGTATGAACGGTTTTGTTTTAATGTCAGACCGTTTTTTTGCAACTTGTCTCGATCCTTCGAGCCATTAAGAATTGACATGTCCATCTAATCTTTGATCCCTTTATACCCTTGTACATCAGCTAACACCTTATCTAAAGCCTGCCAGGTCATTAATGCACAGTTATGTCTTGCTCTTAACTTATGAACACCTTCAAGTGACATTGCATCCTGAAGATCAACTTCTGTATTCGTTTGCTTTCCGTTTCGAATCAACTGCTCAAACTCATACCTCAACTCTGAAACATCACCTAGACTCTTTCCTTTAATTAATTCTGTCATCATCGAGGAGGAAGCCATGCTAATACTACAACCTTCTCCTTCAAATGAAACATTCTTAACCTTATTCTCATCGACATCTATATACAATGTGATGACATCTCCGCATGTCGGGTTTTTATAGTGAACTCTCTTAACTTGTTCCCCGTCCAACACACCTACATTGTGGCGATACTTTGCATGATCCATCACCACTTTGCGATAAAGGTCTTGAAGCATGTGTGATCCGCACCTTTCATACTTTTTAATGGGTAATAATTCCGAATCAAACTTTACAAGCATTCATTATACATTAATATAAACCGTCAACTAATATATCCAATGCTTTTGATGATGTTTCCCTATAACCTACATCTTGAACACAGCTTTCCTGATAGTTGATAAAAAGGAGTCTTCTCAGGAATTCCGTTCTTCAGATCACCATGTAACACATTATAACGAAACCTACAAACAGTATTGATAATTTCTAATAAGCTTCCTTTCCCTAGCTCTGAAGCCACCTTTTTAGCTGAAGGTCAAAAATTCCTTGTTTCATCCCTGGTGAGACATACATGACTTGTACTTTTTGAGTTAACGGGTGTGTCCATATGGTTGCTTCAACTTGAAAGACTTCCTCTAATAGTTGCTTTGTAAGAATTTCTTTTGGTCGCCCGTTCGCTACTAATCTACCGTCCTGCATAACAATGATCCGATCACAATAAGAGGCTGCTAGATTTAAGTCATGTAGGGCAGTAAATACCGTCATGTTAGACCGTTGTAATACATCGAGAAAATGAAGTTGATGGTGAATATCTAGATGATTCTTAGGTTCATCTAAAATAAAGAAGCTAGGTTCTTGTGCAAGCGCTCCAGCAATAATGACAAGCTGCTTCTCTCCACTAGACAATGTGGCAAAACTGCGCTGTTCATAACCTTCTAGTCCAACATGATTAAGTGCATTTATAGCAATGTCATAATCAACCTTTGTTTCTTGGTCAAGTAATTGTTTATCCGGATTTCTTCCCTTAAGGACAATATCTAAAACGGAAAAATCAAAAGGAACTGAACTTTCTTGCCCTACCACAGCTACTTTTTTAGCAAACTCTTTATGCTGATAAGAAGTAATTGCTGCATCATCCAACATAAACGCACCATCAGCTGATTTGAGCACTCGATATAATGTCTTTAAAAGTGTAGATTTCCCACTTCCATTTGGACCAATTACCCCAACAAATTCCCCTTCGTTCATATAGAAACTAGCATCTTGAACAATGGCTTCATGATTTAATTCAGTGACTAACTTATCAACAATTAATTTCATTTTTCTCCACCTCCACCAAATGAGTACGAGCTTTTTCTTAATAGCCAAATAAAAAATGGCCGTCCACATAATGCTGTAAAAATTCCGATCGGTAATTCTTGTGGCGCTACTATTGTTCTTGCAATTAAGTCTGCCCAATCTTAGATAAGAATACCTCCCACACAGTAAGAGGGGAAATCGTAACTGCACCTACCATCACTGAGATGGTCATTGATACCGTTAGGAAGATGAGCATCAACCATATTAAAAAACAGGGGCTCTCAGATGAAAACTTGAAGATAAGTTCATCTTTCGCTTAGTAACTTTTAATGTTCCCATCTCTTTACCTTTCACCGATCCTTCTTTTCTGGCAAACATAAATCAACCTAGAAGAATCATTTCTCTCATACCTACTACAGTCATAATCACCAAACGTGTAGAGAATAGTAAACCCTACTTCTTCTAACATTGCATCTAATTTCTGACGTTCATACAACTTGACTCGCTCCTCATACTCTCTTAATGCGCCGTTATCTTCCACCTTGATCTTCTTTACGACCGTATTGTTGATAATCATCCGATATTGAAGTATAGAAAGGTCATCAATGACATCCTTCGAAAAAGGTATAAGATGATTTTCTAAGAAAGATGGATTCAAATAATCAAAGACAAAATATCCATTTGTTTTCAGAGCTTGATAAGCATTCGCTAACACTTTTTTATTCTGTTCATCCTCTTTAAAGTATCCGAAGCTTGTAAAAAGATTAACGACTATATCAAAGTCATCTTTATAATTTAGTTCTCTCATGTCTGAGCGCACATAATGAATGTCTTTGGCGCACTCTTTATTCTGGGCTTCATTTAATAATGTAGGTGACAAATCAACTCCCGTTACATGAAAACCCTGCTTAGCAAACCACCTACTATGCCTCCCATTTCCACAACATAGATCTAGTAATGACTGACCTTCCGTCGTTGGTACAAACTTCATTAATTGAGTTAACTCCTTGTGAGCTAAGTCATCATTACGATGTTTATAGATTCTTAAATAGTCTTCATTAAAATGTTCTTTATACCAATTCTCCATTCGCCCCTCCGATAATATTAATCATTACGATTTTAAAAATGTATTTGTCTTAGTTTTATAATTTTATCAAATAAGAAGTAAGCTACTTGAGGTAGCCTACTCTTAACTCACAATACATGCGTTAAATTGTTTTTCTAGTTCATCCTTATCTAGATTTCTTCCAATGAAAACAAGCTCCGTTTTCCTTTTTTCCCCCTCTTTCCACTTCTTATCAGGTCTACCCGTGAACAACATATGTAGTCCTTGAAACACAATTCTTTCTTGCATCCCTGCGACATTCAATATCCCTTTATAACGAAGTAAGTCCTCTCCCTTTTCTTGAACCAAATAGCTCATCCAACGATCTACTTTGCTCATGTCAAGAGGCCTCTCTTCCGTAAATGCAACCGAGGATACACGATCATCATGATGATGGTGATGATGACCATCTAGAAAATGCGGATTTACATTTAGCTTATGATCGACATTGAATGTATGAATGTTTAAGATCTCTTGTAGATTGATCTGGCAATTCTCGGCATAGAGCCTTTTCGCTGTTGGATTCATTTGGCTGACCCTTGCTTCTAGTTGCTTTATTTCATCTGCATTGATTAAATCTTGCTTATTAAAAACAATCACATCCGCAAAGGCAATTTGTTCCTGTGCTTCGTCTTTTTTATCTAAGTGCTTTGTAATGTGTTTACTATCAACAACTGTGACGATACTATCTACTTCAAACACTTCACTTAGAATCTCATCAACGAAAAATGTCTGTGCAACCGGAGCCGGATCAGCTAAACCAGTTGTTTCAATAATTACCTGATCAAAATGCACATGTCCTTGTTCCATTGAAAAGTGTAAGGTACGAAGAATTTTAATTAAATCACCACGGACCGTGCAACAAATGCATCCATTATTCATCTCAACAATTTCTTCTTCAGAATCCACAACAAGCTGATTATCAATCCCAAC
Organism: Virgibacillus tibetensis; assembly: GCF_036026595.1. Lineage (NCBI taxonomy): Bacteria > Bacillati > Bacillota > Bacilli > Caryophanales > Bacillaceae > Virgibacillus > Virgibacillus tibetensis. The sequence goes on along the minus strand of NZ_JARZFX010000022.1, from coordinate 18,494 downwards.
CTCACCATATTCATTCACAATGACGGCTATCTTTTTATTATGTTTTTCAGTCAAAATACGATTAAGCAGGGTTGTCTTCCCAGCTCCAAGATAACCTGTTAATATCGTTACCGGTATCCTTGATTGCTTCGTAAAAACCATTTCATCACTTCTCTCTTAATGTTATTTAGACACTTTCTTTACCTTTTCCGGGTCTTTAGAGATTCCTTTAGATATTCCCTCTTCACGTGAAAAAACTTCACCCGTGTATGTGTGACTTATTTTCTCTGTTAGATCTCGATTTAACACAAGTGAATTTACAAATGCGCTCGCATCTTCTGACACCAATCCTTTGTACCAATTCCCAGAAGGGTACACGACTGCGACACAACGATCAACACACCGCCCATTGCAGCGAGTTCTTGTTGTATGTATAAGAGTATCTAAATTTCTTTTCGTAATTTCGTGACGAATCGCTTGCGTGACCTCTTCAGCTCCCAATTTATTACAACTACTTCCATTGCAAAACAATACATGATACTTCGTTTGACTAAGATCCCAAGTTGCCACTATACCACTCCTTATAAAAAGTAATTATTACGATTTAGAAATCGTTCTTATCCTTTTATCTTATTAATTATTCATCCAACTTACGTAAATCGTAATCATTACGATTATAGACCTAAAAAATAAAAAATGTCAATCACAACTTATTAATATATGTTATTAATTTATCTTCTTCAGCAAGCTTTACTAAATCTTTACGTATTTGTTAAATTGCTTATCCCTAGTTCAATAGATTGCCGCTCTATGTACTCCCCTATAATATAAACACAGATTGAAGTTCTTTCTCAGACTCGGTAAACTTGAAGCTTATCAACCGAGGAAATTTCATAGTTCGAACCCATGTCTCTCAACGTTTTCAAGACACGAAAAAAGGTGTACCTCTTTAAAAGTCGAATGAGTACGTGACTAAACAAACTCTCAGACTGAAGGAAGACAATTGAAATCGATCCTATTTTGACTGTTCTATCTAAAAAAAGCCTTGTATTTCAAAAGCGTACATTTTCCACTCCCTAAGAATCCACTTAAAATGAAAATATCTATCAGCTGAAATTGAAATATATTACAAGAATGATGTATCCAGGATGCTTTAACGACATAAAGCATCAAAGGTATTCCGTTAGCACCAGAGTGGGAATCAATCGAACAGGAAAAATGTTTTTTCGGAAAGCTTTAGAATTGGGGTTAATTAAAAAAGATCCAACGGAGTTTGCCTATGTAGAAAAGGATAAAGAAAACAATTGAACAGTTAGAGGAAGAGTCAGTTACAAGGTATATTGAAAAGGAAGAGCTTGCCTTGCTTTTAGAAACAGCAAAAAAAATCATGGGTTGAATTTTCTAGTCCACTCCTACACTGAAATCGGGGTAGCCTCCATGTAACGCAAGAAATGAAAAAAGAAGCCTCTCAAAAGTTCAGTGAACTTATGAGAAGCCTCCATCAAAATACTCCAATGTTAACAAACCACTCTCATCTTACATAAAACCCTTACGTATCAAGGGGTTTGGGGGCAGATTACATCATGCCGCCCATAAGGTGAAAGAGTACCATATCTTTAACATTGTGTGAGTAAAGTGCGGTATATCAACGTTTTGGATATCATTAGCTGTAACATCTTTAACGTGATACTATAGTATTTACTTCATTGCGTTAGCAAAATGTTAGCAATTTCAAGAAGGTAGTATGTTACAAGTTATTCATACACTCCACATGTGTGGAGTGTTTGTGGCAACACATAGGGTGATGGTGAAATGGAAATAACCTTCAATAACAGATTTTATGACACTTCATCCTTTTGTCTCAGATAAAGTCTTTTATAAACTCCTTTTTCCTTTAAAAGGCTTTCATGAGTTCCATATTCTACAACTTCACCTTTATCTAATACATAAATAACATCTGCGTTTTCTATGGTCGACAACCGATGAGCGACAACTACCATTATGCCCTCTCTCATAATGGAATCAAGTGAGGATTGAACTCTACTCTCTGTTGCCATATCTAATGCTGAAGTTGCCTCATCTAATAGCAAGACGTCTGGGTTATTTACAATTGCTCTGGCCAATGAAACCCTCTGTCTTTGGCCACCAGATAGCGTAATTCCCCTCTCTCCAATAATAGTTTCATAATTATCCGGAAGCGTCATAATAAATTCATGGATCTGTACAGCTTTACACGCTTCAACAATTTGATTTTTAGTGATGTGATTGGCACCCAAATGAATATTTGTTAATAGCGTTTCTTGGAACAAGTACGGTTCTTGAAAGACTATATGCGTTTTTTGAGACCAATTTGTACTTGAAATCTCTTTTAATTCAGATGAATGGTTAATTATGATATTCCCTTTATCTGGGCTGTTGTCCTTGGATAGTAATTGCAGTAACGTTGATTTCCCTCCGCCACTTGTCCCAACAAAAGCAACTTTCTGACCTTTTTTAATATCTACATTTATACTCTCAAGAATAGGCTGAGGGGATTGATGATAAGAGAACGTTACATCAGATAACTTAATATGCTCTATAGGTTCACTTAGTTGTTTATCCCCTTCTACTACTTGAGTTTGGTTAAATAACTCATTTAATCGGCTAAAGTGTGCCATTTTCCCAGAAATTCTTAATATTAACTGGAACATGAATTGCATAGCATCCATCAATTGGGATCCAAACTGATAAATGACGACTAACCACCCAATGGAGAGTTGCCCATTTATCACAAGGTAACCACCATATCCTAAAATAACAATGTTTGCTCCCCACCTCATAGGATCGCTTAGAAATAGGTGTTTATTTTCTAATCTTCCTTCTTTCATAATGGCAGTGAAGTACCGACCAAACAATCGATCATAAATTGCTTTTTCCCACTTTTGTCGATGGAAAGCAATTACTTCTCGGGTAGAAGATATCCCTTCTTCAATATGTACAAGTACTTTACTCTTTTCTTCTTGAACGCTACTGCTGGCTTGCTTCATTTTTGGACCAAAGTATCGACCTAAAATAATGTAGAAAACACTAAATATGATAATAATCAATAAAATCAATGGACTAATAAAACCAATAACACCCATCAAAAGAATAATATACAAGCCTTGTTGAATGACTGTTGGAATCTCTCGAGTTACTGCTTCAGATAGTCCTCGTATATCTTTACTGAAATAATAAACATAATTTGCAATTCGTTCGCTTTGAAAAATATGTAGGGGTACTTTGCTGACGTGAGTCATGAAATCCTTTGATAAAGAAAGTGAAAATTTATTAAAAACTGCTTCTCGAATGAGTGCACTTACAGGATTTAAAATACCAAAGCCAATAAACCCTACCGCAAAGATAATTAACAAAAATGGAAGTTGGTCATATTGCTGGTCGATAAATACGTCATCTATTATCCACTTTTGTACCCCAATGATAAGAAAGTTGGTTAACATGTAGATAATCATCACAAACATTGATAATAATGCAAGCCCTGTAACCTGTGAATAGTTGCTCCAAAACCAATGACTTGTCCCTTCTCTCTTGCGCTTAAACATCAGTATAGGACCCCTTTTTATTTGAATTTACTAATTCATAAAAAGCACCATAAGATTGCATGAGTTCTTCAAATGTTCCATGTTCAATAATACGTCCCTCTTTCATTACAACTATCCTGTCGGCTTCCATAATTGTTGATAACCTGTGAGCAACAGTGATAATTGTTCGGTTCTGACTTAAAACATGCAGCGCTTTTTGAACAAAGGCTTCACTTTCGTTATCCAAAGCTGAGGTTGCTTCATCCAACACAACGATACTTGGATTTTTAAGAAACATACGGGCAATGGCTATACGTTGTTTCTGACCACCTGAAAGTTTATAACCCCGTTCTCCCACTTCAGTTTCATACCCTTCAGGTAATGCTTCTATAAAGTTATGAGCATAGGACATCTTTGCCGCTTCTACAATTTCCTCATCTGATGAGTCAGGATTCCCGAAGCGAATATTCTCTTTTACAGATGTTCCAAATAAATATCCCTCTTGGAATACATAGCCTAACCTTTCTCTTAACGAACCAAGTGAAAGATTTTTTATCGGGATATCATTCATTAGAATTTCACCCTGCTGCGGATCATAAAATCTTCCCAATAATTTTATGAGAGTAGATTTTCCTCCACCTGACTCGCCCACAACAGCTATATGTTCTCCTACCTCAATCTTTAAGTTCACTCTATCAACATTAGGTGCATTTCCTTGATATGTAAAACTGACTTCCTTAAATTCTATAGCCCCTTGTTGGTTAGGCAAACATAGAGGATTATTAATCTCCCTAACTTCAGCATCCTGATGATAAAAATTATATAGTCTTGAAGCCTGAATCATGACCGTCTGTTGTTCAGTTAAACTTGTAACTAAAAAGGTAATATTAAACATCAAAAGTAGAAAATAAAAGAAAAAGGCTACAAATTCGCCAACCGTAATCATCTCGTTCTGTATCTGATCCGCACCGAACCAAAACAATAGAAGTATTGCAAAGTAAACCGTAATACGACGAACTGACCCTCTACTATGTGCGTAAAAGGTCGATTGTAGCCAATTGCGGTTAAACGGCTTGTAACGCTCTATAAAGTGAGACATTCTCCAGTCTATTGCTCCATAAGCTCTTAATTCCTGCATGGAAGACATTGTTTCATAGACCTGTTTTTCAAGATCTACCCTGTCTTCATTGTATCTTTTCAAATATAGAAACGCCTGACGCTCAACCCAGGGTCCAATGGTGTAGTACAAAAAGTAACTTGGAATGATGATAAGAGTTAACCAGAAATTCAATGTTAACAACATGATACTCAAACCAACAATCATAATAGAATACAAGATGATATTAGGTAAATAATCTCGATAAATTCTTTGGATGTCATTAACATCTGTATTCAATAATGAAAGGATTTCCCCTGTTGGATTCTTCTCTATGTAACTAAACCCCAAGCCTCGTAATTTATCAAAACTGGCATATTGTAAGTCCCTCGCGGCTTTTTCACGAATAATTCTCTTTTGAAGATTCATAACAGCTGCTGCTAAGATCATGAAGATAATGACTACAGACACTACTACGATCAATTGGTACAAGCCACTAATATCGTTGTTAGGAATAAAATCATCAATTAAAATTTGAAACGACTTCGGAATAACGATTTCTCCGAGCGTTAAAAATAATCCGCAAATCACAAGATAGAAAAGATGTTTTTTATAAGGTAATAGAAAGGAGATAATCCACTTGTATTCCTTCCAATATTTATGTTTTTGTTTTTTTCTAAACAGTCGCAAAGGAATCCCACTTTCTGATTTATTGAGTGGTTTTTTAGGAGGGCATTTGAGACTTTTCAAGTCGGTAGTCCAGCTCAAATCAGTTATTAATTAATTAGTCCGCTTTTAGTGCTGGAGAAACTTCATTTAAATAAAGGTCTTCCGCTTTCCAGTATCTATTTTAAAATTTACAGGTTTTCTCCCTTGTTTTCTCTTCTTCACGTGAAAGTCTCTTTTGTCGTGTAGAATGTATGTAAATCATGTAATCTAAGTATTTTCGCCACTCAGGCCTTTGGAGGAATATACCCTCTACAATGATTAAGTAATAATAGGGACTAGCTGAACATGAGGGAAGAAATGGTCTGTTTAAATCTTTTTCCATCAAGTAACACCAAATTATAATATTGAATTTTTTAAAAAATTCTTTACATTAGATATTATAAACACTAGTATATGATTTGCAAATACATTATTTCTAATTAATAGAAAAGTAGGGATTGAAATGGATATTCTTCTTTCTATATTTGGGCAAATAACGGTGCTGATTAGCATATGCCTTCTAATCTATCATTACCTGAGGCGGGTATGTGGAAACTAGAAGTATATATAGGGGAAGATTTTTTTGATGATTTGATTGTTAAAGTGGAATAATTTAGTGTAAATTACCGCTACGAAATAGGTCTTTAATGGCCTTAAGTTGGCATTATACACATGCATCATTATTTGCCGAAACTAAAGTTTTACTTGAAGAGATTTTATAGATAGACCTGGTCATTCAAATGATGAAATTACAAGAAACGTATATCTCCATGTTACTAAAGCAATGAAAAAATGAGGCTTCTCAAAAGTTAAGTTAACTAATGAAAAGCCTCTATTATTTTTACACAATGTTAGCATTTTGTTAGCAAATTACTCAAAAAGCCTTTTCTATCAAGGGGATTGAACGGCTATTACATCATGCCGCCCATTCCACCCATGCCGCCCATGTCTGGCATTCCGCCACCGCCGCCTTCGTTTTCACTAGGCTTATCAGCGACTACTGCTTCAGTAGTTAGGAACATAGCTGCTACAGATGCTGCGTTTTGTAGTGCGTAACGTGTAACTTTAGTTGGGTCAACGATTCCTGCCTCAACCATGTCTACCCATTCGCCAGTTGCAGCATTGAAGCCAATGCCGACTTTTTCGCCTTTAAGACGTTCTACAATGATTGATCCTTCAAGACCAGCATTGTGTGCAATTTGACGTACTGGCTCTTCTAGAGCACGAAGTACGATGCTTGCGCCTGTTGCTTCGTCTCCTACTAGGTTAAGGTCGCCAACTTTAGTATATACATTTACTAATGCAGTACCACCACCAGAAACAATACCTTCTTCTACTGCAGCACGAGTTGAGTTCAATGCATCTTCAATGCGTAGTTTACGCTCTTTTAATTCCGTTTCAGTTGCAGCACCAACTTTGATTACTGCTACTCCACCAGCTAATTTAGCTAGGCGCTCTTGTAATTTTTCTTTATCGAATTCAGAAGTGGATTCTTCTGCTTGTGCACGGATTTGTGCTACACGTGCAGAAATTGCCTCAGGATTACCTGAACCTTCTACTACTGTAGTGTTGTCTTTTGTTACAACTACTTTAGAAGCACGACCTAATTGATCGATTGTTGCACTCTTAAGTTCAAGTCCAAGATCTTCTGTAATTACTTCTGCTCCAGTTAATGTAGCGATGTCTTCAAGCATTGCTTTACGACGGTCACCAAATCCTGGTGCTTTAACCGCTACTGCGTTGAATGTTCCACGAAGCTTATTCACAACTAGAGTTGCAAGAGCTTCCCCTTCAACATCTTCAGCAATTAATAGAAGTGGCTTACCTTGTTGAACAACTTGCTCAAGTACTGGCAATACTTCTTGGATGTTACCGATTTTCTTGTCTGTAATTAAGATATATGGATCTTCTAGGATTGCTTCCATTTTATCCTGGTCTGTAACCATGTAAGGTGAAGCATATCCACGATCAAATTGCATACCTTCAACAACTTCAAGCTCTGTATTAAAGCCTTTTGATTCTTCGATTGTGATTACACCATCATTACCGACGCGTTCCATCGCTTCAGCAATCAGGCTGCCAACTTCTTCATCGCCTGAAGAGATTGCTGCAACTTGTGCAATCGATTCTTTGCTTTCGATTGGTTTTGTAATTGCTTTTAATTCTTTAACAGCGGTTTCTACTGCTTGTTCAATCCCGCGACGAACACCTACTGGATTTGCTCCGGATGTTACGTTTTTCAATCCTTCGCGGATCATAGCTTGTGCAAGAACTGTTGCAGTTGTTGTACCGTCACCAGCAACATCATTTGTTTTAGATGCAACTTCAGATACAAGCTGTGCACCCATGTTTTCAAAAGCATCTTCCAGTTCGATTTCTTTAGCAATTGTTACACCATCATTTGTAATTAGCGGTGAACCGAATTTTTTATCTAGAACAACGTTACGACCCTTTGGTCCTAATGTTACTTTAACTGCATCTGCTAATGTATCTACACCACGAAGCATTGCGCGGCGTGCGTCTTCACTGAACTTAATTTCTTTAGCCATTAAAATGTCCTCCTTCAATCTATCTAAGTAAATTTATATCTGATTCATACCTGTACATTTAAATTAGTTAATTACTGCTAAGATGTCACTTTCACGAAGAACTAAGTACTCTGTACCTTCATATTTAACTTCCGTACCAGCAAATTTAGAGAATATAATGACGTCACCTTCAGCTACCTCAGGTGCTATTTTTTCTCCACTTTCTGTTACTCGGCCAGAACCAACTGCAACTACTTTACCTTCTTGTGGTTTTTCTTTTGCAGAGTCTGGTAGTACGATTCCGCTTGCAGTTTTCTCTTCCTGTTCAACAAGCTCAATAACAACGCGATCTCCTAATGGTTTAATCATGTAGAAAGCCTCCTTAATTCTATGTTAAATTTTTACTTATTAGCACTCTCATGTGTTGAGTGCTAATCCCTACTCATTATAATAAATAATTCATTTTGAAATTGCAAGTAATGAACTCATTTATTTTTTTATATTAAGTGAACCTCCCATATAAACCATACTATTATAACCAACACCGAATTTATGATAAAATATTCTTTATATGTATGAAGAAATAGCTTTCCTATAAAAAACATACACTATAAAGATTACATAAATCTTAAAGGGGTCGTTCTATTTTGAAAAAAAGGTATTGGTGGGTCATTATAACCTATATCATTGTACAATTTTCGGGGATTTTATTCGCACCGCTTCTATACTTAACATTACCAATCAGTGAAGTTGATGCTGTGATCTACTGGTCGATATTCAGCTTTGCGGTAGGACTGATTATCGTATTACTTATAATGAGACCTGATATGCGGGCTGGAAGCCAGCGTAATGCCTCTTCCACTGGGCAAGTCATACTTTGGTCCATTCTTGGTGTATTTATGGCCTTTATCGCTCAAGGTGTTGCAGCCATGATAGAGATCGAAGTATTCGGCATTGATCCAGGGTCTGAGAACACACAGGTGATAATGGACGTAGCTCGTGCTGCACCATTATTTATGATAATTCCTGCAGTGATAGCTCCTATTCTGGAAGAAATTATTTTTCGTAAAATAATTTTCGGGGGACTTTATGAAAGAACAAACTTCTTTATTGCTGCATTACTATCTGCGCTCATATTCGGAATCATCCACGGCGAGCCTCAACACATATTGGTTTACGCGTCGATGGGATTTGTTTTTGCATTCTTATATGTAAAGACAAAACGAATTATTGTACCAATCATCGTACACATGGCCATGAATACAATTGTAGTTATTGCACAATTTAATTTAACCCCAGAGGAAATCGAGAGAATGCAGCAACAGCTTCAGGATCTGCAAATGATCTTTTTTGGAGGTTAGATTATGAAGATTTCACCTAAAGTATTGGCAGTTGTCTATTTTTTAATGGGCATATTTTTCATCTATATTGCCGTATTAAGCGCTGTTGATACGATTTGGAATGCAGCCACGCTTGTTATTGCTTTGTTTGCTACACTTAATTTTGGAGTCAGTATTCGTTTACTTTCTCTTCATGTAAGGCTGAAAAAAAAGAAGGAGTAGCCTATTAAAGAGTCTATCCTAAAGGGTGGACTCTAATTGCTGCTTCTTCTTTATAATTTACGACTTCTGCACGCTTTTTTTCTCTTCTGTATTCTTCATGACAAAAGACAATGGAACAACCAGCAGTATAGCAATCCCTGCTATAATAAATGCCTCGTTTAACGACTGCAGCGTAGCTTGTTGCATTTCCAGCTCCCTTGTAACCAAATGTGCCCTTCGTACTTCATAGTAAATGGAAAAAAATACAATTCCAAACGAAGAAAAGATTTGTCTGATTACATTATTCATTGCTGAACCTTGAGCAACTTGCGGATCGGGTATAGCATTCATTCCAGCAGTTGTCGCTGGCATATTACACATACCAAGCCCAGCACTACGGATACTGTTCATAGCTAAAATGAACCAAAAAGATGTAGAGAGCGTATTGAATCCAAGTGCTAATGTGAAGACTCCTAAGATAATCAAACCTAGTGGCACCACATATCGAGGGCCTTTCTTATCCAGAATTTTACCGCCCAATGTCATAAACAGACCACTCACTAATGCCGCTGGCAGAAATAATAAGCCTGTTTCAATTTCACTAAATCCATATACATTTTGCAGCAGCAGTGGCAAAAGGAAGATTCCCGCAAAGAGACCAATGGATGACATTGCTGTAACAATGATCGAAACAGAATAGGTTGGAATTTTAAAAATAGCCAAGTTAAGTAAAGGCTGTTCCCGTTTGTTTTCGTATTTAACAAAAACCGCGATCAGTAAAAGTCCTCCTAAAATTAACGAAATACTGAATGGTGAAAGAAGCAGTTCAACAGTTGATCCTCTTCCAAGTGCATATAAGATTGCACCCACACCTGTTGTAATCAAAATAAAGCCATTTAAGTCAAACCGCAATTTCGGATTTCCTTCGGTTGGTTTTAAGTATTTCGCTGAGAATAATAGACCTGCTATCGCAAAAGGTATATTAAAAATAAATAAATACTGCCATGCTAGGAATTCAACTACTACCCCACCAACTGTTGGTCCAATTGCTGGTGCAATCATTGCCGCTACACCATAGATTCCAACTGCAAGCCCGCGTTCATTGCGGGGAAAGGCGTGAAAGATAAGTGCCATAGCAATTGGCATCATCAATCCACCAGCAATTCCCTGAATAGCACGTGAAATAATAATCATAGGCAACGTTGAAGAAAAGGACCCGGCGATTGAACCAATTAAAAATACAGCCAGACCGATCATATAAATGGGTTTCTTACCAAAGCGATCACCCAGGTAACCTGTCACTGGCATTACCATTCCCATAGATACCATAAAGATCGTTATCATCCAGCTGATCGCCACTGCATCAGCTTCAAATAATTCCATAAACATAGGCAACGTTGGGTTTAACATGCTATTATTTAAAATTACCGTAAAAGTCCCGAATAAGACGGAAATAACAACTAGCCATTTAGTATGTAATTTACTCATCATTCTCCCCTCCATCAATTTTTTTACTTTTATCTGGGCGCGATACCCTGCTTTGATGGACTATTTTTCTTCGAGTTACGAACTATTTTAGGATAGCTTAGTTGAAAATAAAATGCAAAAGAATAAAACTAAAAAGAGGCCTTTAAAGACCCCCCATTCAAAATTATTCAGCCGTATCCAGCGGGTAATGTTTCAAGAAGTAAACCAAAGACTGTAGTTCAACAGCTAAATCAATATGGTGAACACGAACATGATCTGGTACTGTAATACGGGCTGGGGTAAAGTTGAGTATTCCAGCTATTCCGTATTCCACCAGACGAGCGGTAATCCCATCCGTTTCACTAGCCGGTATAGTTAAAATAGCTACTTTTACCTCATTCATCATCTTCTCTTCTAATTCTTCGATATGATAGATGGGCACACCACCAATTTCTGTCCCAACTTTTTCAGTATCTGCATCAAAAGCCATTCTGATCTTAATGTTATTGTTTTTCATAAAATTATAATGCAAAAATGCTGTTCCCAAGTTGCCTACACCAATTAAAGCAACATCCGTCACTTCATCCTGATCCAATGTTTTGCGAAAAAAGCCAAGTAAATATTCTACATTATATCCGTAGCCTTTTTTTCCTAGTGCACCGAAGTACGAAAAGTCTCTTCGTATTGTTGCTGAATCTACCTTTACCGCTTCACTGAGCTCTTTGGATGAAACACGTGATTTTCCCTGTTGATTCAAGTTATTTAAGAATCGGTAATAGAGAGGCAAACGCTTGGCTGTTGCTTGGGGTATTTTATTTTTATCCATTCGTATTCCTCTTTTCATCTCGATAATAATTTCCTGATTTACCGCCTTTTTTCTCTATCAAATAGGTTTGACCAATGATCATTCCTTTATCTATTGCTTTACACATGTCATATATAGTCAAGGCTGTTGCTGATGCGGCAGTTAATGCTTCCATTTCTACACCAGTACTCCCTTTTGTTTTAACGAATGCCTCTATAATAAGTTCATACGTGTTATTATCTGTTATCCATTCAAAAGTAATATCTACACCTTTTAATTGTAACGGATGGCACATGGGGATCCAGTCAGACGTCTTCTTTGCTGCCATAATTCCAGCTACTTGTGATACGGCAAGTACATCACCTTTTTTTACCTTTTTTTCCGTGATTTTTTCATATATTTCTCTGCTAACATGGACACTCGATCTGGCAATCGCAGTTCGCTCCGTTTCGACTTTTCCACTGATATCAACCATTTGGGCTCTTCCCTGTTCATTAAAATGTGTGAAATCTGTCATAATCTCAACTCCATTAGTATATGTTCTATTCTACTCCATCTTAGCAGAAATATGGAAATAAGTCGTGATTAATTTCACAATATTATTGCTAGCTTCCTTTAGAATACGATAGACTAGAAGAGATGAGGTGAGTGCAATGATACTAATGCAATTAAACGGACTATCTAAATCCTTTGGAGCAGATGAAATTTTAGCTAATATAAAAATGGAAGTTAAAGATAATGACCGGATAGCTATCGTAGGTAGAAACGGTGCGGGTAAATCAACATTATTAAAAATTATGGCAGGTGAACTGACACATGATAATGGTGAGTTTTTCAGACCGAAAGACCTTACGTTAGGATACCTGTCCCAGCATATGTCGCTTGAGTCTGGACAAACAATTTGGGCTGAGATGCTCGAGGTGTTTAAACATTTAACCACACAGGAACAGGAAATTCGCTCCATCGAGCAGAAAATGGAGCAAGCTGCTGATCTGTCAGGGACAGCCTATGAAAAGCTTCTTAACGACTACGACAGGCTTCAACAAGCTTTCCAAAGGGGCGGAGGCTATACGTATGAAGCTGATATAAAAGCAGTCTTGACCGGCTTAAACTTCCAGTATTATGACTATAGTACACCTATAGATGAATTAAGTGGCGGGCAGAAAACCAGATTAGCACTTGGTAAATTATTACTGAAGAAGCCACAGCTGTTAATTCTGGACGAACCTACAAATCATTTAGATATCGACACACTCTCTTGGTTGGAAAGCTACTTAGTCAGCTATCCTGGAGCAGTTGTTATTGTTTCACATGATCGTTATTTTCTGGACAAAACTGTCTCGATTGTCTATGAAATATCCCGTCATAAAACCAAGAAGTACCACGGTTCCTACAGTAAATTTCTGGAGCAAAAGGCACTTGACTATGAACAGGAACTAAAAGAGTTTGATAAACAGCAAACCGAAATTAAAAAGCTGGAGGACTTTGTTCAACGAAATATCGTCCGTGCATCAACTACAAAAAGAGCTCAAAGCCGAAGAAAACAGCTGCAGAAGATGGATAAGCTCGACAAACCTTTTGGAGATGAGTCTTCTGCGTCCTTCTCGTTTACCGTAGATAAAAGAAGTGGTAATGATGTGTTGAAATTAGATAATCTGTCATTTAAGTATGATGATGACAATACCCCTTTATTTTCTGATGTAAAACTTCATGTTAATCGTGGGGAACGCATCGCATTAGTTGGACCGAATGGTGTCGGCAAAACTACATTATTAAAAGTGATATTAGGAAGGTTTCAACCAGCCGGTGGAACCATGCAACTTGGTACGAATGTACAAATTGGGTATTATGACCAGGAACAGGCTAATCTAACGTCTTCGAAAACAGTCCTGCTCGAACTATGGGATGAGTACCCCTCTGTGAATGAAAGAGACATTCGTACGGTTTTGGGTAATTTCCTGTTTTCAGGTGACGATGTTTTAAAACTTGTCCGGTCGTTAAGTGGCGGTGAAAAAGCACGATTAGCATTAGCAAAATTGATGATGCAAAAAGCAAATTTGCTTATCCTGGATGAACCTACAAACCATTTGGACATTGACAGCAAGGAAGTATTAGAAGCAGCTTTAATTGATTTCCCTGGAACGATCATCTTTGTTTCCCATGACCGGTACTTTATTAATAAGATAACCGATCAGGTTGCAGAAATGCTTCAAGATGGTGTTACTGTATATTTAGGTGACTATGATTATTATAGTGAGAAAAAAGAAGAAGAAGCTGAGATAGAAAGGCTTAAACAAAGTAAAGTAGTAATTCAAAAGGCAGAAGAGAGAAAACTTAGCTTTAAAGAAGAAAAACAACTTCAAAGTGAGCAACGGAAAAAACTGCGTCGAATTACAGAGCTCGAAGAATTGATTGAAGAGCGGGAATTAGAAATGACGCAATTGGAAGAGAAAATGACAGAACCTGAAATCTATCAAAATCATGAAAAAGTCATGGAAATAACAAAAAAGACAACCGATATCAAGCAGGACATCGAACAAATGATGGAAGAATGGACTGCATTACAGGAAAACTAACAGAAGCCCCTGCAGAAATGCAGTGGGCTTCATTTTTTAACTTATCCACAGGTATTTAGTATGATAAATAGCCTATAACACTAGTTGCTAACAAAGTTATGCACACTGTCCACAGATTTAATATGTTTTTTCCACATTTTAATCCCCATAAAAAACAGGGATTAAACAATCTTTTTACACACTATGCACAGGGTTGTGGATAACTCAGTTATCTTACAAGTCTATTTTACCTTAAAGGAAGAGATGAATTTGCATTCAAATCTAACCCAGATCGTTTGCCCTGCTCATACGCAATGGTTCCTGCAGCAGCAATCATAGCAGCATTATCCGTACACAAATGTAGTGGAGGGATTAATAGCGGAACATCTATTTCATCAAATTCTTCCTGTAACCTGGCTCTTAATCCTTTATTCGCTGCAACTCCCCCGGCTACGATGACTTGCTTAACATTATATTCTTTTGCTGCACGCAGCGTCTTTTTTGTTAGAACTTCAATGACGCTTGCTTGAAAACTTGCAGCTATATCTTCCTTTTTAAGTACTTCTCCACGCTGTTCCGCATTGTGAATCTTGTTAATAACTGAAGATTTTAGGCCACTGAAACTGAAATCATAGCTTCCATCTTCCAGCCATGCGCGGGGGAACGTAATTGTTTCTTCTCCCTCTGCAGCTAAACGATCAATATGTGGTCCACCCGGATATGGCATTTTCAACATCCGTGCCACCTTGTCATATGCTTCTCCAGCTGCGTCATCACGTGTTTGTCCAATTACCTCATAGTTGCCATGATCCCTCATCAGAACAAGCTCTGTATGCCCGCCTGAGACGATTAGAGCTAAAAGAGGAAATTTGAATTCTGTTTCCAACCGGTTTGCATAGATATGACCAGCAATATGATGAACACCTACGAGCGGCTTTTGTTTAGCAAATGCCAATGCCTTTGCTGTATTCACACCAATTAATAATGCTCCTACCAGTCCAGGTCCTTCTGTAACTGTAACTGCATCAATACTATCCCAACTTAATTCTGCAGTATTAAAAGCTTCCTCCAGCACCATCGTCATCTGTTCAACATGGTGTCTTGAAGCTATTTCCGGTACAACACCGCCAAACCGTTTGTGACTCTCAATTTGAGAAGAAACGACATTTGATAAGATCTCGTTACCATTTTTCACGATAGCAACCGCAGTCTCATCACAGCTTGTTTCTATTCCTAATATAATTGTGTCTTTTTTCATAAATTCACCCACATAACTAAAGCATCTTCTTGATTATCTGTATAATAGTTCTTGCGAATACCACCAGGTACGAGACCAAATTTACTGTACATTTTTTTGGCTACTACATTTGATTCTCGTACTTCGAGGGATAGTCGTGTAACTCCCATTTTCACTGCAAACTGCAGTGTATATTGAAAGAGCTTTTCTCCTAGTTTCATTCCACGATAGCTAGGTAACACGGCGATGTTGGTAATTTGCGCGTCATCCATTACAATCCAGATTCCTGCATAACCAACGATACTCTTGTCCACCTCGATTATAAAATAATGGGCATGTCGGTTATCCGTAATTTCCTGATTAAAAATAGCCGCATTCCAAGGCGTTGCAAATGACGCTTTCTCAACGATCATCACTTGTTCAATATCATCGAGTTCCATTTTCCTAATAACCAGCTCAGCCATTTTTCTCTAGATCCTTTTTTGCATTCAACCAATTTACTTCTGCCTCAGCTAATCGTAAGTAATTCGGTGTTAATGCGTGTGTATTATCAGGAGCGCGATTCATTCCCGCTAAACCAAGATGTGCTGCCCTTGGTAAATGATAGGGTCCTTCCGGGATGACAGCACGGTCACTCATATTATTCTTAATGGAATCTTCATGTAATAAAATATCGGGACTCAAAAAGAGTACCTGCTGGTTCTCTTCCGACAATTTATTAAGTAGATCTTCCATCAGCATGTTCTCTTCCTTAAATACCAGATCCAATGTGTCTTTATTCCATTTATATACCCCGGAAAACACTAGGCCACGTCTTGCATCGAAAAAAGGACAAATATACCCATCAAAAAAACGCCCCTGGTATGCGAGAACTTCCAAGCTGGATACTCCTGTGATAGGTATGTCCAGGGACCAGGCAAGTGACTTTGCAGTAGCTATACCTATTCTGACACCTGTGTAGGAGCCAGGACCTTTAGCAACAACAATCTTATCCAATTGATCAGGACGCATGGATACTTCCTTCATCAGCTTATCAACCGCAGGCATTAGCCTGACTGAATGGTTTTTCGATATATTTGTAACAATTTCACCAATAACTTGTTCATTATTCAATACAGCAACGCCTAATACTTGATTAGAT
This sequence comes from Virgibacillus tibetensis, assembly GCF_036026595.1. Lineage (NCBI taxonomy): Bacteria > Bacillati > Bacillota > Bacilli > Caryophanales > Bacillaceae > Virgibacillus > Virgibacillus tibetensis. Next base: position 1,877 of record NZ_JARZFX010000022.1, on the reverse strand, counting down.
GTATCAATCGCAAGTATATTCATTCAAGTGACTCCTAACTCTTTAATTCATTTATAACCCATACATAGTAAGCGCCTATTGGGTTAAATTCAATTATTCTGGAATGTTCATCGAAGTAGCTTATTTTAATAGCTAGCCGCTCCTCGGGCAAGAATTCTTCGATAAACTGTGCCCATTCAACAACAGATATACCATTGCCATTAAAATACTCAGAGAAACCAATATCTTCATCTGAATGTTCTAACCGGTATGCATCCATATGATACAGGGGGAGCTCGCCTTTGTATTCCTTAATGATTGTAAAGGTAGGACTACTTACCGTCTGTTTCACACCCAGTCCTCCTGCTATGCCCTTAGTAAATGTAGTTTTTCCTGCACCAAGGTCACCTTCCAGTGTAATTAAATTACCAGGCTTAAGTAATAAAGCTAATTTTTGTGCAACTTTTATGGTTTCTTCCTCAGTGTGCGCTTTTAATTGGTATGTACTCATTTCGTCACCTACTTTAGATGGGTATAACCCTGTTTATGTAATTGCTTTACTTTATTATTTTTGTGTAAAAATACCCCCGTGTTACTATCTGCAATTGTAACATAGCCTATTTCATTAATCGGGGTACTCGTTTCTTCGGCAACTTTCTTCACTTTATCCCAATCACTTCTTGAAACTGTTCCCAGCAATTCAAAGTCTTCTCCCCCAAAGTATTTCCAGTTATACTGAAGTTCTTCAGGAAATTGATGATACGCGTCATTAGTAGGTATCCACTCATCATATAAAGTTATAGCTACTTTGGACGCTTCGCATATTTCGCTTGCTTCGTTTGCTATTCCATCACTAATATCATTTAAAGCAACACGGGCTAACGTATTTAAGCCAGTTGCAAAATTCACTCTGGGTACGGGCATTTGATGTTGGCGAATAAAATGTTCCCTATTACGATAGTTCCCCTGATTGGTTAATAAATGAAGACCTGCTTGAGAATCTCCCAGTGTTCCAGTAACAAAAACAACATCTTCAGCTTGTGCCATGCTTCTGTAGCGAGCTTTCCCTTTTTCAACAAACCCGATAACTGTTATTGAAATCGCAAGCTCTGTACCAGAAACTGTGTCTCCACCAATTAAATCTATTTTATACGATTTAGATAAAGCTTTCATTCCATTAAAAATTTGCGCTAAATCATCCTTACCCCAGTACTTTGGTATTATTATGGATACAAGGTAAAAAGCAGGTGATGCACCCATTGCAGCTAAGTCACTAAGATTTGCTGCTAATGCACGGTATCCAATATGGAAGGGTTCCATTGTATTTTTTGTAAAATGAATTCCCTCTACAAACGTATCTACAGCTGTAACAATATCTTCTGAAGTCTGACGAATAACTGCAGCATCGTCACCAATTCCTTTAACCAGTGATGATTGTCTATAGGTGTTTTGTTTGATCGAATCAATAAATAAAAATTCATCCATTTATAAATCACCATTTCCTAATTACTAACTACACTTATGATAGCAAAAAAGAAGGGAAAAGGAAAAAGTAATTGGGCTAAACTACGGATATAATTTAATAGGAGGATCGATTATAATCTTTTTTTGAATATAAAAAAACACACGATTTTCATTACGAAATCCTGTGTGACTACTTTTATTATTATAGTATGGCGGTCCGGACGGGACTCGAACCCGCGACCTCCTGCGTGACAGGCAGGCATTCTAACCAACTGAACTACCGGACCAATTTAAATTGATATAAATTGGTTGCGGGGGCAGGATTTGAACCTACGACCTTTGGGTTATGAGCCCAACGAGCTACCAGACTGCTCCACCCCGCGATATGAAAGGAAATGTTATATTGTACCTTTATCCAGAAAATAATTCTGAAT
>NZ_JARZFX010000021.1:0-41369 GCF_036026595.1 Virgibacillus tibetensis | reverse complement strand
TTTCTCTTTAATTAACTGCATTTTATAAACCAAATCCAGATTTTGTGATAGAAACGTAAGCAGTTACAATCCTCTGATTCTCACCACGCTTATTCATTTTCAATGAGTCTTTTTGGACCAATCCACTAAAGACTCTGTTTTGATTCAACACACATGCCTCGAGTTTTATATATGATTTTACGAATGCTATCTATAGACAAATTGTACTTCTTCTCTAATTCTTCCATAGTGTGGCCTTCCCTATATAATTTTAAAATATCTTCATTTCGCTGGGCAATTAACTTACGGGAACCGTTCACTTCTCCCCATCCAGCCCGCTGATTATTTTGCTTAGGAATATAAACTAGTTCTCCCTGGATATATTTCTGCATCTCTTTCAGCAAACTAGGGGGAAGAACCTCTTTTCCATTTTTGTATTGCACGATTTGTGTCCTCCTTATCAAGGGTATTAAGGTGTATATGGTTATGCGCTATATTTATATTCATTCTTTTCATTTTCTCAACCTCTCCTTTCTCTTTATTTTTTGAATCTAAAGCCTTCCTTACAGCAAATTATAATTGATTTTTCCAATTATAGAAAGATGGTAATCTTCTGAATACGATAAACAAAAGCGCAAGCACCCGTTTAGCGACGTATGGGCTGGACTGAGCCGTAGGAGATAAAGGAAACACGGGAAGCGTGCGATCCGATGTTGACTTATCGTACGGAGGTGAGGGAAGCCACACTAGTCGCTGGGTGCTGGAGCTGGACGTAGCTAACTCTCTGTAGCTACCTTTATAAAGCTATAAATTTTATACTTCCTATCGATTTAAAAAATAAATGGAGCCGCAGATGCGACCCCATACGTTGAGATTTCCGCTTATGCGAAAATCACCTCAAATACTTTAATAATAATAATCAGCCTCCTTTCACAAGAGTCTGTCGGCCCGACACCCTTATTAACTCATAGAATCCATCAGGCGCGCAAGTGAAAGAATTATTATAATTATTTTATGCCAGTGATTGAAATGCTATTATTTTGGTGAGGTCTTGCCTCGTCTATCTCTATCGCTGTGATAGGTAATATCTTCAACTGTTTACTCTGTCAGTGGTGTTTATGTGGTTATGTGGTAAAACAAAAGTTGGTGAACTGAGATTTTCTTATATTTATTTTCAACTGCTTATTACTCTTACACCCGTTGAAAAGTAATTTATATAGCACTATGATGGTTTATTATTTTCATAAGCCGTTAGTTTTTTTGATGTTACCTAAAGCACACTTCTCACTCAATCAAATATATAATAATATCTCGCTTCATTGAATTATCTTTATTACCTGTTAGAATTCATCCAGATGAGCGTGAATGAAGCTGTATATTAATTCTAGTTTTTTTGTGAAGATGTGCATGCGAACAGTGCCAGGCACTGTTCGCTATTGATAGGTCTATTCTGGTACTCCCATAGTTTCGGCTTGATTTTCCTGTAAGTAGCTATATAGACTTCTCTCACCTATCTACTTTTTTCTTCAACTGCATCAAAATTTTTTCACTTAACTCCGCGCTAAAGGTATCTTTCACTTCAGGTTTCACATATGCATCTATAAATAATAGGGACTTGAGAACTAAATCCTCTATTACTACTTGCCTTATAATCTCCGTCGTCACTCATTCAAATACATAATAATATCTCGCTTCATTGCATTATCTTTAATACCTGTTAGATTGTACCCCACTTTTACACCTCTTCTTTCTGCTTCAGTTGCTTCTTTCTTAACTCTTTTCAAACTCAATTCGTTGTCTTCTACTTTTATGACTAATTGTTCCTCCATATATACCAACCTCCTTCCTTTGATTTATTGCACAGCATCTATTTTATTTTTCATCCAACCAGATAGCTTATTGAATTGACCATCTGATTTTAATGATTCAGCTGTCTCTTTCATACCTCTTTTAAAACAGTTTTGTTTTAATTCGCGTATATCTGATGCATGGGAAGTCAAGGTAAGAGCCATTTTCTCGCAGTCTGCTAAAACCTTGATCATATCCCACTGTTGGTTTGATGATTTACAGGCATATACTTTAGATGGTGAAAATCCCTGACCCAACCTTACTTTCCAAGTATAATTTAAGGATAGATCGTTCAAATACCTTTTCTGAATAAGTGAAAACCATATACCATAGTAGACTCCTGACAACTGAAAGTTTGGGCTGTGATGACCATGGCCGTTACATCCTGATAACGTAACAATTCCAGCTTCGTTAAGTGCTCTTACCATAATTGCTGTGTATGGGCATAGTTCTGTCGTATTGGTACGAATACCATAACGGCGATTTGCAAAAGTTCTCCATTTAAAATGATAGCCCTGTGCATGAAATTGGTAATTACGACCCTTGTATCGTACAATCTCCCTCACTTTCTGTAACGGAAGACGATTAACAAGTAACTGAAATTGATTTTCATTCCAAAAAACAGGAATATTCAGCTTATCAAGAAATCCTTTTAGCTCCTCATAATCTCGGTTACTACCATTTCTTAAAGAGATAAAATCATTTTTTACTTGAACGGGAAACCCTCGTAATACAAGAGCCTCCACCAGCCTATTTGTTCCGCCCTGCATTTCCAATGATACATAAACAGATGTTTTCATTTTAATTTCCTCCTTGGTTTTCTTTGTTGAATTAAATATACCAAGGTACGGTTACAAAACCCTGTAACCGATAGATACTATAAATCAAGCATACGGTGTTCAATATGGGGATTCCACATGTATTTTTGGTTCCCTCTTTCTCCTACTGTTTGAATCAGACATTTACCATTTACTCCCAATCCACCCTTTATAATAGACCTAAGTCGTGCTATTTCCGTTTTAACTGCTCCTGGCTGACGGCTTCTACTTCCTAAACCCGTGGTATTATGGAAAATCTCATCCCTGCTCAACCCCGTTTTGTACTCAAAGAACAGCTTGAGTAACTCTGCAGAACGTACATTTAAATCAATAGAACTTTCTTTCCAATGAAGCGTATAACCCCTTCGCCCATTATCAAGCAAAACGTATTTACCAAGATTACTTTCTTCAATCATCCTATTTCGAATTGTCCCCTTATTCATTTTACCACCAGATAAATTTAATCGGATAAAAGTGGATTTTTCATCTTTCTCTTTCGTATATTTAGTTCGAAAAGGAATGAAATCATCTTCTTCATCCAGTTTCTTTGAATTATTAAAACAATTAGCAGCATCTTTGGTTAAACCTAATTCAGAATAGGCTTTTCCCAGCAGACACCATACTTTGATTTGCTTTTCCGTATCTACTCCTCTTTCAATTGCCTCTTTAGAATAAAAGGCTGCAGATTCCCATTTTTCATTTCCTGTTGACATTTTCTCTGCCAAAAAAGCAAGATGGTAGAATGCATCTCCCTTCTCAGGAGAAACTCGAGCTGCTTTCATCAAATAGCTAAAAGCATTACGATTGTTAGCATTTATCATTTTTTCTGACCGACCAAATTCCAAATATAAACTTGCCAGAATGCGGTAATACCTTTCCTTATCTGGATCACTCAATTTCTCTTGAACTAGCGCTTGGTGAATATCAATACCCTCTTTTACCCATTCTTGTCTGAAGTCCTCATCTTCTTCAGCCTCATCCTTCATTATCCATTGATCCTGTTTCTCTTCTAAATCTATTAAAGATATACGTTTATCATTGTTTGTTGGCATGGTTAGGTAGCTCCTTTAAATTTAATGGCAAAATCCTGTTACATTTCTACCCAACGAATTGGTTCTAAGTCTCCACGTAAAAACAAAGGATGTCTTGGGAATTGTCCGTTTACATTCTTCTTTATACAAAACTGTTTCTCTTCCGGAACCAAACATATAACTTCATTTGCTCTTTCTCTATGCTCTCGTTTCAATTCTCCCCAGGCAAAAATTGCACAGTCTGCTTCTGCGATAGCCTTTTTAACATAGATATTATTCTCATTATTTTCTTCATTTGTAGGAGTACGTAATTCACTTGGGTATGCAGTTACCTGGGAATATAAATTGACTACCTTCATAGAACCTTTTCCCCAGTGCTTAGAAAAATCAGCACATTTTCTTAAAGTTGCATCCGCCACTTCTACACGACCTACTGAGGGGTTAATCATAATGAATGTTACACTTGGCTTGCTGGAATCCCAAGTGCATGTTAATAAATATCTATTATTCTTTTCTTCATCAAATACAGCATCCACCAACTCGTTCTCTTTCCACTTATATACTGTCATAATTTAAATTCCTCCTTGTACTAACAAATACGGTTGTGTAACCTTGATAATGTCTTTCTACATCTTTAATTACTTTCAGGCACTCTTTTTCGTCCATACACTTAATAACTTCCAAAGCACTCTCATCCGGCAGATTACTAGTTGTTATGTTTATCAGGCCCTCTTCAAGAAAAACATTAATATAAACCTCTTCAGCATCATGCTTTACAGTAGAATCAGGAAATAGACGCTTTAAGAAATCAACCGAAACATCAGCATCTAGTTGATCTTCACATTCAAATACTTCAGATGCTTCCTTTTTACTCTGTCTACTGAGATTTATTATTGGATCATTCTCTGTTTCTATTAAATTGACATACCTACAATCAAATTGCGGCTCGATATAATGCCAGTTTTCATGCATGTCAGTGCCTTTGTTTTCCCACCTTCCATTATATGGTGGTGGAATATAATTTTTTTGTTTATCACTTTTGTTCATATTATAATAATAGAACATTGCAAAGATAACCCCTGCTATAAACCAGCCCATTTACTCCACCCCTAATAGCAATTAATCAATGCTTACATTAATACTATGATCAATTACATATGCAAATGTAATTAACTCCACTTTATTTGCTGGTATTTCTACTTCAAAACTAATCCAGTTAGCATTCATTTTTTGATACTCATGTGTTGTTTCAGCCATCTCCCAATGTGTATGATTTATTGGATGTGTTACTTTGATAGTAGCAGCTTCACTGCTGTGATTTTTAAATTCGTACTCATATGCATAGCATTCATATTTATCTTCTTTATATGTATCCATTCTTTTGCTGTTACACACAATATCGAAGGCTTTTCCCAAGTAAAGCTTTATAATTTCTTCTTTTGGTGTATGGTTGATGGTGTCTTCTCCAATGAACTCCATGCTTCCTTCATCTTCGTCTTCACTGTATACTTTCACCTTTCCTTTGGGTAAAGGCATACCCAATTGATTTTCTTTTGTATTGTTGAACTCAATAATAATACGAGCCTGATCTTCTTCAAATGTGTATTCATAATATCTTTGATAGTTAATCGTTGTTGCATCTAATAGACTGATTTGCTTTTCTTGTTGGTTTTTTAGTGTGGTTTTTCCTTGGAGGCTATAAAGATGAAAATCATTGAAGCTTTTTTCCATAAAATTGTTCTCTGAATAGATATTTCTGTCTTCTAATATCTGTCTGCTGAATATCGGTTGGATATTGGTAATTTTGTTAACTTCACCAGCAATCAACTTCAGACGGGCATTTTCAAAAGAAGTACCTGAGTTATTTGTAAGCAATACCCATCCCGCTAAATCAAATGTTTTTTCATTCAAGTTGATAACATAATTTGCATCCCATTTTAATCCACCTGTAGTGTACGTTACGCCAACTTCATCGACTTGCTCAGGCTTTACTTTCCAAATGAGAGATGGCTTGGTAATTAAACCCTCCGGCAATTTCGGTAAAATTAATTCTTCTTTTGGATCTATGACAATTTCATTAGTTTCTAATTTCTCGAATACCAACCCGTCGCTTGCACTCAACAAGCGGTATTCCTTTTTAGTATTCTTTTCCTGGTCATATAGAAATACCTTCTGATCAATATATTTCTTTAGTAATTTACTTTTATCCAACAAATCATAATCGTAATTCAGTTCTTGAATGTTCAATCCTTTTACTATTATGGAATTGGTTTCAATCTTTTCCGATACATCCATAAACCGCACGTATTGCTGCTGCTTATACCCCTTAAAATCCCGTTTTTCCTTTACCACTGCAAAATTCTTATTGTAAACAGTAATAGCTAAGTCTGTTGTGACCTCACTTGAGGATGTAAATACCATAGTCACCTACTCCTTTTTAAATTATTTTGTCTCTACAAGTAGTATAAAACAAAAAAAACAGCGACTATTACAATTTTTGTAACGGTGCTGTCAGCTTTCATACATCTCATTCATTTTGGCACACTCTTCTTTCATTTTCTTAACCAATTCCGGGGGATCGAGCACTTTCGCATCACTTCCCCATGTCAGTAACCAGCGAACTAATCCCTCACTGATGATTGCTTTTGTTCTTAAGATAAATGTGTCTTTACCGTCTGGTTCGATGTAAACACCTTTACCAAAACGATCAATAATGACGTTAATAAGATGATTATCAAATCTAACCTTAAGATCCTTCTGCACCCCTGAATACATATGAAATAATTGCTGTGTATACGATGATAAATTAAAATCTTGATCCTTCAGGAATGAGCTGTCTGTAACAAAAACGTCCCTCATTCGATCAATACGAAAATGTCGTATATCTTTTTTATTTGGATACTTCCCTATTAAGTAATAATAATCATTATTCCAGAACAATGCATAGGGATGCAGCTCCCTGTATTTCCCCTCATTACTTAATATAAACTGTTTATTAACATTAAATCGACCATACTTAAATTGGATAACTTTATTATCCTGTATGGCATTATGGAGATCGAAAATAATATATTTAACATTACTTTCTTCATTACCAGATAGTTCATTAACGTAGATTTGGTTTTCCAAGTTACTTGCTAAAGCATTGCTGGTTAACTCTTTAATCTTTTCTAGAATCTTCCCTTTTTCCGTTTTGGTAATAAATCTAGCAGAGGGGATAGCATCCATTAATAACCGAAGCTCATGAATTTCGAATACTTTGTTTTGATAACTGAAAGTCATAGGAAGACCCTTGTCTTCTTGATATGCAATTAAATCATAGTACTTCGAGGATTGCAGCTCTTTCAAATCCCTACGTACTGCTGAGCTAGTAATTTCTGTATTCTCATCAAACTCTTCAATTAGTCGATCAGTTAGCTCAATCAAGCTTAGTTCATGGTTCTCATCCGTATACTTATTTAGTACCTGCATGAGTGCAAGGATTCTTTCAATTTTTGTTGGCTGGGTCATTTTTAATACCTTCTAACTGAAAATCTATTATTTTTTATGCCTCTTGTTTAAAACGGATTCTCTAATAATTTCACTTTTCCCACTGATTATTTCTTCATATGTATAGTAGGTATGTGATTGACCATTTCCTTCTATAGGTTTAGGCAGGTGATCTAAAGATTGTTCGACTTTCAAAAAATAAAACTTGTATTCATCTTTTTCTCCAAAGCCAAAACCGTGTTTACGTTCGCGTATGTATCCAAGTAAACGTTTTTTAAAATCATCTCTTAAGTATTCCAGCTGATCCTCAAAACCATTGGACCTAGGCTTTATAATCAATTCATGTTGCACACTATACAAGGCATCCATGTACCCTCCTACTTTTCGGAAAGTCATAAATTGTGCATCTTTATAAGATCTAGGATGTGGATGAGCATGTATTAAGTATTCTTTTATAATATCTTGCGTTCTACTTGCTGGTATTGAGATAACTTCTTTCATATGTATACCTTCTTTCTATTAGTAATCTTCTCTACCTATTTCGATAAAAAGCGAGAATCTCCTTTATTTTTTGCAGATTTATTACATAAGTAGGCTAACCTTGAAATAACAAAGACTCGAATTCTTTAGTAATCAGAATGATTAAAAGTACCAATCTATGCAATTTTATAATTTGATTTCTGAATAAATAGTAATAATTATGTTTATATTGTTGATGAGGTGATATTAATGGAAGTACTATTAACATTACAGTTCCTTGTTATTGGTTTCTTACTCTGGTACATAAAGAAACGAAATGATAATGAGGCTTCTTTAATTGCACAAAAGATTGAGTCTAGTTTAAAACTTAAAAGGACTATGGCAATGGGCTTAGCATATAGATTCAATTATCCTAGAAAAAGAAATGAGGATAACGAGACTGTATTTGAAAAAGCAACAAATATCTTCCTAAAGGAAACTCCTTTTGAATTTGAACACTTTGTATCAGAGATCATGCAAAAAAGATTTGGTGGAAAAACTTATATAACAGTAAAAACCGGGGATTTCGGAGTTGATTTTGAGCACAACCGTGAAGATGGATTGTATCTTGGCCAAGTAAAGGCCTACAAGAATGATTTGGATTTCAGTCCAATAGCGCTCATTCATTCAAACATGATTAAAAGAGGTGCCAAAGGTGGATATGTTGTAACAACAAGTGATTTCACATCATCAGCCAAAGAGTATGCTAGAGAACTTAATATAGAATTAATAGATGGAATACAACTAGTTAACTATTGGCTAGAATCGATAGAATCAAAAGTTTACGAGCCTAATAGTGAATCTGTCTAAATTGGAAAAAGCATATAATTAATGTGTACCGATAGAATTAAACAAAGGGGTTGCACTGTAAAAATTTCGTTGCCATGTAGAAAATCCATACTTAGAGAGGAGCCTACGCAACGTATAACAGCGCAGCAGACTACCTTCAGAAAGAGGTTATCAGACGTTTACAGGATGAAGATCTATAAGTGGAGAATTAAAAAGATTACCAGGTGATACCCCCCTGGCATTCTTTAATTCCACTAGTCGAATAGGAACTATTTATTCTTTATAAGTTCATTTGTGTAATTAGGTATAATAGTTAGCATCATTGCTGTCTGTAATGCTATCCAAAGTTCGGAAATATCATTGATATCATCTAAACGTTTTTCTGTAATCTTTTGTATTCTATTAATTCTATAAACTAAAGTTTGTTTATGAATATGGATTTTTTCTGCGGTACTCTTCCAAGAACGAGTTTCACTTAAATAGATGTAAAGTGTTTTTACTAATTGACTATTATTGATCGTATCATAGGCTAGTAACTTACCGAGAACTTGTTCAACCAATGCTTGAGCATTCTCTCTATTTCTCGGTATAAAGGGGGATATTGGTGAATTCTCACTATAATAATCAATCCTCTTCTTTTGTGACGCTGCTGATTGCAATGCCCACATGGATTCTTCAAAAACCTCCTGCATTCTATTTAGACGACTAATAGACGCATTACTTACCCCAATATGCAAGTTGGATGGTATCTCTTTATCTAAAATAGTAATCCCATCTGAATTAGTTGGTAGTAAAATTAATAGAACATTATCATGTACTGTTATCATGTTTGGTATTCCTTCATCATACAGCCTAAGATGTAACCAATCATATACTATATCCTGACTGTCTATATCTATAGAAACCAGATTAATAGTAGTAACCTCACCAAATCCATGTTCGTTTAGCATAATTGCAGCAACATCATCTTTCATTTTACCTTCTATCATTCGTAATAGAATATCAGATCCTACTCTTCTCTGACGTTCTATAGCGTTGCATCTCTCTCAATTACTAAACCTACTATCGTTGCAACATGCTTTAGAAGCAAATCATCCGGAGAATCCATCGTATTCGAAACGGCAAGCATAGATAATGGACGCGTAGTTGGTATTGGAAGAAGAATAACGAACCCTCCCTCCTCTTTATTGTAATTCACAGAAGCTAGATTACTTTCTGAAATAAGTTTAAAATGTTTAGCAACTAACTGATCACCTTTTTTAAAAATTGATTTATTCGTACGGGTATCCATTACATAAATTTCACATTGAATAATCTTGCATATCCTATCAATCATATCTTCTGGTGTTATATCATAAATAGATTTCCGAACTATATCGTATAAACGTAATGTTTGGGTGATCTTATTATGTTCCTCGATAGAGTTAGCTACAGCCACCGTTCTAGACAATGCAATCCATGGCACCTCATAATCTGTTAGCAAAACAGGAAAAAGATTTTCGTTGGCCACTTCTACTAATCCTTTCGATAACTCAGGTGCATATAACCCCTTACTAACGGCTAAACCACTTGCTCCTGTTTGTATGATACCTAATAGATAGGTGATTTGTTCTTTTTCTTTTTTAGGTATGGTAAGGCCATTAGTCAAGATTAATACATCTTTTGTTAGCCAACGGGAAGGATCTTTTAGATCACAGGAATGAGCCCAGGTTATTTGACGATCTAATCCTTGTACGCCAGCAATAACCACTGATTTTAAATGCGGGTTAGTTACGATATCTCTAACTGTAATTGTCATCTGTACTCATCCTTTCGTATGAACACACGCAATAATTCTATACGATTATGCAGTTGAATTGGTCTAACTAGAAGCATATAATAATTTACATACTATTACAAATTATTGTTGTAAATATAATTTTCAGACAATAATTTCCACGAATTGACATTAATTGAAAGCGCATTCAACCTGAGGAGGCATAACTTATCTACTATTTTACGAGATTACTAAATTAAAGGAGGAATTTGAATTGACCCATTTCAAACATTTATTCACTAGCCTGGAGATTGGAAATACCACATTGAAAAACAGAATTTTAAGTACTGCTCATCAAACAAATCATGTGAAAGACGGAATTCCAACTACTGATATGGCTGCCTACCATGTGGAACGGGCAAAAGGCGGTATAGGTTTAATCATTCTTGAAGCAGCTGCGGTTCATAAATCGGGTATATTAACAGGAAAAACGATCGCCGGATATGATAAACGAATTATACCAGCCTATTCCGATATCGCAGACCAATTACATCACTATGGAACAAAAGTATTTTCCCAATTGCTTCATGGAGGGAGAGAAGTTATTTCTAGCACCTATCGATATCCTTCATGGGCCCCTTCGGCTGAACCAAGTTTACGTTTTGGTTCAATGCCAAGACCATTGAGTAAAGAAGATATAGAAGAAGTGATTGAAGGATTTGCTGATTCTGCAAAAATTGCTAAAGATGCTGGATTAGATGGAGTAGAATTTGCATGTTCTCATGGTTACTTACCATCACAATTTTGGTCTAGTCATACCAATCATCGTACAGATGAATTTGGTGGCTCTTTTGAAAATAGAATGCGCTTTTCTGTAGAGGTTATAAAACGTATTTGGGAAAAAGTTGGAGAAGATTTTACTGTTGGAATTCGTATGAGTGCGGATGAGAAGACAATGGATGGATTGAATGTAAAAGACTCTACTCAAATTGTAGAATATTTAGTGGAAAAAGTCAGGCTTGATTTCATTAATGTAACATCTGGAGACTCTAGTACCTACTCAGGTTCGACCCATATTGCACCTGCTTCTCCGATGAAGCATGCCTATAATGCACCGAGTGCCTTTAAACTCCGTATGGCAGGTGCCGTTCCCGTATTTGTTGGAACACGAATTTTAGATCCGAAAGAAGCCGAAGACATCGTTTCTACAGGTAAGGCGGATGCCGTTGGAATGACTAGAGCAACAATCACGGATCCCGAAATGCCTAATAAGGCCTTAAATAACAATCTACACCTAATTAATGCATGTATTGGCTGTTTACAGGCATGTATTGGTCACTATCATAAGGGTCTGCAAATTGGATGCGTTCAAAACCCGCTTGCTGGTAAAGAAGCTCAACTAAGTTCACAACTTCAAAAGAAAGGATTGGGACAACATGTTCTGGTTATAGGCTCTGGCCCTGCAGGAATACAAGCGGCAATTACAGCAGACAGACAAGGATATAAAGTGACTTTAGTTGAACAAAGCAATAAAATAGGCGGCTTGTTAAATACGATGAAAAAAGCACCCATGCGACATGAAATGGCAGAAACCATGTTAGATAATTATCAACGTCAACTTTCAACGACAAATATAGATATACAATTAAATAAAAAAGTCACGTCAAAGGAAGTCATATCGATTTCCCCTGACATTATTATTAGTGCAGTAGGTTCGAGAACGTACAAACCCCATAGAATTGAAACGAATGATACGAGAGTTATTTATGTTGATGACTTATTTAGTAGACAGAATGATGCAATTGGTAAGAAAACCATTGTATTTGATTTTGCAGGGGATTGGTCAGGTATTGAAGCATCACTTTACTTAGCGGAAAAAGGGAAAGAGGTTACATTAATTACTGCAAAATTGCATGTGGGACAGGAAGTTCATCAGTATTTGCGTAATTCATACATGAAACGACTATATGAATTAAATGTACAAATGATAACCCATCATGATTTTGGTGGAATTGAGGGAGATAAAGCATTTTCCAGAAACCTATTTACACATGAAACGATAGATTTACCAGAATGGGACAACATTATTCTAGCATATGGAAGGGTTCCAAATACAGAATTATACGAGGATATAAAGCACTTGGCACCAACTATACACCAAATAGGAGACTGCTTATCACCAAGAACGATTGAAGAAGCCACAACAGAAGGTTTAGAGACGATTCTTCATTTACAAGATAGCAATGAAACGTTGTCCATCCAAAAATCTTAATTCAGGTCATTTGGTTTACCCAAATGGAGCAGCCATTCATCAAGCATCTAGCGGGGGATAAATGAATCCCCCCTATGTGCTAACATCAAAAATTGCGCATTGTTTGATAGCAAATATGTTCACTATTTTATGAATAGTGGGGGGGTGGATACAATGGGAGAGTTAATTTTTAGTATTGCTTACGGTGGATTTCTTATTATTCTGGGACTGTTTTCAAAATACATGATTGCAAGGATGACTTTGAAAAAAAAGGACGAAAATACAAATAAACATAAAGAGGTGATGTAACTTGATATATTTAGTTGGAATTTTAATTGGATTTGTCATCTTCGCACTAATCGGTTTAATTTTATCTAAAAAAATAGCAAATGTAGAAGACTATTACGTATCTGGTCGTAACGCTCCTACCATGTTAATAACAGGATCATTGGTTGCTTCCTTTTTAAGTTCCGTTACGTTTATGGGAGAAGCCGGTTTTGCATACGATGGATATCCCATCATTCAATTGATTCTAGTAATATTTAATGCTAGTGGTTATGTTGTGGGTGTATTTTTATTTGGTAGGTATTTACGTAGAAGTAATGCCATCACAGTTCCTGAATATTTTGGAAAGCGCTTTAATTCCGTTAGAATACAAAAAGCAGCTGGTATTACTACTATCTTAGGAATGTCTGCATATATCATTGCAGTAACACAAGGTGGAGCACTGTTATTTTCATCTGTTTCTGGTTTATCCTATTCCATTTCATTATTAATCATCTGGTTTGCCTATACATTCTTCACCTTCCTCTCTGGTGCGAAGGGAGTACTTGTCAATGACACACTTATGTTCTTCATCTTCTTATTCTCAACAGTAGTCGCATTCCCGTTAATTATTTCAGCAACGGGGGGCTTGCCAGATGCTATTATTGATACCAATGTCATCAGTGGAAAAGAAAACATTCTCAGCTGGCACGGCATCACTGGTTCACTCGGAACCCCTGCTGAAGCATTAGTATGGGCTATTGTTTTAGGACTTGTTTGGGGAACGATTGTTTCCGTCAGTCCGTGGCAAACCAGTAGATATTTAATGGCTAAAAGTGAACATGTAGTTATTCGATCTGGTATTATTGCAACGATAGCCATTTTTGTAATCTATTTATTTCTTCACATTTCTATGGCTACCATTAATCTCATTAACCCGAATATATCACCATCAGAAAATGTATTTATTTGGACTGCAATAAATGTTATGCCTACGTGGTTAGGAATAATCATTTTGCTAGGGATAATGTCTGCAATTCTCTCTTCTTGTTCAACATTCTTACAACTTATAGGAAACAGTGTTTCAAATGATGTTTTTACTAATAAAGGGAAAGACAATAAAACGGTATTACGATTCAGTAGAATTACGATGATCGTTTCAAGTATTTGTATTCTTATGATTACGTTTTGGCAACCACCTGCTGTCATGTGGATTGGTTACTTTGCAGCAACATTATTTGCGGCTTCCTGGGGTCCTGTAGCATTTGCAAGTGTCTTCTCAAAAAAGGTAAACAAGAATGGCGCATTTTGGAGTATTATTGTAGGTTTTCTAGGTGTATTAGTATGTGAACTACTAGGACAATTTGGAGTTACCTTTCCCATATATTTACATCCAGTAATTATTGGTGTCGTAATGTCCATATTGGTTCTTACCATTGTTTCCAGATTTGGAGAAGTAACGGAGGAAGAAATTAAGTTTCGACAAATGATTCTTAAAACACCAGATGGTTTAGATAACCCGAAAGAAATGATAATTACCAAAAGATACCCTAATATCTTAATAGCAAGTGGTTGTGTTGTAATCGTAATTACATTTATTTTTTACTATATTCCTCTACATTTATTATAAACAAGGATTAGCCATACTGTTCAGCTAATAAAAGCTGAACAGTATGGCTTTTATTTTTGATTACAAATCTTATTATTGATAGTACAATAAAGTTGAAATTACTTGCTTTCAGCCTGGATTCACTAATACGCCACTGTCACTTGTTACATGGTACCATTCACCTGAAGACATGGCACCTTCATAACTTTTTCGTGTTTTAATTAAAATAGTATCTTCTATTTGCTTGCTTTACCCCTGCTGTGCCATTAGTAGTTGCTGGTTTCCGCCCTTTTCATTAATCTCAGGTATCATTAATATCTTCCGTTCCACTGTTATCGATGAGATCAGAATAAGCTTTTATTATCCTTTCTTTATGGTCCCAGTTGGAAGTACGCTCGAAATCCTCCGGGATCATCTAATATGCATTTTCTATTTCATCTCTGCGGTTCCGAAGATTTCTTCCTTTTCACTTTCTTCTATTTGATAATATATTGCCATTACAGTCACCTGCTTTTTGTGTATTGTCTTACTAACAATATAACAATATAATTTTCAATAACACAAAAACTATTTAATAATTACTTAATCTATTTATTCAGTAAAGAAAATAGCTACTCCCTGTATAGAGGAATAGCTTTGTCGGATTAAAGATATTAAAATGTTTGAACCACTTTAATGCATTTTATTCTTATGACTGTTTAATGTCTTTGCTGCCTTACTTTTTTTCTTTTTAGATGTTGAAGTAGATAAGGTTTTTCCTGCTTTCCCTAGTTTTCCACCAGAATGCTTCTGCATACAAGTCACCTCCTACATTTAACGTCCATCCTTTTAGAACGTATATTCTAATTTTATCACACATTCAATAACAGGGTTATAATTCTATTCAATAAAAAAGGTACGCTTTCTCAGGCAAATTTCGCTCCATAGTGTACGAGCATATATGCGTTCTTCTTAAACAAGGACACTGGAAGATCGTAATCAAACTAAATGCCTGTAATTCAAGTGTATAGTTCAACAAATAATCATTGAGAACTAAATCCTCTATTAATACTACTTATAATCTCTAATCTTTCATTTTAAAAATCAAGCATCTTTAACAGACTGGTCCCATGCAACATGATTTGTATCTTTCTCTATTTTTCGTGTTGAAATAATAGCTAAGAAAACAGCACTTAGGCCTCCAACAAGCTTTCCTACTATCATTGCAAAAACAATTTCTTTGTTAACTCCTGCTACAAATCCCAAGTGTGCCCCGAACACAAAAGCGCCACTGACAGCAAAGGCTACGTTAATGACTTTTCCTCTATCATCCATGTCTTTAAAAATGGAGAACATTGGAATGACATGAGCTAAAGATGCCATTAATCCTGCTGTAGACGTTTCATTTATATTTAATAAAACTCCTATTCTTCTTAAAAATCTCTTAAAGATGAATGATATAAAGGCAACCAGTGGGAATGCTCCTGCAAGAAAAATAACAACCATTGCAACTATTTCCATTCCCACCATTAGTGGTGTCATGTTAGGAATAACGGTAAATCCTGTAAATGTTTCAACAGATATTGCTGTTAGACCAATAATAGCAACAATTTCTATGCCCTTAGCAAATATAGAAAATCCAGTGATCATCTTCTCTGTATATCTCCACAGTCCAATCGAAATAACTATAGACAATAGGATCGTTGGAATAAGGTTCTTAATAATAACTACTATAGGTATATCTGCAACAATTCCACCAACCAAACAGCCCAATGGAACCGTTATTAAACCTAACAGAATACCTCTGGCAAAAAAGGAGTGATCCTCTTTCTTTATAATTCCTAAACCAACAGGAATCGTAAAAACCAGGGTCGGCCCCATCATTGTCCCTAAAAAAACCCATGCAAATAACTCAGCATCTGCATTTTGAGACATTTCTTTTGCTAATGCATAACCTCCCGTATCGAGAGCTAATATCGTATTTGCGAAAGATGCAGGGTCCGCTCCTATTAATCCATAAACAGGCGCTATGAGAGGAGTTAGAATTTTAGCAAGAACTGGCGCTAAAGATATAATTCCAACCATTGCAAGCGCGATGGATCCCATGGTCATGAATCCATCTGTGAAATGCTTCCCTAACCCCCATCTATTTCCCAAACATTTATCAATTGCTCCTAAACAAAAAAAACTTATAACTACAATAACGATAATGTCATTAACACCCATTTATTCTGCTCCAATGCTGTATGTTTTAATTGCTACTATTCTATCTTTTTATAAACTATATTTCATGGATAACTTTCTAAATTTAACTATACAAACATCTTATATGTATTTTAATGTAAAGCTGACTTATTTTCTGGATCTTTCATAAAATTGATCAGAAGCAGCATATTTTCCTAACTTAAATTATATAGACATCTTCACATTATCATCTTTAGTTTAACATGGATATCAAAACAAAAGGCGCATTCCCGATCATGGAAATGCGCCTGATTGATGAAGATTGTTGTTTAATTAACGTGCACTCGGTAGCTATCTAAATCTGAAAGTTATAGGAAACCCTCGTCTTCTTGATGGATTCATGCTCTTTCAAATCCCACTCGCAGGTTCACGATACCCTGAAAAATAGGTTGAATACTATGTATCTATTTTCACTATCGCTTAAATGAGTGTTGGAGCGTTTTCAAGGGGTAGGAACCCATTATTTGGACAATTATCTCTATTGGTTCCATTGGCTCGAAATAGGCAAGGATTTAGCATTTGATAAACGTGTAGAACAAATGCTAATTTCAGCTATCAAAAACCCAATTATACAACGTTGAAATGTTAAGAAGTGCATAAAAAAAGACCTCACAATAAAGGCCTGACTAAAATAGTATATTAACTGAAATCAATCCAACGATGCAAAATCCATATATAGACCAAGCGATAATTTTATTATTTTTAGGAACTTCCTTAGTTTTAAACACTTTGATGAATTTGTATGTCCAAAATAGAAATACCAAAATAGATACGATTAAGATTTCATTCATTCCTAACTTCCCTCCTTTACGATTTTAACTATCGATATATATATTCTATGATAGCAGAATCTCAATAGTATCAATTATCGGGTCAATAAAAAGCAACAATCTTTTAGAAAACAGCCTTTATGTAAGATAATCATAGACATGGAATATATTGCTCTACCATAGTGAACAAACCAGTACTGTTCACTATGGACAGAGGTAATTATTTACTTTGCCATTTATAAAATTAAGCCATTATCTCCAATAGTTATTAGCAGCTGCTACTGTTTGGTAGTGGATTGCAATGACCTGTGAGGCAGCTGTAAGACTATCCGCATTATCTTCGTATTCCGCTCGCAGCTTCTGTCTTATCTCGGCAGATGGCTGGGTATATCCCACCCCTTTTCGTGCCAATAAAATAGCTAATTCAAATCCTTCTTGTGGAGTTTCTGTTTGTAAACTAGTAAGCCAATCACTCATGAATATCATCCTCCTATATGTTTAATTCTCCCTCTAATTTACCCTTTAGAAATAGAGATATCAATCAATTTGACGGAATAAACGAAATAATCTACCAATAATGTGATAAATCTAATACTTTTAGATTAGGATACACTGACAACAATGCTATTTTGTCTTATCATGTGCCGTTTTATCTTCTTCCTGAAATACGAGCGTGAACTTTCCTCTCTCTGGTAATAGGAATTGTAGAACGGAATTTTCTTTGTTCATTTTGTTTACCTCTACAACTATTTCATCAGGTGTATTTAATTTCTTCACTTGAAATGCCTCCTTTTGTTAGTTATAAAAAGTATAATGCCACAACCAACACTTTACCAATAACTCCTCGCCCCAAATCAGTTGTTTTCAGCAATTATATGTTATCTAAACTCATAGCCTGTTAAAACGTAATAGTGAGTTAGTTCCCGATTAATTCAGGAGCCAGTTGGTTTCGCTTATATATGTTAACTTAAAATCACCTGGAATATTGAATATCGGATATATTTATGCGAGAGCATTTGCTCTTGATGTTTTTTACAGCAAAAGACATTACAGAAAGGCCTTGTTGCAGTCAACAGGCTTTTCGATTACAGCCATAAAAATGTACCACCCTTGACCTAGTTTTTACCACTGAATGACAAAAAGTGTACCAGTAAACGACAGCATGTTTACCACTTCATACCTTCCGGTGATCAAACTTAAAAAATCATATTTTTTGGAATCAAAAATGTTATAATTGTTGTATAATTTTGATTTATTTTCAATATGATGCAGACTTCCGCAAACGGGCAGAAGTTGAATAAGGGGAGGAGGAAGCCGATATTGAATACCATCATTTATATGATAAGACATGCAAATTCTCCATTTGTTTTAGGGCAGGAACGAACAAGAAAACTTTCCCCACAAGGTGAAATAGATGCAAAAAAAGTAACGGCTTTAATGAATAATAAGGAAATTGATTTGATTTTTTCTAGCCCTTATGTAAGGGCAATCCAAACAATTAAAGAAATTGCCATCACCAAAAATATAGAAGTAAAGGTGTTTGAAGAATTAAGGGAAAGGCAGTTAAAAGGCGCTTATAAATTACCAGAAAAAGAAATACAACGTGCAATAAAAAAGTCGTATGAAAATATTGATTTTAACCTATTGGGAGGAGAATCAATAAAAGACGTCCAAAATCGAACTTTACCTATAATCAAAGACCTTTTGATCAAATATTCAGGTAAAACTATTATCATAGGCACTCATGGAAATGTTATGACCATTATTATGAATTATTTTAGTAAAGAATATGGATATGACTTTTGGAAAAACACTTCTAAACCTGATATTTATAAATTGGTATTTTCAGGGGAAAACCTCGAAGCAGCACAAAGGGTATGGGAATAACTTAATTGAGGGGGACTATAAATGTATAAACAAACATTGTGCTTTATTCGAAGGAATGATGAATTACTTATGCTAAATAGAGAAAATAAACCAACACAAGGACTATGGAACGGTGTTGGGGGCAAGATAGATGATAATGAAACACCTTTGGATTGCGTGATTCGGGAAGTAATGGAAGAAACAAACATAGACATTAGCACCTATCAAGTAATTGATAAAGGGGTTATTTCTTGGGAAGTGGATAACTCTTATATTGATGGACTTTATGTTTATTTGGTTGATATTGAGGACAGTTACGATTATAAAACACCTAAAAAAATGGACGAAGGAATTCTTGACTGGAAGAAAGTTACTTGGCTGTTGGAAGATAAAAATTTCGGTGTGGGAGAAATGATACCTCATTTTTTACCGAATATTCTAAATAGAGACGAGCAGTGTAATCATTTCTGTGTCATTAGGGATGCAAAATTAACTAATTATGAAATGAAGGAATTGAAATTGATTAAAACAAAATAAATGATTTTCTTCAACAAAAGACGCGTTTGTTGATCAACCAATTTCCACATTTATCCACTAAAGATTTTATTTCTTTATAATTGACCGGCTTACAAACGCTTTTCAAAGGGTTTCCAGTTATTGGAGATTACTGACTTCCAATATGTGTTTCTTGAAATTACTTTATCGACTACACCCTACGTAGGAATAGTAGTATAAACAACTTCTCTGCATTTCGGATAGTTGGGACAACCATAGAATACTTTTCCTTTATTAGCTCCTTTTTTAGCTTGGCGCTTCACCATAGGTACCCCGCACTTTTTACATTCAGGTACAGAGTCCTTGTTAACTTCTGAACTTCTAATCTCGCTTTCTGCTAACACCTTTCTTTCAAACCCATTAAGTGCATTATGTAGTTTGCTCTCTAGTTCTGCTAAAGTGTATGACCTTTTATTTTCAAATCTAACCATAGTTAAACCGGCTGATTCAAAAACCTGTTCAACAAATTTGTCGCGTTTTATACGATCCGCCCTTTGATGAGAACGATCATCTAATTCAATGCCACAAATAGGTCGTAATGTGTCTGTCGAACACAACAAGAAATCAACATGCTTTCTGCTAATTTTATTGTTATAGGTGCTTCTTTCACTTTGACTACTCGTCTTAACAAAGAAGATATCCTGCAATGAAACCTTAGGACATATTATTGCTTTGTTCCCTATGTATTGTTGTAGTACTTTATAAAAAGATAACTCCGCATTTGATAAAAAATCATCCCGCATAGCATACGGCAATTTAACTTCTTTCTTAGCGTTTTGTTTAGGTGATATTCCAAATAGTTTTAAAAATATTCCCAGACATCCTGGGTTATTAGTAGACATATTTTTAACCTCTAATCTTTATTTATATTGGTATGCATTAATGTACAGGTGAATCAACTTTCGACTCCAAAATCACTTCCAAGAGGGGCTATTTACACACATGTTTAGCACTTTTACTAACCATTTCGACAAAGTAGTGTAAAATCCTTCCTTTATTTTAAAATTCCACCTGAAAAAGCCGCATAAATGTGCTCATTACGGCCATAAGAATGTACCACTTCTGTCATGTTTTTAAGCAATAGCCACAAGATTTACCACTTGTTGCCACTATATTTACCAATGGCCAACGTCAAGGATTGTTAATTTACAACGTTAAGGATCTTAAAAAATAAAGGCTTTGTTAAAGTTTAATGTTGATATTAACGATAAAATAAGAACTTCCAATTATCTGGAAGTTCTATTATGTAGTATAGTCTTGTTCAACTAAAATGGTCCGTTAAAAAAGAAGATTATTTATAATGAAATACTCATAGTAATTGTCCTGTTTTTAAAGCCCAGACTTTCATATATCTTAATTGCTGGATTTCCCTCAAATACGCTTAAACGAATTTCGGAGTATCCTTCATGTTTCAACTGTTCAACGCCTGTTTTAATCAATTGTTTTGAAATACCTTTACCTCTGTATTCCTCTAAAACAAATAATTCATAAATAAATCCGAGTGCCTTATCTGAAAACTGGTCTTTACTTCCTCCTATAAGAATCCAACCCGTCATTACATTTTTTTCAGTTGATATTAAATAATAACTCCCCTTCTTTAAAAGAGGTTCTACCAGTTGTTTTGCTTTTTCAATCGTTGGTTCTGCTTCACCTAAAGTTCCCTCAAATATCGCTTGTGGAGAAAGTGCTAATATCTTTTCAATTTCTACCTCATTTGGTTTTCTTATGTCTATTTTTCAACTCACCCCTTCCAAAAACCTTTAGAATATTACACATATATTTAATATACTTTTATGTAAAAGCCTAATTACTCCGTATTTTAGCGAAGAATTAGGCTTATGATCTTTCACAAACGCGTCTTTTTAACTCACAACTTATTAAGTTATTAGTTTATGGATAGAATCTCTATCTAACATAGTTTGGGCAGGGGATTGATAAACAGTTGTGTTTCGCAAGCATAGTTTCTCCCATCCCTCTACGCATTTAGGGTCAAAATGGATACCTTTGTTTTCTTTTAATACATTCATTGCTTCTTCATGCGTCCATGCTTTTCGATAGGCTCGGTCAGAGGTAAGTGCATCATACACATCCGCAACAGCTACAATCCTTGCAAAGTAAGGGATGGCTTCCCCTTTTAACTTATCCGGATACCCACTTCCATCCCACTTTTCATGATGATGCCGTATAATATCCAACTCATCCTTCAAAAATCCAAGATTTTTACACATATCATATCCCTCTATAGGATGCTGTTCGATTAAAGACCATTCTTCAGGTGATAGTTTTCCCGGCTTATTAAGTACTGCATCAGGAATACTAATTTTTCCTACATCATGAACAAGTCCACCTTGGACAATCGCCTTGAGTTCTTCAGGTTTCAATCGAAGCTCTCTTGCAAGATATAGAGCATACATTGTCACCCTGAACGTGTGTCCAGCTGTGTAATTATCTTTCTTTTCTGTAGCAGCCACAAAATCTTTAACACTAGGAGAAATGCTGTTTGTAATTCTTTCAAAGGGATCGTTGGTAAACAAAGACCTGATAGATTCATTTAAAGTTCCTTTCACCATATATTGTCTGACTAAGCCGACAATCACTACAACCATCGAAGCCAATAACAAAAAGTGATACATCCACCAGCTTAAGTTCCAAAGTACTCCTCTCAAGATGATCAACTGAGATACCATTATCCAACAAGAACTATAAACAATCGCTATTTGTAACGGAAACCGAGTATATCTGTAGGATTGATAATAACGATAAACGGTTATGCAGTTTAATACTATAATGACGATAGTTACAATAATGTTCAATGGTTTATCATTGAATGGAATGATATCTACTAAACTCGGTTTTATTAAACCGATTGTACCAATAATTAATAGAGTTGCAGTCCAAACTGGAAGGAGTAAATGCTGCTTCTTTGCGAACAAATCAATAATTTTGTTATCCGTTGGAAATGATGAGAGCCACATCCAGATTGTGGCCAATAACAAGCTTATCTGAGCAGAAATTCCTGGCAAATTACTGATACCTATTATAAAATTTGGTGTAGATAAGCCATGTACCGCAAACATTAATCCCAATGACATGAATGACAATGATAGAAATACAATTTTTATATTCCTGATTCTTAGCCCCGATATCCCTACACCAATTGAAATAAAACTAGCTAGAAGGGATACCAGGCTGACAATATAAAAGTGCCCCTTCGGTATTTTTAAATATATATCTTGTATTAATCCTGTATGTAATAACTCAAAAATAATATAGGGTATAAACGCCAATAATATTGGCCAGTAAATGTTGTGATTTTTCATCATGTCCCCCCGCCCGATCTTTAAACATAAGGTAATAATAGCACATCCAGTAGAAATAGGCGTTCGTTTGATTTGGATGATCAGTAGTTGTTAATAAGTTTGTGTAAGTTAATAGGTAAATAAGTATCTTAAAGAATGGCTTTACCCAGACACCCCCTAAAGCGGTTGATAAGCGCACCCTTACTCCATAAGTGCGCCCGATTATGGAATATCTTTTCTCTAATATTAGCTGGTAAAATTTAATAAGAAACCTTGAATGGAAACATAAAAAACAAATAAGGAAACAATAATACTAATAAAACCTATCCGCTTTCGTTCCTTTCTGATTTCGGATATACCCATAACCAACAGCATTGCTCCCATGAAAAACATCATATATGGTGATACTGCTTCAGAATTTCCAGTTAACAATCCATAACCTGCTAAAACTAATACAATGATTGCTAAGACGATTCTAAGTGATTCTAACAATATATCCCCCCTCGTAATCTGCTAAAAGGTTAAACAGACGTTTCTGTATTACAGATAAGCGCCCTATTGCGGCAAAAGATTCATAATGAACGTTTTATATCGTAAATGTTTGGACAAGGCATGGTTCATCATCTATTAGTTCTTTTCTTTCATCGAATTCAATATTTAATTGTTTATATGCCTTCTCCCAAAATAAAACCGCGGGTTTATTCTCCAAAAGCTCAATCACAAAATACTTCCCAGGTTTTTCATTAAATAACTTTACTAAGACTTGCTTGCCAAATCCTTTTCCTCTGAATTTATTGATTATAAAAATATCATTCACTCCAAAATCACTTTCTTTATTTAAAAACGGACGTTCTAACAGTAGTAAAAAGCCAATTATGTCATCCTCATGCTTTATGAAATAAGGGGAAAATCCTTCTACATTCCAGAACAAATCTAAATCATCGAAATGAAAAGAACCGTCTATCCCTAAATCTAGCTTTTTAGTGAACTTTGAAAGGTCATGGAGGTATAGTGAATATAGATTTCTTAAAATATGGATGTCCATTTTATTAGATTCCTTAAGAGTAAGTGTCAAATAAATTCCCCCCCCCTTTTATAATATCCCTTCAATGTTTACGGGATCTGGAAATAAAAATTCCCACAAAAATGGCCCGTTTGCAGAGAGTGATCTTACTGAAGATCAATCAAATATGTATAACAAGCCACAAGGTATGAGGTGGTAAACAGTCTGTCATTTATTAGTGCACTTTTTATCATTCTTATGGGTGTAATCAGTTATATCCAATTTATTATCTGTTTTCTCAACCCTTATACAGTAAATTGCTTAGGCAAATGAATACAAGCATTGCTTCTTAATCTCATATCATATGTCTCTAACAGCTCAATCAATTGAATCTTAAATTCCTTTTCCACATCAGATCCATTTGAAAGATCCTTAAACCATCTTTTAAGAACTTTCTCCGTATCCACACCAGTCTTAGCCTTTCCACGATCATATTTTAACGTATTCATATTTTTATATCCTATATACTTACTTGGTCCAAACATATCGATGTTCGGAATGTAATACCAATGCTTAAACATTGATAATTGAGTAATAACATCTAAGCCATCTTGTAGATCTTGGTTAAACTGCTTAACATTGTCGACTACTTCATCCAATGAAGTAACAAGTGTTGCCTCCATCATATTACATCCTTTCAATTAGCGTTCTTCCGATTTCTATCGTGTAAAGCATTTGAATAAAATTGAAGTTGTTTGCCTATTTGTAATCCTTGTAAGGGTACCTGGCTAACGATTCCATCTTTTTTTAGTAATGGAATAAGAAATTCTCTGTACCTTGCACCAGCATAAAAATCAAATTGACAATCCTTCATTCCTTTTAACTGTGAATATACATTTTCCGACCATACTTTTCGTTCCTTAGCATTCATTGTTAGCAATGTAATATCATAAGGCTCAATTAATGTCTCTTTATTAAGCAGTCCATATTTCGCAGAGAGAATAAACCAGTCATCATATTCTGTCATTTCAACATAAGCTCTAGCTTTCTTAAAGAGATTGGATGTGTCATACATTTCCCTTGCTTCACAGGGGTATGTTTGCTTACTCTTTGTACAACTTAATAAAGCAATTTTCTTCATACATTACATCTACCTCTCTATATTAAAGAAACTTTCAACAAAATAGGTCAACACATTAGTAACAATTTCGACATTATATTGTAAAATCCTTTCTTTATTTGAATAAAGTCTTGTTTATCGTATAACAAAGGACATTTACAGGAACCGTAAAAGAAATTTATGTTAATAAAAATGACTCCAGTTAAAAAACTAACGGGTTTTAGTTGAAGAAAAGAAAAACATAAATAAAATTACTTTTCGAGAAGCAATTAGCTTGGCTTTTTTTTTATTGTTATAAAAGGAATCAGGTCAATTTTATACGGATTTTGCACAAGAAAAAGGACAATTAACTACGCAATAAGCTAATCGTCCTCTCGTATTTTATCATTTTTAGTTTTCTTTTTTAAATAAAGCACCATCTTGCAGATAGGAAGGTACTCTGCAACTGAAGTTGAACAAGGGTGTAATTCCTTATTAAAGGAAAACCATTACCTTAAGTACATCTCATGCTCTCGATTGTATTAAACTACTATTATCAACAACAATCGATAATTTATAGTTTGCATGTTCGTTTAAGGCCACCTAAAAACTAGTTAATATTTCATTAGAAGGAAATTTGCATTCAAGAAGGTAACAATCTTCTCCACTAACTTTAAAGTTATAGATTATTTGTTGTTCTTGTGTTTTTATGAACGACAAATAAGGCTGATGAGAAGTGCCTTGGTTAATAATTGCAATAAAAGTATGTATATAACACCCCAATTTGACTCCGTTAACTTTAATTGAATAACCCTCAATTACTCCTTGATCCTCTAATTTCGCTACTCTAGCTGAAACAGCTGGTCCAGTCAAATGGACTTTTTCACCTAGCTTATTTTTCATTAAATAGGATATTGATGTTTGAACTAATTATAATAAGTTCCAATTCTAATAAGTTGTAAATATAATGTATGGTAACGTATCAATCATTTAGAATGAGGTGGAAAGGTGTATTTTTTAAAATCTATTTCTGATGAGATTCGTTTATCTCAAATACTATTCAATAAACACAAAAAAACGATGAAGCTCATTTTAGTATCTATTTTTGCCGGTATTGCTGCTATTCTCCAGGCTGCAGGAGGCTTTTTACCAGGTATCGGATATTTTTTTAGTGCGCTTGCCACTGCCCCCATTCTGTTAGGTTCTATGTTTTCTATTCCATTTGGAGTAAAGTCCTATTTTCTTACAATTATATTGTTATTCATAATACAACCAACTGAATTAATTGTATTTCCTTTTACAACAGGATTATTAGGACTTGGCATAGGGGCATCTTTTCATATTTTTAGAAAGAGATTAAGTCTTATTGTTACTGGCACAATTCTTTTAATGTTAGGAGTTATGAGTCTTCTATTTATTTTTCGCTTTCCAGTTTTAGGTCCAGCCGTCTCAGATTCCTTTTCGTTTCTTACAACTGGAAGTATTTTTTTATTTGCTTTCCTTTATAGCTGGTTATGGGTTGAAATTGCTTTAATCATTTTCAAAAAATTAAAAATGATTATCATTTAGTGATGGTACAAATCACTCCAGTCTAAGGAACTACCCATTTTAATCGTTCATGGAACTATTTCAAAAACAGTGCCTTGATTAAAATCAGTCACTTTCATAGAGCCATAAACCCCTAAATATAATCTGGTTTGATTCATATTCGTTCCCAAACTAACATAATAGGCTGATTGAGACCCAAAATCATAATCGGTTTGAATCACACTAAAATCATTTTGTTTACCATCTGGTCTCACGCTGGTGAATGCTAAAGCCCCTCTAACCTGAGATTGAGATTCTTTCCGGGCAAAATCAGTAAACACAACGCTTCCTGTTAAACCAGGGATTCTGTTCCCCATATATGGCTGGACTCCAGTAAGTGCAGTTCCTGCAAACTTATCGGGTCTGGTATCTTGATGAAAATAACTAGTTAAAGGCTGAAGACGACTCCCTGAAAGTGCTACCGCTTCACTGTAATAAGCAATAGTTTTCTCATCCAAATTCGGATTATTAGTGCAGTTGCTCATAGTCGGAGTAGGAAAAGCACCTTCCCAACCTCTCCATCCAAAGTTAATAAAACCTTCTTTGTCAGGTTCAGAATTCATTAAGGAAGCTTGAATAAGCTGAGTAACCGGCATGGGCTTATAATGGACGAATGAAAAAATCGACTCGACCAAATCCTGTCCGACATTTCCCGCATATATCATATACTGATTATAAAACCTTTGAAAGGAAATGCCTGGTATATTGCGAACCCCTTTGGCCATTACTGTAAGCGTTTCCTGAATAGGTATAGGAATTTCATTAAACCTTGTGACAATGGGTGGATTATTTATGTAAGTTTTCTTGCTTACATCGATTTCAATTATTTTACCAGCAATTTCTAAATCGTCCTGGCTTAAGTTAAATGGATCATATCCTGATCCACCATCTCCGGTTGTTAAAACAAGTTTTCCTGTTTCAGGTGAAAAGTTTAAGCTATTGACACCATTATGGTTAAAAAATGGTCTTCTTAAGTTAAGTAATGTCCGTCGTTTTTGAGGTTGACCATTCGATTGTAAAATCCATTCTTCAACGGTATCAATATGATCATATTGAGTTTCTCTATTTATCCACTTAAGGTTTAAGGTTCTGGGATCACATGGGTTAGGCTTAAAATGTTCAGGAAGAGCACCTGGACCTTGTGTTCCAGCTGCTGAATAATGAAGATAAAACAAACCATTATAATAAAACTGGGGGTGAAACGCTAGTCCTAGCAATCCCCGTTCATCATATCCCCCATCAGAAATACCCAGTTTTAGGATTTGGGGGCGAATATCTAAAAAAGTTCTAACCAATCCGTTTCCTATATAAAAGATTTCGCCTACCTGAGTAGCAATAAATAAACTTTCAATTGAGTCCCCTGGAAGTATAGTTGTTTTTAAAACAGTGGATAAATTTAATTTACTTACAATGGGTCGTAATCTCACTTTAACTTTTTCCAACTAACTTAACCCCCTACATATTGATTTCTTTTATAAGAATATGATTTGAACTGTTCTATAAGTACCAATTTATGGTGGGGAACCTAATCAGGCAATGGTTGTATTTTCCGTAAAAAGGTTACTCAAACTAATGAGGGTGTTGGTATTTAATTGCGCACAAGTGTATATACTGTGTGTATACACTCCTTCTGAAAGGTGGTATAATAATGACAAAGGATAATAAAGGAGAGGTTAGAGTGACTACAAAAATTCAAAAGTGGGGAAACAGCCTTGCCGTTAGAATACCTTCCAATATAGCAGACGAAATAAAAATAACACAAGGTTCCGATGTGGAGCTTAGGATTGAAAATCAAGAACTTAAAATTGTACCAGCAAAGAAAAAACCGACATTAGAAGAATTGATGGCAAAGATAACGCCAGAAAATCGCCATGGCGAAATCGATTGGGGAAAACCCGAAGGAGATGAGCTTTGGTAATGGGGGTTCCGGATAAGGGAGATTTGGTTTTTCTAAATTTCACGCCTCAATCAGGGCATGAACAGGCAGGGTATCGACCGGCTTTGGTTCTGTCTCCTAAACTGTTCAATCAAGCCGCCTTTGTGGTGGTTTGTCCCATCACATCCAAAGAAAAAGGCTATCCTTTTGAAGTTAAAATTCCGGACGGTTTACAAGTAAATGGTGTTATTCTGACGGATCAATTAAGAAGTTTGGATTGGCGTTCCAGAGGTTTAAAAATAGTGGATCAAGCACCTGTCGCAACGGTCGAGGAATGCGTGGAATTAATTTCAACGTTCTTAGGATGACCCGCATACAGCATTGCGCACTCCGTGCTTGAATACGTGCGCATGCTGTTTATAATCGATTCACAGTCGGTAGTGTTTTTAATATGTTCGTGTTTGGTACAGCAGTCGCGTTGGCAAACTTTTGGTGTGAGTTTGTCGCGTCATGTCGCGTCACCCTTTTCCGTGACAATAAAAACCCAATCACTTTGTAATTATTACACTAGAAATCACTATAATTAACACACCCTAAATAACAGTATAAACAGCAACCAAAAACGAGGCTGGGACAAAAGAGGAATTATCCAGGAAAATCCGAACATTAACTCCTAAGCAAATGTACCGCTTCGGCAAAATACTTCGCTAAGTTCCGATTGTTCGGATTCTCATTCTTCCCATTTAGTTATGTCCCAACCTCGTATGTTTTTTTACATTGTCTTTTTCAACTAACGCGCCCGTTATTGGAAGATACTTTAATATTCATGATTTCATATACATGGCAAGTCGCATCACCAGCCGTACAGGAGTCGCGGGGTTTTCCATTTGATTGACATCTCCAATAAAAAACATGTCCTTTTCGGGATAGTAAAATGCAAAGGAACCTGTTGAACCAGAATGACCAATTAGCTCACCTTTTCCCATAAAAAGTGTTGCAAGACCATTTAGTGGAACTCTCATATATCCAGAACCGTAATGAATTGGAAGCATAGAAGCCTGCAACCTATTGTTTACTTTTAGTTCATGAAAAACAGTATTATTAAATAGCTTTCCTTTAAAGAAAGCCTTAATAAATACCATTAATTCACGAGCCGTAGAAACACAACCACCACTTGCGCGAACGCTCCTAAGTAATTTTGGACGGTATAAGGCAGTGTCCTTATAATAAACATACGGGATAAAATCATCCTCATCTTTCGGAAGATAAGTATTTTTGAGTTCTAAAGGTCCAAAAATTAATTGTCTATACACATCTTCCAATGATGAATTAGTAACTATTTCAATTATTTTTCCGAGGATTTCAAAGTTTATATTTGCGTAATGAGCTCTTTTTCCCATATCTGGTGCAAAGTGTGGTTTTATTTCCTTCGTCTTTAATATGGTTTCATTAAAATCAATTTGCACATCCTTATTAAGGATAGCACGTTTTTTCGACTTATTGCTACCCTCCTCAATCACATCCCTCAATCCACTTGTATGAAACAATAAGTTCGAGATTGTAAGTCTATTAGAATACTCTAGGCCTTTGTAAACGTGAAGGTTCTTTAAAGTGTCTGTTTTTAAATATCTTGTTATTTCATCATCCAGTGACAGTTTTCCCTGCTCTCTCAATATATAAATACAAGTGGTTGTGAACAGCTTTGTGATACTTGCAATAAAGAATGGCGTATCTATATTCTTCCCCCCGTACCCAAAGCTGTATGAAACATCTCCATTGGAGTTTTCTACGAGAAGAACAGATTCATGTATTTGCTTTTTTTTTGTAAGGTTTCTGAAAATTTTTCGGACTTTTTGTTTTTGAATTTCCATATGCTTACCTCCCCCATGTAATCATTATAATAACGATTTTGACTGATACCATTGGTCCATTAAATGGCCCGATTGCTAAACAAAAATTAATCTAGACTCTTTCACTAAACTGCCCCTATTGATATAATCAACAAAAAAGGTGCTATTCCTTCTTAGAAGATCGCACCAAATAGTTAAAAACTATTAAGATTTAAAATAGCGGGAGACCAAGACTGAACAAAGAAAAAATATAATAAAAATTAATTTTACAGGAAAACTATCATTTATTTAGCAATTACAAATCATAACCACATTACCATCTGGGTCTTTTATGTTAAACCAGGCAGTATCGCCCACCCGTTCTATTTCTCTCACAATTTCAATACCTTTCCCTTTTACATACTTATATGCTTCTTCAATTTTTGGAGCATATAAATTAAAAATTGGGTTGGTACTTACATTATGGTTAAATTCGGGATCAAAGGTGTGATCATCTAAAGTAAGCGAAGTTGTCCCTACTAAGGGAATGTTATAGACAGGTGAAGCTACTTGATCTAAATCAATATCAAGCCCTAATAAATCGGAGTACCATTTTGCTGACTCTTTCAAGCTGATTACATGAACAAACACGCCATTCATTTGGTTTTTAATAGGTAATATTTTTTCCACTTTATTAATTCCTCCTTTTTATTAAACAATGTTCTGATTGTGAACGATTGTTTACACTAAAGATGAAGTGACGAATAAAAGGTGTTTGTGCCTTCATCTACTCCCAAAAGCATACTTGCAATTTATTATTGTCTAAGTCGTAAAAATCAAAAAAGTAATTATCACCATCATCTTGTAATTCGGTTCCTTTTATACCTTTTTCTTTTAGCTTTAGATATGTATTCTTAATATCTTTTGTGAACAAAATTGGGTAAGTGTGATTCTCTTTGGAAGATATACGTCCCTCTTCAATAGTTAATGGAACTCCACTGGTTCCAACACTTAAAACTCGATATCCTTCACCCTTAAAAGTTACTTTAAAGCCTAATTCTTGATACCAGATGCTTGATTGTTCCACATTACTAACTGTTAAACATATGGTGTCTATTCTTTCAAACATATAAACTGGCACTCCCTTTTAATTATTCTTTAGTAACATTCTATATTTGAATAATAATACCCTTTATTTTCTTTCACTTTATTTACAAACCTGCCCCTATTTAGTAAATTCAACAAAAAAGGTGCTTCTCCTTCTAAGAAGATCGCACCCGTTACTTGAATAAAACAATTACATTTTTATTTACTTTTATAGAAAATTTCGTAAACCCCATCTTCTTTCGTTTCAGATAAAAAAATCTTACTATCCTCTTCAACAGAAAAAATAAGTGTTCCTTCATCTAAGTAATTTGATACCAAATTTTCCTTTGGAAGAACCTCTGGAGGCACTCTTGTTTCAACTCTCCCGAATTCCTCACTTACTGTATATTCCCCTTGATTTTTATCACCAACGGAGTAATACTCTTCCCCATTTATATTTAATATAGCTGCATATGAACCTTCTTCTTTAGAATTATTTCGATTGTTATTTTCTTCTGAATTCGAAGAACAACCAGTCAATACTACAAAAAATGCAACTAGACATAATAAATAAAATTTCATAATTATCCCCCTTTTATTTTAAATAGACGATAAAATTTTATAAGAGTTTCATTCTCAACAAATTCTTCTTTCACTAAACTGCTACGTTAGTGGAACAAGGATGTAATTCCTTATTCAAGGAAATCACCCTATAGTGGAATAAGAAATCAGACTAAATTAATATAATCCTTAACCATCTCATTGAATTTTTCATTTCCTTCTAAGTAAGGGGTATGATTGCTTTCTTCAAAAACATAGAATTTTGAGTTTGGAACAAGTTGATGAATTTCTTCTGAATATACAATAGGGCATTGTGAGTCGTACCTTCCACAAAAAACTATTGTAGGAATCCTAATTCTTGCATTGGCTTCTCTAATATCAAATGTTGGAAGTTCGATATATGAATAATAATCTAAACGATTTCGAACAATTTTTCCACTACTTGGCATAGAAAAGTATTCATCAAATTTATCTGGTTTATACAATGACATTTCTGTCCATTCTCTACCTGCTTGGTGTTTTCTCGCCATAAAAAATACCCGATAATGATTGTTAGTCATTATTGGGTATTTTTTGGACTTTACACCGATTATTTAACTTTTATTACAATTTTCCCTTTGGCATGATGTGTCTCACTTAATTCATGTGCTTTTTGTAACGCTTCTGCTGAAAAATCAAATACACTACCCACTTGAGGCTTAAGTATTCTTTTCTCAAGTAATTCGCCTATTTCACCTAGCTGTTTACCATTTGGCGTTAACCAATAGGAGCTTGCTGTTACTTGATGCTTTTCTGTTAATGCTGGATCGGGTTGTCCGGCAATAGTTACTAGTCTGCCACCAGGCTTTAATATTTGGAAGCTTTTATTTAAAATGTCGCCGCCCATTGTATCAATGACCACATCATAATCACTTAATTCTTCTTCAAATTGTTGTATGCGGTAATTAATGAATTCATCTGCACCTAGCTCTTTTACATATGCTTCATTTTTTTCACTCGCTGTTGTAGCCACATAGGCACCCAAATGTTTTGCCATTTGAATGGCCAAACTTCCTACACCACCAGCACCAGCATGGATGAGTACTTTATCTCCTTGCTCGACTTTTGTATTATCCACTAAACACTGCCAAGCGGTTAAACCTGCTAATGGAATAGAGGCAGCTTCTTCAAATGTCAGGTTGCTAGGCTTTTTCGCAAGCAATTCCTCATCCACAGTCGTAAATTCCGCATAAGTACCTTCAGCGGTAGTATCCGGTCGTGCAAAAACTTCATCCCCGACCTGAAAATACGTCACTTCACTTCCAACTTCAACGATCTTACCAGCAACATCCCAGCCAAGGATAATTGGGAATGTCCAATCAAGCATCTGCTTTAAGTATCCCGCACGAAGCTTCCAATCAATCGGATTAATGGAAGTTGCATAAACCTCAACAAGTACTTGGTTTGCTTTTATTTCTGGTTTCGGTAGCTCCTGCTCCACCAACACATTTTTACTACCATATTCATTGATGACAACTGCACGCATGAATAACACTCCCTTTTACGAAATATATTTGCAAGCTTTAGTATTAGTTTCTTCCTAAGAAGTCATTCCTTCTCTCCAGAGCTTGATAAAAATCTAACATAATATTTCCACTTCCATTATTTGATACACAATATATCTTAGCTTCTAATAACTTGAAATCAAAATAAATTGCTTAGAAGGTGGTAGATTATGGATCAAATCACCATAGGGTAGCGTCAGGAAAATGCGGATTTACACAACGATAAGCAGATTACAACATAGAAAATCGGTTCCTAACACGATAGGAACCGATTTTTTGATTTGGCTTGTTAAGCTAATGCACCCGTTTGTTTAATTGACGTTTTTAAACAATCGAGCCCAATTTTGGTATATCCGTCTAAAAAATTCTATTTTTAGGACAGATAACTAAGAGGTTGGACGACCTCACAAAATTCACTTTCTTCAATAAACTTTGTAACAATAGAAGAGTGCCCCACACCTACAATGAATAATATTCTTTCTTCTTCAGAATCAATAAGACGGGTTAAATTACTAAACATTATTAGATTCCTTTTATACCACCAGCTTAACCAGTTCATACCAACATAATTATTAAATTCACCAATGCGTGCAATATTCACATGAATTTTATGCAACATGTTAACTATGGAGGGAGTATTTAATTCTTTGTAGTAGTCTATTACACTTTTGTCTTCAGATAATACAGGGACCTCTAGCCCCTTGTATATTTCATTTAAAAGTTCTGGTTGATTTTTCTTTGCCCAACTCTCAACTTCCTCATAACCCATATCTGCATCGCCCATCCAATCAGACGGATAAATCTGTTCATGCTCCAGCTTTAAACCTAACCGAAAGCCTACTTGGAATATTTCATTCATTCCTAATTCGTATGTACCCAATTTGAATTGATTATATTTTACATTAATAAATTCACTTTCTTCTGGTTCCATTTCGACTGCAATCTTTGTTGGTTTAAATTCCGCTATCTTAGATACTAATTCCTCAATTTCAGCTTGTCTTTTTTCAGAATATAAACCCTCATGTTCAGACATGTGAAATGTTCCCAGTACAAGAACTTTTGCTTTTTTTGGTTTCAATGATTTCCCCCCTCTAATTAGTGACTGACTTTTTTTCATACTCACTTCCTAATCCATTTACCTAAACAGACACCAAGTATTAGACATTATCATCTTACCGTACAAGGAAATTTCTAGTAATGGACCTGGGGAATATTCTCAAATAGGTCTTGAGGCTTATTAAACTAAACTGCTTCGTTAGTTGAAAATCGCTAACTCCCAATCCTCCAAAAGTCCCCAAGTGATTTCAGGGTTTCCTTTTAAAGATTTCATTGAACCTACATATACTTTTTCGTTATACTTGCCAACTTGGTCGTAATGTTTAACTATTTCTTTGGTAGTAGCTGATACATTATAGTTCAGAATACCTTTGTAACCAATCCAAGGTAGCGACCCTTCATCACTCTCAATTAAAGTAGAATTTTTAATCACACTTCCAATGAAAACATATTGTATTCGAATTTCTTGATTGTCCTTTATCCTAAGTACAATATATCTAAGTGTAAGATTTTCTATGCAATCTTTCTTTAAACCAGTTTCTTCTTCAATCTCTCTGAAACACGCTTCTTTAGGTTCATTTATTTCATCGCCTTCTATATGACCACCTATTGGAACTAAAAGCCCTGCGAGGAAAGTGTCTTTTTGTTTTTTTGAAGAAATAAAACTTCTTGTTCCTCATTAAAAAGGAAAGCAACTGCCATTTGTCTAAGTTTCAAAAATTCAAACCCCCTTGTTATGACTTAAATAACCTATTCTTTAATTTAAAAGCCGAATCCTTATTGAATAATCCTGCCATATAGCGAAATCGTGCTATCATTTCAAGATAAGCACCCTATAATTGAATAAGCTAATCAACTACACCTTTGAATTGTTTCTAAATCTTCTGGGTAGATATGTATAAAATTATCTAAATCTTTATCTGGGTCATTTATTCCTTCACTTTCTCCTATCTTCTCTACTTTAAAGTAATAGGTCTTTACATTTATCCCCTTTATTACAGTCTCTTTAACAAACAAATTTTCAATAATTTTAACGTCATATCCTGTTTCTTCTTTCACTTCTCTTATACAACATTCTTCAGGTGTCTCGCCTTTTTCAATTTCACCTGAAGGGACCCCCCAGCCCTCAGAATCATTACTTCTAACCATAAGAACTTCCTTATTTTCATTGAAGCAAACCGCTGCGGAACCAAACCATTTTTTCATAGAAACCACCTTTCCAATTTAAGTTGAGTTTAACTTTACCCTACGGTATTTTGATTAGACTGATTACTTATTAACAATATTATGACAATTCTCGAAACAATATATTGTGAATTAGTCTTATTCACCTAACCTGCTACTATAGCGAAATGGTGCTATCCTTTATTTTTTAAAGATGCACCCGTTACTTTAAGTGAAAAATTTCACAATACGTATACATTTATTAAAACTATTGGTCATTAATAATCAACATATTTGATTCATTAAATTCCCAATCTTCTCCAAATGCAACTTCCCAATAATAGCCATCAAGGTCGGTGAAATAACCACCATATCCTCCCCAATCATTCTTTTTAGGCTCTTTAATAATTTCGGCTCCAGCTAATTTTGCTCTTTTTAAAACTTCATCTACTTCTCCCATTGATTTTGCATTATAAGCTAAAGTTATACCTGAAAATCCACTTGAAATTGCAGGTGGGCTTTCATTATCAATATCTTTAGCAAGTTCTTCAAGTGGATATAAGGCAATTCTTGTCCCTTCATTTTTAAAGAAAATAATAAAAGGATTTGATTCTGTTCCCCGTATTGAGGTGTCAAAACCGAGTTTCTTAAAAAAAATATGTGATTTTACAATATCCTTTGTACCAAGAGTTATTAAATTTAATCTATTCATATATTTAGTCCTCCTTATAAAATTCTTCTATATTTAATTCTCCAATATTATCTAAAAATCCTTTACTAAAACAAAATGTCATTAAATTGCTCCGATAGCCATAAGAAAAGACAATACCATAATGGAAGTATTGCCTCCTGTAGTTCAATAAATTGAAAAAGCATCCCTTAACAGAAATGCTCTTTTCTATGATAAGCTAATAGCTTATCATGACTTTAATTCAATAATTATATCGTTAATGAATGCTTTAATAAAAAACATTTCATTATCAGTTGGCTCCCTTCCTTCATTTAATCGGAAAGTATCTATAGAACCCTTTAAGGAACTTGTATGAACTGCTCTCGAAGAAGATGTTAACTCACTCCAATATAAATCCATCTCATCCCTGTCACAAACTGATTCATGACCTAGAACAGACCAATTAACTTGATATTTTTTAGCATTCTGAATCATTGAGTCGATTTTATTATGGCTGTAGTGGAATAAAGATTCTGTTGTTTTACCGTATGTTGCGTCCCCAAAGAAAACTACTTTTTCCTTAGGATTATATACAACTGTAGCATCTTCTGTATGTGTGCTATCCATCTCATCAATTGTACAAAGCATATCTCCCAAATCAAGAGTTAATTGATTATCAAAGATTATATCAGCATCTTTTAATTGGAAAGTATCTCTGTCATTCAATTCAGTTTTTATAATTTCTGAAAAGGTTGAGCCTACATTCATTTCACGGTCTATTTCTTTTAAACCTTCGTCTGAAAAGGAGCAGCTTTTCCAAAATTGAAGTTTTTCATTAGTTTTCTTACTAACAATAAAATGTGCTTCATACTCATTCACCCCCAGAAAATGGTCCCAGTGTGCGTGAGTAACAACAACATATTTTATTGGAGGTAACCGTAGTCGTTTAACTTCACTAATCAGTTCCTGAGCGTGTAACGATGAATTACCTGCATCAACGACTAAACTTGCATTTCCCCCAGAAATTACTCCTAAAGTTGGTCTTTCTTTTTCATCATCATTTATTAGATAATAAGTATTTGCTGTGATTTTTTGCAACATGAGTTTTCTCCTTCAACATAATAATTTTTTAATTAAATTTTTAGAAAACCTACATGTATTTAAACATTAATAGATTTCCTCTTTAATTTACTTTTACCATTGGATGAAACCTCCTTCGTATTTATTAAATAGTAACTCCACTTGACGGAAATTATAAAAAATAAAAAATTTGAGCATACTGTTTATTCTCTTCTGTTGCTAAACTGCTTCGTTTAAGTGTAATCGCTCACAATTTCCCTATTGTCTCTAATAAAATTTAACATAAAATTCCATTCATTTTTTCATAACCCAAACTATAACTATCCCTAATCCAAGTAAAATAGCCACAATATAAACATACCAATAATCTATAAATAACTCCCATTGAAGTTTCTGGATTTCTTTAAACCTTTCAAAAAATCCTATCAAGGTTATCCCCTCCACCGTAAACCCCTTTAATATAGGTAATTCTACTATAAATGTTATTGAACTCTACTGTTTCATTAGCACAAGAAGCAATTGTCTCTATTGAACAATCGCACCAGTTAGTTCAATTAATTTTTGGTAGTCATTAGTTCCATCGTGTTCTTTAATTCACGCTGCTTTGATATGCTATCTTTCAAATTAAAAGCTGCAAAGGTGCTACATATGAGGACACCTATTATCATTCTTGTTGTAAAAAACCAGCCTTCTCCCCAAGTAACTATCAAAGAATATAAAGATCCCAAAGCAACAACTAGCGAAGCATATTTTGCTCTCCACTTTTCTAGTTTTGATTGTTTTTTATCTTCCAAAGTCTTCTCCCCCAAATACTATCCTTTAACGCAAGAAGTGACTATTCTTGTTAAGCAATCGCACCATTTACTTTAAGTGTATATTTTCATAATTTCTCCCTGTACTTCACAAAAAATGGAGTTAACAAAGAACCAATTATGAGTAGGGTTAAACCTATGATAAGAGTCACAAGGAAATTTTTGAAAGGTGAAAGGAAGTTAGTGAAAATTAACATCGGTACAATAGTCAAAAATACAAATGTGAACCGTCCAGAGATGGTTATTCTATGTTCCGCACCACATTTTTGACACTCAATCGGTTTGTATGTCCAAGCAAAAGATTTATAGATTTCCCTCCATCTAAATTGCATATTGCATTTGTCACATTTTTGCAAAATACCCCCCTTTAATTAAGTTCCATTTTTTAGCCAAGTCTTCTAAGCCTATATATTAAATTCGACAAAAAGGGTGCTTCTCCTTTAAGGATGGCCACCATTTAATTCAAGAAAAATGATTGAATTGAGATAAATATAGCAATAGCTATACACAGATATCCAAATCCTTTTTTTCCCTTATTGAATTCATCTAATCCCATTACTAATATAAGCAACCCCAAGAAAAAAATCATAAGTGGTTGTAAAAAAAAATTATCAGCTAAAAATCCATAACCTGCCAACAATAAAGTTATTACACTTAAAATGATTCTTATAATTTTTAATCCTTTTATTTCTTTATCTTGTTTATATTCTCTTTTTCGTTGTCCTTTACTTGATAAAAGAGTAATAACCGCAATAATTACTATGAAAAAAATTAGTTGGAAAATCATATCTCCTATGTTTATTCTATCAATTGCTGATAACAAAAATATAATAAATTCCTCCCTCGCCCTCTTAATGTACCAAAAAATCCAATACCTTTCTTCAAGTAAACAGTGCGTTTAAGTACAATTTTTCACAAACAATAAATTTTACCTTGTGACAGCAAGTAATAATGTAAGAGAATATTATTAGTAGGCGATTCCTACACGTGATTGGACATAATCGCTACTTTCTATCTGACGATAAGTAAATTCGGCTGTATCAGGAACTGATATTTTCATACCACCTTCCGGCAAAAAATTACGTTCAATTCGATATTGACCTTCTCTTTCTCCATCTGGCAAATATGTAGGACATACAATCGTCCAATCGAGTGTTGATTGTTTCAGCATATCGTAAACTTTATGATGTTCTTCTGCTGCACGGGTTGATTTACTTTTTGATTCACTTGACTGATAACGGAGTACGGTTGGCGTAGTTCTACTTTGTAAGATTCCTGCAGTTCCTATCGTGATAATTCGTTGTATACCTTCGTTTTCCATTGCTTTGATAATTAGTGGCATACTTTCTGATAGAGTGGTTGTGCCATCAGTATTTAATGCACTAATAACTACATCAATCCCATACATTGCACGTACTATATCATTTTTATTTAAAACATTCCCTTGAATAATGGTTAAATTTTCACTATTTATTTGAATCTTCTCTGGAGTGCGAACTAATACAGTAACATGATGTCTATCATGAAGGGCATAAGTTACTATTTGACTTCCAACTCGTCCAGTTGCACCTAAAATTAAAATATTCAAAAGTAAAATCCTCCTTTTTACGAATACAAATATTATACCTATAAATGCTATTATTTCGTCTTTAACAGCACTCTTCAACTAACCCCCAGTTAGTTGAAGTACAATTCATCA
Source organism: Virgibacillus tibetensis (assembly GCF_036026595.1). Lineage (NCBI taxonomy): Bacteria > Bacillati > Bacillota > Bacilli > Caryophanales > Bacillaceae > Virgibacillus > Virgibacillus tibetensis. Next base: position 1,237 of record NZ_JARZFX010000021.1, on the reverse strand, counting down.
CAATCTCTATATTTAACATTAACATAAAATTTCCATTTCCCTTTAAAAAAATGACTCGCTTAGGTTAGCGAGCTATCTTTTGAACAATTTTTCTGCCTTTTTATTCTTTCTAAATTTACACACCAAATAACAATCCAATTAGAACCCTAATTAACATACTAAAATTTTAATTGACAACAGCTATTGTCAATCAACTATTTACTATGCTATTTCCAATGGGATTTCATATGTTAATTTCACATAAATATTGATATAACAGCATTTAAAAGAGACCGAATCACTATGCGAATTGGTCTCCTATTTGGTATGTTATTTTAATTTTTCTCCATCGAAACGGAACTACTTAACCACTTTATGGGTTTTTTGTTTATCTTCCGAACACGGTCTGGAGTGCGCTCGTCAATTCCTGCAGGGCATCTATGACTTCTTTTGATAGTTCATTTTCGATTGTTCTGTTTCCTTCCGGTTCAGGCTCCGTTTCCAGGAATTCAAAGATAGTCAGTTGTCCGACGGGGGCTTCTGCGCTTTGGTAATCGCAGTCACCGCAACGAGATCCTTTTTCCACATCCCCTTTTAAAAGTGCGTCTATCGCGCTGAGAGTTTTGGTTCCTTCATCGAGTTTTTGTCATTTCGATTTTTTCGGAGAGGAGACGCGACGATAATAGAAAGGGAATTACTATGTATTTATTTGAAAAAGAGAGGACAAAAACCCCCTTGCTTTTTGCGAGTATTCTACACATGAAAGTACAAGCCAGAAGAAAAGAAGTTTACGAGAAAATGAACAATCATGGAGTGATGTTGAAAATTTGGAGAATTACAAAGAAGAAGGATTACTGGTAAAAACTATTTAAATCACTCTACCATGTAGATAAGTATCCTTAAGTTTTTCTTTACCCACAAAAATGCGGAGTTTTGACCTATGATACATCTTATTGAAACAAACGAAGAGATATAGTTCCATTCCCAATAAATTTAGCAGCCAAAAATACCAAGTTTTTATAGACAACTTGGTATTCTTGGTTTGGGTTCACCACTATTAATGCTAAACTAGATCCTCCACAATCTGGTCCTAATACAGAAGACTGATCTTATCGAAAATCAATCAAAAGTATATAACAACTAATAACATTTTTGATTCGCGAAACTATGTTTTTCTATCTTTTGTCACAAGAAGGTTTAAGTGTTGACACTCCCACAGCTGAAGCAATGGGATTCTAAAATACTAAACCGTTCGCAA